>CAZHFC010000035.1:0-37797 GCA_964531985.1 uncultured Bacteroidales bacterium
GTGCGGGCCCCCGTCAATTCCTTTGAGTTTCAATCTTGCGACCGTACTCCCCAGGTGGATCACTTAATGGTTTCCCTCAGCCGCTGACTGTGTATCGCCAACAGCTAGTGATCATCGTTTACAGCGTGGACTACCAGGGTATCTAATCCTGTTTGCTCCCCACGCTTTCGTGCCTGAGCGTCAGTTACAGCTTAGCGAGCTGCCTACGCTATCGGTGTTCTGTATCATATCTAAGCATTTCACCGCTACATGATACATTCCGCCCACTTCAACTGTACTCAAGAACAGCAGTATTAATGGCAGGTCCCCGGTTAGGCCGGGGGATTTCACCACTAACTTACCATTCCGCCTACGCACCCTTTAAACCCAATGAATCCGGATAACGCTTGCATCCTCCGTATTACCGCGGCTGCTGGCACGGAGTTAGCCGATGCTTATTCATACGGTACCGTCAATCCCGCACACGTGCGGGAGATTCTTCCCATATAAAAGCAGTTTACAACCCATAGGGCTGTCATCCTGCACGCGGCATGGCTGGTTCAGACTTGCGTCCATTGACCAATATTCCTTACTGCTGCCTCCCGTAGGAGTCTGGTCCGTGTCTCAGTACCAGTGTGGGGGATAATCCTCTCAGAACCCCTAGCCATCATCGCCTTGGTGAGCCCTTACCTCACCAACTAGCTAATGGCACGCATGCCCATCTTTAACCGCCGGAGCTTTAATTATTAATCGATGCCAATCAATAATACTATGGGGTATTAATCCCGATTTCTCGGAGCTATCCCCCTGTTAAAGGTAGGTTGCATACGCGTTACGCACCCGTGCGCCACTCTCATTAAGTATTGCTACTCAAATCCCGTTCGACTTGCATGTATTAGGCCTGCCGCTAGCGTTCATCCTGAGCCAGGATCAAACTCTTCATTGTAAAAAGTCTGTTAATGTTCTCAAGATCTATTAAACTCTCAATTAAAATTGAGGGATATTTGCTACTTCTTAGGCTGATTTCAATATTTTCAAAGAACAAGTCTTTTTCTTTATTCGAAAAGGGATTGCAAAAGTAATACAATTTTGCTTAACCGCAAAATAAAAACTTTAATTTTTTTTGCTCATCCTTACAATCTTCTAAAGAACCTTCGCCCGAAAGCGGCTGCAAAAATACAAACATTAATTCCAATAAAACAAGAAATAAATAAAAAAAAATAAAAGTATTTTTAAAAGATTGAAAACCCGGTTGTTATATTGATTTCCTAACGGGTAAAAACCCACTCCCGATCTCCCGACAGGGGGTCATTATAATAATAACCATCCGAATTAAACAATTTCATCTCCTCAGGATCCTCCATCCGGCGTTCTATAATGAACCTTGCCATCATGCCCCGCGCCTTTTTGCCGTAAACACTCAGAAAACGGTATCCTCCATTACGGTATTCCTTGAAAACCGGCGTGTATACTGTAAAACCGGTTTTCTCCGGATCAATGGCCCTGTAGTATCCGGCAGATGCCAGATTGACCAGAATGCCGCTTCCCTCAATTGCTTTCAGGTTTTTCAATGAACTTTCGAGTTTCTGATCCCAGTACTCATAAAGATCCTTATACTTATGAAAACCCAATTTGGTTGCAAACTCAAGACGATATGGCAATATTAAATCGAGCGGGCGGAGAATCCCATACATCCCGCTCAGGATCCTGAGATGCCCCTGTGCCCATTCCAAATCCGCTGCAGAAAGGCTCCCGGCATCCAGCCCGCGAAAGGCATCCCCGCTGTATGCCAGTATTGCCTGCTTTGCATCCGGCAGCCCGGCATCGGGGTTCCACAACCGGAATCGTTCATGGTTTTCGCGGGCGAGTTTTGCCGATACCTTCAATAATTCCCTTAACCCGGTAACCGATCGTTTCCTGATCTCTCCTGCCAGGTAAGCGGCTTCTTTCGTGAACTCAGGGGTGCTGACCGCTCCTTCCGGCCCCGGTTTTTTAAAGTCGAGCGATTTTGCCGGTGAAATCGTAATGATCATATCCTTGGTTTATACAATTATATATTTAGTGGTTTTGGTCCGGGAAATTCCAGAAAATATCTTCCGGCCAAATTTACCTCAATATTTTCATAATGCGTGATAATATTTCCAGTCAGCAACCGCCCTGTCGCACCAACCCGGCTTGCACTCTTGGCAACTCGCTGCCTTTTCAATCAGCCAGTTTTCTTGTCCTGAGATAAGACTTCCCCGGCAATTAACTGATTTGAAGTTAAAAGGGTGGATTTTTGTTGCTTTTTTTGTAAAATGCTGTATCTTTGGTTTTAAGCAAGTGCTTGCCAGACTTGTAGATATTTTTTAAAAAACATAGTGAGATTGTGCAATGACTAATGCATTAATGCTATCATAATGAAGAAAAGTATCTTATTATCCGCGGCAGTGATGCTGCTGCTAAGCGTTACCCTCGCCCAGGTAGCCGTTAACAGCGATGGCAGCAGCCCCGACGGCTCAGCCATGCTCGAAGTAAAAAGCACCGACAAAGGTTTCCTGCCCCCTCGCATGACCACCACTCAGCGCGATGCTATTGGCAGCCCTGCCGAAGGGCTGATGATCTATAATACAGATGATGGCAGCCTACAGTTTTGGGACGGTACCTGGTGGTATGATCTCAGCGGCAGCAATGAGTATCTGCAATTTCCCGCAGGCACGGTCTTTTGTGCCGCTGGCCCCACAGCCATTGTGGATGTGACCAACTCCACCACCGGTAAAACCTGGATGGACCGCAATTTAGGGGCAATGCAGCAG
Source organism: uncultured Bacteroidales bacterium (assembly GCA_964531985.1). Lineage (GTDB taxonomy): Bacteria > Bacteroidota > Bacteroidia > Bacteroidales > B18-G4 > B18-G4. The sequence continues at coordinate 2,775 of CAZHFC010000035.1, forward strand.
GCAACCTCCTCCAATGACCCCCTTGCCTACGGCGACCTTTACCAGTGGGGCCGCTTTGCCGAAGGGTACCAGTGCCGCTCCAGCGGTACCACAGGCATAAATGCCACCACAGCAGTTCCCAACGCCGGCAATACATGGGATGGTTTGTTTATAACCGAAGGCAGTAGTCCATATGATTGGCTCATTCCACAGGAGAACACGCTCTGGCAAGTCCCTGGTGGCACAAACAATCCTTGCCCAAGTGAATACAGGCTGCCAACAGAAACAGAATTAGATAACGAAAGAGCAAGCTGGACCTCAAATAATGCGGCAGGGGCTTTTGCTTCATCGCTTAAACTTCCCGTTGCCGGTCTCCGCAACTATAACGATGGTTTGCTCACCTATTTGGGCACTCACGCTTTCTATTGGTCAAGCACAGTGGATGGTACCAGGGTGCATTACTTGCACTTCAATAGTACCGATTCCTTCATAACCAACGCCTACCGGGCATGGGGAATATCTGTCCGTTGCATTATGGATTAAGTCGACGGGGTTTTTATACAATAATATATATAGGGTGAGTTTTGAGGGCTCCGCCTTCGCAAAGCTACGGCGGACGCAGTGAGTTTTGAGTTAACTAAAATATCAAAATCTAAACTGTAAATTATAAAATGTAAGATGTAATTCAACTAGAAGCCGGGAGCAAATGGCCTGTAGCCTCCATATGGATTATAGAAACTGCTTCTATAGGGGTTATTGCCTTCGTAGAATTCGGCCCCAATCTCGATGGTAGTGTTGTCCGATGGAAATAACCTTAGGTTCATCATCAGTCCCTGACCATCAAAGCCAGGATTATATGGATTTTCGGGATCGCTGTGATTCATGGAAAATTCCTTGAAGGCCGTTCCTGATAACATCACCTTGGGACTGATCATATAATCTCCGCTCACATAAATCATCCCCTGCGTTACATTGCCGCTATGCCGCGTCATACCATAAGGAGAATAAACCAAAGTGTTTCCGTATTCAGTGTTTGAAATACTTATACCTCCCCTGATCCTGAATCGCTCATTGATCTTAAACCTAAGCTCCGGCGCGGCCATGGTGGTAAAGGCAAAGCCCTTATTGAAATCTGTGCTGAATGAGGTCCCCAACTGTATACCAAGATCCACCTTCTTGATTTGAGCGTGTTCGGCTCCGGGAGCGAGGCTTTGAAACCCGCCTGCAGAAAGCCTTGGGTGAAACCCGTTTTGAAGGCCGTGATAATAAAAAGGATTGTCCTGGGAAAAAGCATCATGCATCCCAAAAATCAAAACCATGGCCAGTAAGATCCTTTTCATGTCACAATATTAATGATTTCTGCGATAATATTGAACAGATGTTTGTTAAAATAGTTTAACGGGAGTGAGTAAAGTTTTGAATATCCGCTATGCGGGATTCAGGATCCGGCATCCTTCCCTTCGGCCAGGCGATAGTAAGTTTGCTGCCCGGTCATATCCATATAAATGATATCCAGCAGAATAAAGTTGATCAGGATCTTTTCTGCCAGGAAGCGTGGAATACCGGCCATGCGACTGAATCCGGAAAGGGTTATGTGGTGGTTTTCTTCCAGGTAATGCAAAAGGATCGCTTCCTGTTCCCGGTAGCGAATGCTTACGGCCTGGTTTTTCTTTTGTGCCAGCCAGAGTTTTAATAAGGTTTTTGACGCTGCCAGGTTTTGATCCTTTACACGCACAAATGCTTTCCATTTTCCGTCTTTGTCGGGGGCGTAATGCGGTCGGCCGGGGCTTTTTTTTACAACGACTTCCAATATGGTTTTGCCATCAACGATCCATTCTTTTGTTAGAAAACTGATTTGGGGTCTGCAGTGCATGGAGGCAGCTCCTTCTACCATAAAAAATTCCTCTTCCGATCTCACCCCGGCAATGGCCCCATTATCTTTAACGCCAACCAGGATTTTCCCTCCATCGGTATTGGCAAATGCCACCAGTGAGCGGGCAATCTTTTTCGAATCGGAAATCTCAAACTTAAAATCAAGTTGCTGGTGTTCGCCCTGGCTGACCAGGTTTTTAATATGGTTTGCGATGGGGTGGGGCATTTTTCATTCATGCAATTTCCAGACTTTCATCAGATAAAAGTGAAATTATCCTTGGCCGTTACCTTTTCGCAGTAAAGACACTGCAGTTTGATTTCCGTTTTATCGATCACGTTGAATTTTTGGGTTACTTTTTCATGATTGGTGATGCAGTTCGGATTGACACACTTCACAAACTGCTTTACGGTATCGGGCAGGATCACATTCTTTTTGTTTACCACTTTAAAGTTTTTAATTTCGATGAGTGTGGCTGTCGGGGCTATCAGTGCAATTTTATTGACATCTGACGGATCGAAAAAACGATTGCTGACCTTTATGATGCCTTTCCTTCCGTATTTTTGGCTTTCGAGGTTGGTTCCGAAAAGGATCTGGTTTTCGCATTCATTCAGGTTGAGCATATGGATCACCTGAAAAACGCTTTGTGTGGGGATATGGTCGATAACCGTACCGTTTTCAATAGCATTGACTTTTAATTCTTTTCTTTCTTCCATTGGATTATTTATTTAAACAACTCCGAGAATTGAACTGAGCAGCGCCATTCTGACAAACACGCCATTTTGGGCTTGCTGAAAATAATATGCATGCTTGCTTTTGTCTACTTCTTCATCAATTTCATTGACCCTGGGCAGGGGATGCAGGACTTTCATATGATCCATGGCATTTGCCAGCATGGGCGACCGCAGTATATAGGCATCCTTTACACGTTCGTATTCGATCGGATCGGCAAAGCGTTCTTTCTGAATCCGGGTCATATACAGGATATCGACTTTTGGTATGACTTCATTCATTTCAGTATACTGATGATACTGGAGGTTTTTGTTTTTTATGTGGATTTTCATATAGCTGGGGAGCTTCAGGTCGATCGGCGATACAAGATGAAATGTTGTATCGAACTGGCAGAGTGCTTCGACGAGGGAGTGGACCGTGCGGCCGTATTTGAGGTCTCCGACGAAAGCAATGTTCAGTTTATCAAGTTTACCTTGTGTTTTTAGGATTGAATACAGGTCGAGCAGGGTCTGGGTCGGATGTTGATGGGCGCCGTCGCCGGCATTGATAACCGGAACGGGGGCTACTTCGGCGGCGTATCTGGCGCTTCCTTCGCGCGGATGCCGCATTACGATGATATCAGAATAATTGCTGACGGTCAGGATGGTATCTTTCAGGGTTTCGCCTTTGGAAACACTTGAGGTTCCTGCTTCACTAAATCCGATTACCTTGGCGCTGAGTTGTGTTGCTGCACTTTCGAAGCTTAACCTGGTTCTTGTTGAGGGCTCAAAGAATAATGTGGCAACAACATGTTTTTCAAGGATTTTCTGTCTGGGATTTTTTTCAAATTCTGCAGCCAGTTCAAGTATCCCGATCTGCTCTTCGAGCGAATAGTCGCTGATCGAAACCAGGCTTTTGTTTTTCAGGTCCATCGATTTTTTTGTTTTAAAGGTATTAAAAATACCTGCAGTTATCATTCATGTTAAAAACTTATAAAAAAAAAGCGGCTCAACGGAGCCGCTTTCTGTTTATTTGAGGTTGAATTTTTTGATAAAGTCGTTGACCAGTCCCTTCAGGTCGGGGTACCCGATTTCCTGAAGGTCGTAATAAACGCGGGTGTTTGGTTTATTGATTTTGATGATCCTGTTCAGGTCGATGGGTGTACCGATTACAACGGAGTCGCATTCAGCCTTATTAATAGTGCTTTCAAGGTCTTTGAGCTGTTCTTCGCCATAACCCATTGCGGGAAGCAGCGCGCCGATTCCGGGATAAATCCTGAATGTTTCACTGAGCTTGCCTACTGTGTATGGCCGCGGGTCGATCATTTCGCTGGCCCCGTATTTTTGTGCAGCAATAACACCGGCGCCCAGTTTCATTTCGCCGTGTGTAAGCGTTGGTCCGTCTTCTACAACCAGGACTTTTTTGCCTTTGATGAGTTCGGGGTTATCCACTTTGATGGGTGAAGCACCATCTATGACAATGGCGCCCGGGTTAACTTTGGCAATATTCTGGCGCAGTATCTGTATGCCTTCAGGTCCGGCGCTGTCCATTTTGTTTATGATTACCGCATCAGCCAGGCGCAGTGTGACTTCACCGGGGTAATATGTCAGTTCATGTCCGGCCCTGTGGGGGTCGACCACGGTAATATTAAGGTCGGGCACATAGAATGGGAAGTCGTTGTTGCCGCCATCCCAGAGTATCACATCACAACCGTCAGGATCTTGTTCGGCGGCGCGAAGGATGGCTTCATAATCAACACCGGCATAGATCACATTGCCACGGACCACGTGCGGCTCGTATTCTTCCATTTCTTCAACTGTGCATTTGTGTTTTGCAAGGTCTTCAATGGTGGCAAAGCGCTGAACTTTTTGCTCTACAAGGTTCCCGTAAGGCATTGGATGTCTGATGGCGACAACTTTAAGCCCTTGTTCCATTAAGAGCTCAATAATTCTTCTGGAAGTCTGGCTCTTTCCGCAGCCGGTTCTGACTGCACCAACGGCAATAACGGGTTTTGTTGATTTTACCATGGTGTCGGTGGGGCCGAGTAATGTAAAATTAGCGCCTGCCGTGTTGACGATGGCACTGACGTTCATTACTTTCTGATAAGTAACATCTGAGTATGAAAAAACACACTCATCAACTTTCAGGTCTTTGATCAGTTTTGGGAGGTCTTCTTCTGCATAGATCGGGATACCATCCGGGTAGGCATTTCCAGCCAGTTCGGCCGGGTATTTTCTACCATCGATATCGGGAATTTGCGCAGCAGTGAAAGCTACCACATTGTAGGCTTCATTGCCACGGAAATAGGTGTTGAAATTATGGAAATCTCTTCCCGCAGCACCGATAATGATCACGTTACGTTTCATATCGAATTCCTCTTTTTTGGTGTAAACCGGGTTAATAAAATTTTTTGCAAAAGTAAAGTTTTCTGCTGAGAGTCAACTGTATTGGGTTGAAAAAAAAATAGAGTGTGTTGTTTATGGGGATTATGATGCTGTAAATAAGGCTGATAGAAGGGTTGCCAACCTTAATAGGGCTGGCAACCCTTTTTTTTAAGGGCACATTTCTGAAATTTTGGTATTAACTAATAAAGCCTTATAATTATGCCAACAAAAAAAATCCTTACACCACTGCTGCCTGATTGTTATTTCCATGTTTTCAACCGGGGGAACAATGGCGAAAATTTATTTTTTACCAAAGAAAATTATAGGTATTTCCTAAGAAGGTATCAGTTTTTTCTCAGTTCTTATGTCGACACCTATGCATACTGCCTGATCGGAAATCATTTTCATTTTTTGATTAAAGTCAAAAATAAAAACGATGAAAACTATCACCTCAAGGTAAGTCATCAATTTAGAAGATTATTCCAAGCCTATGCACTGTCGATAAACAAACAGGAAGGACGGTCGGGGAGCCTTTTCAGGAAGCAATTCCGCAGGATTGCGGTGAACAATATGGACTACCTCAGGAGGCTGGTTTTTTACATACACTTTAATCCTCAAAAGCATCAGATAGTGCAGGATTTCAGAAAATATCCATATAGTTCATACCGGGTAATCAAGGAAGAGGTTGACGATTTGATTGTTGAAAGCGAAAGTGTAATTTCCTGGTTTAATGATCTTGAGGATTTTATCAATTATCATGATGTGATGCATAATGAAAAAAAGCTGAAGATGATTAGCCTTGAAGATGATTAGGGTTGCCAGCCTTAATAGGGTTGGCAACCCTATCAGTTTTTCAACTATTTTTGCCCCAACACAATCCCAATGATAGAAACCAAAATCCAACAAAGCACAACCGCAGCATTCAAAGCATTGTATTCAGCGATGTTGAAGCCTGATGATATCGTCATCCAGAAAACAAGAAAAGAATTTGAAGGAGACTATACCATCAATGTTTTTCCATTTCTCAAATATAGCAAGGAAAGCCCGGAAGATACTGCAACTAAAATTGGCAAATATCTGCTGGAAAACATGCCCGGGATCAGGGCATTTAACGTGATCAAAGGCTTCCTGAACCTCCTCGTCGGAGATGGGTACTGGCTTGCTTTTCTTGCCGAAAACCTGTTTAATAAGGACTTTGGATCAAAACCGGTGCTTCCCGGTAAACCGGTCGTGATAGAGTTTTCTTCACCCAACACAAATAAACCGCTGCACCTTGGTCATATCAGAAATAACCTCCTGGGCTGGTCATTGTCGCAAATCCTTAGTGCTGCAGGCCATCACGTGGTTAAGGTAAACCTTGTGAACGACCGCGGGATCCATATCTGCAAATCAATGCTGGCATGGCAGAAATGGTTTAGCGGAAAAACACCGGAAACCGAGAATGTCAAAGGGGACAAGCTGGTGGGCAACTGCTATGTTATGTTCGACAGTATGCTCAGGAAGCAAGTTGCCGAACTGATCGATAAGGGCATCGACAGGGAAGAAGCAGAAAAACAGGCTCCCCTTTTGGCGGAAGCCCGTGAAATACTTAAGAAATGGGAAGCTGGCGATCACGATGTCAGAGATTTATGGTCTGTCATGAATAGCTGGGTATATGCCGGCTTTGAGAAAACCTATAAAAGGCTGGGAATTAGCTTTGACAAGATCTACTATGAATCGGATACTTTCCTGCTTGGCAAGTCTATCGTGGAGGAAGGGCTAAAGACAGGAAAACTCTTCAGGAAGGATGATGGCTCTGTTTGGGCAGACCTCACACCCGACGGCCTCGATGAAAAATTATTACTCAGGGCCGACGGTACATCGGTGTATATGACCCAGGACCTCGGAACCGCCCAGCTCAGACACGATGAATATAACCCCCAAAGGCTCCTCTATGTTGTCGGGAACGAACAGAATTACCACTTTGACGTTCTGAAGCTGATACTGAAAAGAACCGGAAGGAAATGGGCCGAAAATATCACTCATGTTTCCTACGGCATGGTGGAACTTCCCGATGGAAAGATGAAATCACGGGAGGGTACCGTGGTCGATGCCGATGACCTGATGGACCAGATGTTCGGTACGGCGGAAAAAATGGCAATGGAACTTGGCAAAGCAGGGGATTTGGATGAAAAAGAAGCCAAAAAGCTTTTTGAAACGATCAGCCAGGGTGCACTTAAGTTTTTTATCCTCCGGGTTGACCCGAAAAAGAATATGCTTTTCAACCCTGAAGAATCCATCGATTTCAATGGACATACAGGCCCCTTCATACAATATACCCATGCAAGGATCAATTCCCTGCTGAAAAAGGCGGAAGACAAAGGTTATGGTATAATGGCTGACGTGGAGCCCATGGATCTGCTCCCGAAGGAAAAGGAAATCCTGAAACTTTTGCATGCATACCCGGCAGTGGTCGCCGAAGCAGCCAGGGAATTAAATCCCGCCCTCATCGCCAATTATGCCTATGAACTGGCGCGTGAATACAACCAGTTTTACCAGGAAATCAATATCCTTCGTGAACCCGATCCCGCCAAAGCGGGCCTCCGCCTGAATTTGTCATTCCTCACAGCCAGCGTCATCGCATCCGCCATGAAACTCCTGGGGATCGATGTGCCCGGGAAAATGTAAGCACTTGCTAATATACCAGGACCCTTGCCGTAGCCATGCCTTTTTCATTTTCAACCCGTAACAGGTAAAGACCAGCCCCTGAGCCACTGATGTCAAGTTGGTATTCTTTGTCATTCACGCCTGCAGCAATGACTACCTTGCCGTCCATCCCGATCAGTTCCACCGTCAGGATTTTGTGACCCGAACGGATGAAAAGCCTCTCAGTGGCCGGGTTCGGGTAAATGCTCACATCCAGCAATGAAAGCTCTTCAACACCAAAGACATAACTCATGATAAAGGTGTTCGAATAGACGGATTCACCCTCGTCGTAAACGGCAGTTACGTTGTAGTTGTAAACGCCCCAGGTCGGTACCTGATCAGGAAAGCTGTGCGAAGTGATCAGGCTGGTGTTGATCTTTACATCGTTGCGGTAAAGGTTATAACCAAGGAATTCCTGCATGTTGCCAATCACATCCCTGCTGCCGTCCGAATATTGCACCAGGGCCCTGATTATATAGGCCTCATTCCAGTCTGACCAGGTTCCTGTGGCATCCTCGCGGTCCCAGGAACGGCCATTGTTGAGGTCCGGATCGTAGGCGAGAAAGGTGTTTTCATTCTCCGAACCGAAACCGACCACAAAATCATTGTTAACGGTCAGGTTTGCCGCCCTGATGTCAAGGGTGGTCCAGCCTTCTTCGGCGGTTGCATTGCTTTCATACAACAAAGTGCTTCCGGGTTGTGAGCCGGCCCAGTTGAAAATCCTGGCTGTAAAACTTCCGCCGCCGGTGTTGAATGAAGTCAGGTAGTACAGCTCCAAAACCTGGCAGGATCCTGAGGGCGACATATGTGTCGACATGGTGAATCCCGGATAGGTATATCCATCATCGGTCCCGCCGTTGTCATAGATCAGTTCTTCCTGCGATCCTCCGCCCGGACCTGTCCAGGAAAGTGTTACATTGTCGTTATTTACGATGCCGGTCAGATTGGCCGGCGCCTCAAGGCTGCTTCCGCCCACCGTAACCTGCACCGGACCTGCCTGTGCCGATTCACCTTCGTCATATACCGCGCTGACCGAATAATCATAGGTGCCTGCTGCAAGGCTCTGGTCTGCGTAGGATGTGGAGGTCCAGATGGCTGAATTCAGTTTGTTTCCGTCGCGAAATATGTTAAAGCCAAGCAGGCTTCTGCTCCCATCCGGATAGGGTGCCGACAGTGCTTCCTTTTCAATGTGCATATCGGCCGGGATTTGTTGTTCCGGTGATCCCCCGGGACGCAGCCAGGCGGTCACCTTCCTGCCATACCTGCTGTGGTAGGTTACCCTTGCTTCGTGACTGCCCACATATTCATAATCACCGAGCTGTGATAGTTCGGTGAAACCATCGGTGTGGTTCCCGAAATACAGCGACCCGTTGAAGAAGCTGTCGTCAACCCCTACATAAGGCCCTCCCGGATCATCATTATAGGTAGCGATCATGAAGCTCGACTGGTTGATGGTCACGTTGGTCGTGCGGCTTACCCAGTTGTTATTTGCACCGTTGGCAGTATAAGGTCCGCCAAGGACAGTATTGCCGCTGCCATCCAAAACATATATCGTCATGGGCTGTTCCCAGTTCTCATAATTGCTGGTGAAAAAACGGATTTCGTTAAGTGTTACAGGGTAAGATGAAAGGGTGAATAGTTGTGCAATCCCCGAGCCGCCATTTGTCGAGGCAAAGGAGCTTTCGAAGGTGCCGTCATGGTATAGGATCCATTCCTCGGCGCCTGCCTGCGGTGAGGTCCAGCTTACATTTACGGTGCTACCGTTTGCCCAGGCCTGAAGGTTCAGTGGCGGGTCAAGCGGAATTCCGCTGATATTGGCCACGGCGGGCCCTGCAGGATCCGACTCCCCTTCGTCGTAAATTGCCGTAACCGTGTAAGAATATGAGCCTGCAGCCAGACCGTTATCATCATACCAGGTATTGGAAACGGGAGAGGTGTTCAGGGCCGTACCGTCCCGGTAAACTTTGTAACCGAGTAGGGCACGTGATGGGATTTCCCTGCCGGGAATGGCAGCAAGACTGTGCGCGGGCGGACCGCTGTGAGTCCTGGTTTCCCCTTTGCCGCCAAGGTTTGCCGTTTCCGGGAGGTTGCCACCCAGAACCTCCCGTTCCCCCGTCGGGTACAATACCACTGCCCTGATCAGGTAGGCCTCGTTCCATGCCGACCAGGTCTGGGATGATTCCTGAAGATCCCATGACCTTCCGTTGTTCAGGTTGGCATCATATCCCAGGTAGGCATTTTCGCTGAAACTTCCGAACCCGACAACAAAATCACCGCTCACGTTAATGCCCGATCCGGATACGTCAACCTCCACCCAATTATCGTTCAGTGCCGTTTGAGTACTGTTGTAGAGTACCGTTGTGCCAGGTTGAGAACCTGTCCAGTTGAAAACCTTTGCATAGAACTGGTTGCCGGACCCCTCGCTGGTGGTGTAGTACTTCAGGCTTAGCACCTGGCAGGGGCCTGAAGGCGACATATGCGTTGACATGGCATAACCGGGGTATTTATATGCACCTGTGCTTACATTATTGTCGTAGATCAACTCCGCCTGTGTCCCCCCGCCGCCTCCGGGAGCTGTCCAGCTCAGGTATACGTTGTTCCCCGTAACCTGCGCCTGCAGGTTGGTGGGCGGTGAGAGGGGTGATCCGCCGCCCTGGACTGCCAGGAAGGCATTGACACGGCCGTAACCCATTTGCGGGCTCCAGGTACCATATGAATAGTTCGGGTTATTGGAATAGGTATAGCCCCCGACCTTCTCGCATGAATTGTAGAGCTTGTTGCGTAATTGCGCTTCCGTAAAGCCGGGGTTGACCGAGGCGATCAGTCCCACAACGCCTGCCGCAACCGGGCAGGCCGCAGAGGTGCCGCCAAAGTCAACATAATTGGTAAGGGAATAACCCTGTAATCCCGTGCGGTCAATGGTCCAGATGTCAGATCCGGGTGCGGCCAGGTCGGTCGAATCACCGTAATTCGAAAACGAACTCTTTTCATCATACTGGTCGGAGGAGCCAACGCCAACAACATGGGCAAAATGGAACGGATACGCTACCGCATTCAGGGCATTGTCGTTCCCCGTGGAAGCCAGCACCACGCTGCCCAGTCCGCCCCGCGAATCGGTGCGCATGTTCGAATAGGCGGTGCGGATAGACTGAATGTTCGCCCAGGAACCCATGGAGTAGCTGTTGCTCACCGCCACAATGGCGTAGGGTGAGGTCATCACATGTTCGCAGGAACGGATTAAAACTACGTCGCTGGTCTGAAATGTTCCGCCACTGCTGTAGTTAAATCCCATCTTGATCGGCACCACCCGGGTGTTGTATCCCACGCTCGCCACCCCGGTGGCGTTGTTGGTGAGGGCTCCGATAATGCCGGCACAGGGCGTGCCGTGATTTTCTTCGCTGTGGCTGGCTGCCGGATCATTGTTGTCGTCAACGGCATTGTATGGCGAAATATATTTGCCGGTCATTTCGACATGTCCCATGTCGTAGCCGTGACCGTCGATCACGGCAACGGCAATGTCAGTCGACCCCGTGGTGATATCCCAGGCTTCCGGTGCGTCAATATCAGCGTCGCTGGCCTGATCAAGGAACCACTGATCAGAAAACATCGGGTCGTTCGGTATAAAGCCGGTTTTCCCGTAATGATAGAGGTTGGGCTGGGCAAAGTTGACGTTTTCATTTATGGCAAGTTCACGGCAGGCATGAAAGACATTCTCACCCGAAGGAATGCTGACGACCCAGGTCGTGGAAGTAAGCATGTCGAGCTTTTCTTCGATCTTCCCGCCAAAGGCTTTGACCAGGGTTTCTGCTTCTGAGGTTTCATGCAGGCCGTTGGCGATGTTTAACAGCAGCAACTCATCCGCCCATGCAATATCGCCATCGCGCCATAGTGCCGGGCAAACTGAGATCAGGCCGGGCTCCTCACGCAATGCGGACAGGAAGCTTTCCGCCTTCAGAACGTTATCGGCCAGGGATGTTTCCAGGAGATAATATCTTTTGTTATTCCAGGGCAGTGACTGTGAGTCATCGGGTCGCAGCGAAGGATAACGCAGCAGGATATCGTCGATACTGCTTTCCTGAAAGCCCGTTTCAAAAACGATCAACAAGCGAGAATAATCGATTCCGGGAACGATCAGGCTGCCCTCATCATAAAAGGAATACGGGTTTGGCTGACCGGGAGTTCCGGTTTGTGCCGATGTGTAAAGGCTTGTCAATAAAAATGATACCGCCAGGATCAATAGTTGAATGTTTTTCATTTCGGTATGATTAATGATTTTGTACATCCAAACTTAAACAAATAATTATAAAATCATACATGCCTGTTACAATTGCATTGTTTTTTTTCAATTCCAATGCAGGGTGGTTCCGCGAGGTTTGGCATCCAAAAAATGATTACTTTTGCGCCGGAATTCAATAGTTTAAACATGTTCGAAGGATTAAGCGACAGACTGGAACGCTCATTTAAATTGCTCAAGGGGCAGGGGCGTATCACAGAGATCAATATTGCCGAAACCCTGAAAGAGGTCAGGAAGGCATTGCTGGATGCCGATGTGAGCTATAAGATCGCCAAGCAGTTTACCGATGATGTAAAGGAGAAAGCGCTGGGCGCGGATGTGCTTACAGCCGTATCACCCGGGCAGCTGATGGTAAAGGTTGTGCGTGACGAGATGGCCTCCCTCATGGGCGGAACGCACGAAGAGATCAATATCAAGGGCAGCCCTGCCGTCATCCTCATCGCAGGCCTGCAGGGCTCCGGTAAGACCACCTTTGCCGCCAAACTGGCCAATTACCTTAAAACCAAAAAGGGCAGGAACCCTATGCTGGTTGCGGGCGACGTATACAGGCCTGCGGCTATCAAACAATTGCAGGTACTGGGTGAGCAGATCGGCGTTGAAGTATTTACGGAAGAAGGAAGCATGGAGCCGGTCAGGATCGCCGATCATGCCATCAGCCATGCCCGTGCAAAAGCTTACAATGTGGTGATCATAGATACCGCCGGCCGCCTTGCCATCGATGAAGCCATGATGAAGGAAATTTCGGCCATCAAGGATAAGGTGAAGCCGCAGGAAACGCTCTTTGTGGTGGATTCAATGACCGGGCAGGATGCAGTGAATACAGCAAAGGCATTCAACGATCAGCTCGATTATGAAGGCGTGGTGCTGACCAAGCTCGATGGCGATACCAGGGGCGGTGCGGCGCTGACCATCAGGGCTGTGGTCGACAAGCCCATCAAGTTTATCGGGATCGGTGAAAAGATCGATGCCATTGATGTGTTCCATCCCGACAGGATGGCCGACCGCATCCTGGGAATGGGCGACATCGTGAGCCTGGTGGAACGCGCACAGGAACAGTTCGATGAAAAAGAGGCCCAGCGACTGCAGCGAAAAATGGCCAGGAATGAATTCAACTTCAATGATTTCCTGAGCCAGATCCGGCAGATCAAAAAAATGGGTAATATCAAGGACCTGATGGGAATGATCCCCGGAATGGGAAAAGCCATCAGGAACCTGGATGTTGACGACGACGCCTTTAAAGGCATCGAAGCCATTATCCAGAGCATGACCAACGAGGAACGTGAAAGCCCGAAAATACTTAATGGCAGTCGCCGGCTCAGGATCGCCAAAGGAAGCGGTTCCGACATACAGGAAGTGAACCGCCTGATCAAACAATTCGAGGAAACCAGCAAGATGATGCGGATGATGTCAAAAGGCGGGGGCCGGAACATGATGCAGATGATGCGTAACATGAAAAATGCACCGGGCATGAAACGATGACCCGCCCAAGCGAATAACAGGATGGAATTAATCGACGGAAAAAAAATTGCGGAAGAAATCCGCGCAGAGATCAGAACGGAGGTTGCCCGACTGATCGACGAAGAAGACAAAGCCCCACATCTGGCAGCCATCCTCGTCGGCGACGACCCCGCCAGCAAGACTTATGTGGCAGGGAAAGAAAAAGCCTGTAAATCTGTCGGCATCACCTCCTCGGTTTATAAAATGCCTGCATCAACAAGCGAGACCGAACTGCTCGAGATGATCGATTTCCTGAACCGGGATCCGGAGGTCGACGGCTTTATCGTACAGTTGCCTTTGCCGGCGCATATCTCCGAAGAAAGGGTGATCCAACGCATTGACCCTGCAAAGGATGTGGATGGCTTCCATCCGCTTAACCTTGGCCGTATGCTTGCCGGGCTGCCTGCCTATCTGCCCGCAACGCCCCATGGCATCATGCAATTGCTCGAAAGATCAGGTGTGGAAACGGAAGGGATGCATTGCGTTGTGCTCGGGCGCAGCAAGATCGTGGGAACGCCCCTGGCCATCCTGCTCTCGAGAAAGGCAAAGCCGGGTAACAGCACCGTTACAATCTGCCACAGCAAATCAAGGAATATTGAAGAGATCGCTGCCGGTGCCGATATCCTGATCGCAGCGGTCGGGCAAGCCGGATTCGTGCATGCCGGCATGGTGAAAAATGGCGCCGTGGTCATCGATGTCGGCATTCACAGGGTTCCTTCAGACGATGCCGGCTCAGGCCATAAACTGGTTGGCGACGTGCGCTTCGATGAGGTTTCTAAAAAGTGCAGCCTGATCACGCCTGTGCCAGGAGGCGTCGGCCCAATGACCATCACGGCACTCCTGCAGAATACCCTCATGGCACACAAACGCGAGATCTACCGATAAATCAACCTGAAGATATTTCTCATTTGAACCCAGAACAGGAAATACTGATGAAAGCCGGGAAACTGCTGCCCGTGATGGAAGAGTTCTACAGCATACAGGGCGAAGGCTACAACACAGGACAGGCAGCCTATTTCATCCGTATTGGGGGTTGTGATGTGGGTTGTTACTGGTGTGACGTAAAGGAATCCTGGGATGCACAACTGCACCCCCTCCTTGATGTAGACGGGATCGTTGAACGGGCGGCCTCTTATCCCGCCCGCGCCGTGGTACTCACCGGCGGCGAACCGGCCATGTATAACCTGCTGCCCCTCTGTGATGGCTTGTCGGCACATGATGTATCCATCTTCCTTGAAACCTCCGGTGCCTTTGAACTGCAGGGCCATTTCGACTGGATCTGCCTTTCGCCCAAGAAAATCCTGCCGCCCCTTGAAGCAGCCTTTGCCAGAGCCGATGAAATAAAAGTGATCATTCATGATGCGGACGACTTTGAATGGGCTGAACAAATCAGGGAAAAGTTAAGGCCGGAATGCCTTCTTTTTCTGCAACCCGAATGGAGTTCGGCTGAGGTAATGATGCCGCTTATTGTCGACTACATCCTCGAAAACCCGCACTGGCTGATATCCCTGCAAACACACAAATACATGCGCATCCCCTGATGCGCCCATCCGGCCAATGAGATCCTTCCTTGAAATATTGTTGATGGCCATCGTGCTTGCCCTGCCCGCAACGGCAATGCCTCAGGAGCATGAAGCCCATATTCCCCTGCCGAAGGCCGGCAAGGCTTTTGAAAAGGGATTGGAACTCTACAGGGCCGGTAAGCTATCGGCTGCCCTGGGTCAACTGGAAAAAGCTGCCGGGATCGATACCGCCTGGGCCGCCCCCCATATCCTGCTGGCCGATATCGCCCGCGACCAGTCGCGCACCACCGATGCCATAGCCGCATACCGCAAAGCCATCAGCATTGATCCCTGGTATTCTCCCGAATTATATTTCCTGCTGGCTAAGGTTTATTTTGATATTGAACAGTACGGCGATGCAGTGGCATACTTTCAGGATTACCTTTTATATAACGGTATCAGGGAGGAGAAAAGGGCGTTGGTGGAACGCTTGCTCGAAACGGCGCTTTTCAGGGAACATGCCATGGAAAATCCCGTTCCTTTCGAGCCGCTTAACCTTGGAAAATATATAAATTCAGTCCACGACGAATTTGTAAACTCCATAACCCTCGATGAACAAAGGCTGGTATATACGCTCATGCAACCCGATTCGGTTGTCAGCGGGCGTTATGTTGAAAGCTTTATGCTGGCCGTGATGACCGATTCGGGTTGGGTGAACACGGGTACGGCCCTGCCGCGACTGCTGAAACTGGGGAATGTGGGCGCCATGAGCCTTTCGCCCGACGGGCGTTTTATCTTCTTTACTTCCTGCGGTGCGGAAGGTGGTTACGGCAGTTGCGATCTTTATGTTTGCGGCAGGGAAGGCGATGCATGGGGCGAACCGCTTAACCTCGGAAAAACCGTCAATTCCGAAAGCTGGGATTCACAACCCTGCTTCTCAGCCGATGGGCAGACACTCTGGTTTGCGTCGGCCCGGCCCGGCGGCTTCGGTGGCTCCGACATCTGGAGCAGCAGGTTTATCCCCGGCAGGGGATGGACAGAACCCGTCAATGCAGGTGCCGGGATCAATACCAATCGAGAGGAGATGGCCCCATTCATCCACCCCGACGGACAAACCATGTATTTCTCCTCAAAAGGCCATATTGGTATGGGGGGATTCGATTTGTTCGTGGTCCGGAAAAAGAGTGACGGAAGCTGGGGGGAAGCCGAAAATTTGGGCTACCCGGTAAATACGGCTTCTGATGAGATCAACCTGGTGGTGGCCACAAACGGCAAGGCTGCTTATTTATCGTCCGATATCGAAAATGGATTTGGCGGTTACGATATTTACCGTTTTGACCTGCCGCCGGCCCTGGCTCCCCAAACGGTCAGCTATATAGCCGGCAAGGTCAGGGATGCGGAGACCCTTGAAGCCCTTAATGCTGAAATAGAACTGATTGACCTGGCCGGCGGGGAACTGGTGGTCAGGTGCCAGTCTGATCCGGTAAGCGGATACTATATCGCGGCCCTGCCGGAAGGCAGAAACTACGCACTGAACATTTCACGGAAGGATTATTTGTTTTATTCCGCTAACTTCAACCTGCAGGGGATCAAAGCACCCGAAAGTCCCCTTCAAATGGATGTGATGCTTCAGCCGCTGAAGGCCGGGCAATCGATGGTGCTGAACAACATCTTTTTCGACACCGACCGCTATGAGCTGGATACGCTTTCGAAGGTTGAACTGGAAAAACTGTATGGCCTGCTGATTGAGAACCCCGGCTTGCGCATCCTCATCGGCGGGCATACCGATGATGTGGGCACGGAGGAATATAACCGGGTATTGTCAGAAAAAAGGGCAGAAGCGGTTTATGATTTTCTTGTCGGCAGAGGAATAGACCCCGGCAGGCTTGTGTACAGGGGTTTCGGCATGACCAGCCCCGTGGATGAAAACCTGACGGAACAGGGCCGCGCCAGGAACAGGCGAACCGAAATAACAGTCATTGATTAAGCAACTGACTTGATTTTAATGAATGCAATACCTTGCCCGCTGTCAGATTTTTGCTATTTTTGCACCCAATTTTTCACAGCATGACAATGATCAACATAACACTGCCGGATCAGTCGGTAAAACAGGTGGAAAAAGGCACCACTGCCCTTGATATCGCCAGGAGCATCAGCGAAGGCCTGGCACGAAATGTTTTATCGGCCAGGGTGAACGGCCAGGTAATGGATGCCACCCGGCCGATCGGCGAAGATGCAAGGCTTAAACTGCTTACCTGGGAGGATCCCGAGGGAAAGTCAACCATGTGGCACTCATCGGCCCACCTCATGGCCGAAGCCATTGAGCAATTGTATCCGGGGGTGAAATTCGGGATCGGCCCCGACATCGAAAACGGGTTTTATTATGACATCGACTTTGGCGATTACCAGGTGTCTGATGATGACCTCGGAAAGATTGAAAAGCGGATGCTGGAGCTGGCCCGTGAGAAGCAGGGATTTACCAGGCGCGAGGTCAGCAAGGCCGATGCATTGAAACTATACCGTGATAAAGGGGATGAATACAAGGTGGAACTGATCAATGAACTGGAGGATGGAGAGATCACCCTTTACCAGTCGGGAACATTCACCGACCTTTGCAGGGGGCCGCACCTGCCCGATACCGGCATGATCAAAGCGGTGAAACTGCTGAGCATCGCCGGTGCATACTGGCGGGGCGATGAAAAACGCAAGATGCTTACCCGTATCTACGGCATCACCTTCCCCAAACAAAAAGAGCTGACGGAGTTCCTGGTGATGCTGGAGGAAGCCAAAAAACGCGACCATCGCAAACTGGGCGCCGAACTCGGCATCTTTGCCTTTTCAAACCAGGTGGGGCAGGGGCTGCCGCTATGGCTGCCCAAAGGCGCTGAACTGCGCGAACGCCTTGAACAATTCCTGAAAAAGGTTCAGCGAAAGATGGGCTACCAGCAGGTGATCACACCGCATATCGGGAAGGTGGAACTGTATAAGACTTCGGGGCATTATGATAAATACGGAAAAGATTCATTTCACCCCATCAGCACACCCATCCCCGGCGAGGAGTTCTTTCTGAAACCCATGAACTGCCCGCACCACTGCGAAATATACAAGAGCAGTCCCAAATCATACCGTGACCTGCCATACCGTATTGCCGAGTTTGGCACCGTATACCGCTATGAGCAGAGCGGCGAACTGCATGGCCTGACCCGTGTGAGGGGCTTTACCCAGGACGATGCCCATATCTTTTGCACCCCCGACCAACTGAAAGATGAATTCAAGGCGGTAATGGATATTGTCATGATCATTTTCAAAGCCCTCGACTTCAACGATTTCATTACACAGATATCCTTGCGCGACCCCCACGACCATGAGAAATACATCGGCAGCGACGAAAACTGGGAGAAGGCCGAAAAAGCCATCATGGAGGTGGCCGGAGAGCGGGGACTCGATGCCGTGGTTGAATACGGCGAAGCGGCTTTCTACGGTCCCAAGATGGATTTCATGGTTAAGGATGCCCTTGGAAGGAAGTGGCAACTGGGAACCATACAGGTTGATTACAACCTTCCGGAACGTTTTGAACTGGAATATACGGGAAGCGACAATGAAAAGCACCGGCCCGTGATGATACACCGGGCTCCCTTTGGTTCGATGGAACGCTTTGTGGCCGTTTTACTTGAACACTGTGCCGGGAAGTTCCCGCTATGGCTGGCTCCGGAGCAGGCTATCATCCTGCCGATCAGTGAAAAGTATAATAAATATGCCGAAAAAGTTTTAAATTTGCTAAATAATTCCGAAATTCGCGCCCTCATTGACGAAAGGAGTGAGAAAACGGGCCGGAAGATCCGTGACGCCGAACTCAGGAAAATACCGTATATGCTGATAGTGGGGGAAAAGGAAGAAGCCGGGGAAAGCGTATCGGTCAGAAAACAGGGTGAAGGAGATACCGGCACCTTAAAGATTGAAGAATTCATAAAGATGGTCAGGGATGAAAATGACCGTCTGATGAACGTAAATATTTAGTATTAACCAATATAGGAGACCAGATTATAGCTGCAAAGATGATTCACCGCGGTGGCCGTTTCAGAAGACCTCCGCGCAGGCCTGAAAATGAGCACAACATTAATGAGGACATCAAGGCCCCCGTTGTAAGGGTAGTGGGAGAAGGAATAGAACCAGGGATCTACAACATCAGGGAGGCGATCCAGATGGCCGATGAACAGGGACTGGACCTCGTGGAGATATCGCCAACGGCCAGTCCGCCGGTTTGTAGAATTGTTGACTACAAGAAGTTTCTTTACGAAAAGAAAAAGAAACAGAAAGAAATGAAGGCCAAATCGACCAAGGTGATCGTGAAGGAGATCAGACTGGGCCCGAACATCGATGACCATGATTTTAACTTCAAGCTGAAACATGCCGTCAAATTTCTGGAAGACGGGGCAAAGGTGAAGGTCGAAGTGTATTTCAAGGGAAGGATGATCGTTTACAAGGACAAGGGGGAACTGGTGCTGCTGAAGTTTGCACAGGAACTGGAAGAGTACGGAAAGGTTGAACGGCTGCCAAAGCTCGAAGGGAAAAGGATGATCATGATCCTCGCACCGAAAAAATAATTATTCATCATATAACAAGTACAAAAATGCCAAAAATGAAGACGAAATCCGGTGCCAAAAAGAGGTTTACCCTCACCGGGACCGGTAAGATCAAGAGAAAGCATGCGTACAAAAGTCACATTCTGACCAAAAAGACAAAGAAGCAGAAACGCAACCTGACCAAGTTTACCCTGGTCGATCCTGCTGATGAGAAGAATGTGCGCGCCATGCTTGCCAAGTAAAACAATTGTAAACCTGCAAAGGGCCGCAAAGTTCCTGTTCGTCGCAGGACGCCCCAGCAAAAAACAAAAAGAAAATGCCAAGATCAGTAAATGCAGTAGCCTCAAGGACCAGAAGGAAAAAGGTCATGAAAGAGACCCGTGGCCAGTTCGGGAGGCGCAAGAATGTGTGGACGGTGGCAAAGAATGCCTACGAAAAAGGCCTGACATATGCCTACCGCGACAGAAGGAACAAGAAAAGGAATTTCAGGGCGCTGTGGATACAGCGTATCAATGCAGCCGCCCGGCAGTACGGGATGTCATACTCCGTGTTTATGGGCAAACTGCACGAAAATAACATCGACATCAACCGCAAGACACTGGCCGACCTGGCCATGAACAACCCCGAGGCCTTTAAGGCCATCGTTGAAAAGGTAAAATAGAACCAAGCCCCGCAGAAACCAAACTGCGGGGCTTTTTTCCTGTTGATTTTTACGATGAACCTCAATCGGCTGTTCCCAAACAGCCGGACTTCCGGTGATCATTTGCGGGCAGACGCTTCATGCAGGGCCCGTTATCACCAAAAGCCTGTAAGGGTGAGGCAAATATACCCAGCCTGGCGTACCCCTGCGCCATGTTAATGGGCCCTTTGCCGGTATCTGCTATTTCAGCCCGTGTTTTTCCATTCTGCGGTCGAGCGACTGCCAGGAGATGTTGAGCAGTCCGGCTGCTTTGGCTTTGTTGAAAGCGGCGAGCTCAAGCGCCTTTTCGATGGCTTTCCGTTCAATGGCCGACAAATCGAGGCCGGTGTCACCGGTGCCGCCCACGCTTTCATCGTTGTCATCGCTGCCGGGAAGGCCGTAGCGGAAGTCATCCCAGTTCAGTATGTCTTTTTCGCAAAGGATCATGGCCCGTTCAATCATGTTCCTGAGCTCCCGAACATTGCCCGGAAAATTATAGGCCGCAAGGCTTTTGCTTACGCCAGCCTCAACACCCCGGATGTTTTTACCCATTTGCCGGTTGAAATAGGCGATATAATAATCGAGCAGGGGGGGGATGTCGTCTTTGCGCTCCCTGAGCGGGGGAATGCAGATCACAAAAGTGCTGAGCCGGTGATACAGGTCTGGCCTGAATTTTTTTTGCCTGCTCATCTCGAAAAGGTCGCGGTTCGAGGCGGTGATCACCCGCACATCCACCGGGGTCTCTGTCCTGCTCCCGACTTTACTCACCTTCTTCTCTTCCAGCACCCTCAGCAGCTTGGCCTGCTGGTTCATGGGCATGTCGCCGATCTCATCAAGAAACAAAGTTCCTTTGTTGGCAATCTCAAACCATCCTTCCTTGTCTTCGTGCGCATCGGTGAATGCCCCTTTCCTGTGCCCGAAAAACTCACTTTCGAATAAGGTTTCAGGCACAGCCGAACAATTGACTGAATAGAAGAGTTGTTTTTTCCTGTTGCTCATAAAGTGTATTCCGCGGGCAACAAGCTCTTTTCCCGTACCGCTTTCGCCGGTTATCAGAACGGATGTGCTGCTGGCCCCGGCCACCTTCGACATGAGCTCCACTACTTTCTTCATGGAATTGCTCCTGCCGATGAGCTGATGCCCGAGGGTGTTCTCAATTTCCTTCGACAGGATTTCAAACTTATATTCGGTGCTTTTGAGTTTTTTGTTCAGCAGGATGAAGCGCCTTGTCCTTTCAATGGCATGGCTGATCTCAGGCAGCCTGAAAGGTTTCCGGAAATAGTCGAATGCCCCGTGCCGCATGGATTCTATTACCGTGTTCATGTCGCCGTGCCCCGATATCATGATCACCTCGATGCCGGGATAGTCTTGTTTTACCCTTTCAAGCACTTCGATGCCATCCATCTCAGGCAGCTTCACATCCAGGATCAGGATGTCGACCTCCTCATGGTCGAGGATGTAAAAAGCTTCGGAAGGTTTCCCGCTTTTGTGCACCCTGTATTGCCGGCTGCTGAGGAACTCTTCAATTTCATCCCGCATGCGCGGCTCATCGTCGAGGATCAGTACGCTTAGCTCTTTCATGGTTAATTGCTGTTTTCCTGTTTTTCCCTATGCAGGGGAAAGGTGACCACCATCCGGGTGTATTCGTTTTCCCTGCTCTCGGCCTTGATCTCTCCCTTCATTTCCTTCACAATTCCATAAATGATGGAAAGCCCCAGCCCGGTGCCTTTTTCTTCGATCTTGGTCGTGAAGAAGGGGTCGAAGATATTTCCGATAATGTTCTGAGGAATGCCGGTACCGTTGTCATACAGGACCAGCCCGCAATTCTTCCTGTTGGCAAATGTGCTGATCCTGATCTCCATCACGTATTCAGTCGCGCTGGTCCTGGCTTTCTCCAGCACGGCATACCTGGCATTCGACAGCAGGTTAAGAATGACCTGCTCCAGCTTATACTTGTTACCCAAACAAAGGCCGGGACGGGATGAATATTTTATTTTAAGGTCAATCCCCTTGTTCTCATATTGCCGGGAGATCAGCGAAAGTGCATTTCTGACCACCTCGTTTATCACAATGGGTTCAAAAATGGCATTTTGCTGGTCGCGCGAAAAGATCCTCACATGCTCAATGATATTCCTGATCCGCTCAATATCCCTGAAAAGCGAATCCATCTTTCTTTTGGTGTATTCGTCAGTGATCTCCCCCGACCGGAACTTCAGCAGGAGGTTGTCGAGTCCCATGGCAATGCTTCCAAGGGGCTGGTTGATCTCGTGTGCAATGCCTGCTGCCAGCTCTCCCAGTGATTCAAGCTTCGATTTCTGTATGAGTAACTCCTGCTGTTTTCTGATCTTTTCCAGTTCCTGCTGCACCCTTTCTTCAAGGTTGCGGTTGAGGCGGGTTAGTTCCTCGGCGGTCTTTTTCCGGTCTGTGATGTCGCTGACAAAGGTCAGCACGGTGGTTTCACCTTCCCAGGTGATGACGGTCGACTTGATCTCGAACCATTTCAGTTTCTTTTTCCTGTCGACGAACTTGATGTCGTAACGGTCGGGCACATCTTCCCCCTTGAGCCGCTTCATATGATTTTCCATGATCAGCTCGCGGTAATCAACATGCATGAAATCGCTGAAAGGCTTGCCAATGATGTTTTTCGGCATGTAACCGGTCATTTCGTAGATCTTGGGATTTACAAAACGGACAATACCGTTAACGGTGAGCAGGATGCCGTCGTTGGCGTTTTCAAATACCTGCCTGTATTTTTCCTCGCTTTCGCGGAGGAGGGCTTCGATCGATTTTCGTTCCGATATTTCGTTGATCAGGTCGCGTGTCCGCTCCTGTATGCGGATCTCGAGTTCATTGTTCAGCTTGAGCAGTTCTACCTCGACTCTTTTACGTTGGATGGCGGCGCCGATGATGTCGGCGGCCGTGCCCAGGGCGTTCAGCTCTGCCTCGGTCCATTCGCGGGCTGCCAGGCATTCATCGAGCCCGATAAAACCCCACCACTCGTTGTTTACAAAGATGGGCATGATCACAACCGATATTACATCGTATTTTTCGAGTAATCTTTTTTCCTGTTTGGGGAACTTTTCAATGTTTCCGTATATGGGCTTACCCTGCCCCAATGTCTTTACCCATCTTTTAAATCCGTCGTTATAATAGATCTCCCGCAATTCGCCCGCATCCAGCTTGTCATTGATTCCCGGCGCCGACCAGTCGAAAAGCAGGCTGGTGTATAGCTGGTTTTTATTGCCTGTAAAGTTTTCAAAGATATATACCCTGCTCACTTCTGTTGCCTCACCCAGGTGCCTGATCACATCGCCGACACTTTTTGTGGAGTAGTTATATTTAAAGAACAGCTCTGAAGCGTAGTTGACTGCTTTCAGGATGGCGTCGCTTCTTTTCAGGGCCTCTTCGGCTTCCTGTCGCATGCGGGTCTCTTCCTGTATGTTTTTCTCGAGCAAGATCTCCCTGCCGAGCTCCCTGACCTGCTTTTCAAGTTCACTGTGTTCTACGGGTTTGAGCAGATAGCTGCGAACGCCGTACCGGATGGCATGCATAAAGTTCTCCCGGGCATCATGGGCGGTCATGATCATGATGCGGGTGCCGGGATCCTTGCGGCGTATTTCGGCGATCATGGCCAGCCCGTCCATCTCCGGCATGTTCAGGTCGGTGATCACCAGATCGGGCCTGTGCTTTTTATATAATGCCAGGCCTTCTTTCCCGTTTGCCGCAACATGCAGGGTCTCTGCCATGTCCTTTAACAGGGCGGAGTACACCTTGCGTATCGACGTTTTGTCTTCAGCGTATAGGATTGAGATCGGGATACTGGCGTTCTTGCCGGCCATATTTTCAGCATTTGATTTATATGGCTAAGTTAGTAAATAATAACGGATCAGTTACCTGGTTATGCTTAACCGGCCGGATTTGAAAATTGTATAATCAGAGAAGTGCTGATCAAAGGCAGAACAGGGATTGCCCTTTCTGACTCTTGGCAAGTCCGGCGAAAATCCTGCATGCTTTTCCTGCGGGTGTGAACAAAAAAATTTGTCTTGCGTTATTCTGTTGGTTTTCATGCACAGATGATGGCAAAAAAAAGAACATACCGGAGGCGGGAGTATTTGTCGGGCAAATTGCCCGACGGGGCATTCCCTGCAGATCCTTTGAACTTGTTTCTTGACTGGCTCGAAGAAGCCTCCGCGCGGGGCGAAAATGATGCTGAAGCCATGGCGCTTGCCACGGCAGGTAATGACGGCCGGCCCTCGGTACGGATGGTTTTGCTCAAGGATGCAGGCCCCGAAGGCCTGCTGTTCTATTCAAACTATCACAGCCGCAAGGGGATGGAACTGGAACAGAATCCGCATGCGTCTGTAATGTTTTACTGGCCCGGGCTCGACAGACAACTCCGGGTTGAGGGAATGGTTGAAAAAACGGATGACAGCAGCTCCGATGCCTTCTTTGAATCACGCCCACTCGGGAGCCGGGTTGCATCGGCTGTCTCACCCCAAAGCCGTCCGGTGCCGGGCCGGGCATATCTTGAAGAAAAATTCGATGAATTATTGTCGCGTTCCGCACATGAAAAACTCCAAAGACCTTCACACTGGGGCGGATATGTGTTGCGGCCCCTGGCATATGAATTCTGGCAGGGCAGGGAAAACCGCCTGAACGACAGGATCAGGTATGAACTGAAGGACGGTACATGGAATAGCTGCAGACTGGCACCTTAAAATGTATTGTGCCCGCAATTTATTCTTTCTGCCGGATTTAGAATATTGCGTAGCTGAACCTCAGATGAAAACGAAGCCCCGGCGATAAACGGTAGAAATACCGGTCGTTGGCCATATAGGATCTGAAAACCGATTCTTTATTGTCGTTCAGGATGTTGTCGACTTTCACCCCCAACTGTATTCTTTCCTCCTTACCCAGCTTTTTATTGGCGTTGAAGTTCAGGCTGTGAAAGGGTACGGAGTAGATGTCGGGCCGGTCGGCGATGCCCACGTATTCCAGTGTTTCACCTTGTATGTTGTAATACAGCCCGGCTTCCAGCCCTTTCAGGAGGCCTTTTTCGCCACCATTGTATGAAATCCCGGTATTGATAATATAAGGTGCCTGGCCTGCCATGCTGCGGTATTTGTCGATGCTTTCTCCTGTTCGTGCATTTTCCAGTTTGGATTCGTATTCGGTTTCGCTGAGTTCAATGCTGGATTGCGTGAGGGTTATATTGAAGAGGATGCTGAAGTTTTTAAAGGAGGGTATGAGGGTTTCGGTATTGATGCGTATTTCCGCTTCGGCACCGAAAACTTCTGCATCGCCTACGTTGCGCGGTTGAAAGGCACCGGTTTGTGTGGCATACTGTACGATTTCAATCGGTTTGATAAACTTTTTGTAGAAGCCGCTCAGCGAAAGCATCTGACCGCCGGGTTTGAACAACTCCCAGCGCAGGTCAAAGTTGTGGATGCTGGTGCTGACAAGGTTCCCGTCCCAGTATACGATGCCGGCAACATCATTGGCATCGCGGAAAAGCCCGCCTACGAATGTCCTGCCGCTGATGGGGTCATAGATCTCGGCATAGGAGAGCTCCTTGAATGACGGCCTGGCAATGGTGCTGGAATAGGAAGCCCTCAGGTTCTGGTCTGTAACATAGTTGTATATAAGGTTGATTGACGGGAATACATCAATATCGTCGAGTACAATGTCTTTGTTCAGCACATTCACGCCCAGCTGGTCCTGTCCGGTATAACGCTGCAGGTATTTTTCAAAGCGTAGTCCGAAGGTGGCCCTGACCTTCCTGAACAGGGCCAGGTCGGCTGCGACATAAGCCGCAGCGCCGCTGATGCTTGAATTATATTGGTTCGGGTTGTTTGGGACGAACCTGGCTTCATAGGTCGTTCCCCTCGTCACCAAATTCCCTTCGTAGGGCCAGAGATTCTCGGGATAGAACAGCTCATCCGGGTTACCGGTAAGTGTGATATTCCGGATGTTCAGGGCAAAGCTGCGGATTACATAATCACGCTCCTTATAGGTGTATGCACCTCCGAAATTCAGTTTTGACTTCTGCCCGCGCAGAAAAAAATCTTTTTCCACATGCAGGATGCCTGCTGCATTGATCTCTTCCAGGTCGCGCCAGATCCTTTCCGGGAACCCGACTTCGGTACCGATATGATAAACACCGTTCCGGTCCTGGTAACGCGAAAAACGGATGTCAGGGTCCTTGATCACTGAATAGGTGGGGGAAAGCTTCCATTCATAATTCCAGCTGGCATCGCGCGAGCTGTGCTTGCCGCTGATAAGCAGGTTTGACAGTGATCGCTGGCTGTAATCAAGGTTGTGCTGTAAGGCATCGAAGTTTGAACCCTGATCGGATCCCTCGTAATCAAAGATACCGGCCCTGGATTCGCCGTTCTGAAGATGCAGCAGGTCAATGGCATATTTCGAATGCCTGGTTTTTACGGCAAACCCTGCCAGGCCACTCATCAGCACATAGTTATCCCCAAAATTCCCCTTTTGGAATTCCCGCACGTCCATCTCATATACGTCGGGGTTTCCCGACAGGCCGTAACGGCCGTATTCCGCTCCTTCATAAAAGCTGGTCTCGTTCTTGTAAGAAAATGCAAAATTGTAGCCCAGGGTTGCTTTGCTGCGCAGGAATTGGTCCCCGAACGCAGCGCCCAAACTGTAGTTCATGAAGCTTTTTTGCTTAAGGGCTGCCATTCCGGGATTGAAGCTTTCAAGGATTTCCCTGTAGCGGCGGCCTTTTTCACCATATGGGTTTCCGACTACTTCGGAAAAGAAGGGAATGTTCGTGGTTGCGGGAATGTCCCTTGTCCCGTCGTCGAAACCAAGAAAATCGGTCTTCCCGCCATTATAGCTCAGGTATTCACTATTGAAGTGCATACCCGGGCTGTAAGCGGCACTGAGCGAAATACTTCCGGTTTTTTGTTCGGGAAAGTCCTTGGTAGTAATATCGATCACTCCTCCCGTGAAGTCGGCGGGCAGTTCAGGACTGAATGTTTTATAAACCACGATATTGTCGATAATGCTGGTTGGGAAGAGGTCGAGCTGAAGGGTATTGCGGTCGGGGTCGAGCCCGGGGATATCCACCCCGTTCAGGGTTGTTTTTGTGTAACGGTCGCCCAGTCCTCTCACATAAACGTATCTGCCTCCTTCTACGGATACGCCCGTTATTCGCTTCATGGAGGAGGCTGCATCCGAATCGCCTATTTTTTTAAGGTTCGTTGCCGAAATGCCATCAAGCACATTCGCTGATTTCTGCTTCATGGTGAGCAGGGCTGTTTCCGTATTCCGTATAGCCTGGGCGGTGATGGTAACTTCCGAAAGCTCTACCGCCACTTCCCTGATGGCGATGTTGTCGAGCAGGGTAACCTTTCCTTCGCTTGCAACAACATCATTTATTACAAGTGTTTCGTAAGAAATATAGGAAAATGTGAGCGCATAGGTTCCTTCTGCTATGCTGAGATTGAACTTGCCGTCAAGGTCGGTGATCGTTCCCAGGGTGGTACCTTCAATAAATACGGAAACTCCGGGAAGGGATTCTCCGTTTACGGCATCGTAAACCGAACCCCTGATGATACCGTTTTGGGTAAAGGCATGAATACCAAGAAAAAGGAAAGCTATGACTATAATCTGTCGCATTTTTGAAGGATTTTGGCTTTGGCGGTCAGGTTGAAAATTAAATAAAACTCGCAGGGATGAAACCTGCGAGTTTTATTATCTGTAAGCTGTTGTTGTATATTATTTAAAGGCTTCCAGTTCACCATAAAGTGAAGCCCAGGTCCAATTCTGGAATTTGGTGAGGTCGGCGCCGGTGGTATTCCCATTTAAGGGAACGACGGTTACATGTGCATCGGTGCCATCTTTGAAGATGGTGGTAATGTCAACGGTGTCGCTCGGCGGGGTATACTGCAGGTTGTTGAATACCAGGATACCGTCGGCGAAGTTTTGCTTGGTCTCGTCGCCGGAGAGGGAGAAGTCGCCCCTGCCATCGGCGGTTGCCGG
This sequence comes from uncultured Bacteroidales bacterium, assembly GCA_964531985.1. GTDB lineage: Bacteria > Bacteroidota > Bacteroidia > Bacteroidales > B18-G4 > B18-G4. Next base: position 30,966 of record CAZHFC010000035.1, read on the forward strand.
GTCGGGGAAGTCAAAGAAATAGATGTTTTCGAAAAGGGCCCTGGCGCCATCACGAAAATCACCAAGTTCCGACGTCGGATACCCTTTGATGCTTCCGTTTTTCACGATGTGCCCGTCGAGGTAGCTGCCTTCCGGCCCGTCAATTTCAAGGGCGTGGTCGGTAGTCGGCCCACAGATAGCAACAAAGTTATTGAGGGTTCCGGCCCATGCCTGGTCGGTGTCAATGGCATCGTCACCCGAGTTCCATACGAGTGCATGGCTTACGCTCACCGTTCCGCCGAACCATTCGATGCCGTCGTCCTGGTTGGCAACAACTTCAACATATTCGATAATCGTTTCGGAACCTACGCCACCGAGGGTGAGGCCGTTGATCTCATTGCCTTCGCCGATGTTGGAGCCGCCGTGACGGATGGAAACGTAACGGATTACACCGGAATTATCGTCGGCCTTGTCGCCGCCGTACAGGCCGTTCGGGTCCGAAGGAGGAATGCCTTCGATCTGCACAGCCTGTGCATCGGCTGAGATAGGCGCATTGCCAAGAACCAGCAGGCCGCCCCATAAGCCGTCGAGGTCGGGGTCGAGGTTCGGGCTGGCAATCTGTCCGGGCTGGATCTCGTCGGCAACCGTGGTAAAGATGATCGGTCTTTCTGCCGTGCCGTCAGCCATGAGCTTGCCGCCACGGGCGATGAGCAATGCCGTGGCATTGGGGCCTGTTCCGGCTTCACCCTTGATGATCACGCCGGGCTCAATGGTTAGTGTAGCACCTGCGGTAACCGCAATACGACCGCCAAGGATATAAATGTTGCCATATTTCCAGGTGGTGTTTTGCGTGATGTTGTCGGTAACCATAATGGTTGTCTCAGGGGGTGTGGGATCACCTCCGTTTCCGTTGTCGTCATCATCATCCTTCTTACAGGCCGATAATGTAAGCACAACAGCAGTAAAAAGTAATGCTGCAATTCTGAAGTTTGGTTTTTTCATAAGGCGTTAAAATTAAAGTTGTGTGGTTGATGTTGCAATTGATTTTTGTGCAAAGGAATACCTTCAATTATAAGTGAGTTTTAATTTAATATTAATCTTATGTTAAGAATCGGCTCCGGAATTCCCGCAGTTTAACATTAAATTTAAATTGGTTTCCATTGTATTCTGAATGAGTGGTTTACTACAGGCTGTTGTAACTGTAACCGACTCCCTTACAGGTGCGGATGATGTCGAGCCCGATCTTTTCCCTGATCTTTCTGATATGTACGTCGATGGTCCGGTCGCCAACGATTACCTCACTGCCCCAGATGCTGTGCAGGATCTCTTCCCTGCTGAATACTTTATCGGGTTTTGATGTAAGCACCATCAGCATTTCAAATTCTTTTTTTGGAAGGTATATCTCCCGCCCATCCTTTACGACCAGATATTTTTCACGGTCGATGGTAAAACCTTTTAAACGGATCATTTTTCCTGACGGGTCGTTTTTCCCGAGACGCCTGAAGAGGGCCTTTACCCGGGAGGCAAGGACTGACGGCCGGATGGGTTTTTTGATGTAGTCGTCGGCTCCGGCTTCAAATCCCGCTATCTGTGTAAAATCTTCCCCGCGTGCACTCAGCATGGCAATGATGGTATTCTTCAATACCGGGTTATCCCTGATGGTTTTACAGGTTTCTATACCATCCATTCCCGGCATCATCACGTCAAGAATAATGAGCCCGGGTTGCTTTTCTGTTGCGATTTTGATGGCGTCATAGCCGTTTGTGGCCGTAATAATATTGTAACCGGCTTTCCTGAGGTTATACCCAAGGAATTCAAGGATGTCCGACTCATCGTCAACGAGCAGGATGGTGTTGTTTTCGGGATACATTTGGCCGTTATGACTGTTTTAGGAGGGCAAAGATGGGCCGGCACCCTTAATTGAAGGTAAATTATGTGTTAATCTTTTATTAAATAAGTGAGATTCTGATTTCAGGGACAAAGTGATCAGATGTGATTCAACCGGGCTTTGGAAGGTTTCCCCTTCTGTTACAGGGCAATTAAGCTTAACAGCTATACAAGGGAAATGCCTTGATCTTTTGGGGCCTTTTTGCCCACAAATTTGCTGGTCAAGCCCTGCAGATCTGACCCGGGCCGGAAAAAACAATAAAAATGGATCATTCCATGAAACCCTTACTGATGCTGTGGCCTGAGCAGGTCGTTAACAGTCTTCACGGGATTGAATGTTTCGATGGGCACTTCAATAAAAAGCGTGATCCAGTCTGCCATTGCGCCGTTCCATAAACCGGGAAGTTCCTGTGCTTTCAGGTCTTTCCCGTCTTTCGACTTAACGGAGATAAAACCGGTGGCCGGGTCGGTATACTTTTTAAGGTCGAATTTATTTCCCCGGTGGTCTTTGAGGCAGCAAACCAGGTCGACCGGGTTGAAATGTGTGGATTGTTTCACAATCTGCCGCTGTTCCACATCATTCATATCAATTTGCGAGGATTCCACGATCTGCAGGCTGGCCTTACCATCACTGCCGGCAACCCAGAAGGGCCCGCCTCCGGGTTCCCCTTCGTTTTTAACCATGCCACATACCCGTATGGGCCTGTTCAGCTTGCGATATAGTTCCCTTTGTTTTTCTTCGGGAGGAAGGGAGTGAAAACTGTTGGCAAAACGGATATCCAGTTCTTCCCTGGAAAAAGCAATGATCTCGTTTAGCTTGTTTTCATCCGTATCTCCTTTTTCGAGCAGATTTAAATATTGCCTTGTCTTTTCCATCAGACGTATCAGGAGCCCTCCCAGTACCTTTTTATAAAGGTAGGTAGGGCCTTTCAGCCTGTCGGGCACCACGTTGTCGATGTTCTTGATAAAGGCGATGTCGCCATCCAGTTCGTTCAGGTTTTCAATGAGCGCCCCATGCCCGCCGGGCCTGAACAGTATACTTCCGTCGGGGTTCCTGAAAGGCTCATTGTTCATATCAACGGCAATGGTGTCGGTCGACGGCTTCTGTACGGAGAATCCGATGCTGAACTTCATTCCGTATTCCTTTTCATAGCCTGTTGCGGCCTCGCGGGCCTTTTCCGTAAAGCGGTCCATGTGTTCGGGCGATACCGTGAAATGGATCCTGGCTGTCCGCTTGCCGTCAAGGCAGTATTCCAAACCTTCGGCAAGGTGTTCTTCCATGGCCGTCCGGGCATCGTTTTCATACCGGTGGAAATAAAGAAGCCCTTTGGGAAGGGATGCATAGTCAAGCCCTTTTTCTGTCAGCAGGTACCTGATGATCATTTTATGACCCTCGGGGGTGCGAAGCGCACCGGGTTCGAATCCGTCCGACCGCATGGCCGCCTCCAGGTATGGATAAAAGGCAAAATCACGCAGCCTGCTGATGAATTCAGAGGTGTCAGGATCGGGTTCCCCGGCAGGACTTTCCATATAGGCATGCAGGCTCTTGAACATCCGGCTTGCTGCACCGCTGGCAGGGACCATCTTGGTAATCAGGTATTCGCCTGCCTTTTCATCAAATACCTGCCTGAGGCTCTCGGTTTGCCGTTCATCCAGCACCCCGATCCCATGTCCGGGTGTGGCCGGCGCCGAAAGCCTGATGTATGGAAATCCATTCCGGAAGTTTTCGATCTGCATGGCAATCTTTTCAGGACTGATGTCCATTTTTTTGAACTGTTTAAGATCTGAGGCTGTGAACATAGGTGTGGTATTGCGTTAACGCGGGCAAAGTTAAACAAAGATGCCGAAGTTGATCTGCCTCTTGTTGCGGGGAAAATAATATCATGAGAATTTTTTATTATCAGGAGTGGATCGGTTGATTATCAAAAACGGCCTTTTTTCAGAAAGGGGAAGTAGAATTTACATAGTTTTCAGGTGTTTGTTTTTTTATTCGAAAATTTAATATCTTTGCACTCCCAAAACCCGTATACATTATATAAGCGTATTAACAATCACACACGCTGCCTCTTTTTCACACACACACTCACTTGCCCAGGTGGCGGAAATGGTAGACGCGCATGGTTGAGGGCCATGTTCCTGCTTGGGAGTGCAAGTTCGATTCTTGTCCTGGGCACTTAAGAGTTTTGAGTTTTTTTATCCGAAACACACCCACACCCACACTTGCTTGCCCAAGTGGCGGAATTGGTAGACGCGCTAGTTTCAGGGACTAGTGACTGTATGGTCGTGAAGGTTCGAGTCCTTTCTTGGGCACCAATTCATTTAAAACCTCTTTAAACATTCGTTTTAAAGAGGTTTTTTTATTGGTGCATCTGCTTATACAGGGGGTAATGAAAATAGATCCCACCGCTCAATGTCATGATCCGGAAATGCCGGCCAATGATGATGCAACGATGTAAGTCCTGATTGACTTTGTGGCTTTTGGTGCTCGAATAATCTGGTGATTTTTCGTATTCCGCGGACAGCCGCTACAGATTCCTGCAATCGGGTTCATTTATTCTGTTTGTATAAAATTTATCAAAGTCGAACCCGTTGCCTTGTTCATTATTCCAAATGATTTTTATTTTTACAGGACAAATTCCGGCCTATGAAAAGCTTTTCGGTCTTTTTGGCTGTTCTGTTGCTGATGGTCGCCCCGCTACCGGCACAGCAATTCTATAATCGCCAGGTCTTATTGAATGATATCGACAGCCTGGCCGTCATGATAAACGACATCCATCCCGACATGTTTGCTTACCTGCCCCGGCATGAATTTGAAAGAGAGGTGGCCAGGTCAAAGCAGCTTGTGCAGGACAGCATGACACGCCTCGGATTCAGCAGGATCATCATACCGCTGGTCGCAACCCTGGGCGATGGGCACACTGCAGTTTTTTTTCCGTATGATGAACTGGAAAATACCTCGGTAAAACTGTTTCCGCTTACCGTTGAGGTGAATCACCGTGATTCATCGGCTACAGCAATAACGCTTCATGGCGATCAGCAATTCAATATTCCCACGGAATCCCTGATCCTGAATATCAACGGAAAAAACATGAAGGAGATCCTTGGTGATATGCTGCGATTTGTTAGCGGGGAAAAAACCTTCTACAGGGCCTCACGCCTCAGTAAACGTTTCGCCCCGCTGCTCTTCCTCCTGTATGGAGATTCTTCCTTTTTTGTTGAATACCTGCATGAGGATAAGGTGGGTCAGGTGTTTGTGAACGGGATTCCGTATCCGACATTCAGGGAAGCCGGCCGGCAAATTCAAATCAACAGACCAGACCATTCTCTGGTGCTGGATGCTGAAAAAGGGATCGCAATACTCCGTTTCGATAGTTTCGAAGATTTTCACGTTTTAAAGTCTTTTATCGATTCAGCCTTCAGGGTGATCCATGAAAATAACACAGGGAACCTGATCATTGATGTCCGCAGGAACGGGGGCGGGGATTCCCGCGTAGCTGATGAGATTTTCCAGAACATTTCGCCGGTTCCGTTCAGCCAGGTTGGGAAGATGAGGGAAAAAAGAAGCACTAGATTAAGAAAATACCTCGAAGAGCAATATGATTATTCTTTCAATGATACCGCCCGGTTTATACAATTTAATGAACCTCCTTTTACCGGATTGCGTGATAACCCATACAGGTATTCCGGCAAGACCTGGCTGCTGACCAGTCATTATACGTTCTCTGCTGCCGCTGATATGGCCTGGGCCTTCAAACACTTTGATATGGGGCATGTTGCAGGGGAGGAAACAGGAGGGATGGCTGTATGCTTCGGGGCAGTGATTCCGCAAAAACTTCCCCATACCAAAATAGAGTTCGGGGTGCCATATAAGTTTTTTTGTAACATTGGTGCAAGCGATGATTACAGGCACGGTACGATTCCTGACCATGAGGTGCCCGAAGCAATGGCGCTGGATTATGTTTTGGAACTGATCAATAAAGGTGCCCGATAAAGGTAAAGGTGGTCATACTGTTGAACAGAAGCTATTTCCGCCACTTTCGGACCGGGCCGCCATCAATCTCCCGTATCCTGATATACGGGCAAGTCCTGGCGAAAGAAAGCTTGTATTGCCAAAATGGTTAATTTTAATATCTTTATGCACCGTTTATTGAATCATTAACCATTAAAACAATAACTTATGCGCTTATTACTTATCAGCAATTCAACCAATTATGGCGAAGCATACCTGGCCTGGCCAAGGCCTTTCATCGCTGATTTTCTGGCTAAAACAGGAGTGAAAAACATTCTGTTTGTCCCTTATGCAGGTGTTGGACTTTCACCCGACGGGGATATCGCGAAATCATATGATATCTATGAAGGAAGAGTGAAGTCGGTTTTTGAAGAACTAGGGTATAATATTTATTCTGTGCACCGGGAGCAGGATCCCGTTAAAGCTGTTAAAGAGGCCGAAGCCATCGCTGTTGGAGGTGGAAACACTTTTCACCTGGTGCATATGATGCATAAGACGGGCATCATGGAAGCGATCAGGGAGCGGGCTCTCGACGGGGTACCCTATATGGGCTGGAGTGCCGGTTCTAATGTGGCCTGTCCAAGCCTGATGACCACCAACGATATGCCCATCATTGAGCCCGAAAGTTTTAAATGTATGAACCTGATCCCCTTCCAGATCAACCCGCATTACCTTGATGCCAACCCCGAAGGTCACGGAGGTGAAACCCGCCAGCAAAGGATAGAGGAGTTTCTGGTTGTGAACAAGGAGATGACAGTGGCAGGCCTGCGGGAAAGTTCCCTTTTCGAGGTGGACGGATTTGAACTAGAGCTGAAAGGCACCCGTCCGCTGCGGGTTTTTCGCTTCGGCCAGGAACCGGAAGAAGTAGAGCAGGGGAGTGATGTGAATTTTTTGATGGAATAAACCCAGGGTTGCCAACCTTAATAGGGTTGCCAACCCTAATAAGGTTGGCAACCC
>CAZHFC010000036.1:0-37150 GCA_964531985.1 uncultured Bacteroidales bacterium
GCGGAAATAGCTCAGTTGGTAGAGCACGACCTTGCCAAGGTCGGGGTCGCGGGTTCGAGTCCCGTTTTCCGCTCAGTTTTTTATACGGCATTCTGCAAGGATGCCGTTTTTGCTGTAAGAAACAAATAAAATTACCCCGGAATTTATTGCCGGGAGAAATGGAACCAGATAATCCTGTAATCGAATTGATAAGAACTTATTTGCCCGGATGGTGGAATTGGTAGACACGTTGGACTTAAAATCCAATGGCCGCAAGGCCGTGCGGGTTCAACTCCCGCTCCGGGTACAAAAAAACCAGCCATAAGCTGGTTTTTTACTTCCCTATTCCTGTTCCTTGCTTTGCAACCCGAAGCCTGAAGGGGGGTAGCTGTTCTTTATTCCCTACTCTCCCAACAGCCGTTTGATCTCATTCAGTTTCATGAGGGCTTCAACCGGTGTAAGGGTGTTGATGTCGGTGTTAAGGATGTCGTCCTTGATCTGCAGCAGCAAGGGGTCGTCGAGTTGAATAAAGGAAAGCTGGTATTCGCCACCGGCGGATTTGTTTTTCGGATCGGGGCGGTAAGAAAGTTTTTCACCGCTGTGCGATTTTTCGAGTTGCATCAGCAGGTCCTCGGCCCGTCGCAGGACGCTGCCCGGCATCCCGGCCATGCGTGCCACATGGATGCCGAAGCTGTGCTCGCTGCCGCCGGGTTCTATTTTTCTGAGGAAGATCACTTCTTTGCCGATCTCCTTGATCGAGATATGATAATTTTTAATGCGCAGCATGCTGGCCGCCATTTCATTCAGCTCATGATAATGGGTTGCAAACAGCACCTTGGCCCTGAAAATAGGATGATTATGGATGTATTCGGTGATTGCCCAGGCAATCGAGATGCCATCATAGGTGCTGGTGCCCCTTCCAATCTCGTCGAGCAGGATCAGGCTGCGGTCGGAGATGTTGTTGAGGATACTGGCGGTTTCGTTCATTTCAACCATAAAGGTCGACTCGCCCGATGCAATGTTGTCAGAGGCCCCCACCCGGGTAAAGATCTTGTCGACCAGCCCGATGGAGGCCTTCTTGGCCGGCACGAAGCAGCCGATCTGCGCCATCAGGGTGATCAGGGCGGTTTGCCGGAGCAGGGCCGATTTCCCCGACATGTTGGGGCCCGTGAGGATGATGATCTGCTGCTTTTCGTTGTCGAGATAAACGCTGTTGGGCACATAGCTTTCGCCCGGCGGAAGGTTCATTTCTATCACCGGGTGCCTGCCGTCGGTAATGTCGATCACCAGCGAATCATTTACCTCGGGCCTGGTATAATTGTTCTCTTCGGCAACCTGTGCAAATGACAAAAGGCAGTCGAGGCGCGCCACAAGCCCCGCATCAAGCTGTATGGGCTTGATATAATCGGTAAGCGCGATCACCAGTTTATTGAAGAGCGTGGTTTCGAGTGCCAGTATCTTTTCTTCGGCCCCCAGTATTTTCTGTTCATATTCTTTCAGCTCTCCGGTGATATAACGTTCGGCATTCACGAGCGTTTGCTTGCGGTGCCATTCGGCCGGCACTTTGTCCTTGTGCGCGTTGGTCACCTCAAGATAGTACCCGAAAACATTGTTATAGCCAATCTTGAGGGAGCTGATGCCGGTGTTGCGGATTTCGCGGTCGCGGATATGTTCGAGCTGGTCTTTGCCTGAATACAGCAGGCTGCGGAGTTCGTCCAGTTCTTCCGAAACACCCTGTTTGATGATATTTCCTTTGGCGATATTCACGGGCGGGTCATCATTGATTTCATGCTTAATGCGGTCGCGGATGCTGGGGCAATGGTTCAGTTGTTCGGCAAATTTTTTCAATGCCGGATGCCCTGCTTCAGCGCATAGTTCCCTGATGTTTTCGATGGCGTTCAGGGCCCGTTTGATCTGTACCACTTCACGGGGGTTGGCCTTTGCCACCGCCACCCTGGAGATGAGCCTTTCCAGGTCGCCCACCATCCTGAACTGGCTTCGCAGCTTTTCCGAGAGCTGATCGTTTCGCAGGAACAGTTCCACCATGTCGAGGCGTTCCTGCACCGGTTCCATATTTTTAAGCGGCAGAACGATCCATCGTTTCAGCATCCGGCCGCCCATGGGGGTGATGCTGTGGTCGAGGATGTCGAGCAGGGTGGGGGTGTTTTCATTGTTGGCGTAAAGCAATTCAAGATTCCTGGCGGTGAAGCGGTCGAGCCATACATGCCTCTCCTCTTCGATGCGGGAAACGGAACTGATGTGCTGTAAACGCTCGTGGTGGGTTTCCGACAGATAATGCATGGCTGCGCCGGCGGCGATGATGGCCTGCGGCAGGTCTTCGATGCCAAAACCCTTCAGCGACCTGGTGCCGAAATGCCGGGTGAGCAGCTCATAACCGAAGTCATGCGTGAATACCCAGTCGTCGAAGGTATTGGTGTAATGTTTTTCGCCGAAGATATCGCGGAAATGCGCCAGCTTGTTGCGCTGGAGCACGATTTCCGACGGCATGAAGCCCTGGATCAGCTTGTCGATGTATTCCCTGCTGCCCTGGCTCACGAAAAACTCTCCGGTCGAGATGTCGAGGAAGGAAATGCCCGAGACTTTTTCCTGCAGGTCGACGGCCGCCAGGAAGTTGTTGTTTTTCTGTTCAAGTACGTTTTCGTTCAGCGCCACCCCCGGCGTGACCATTTCGGTAACGCCTCTCTTTACGATTGTTTTTGCCAGTTTTGGATCTTCCAGCTGTTCGCAGATGGCAACCCGCTGACCTGCCTTCACCAGCTTCGGCAGATATGTGTCGAGGGCGTGGTAGGGGAAGCCGGCCAGCTCAACATAGGAGGCAGCACCATTGGCGCGCCTGGTCAGCACAATGCCGAGGATCTTTGAGGTCTTGACGGCATCTTCGCTGAAGGTCTCATAAAAATCACCTACCCTGAAGAGCAGCAAAGCATCGGGATGCTTGGCCTTGATGGTATTGTACTGCTTCATCAGCGGGGTTTCTGCTATCTTTTTTTCTTTTGGCACTTGTGATTTTGGTTGACATAAACCCGGCGGAACGACCTTTCCTGCCTGCACACAAAAGTACGCATTTATCCGTTTTAATCATATTTCTCCCGGGCAAGTGTCCGTGTTTTATCCCGTAAGCTTATTTTTGCCTGAAAATTCTTTTGGATGAAGAAACTTAGCATGGAAGAACTTAAGCGGCTCAGTACGGAGGAGTTTATCCGTTCCGAAAAGATGCCGGTTTCGGTGGTGCTCGACAATGTCAGGAGCCTGAACAATATCGGTTCGGTATTTCGCACCGCCGATGCTTTCAGGGTTGAATGCATCTATCTTTGCGGTATTACCGCCAGGCCGCCTCACCGTGAGATACAGAAAACAGCCCTTGGAGCCACCGAATCGGTCAGTTGGCAGTATTTTCCCGAAACACGCGATGCCGTGGCGATGCTCAGGAAGGAAGGCTGTGATATCCTGGCAGTGGAGCAAACCGATAAAAGTGTTTTACTCCATGACTTTGATTATGCCGCGGGGCGGAAAACGGCACTGGTGTTCGGCAACGAGGTGAAAGGCGTTGAACAGGAAGTTATTGATATGGTTGATGCCTGCATCGAAATACCGCAACTGGGAACCAAGCATTCGCTCAATGTTTCGGTCAGCGCCGGGATCGTTTTATGGACTTTTTTCAGGAAAATGCAATGGGATGATTCAATGCATTGAGAAACGGGGCGCATAAATAAAATGCCGTTTTACAGAATAATGTAACCAGACCCTTGAACATTTCGTAAAACCAGGCGTTTGACAGATTAATTTGATAATTTGAATAAATCGTTGTATATTTAGGAAATATTCTAAATTTGCATTGTTTTGATGGGAAAGTCATCATCAAACGATAAAATTGTTGTTTAATCTTTGTATATTTGATGTTTAACATTATATTTGTAGTACGTCAAGTCGACAGGCAACTTAATTATTATTAATATTTAAAGATCAAGGATTATGAAAAAAGATTACAAATCGGTATTAAAACTCCTTGCAGTTTTAATATTTGCTGTGTTCCCCCTCATCTTCACCGGCCAGGAGGTTGTTGAAGAAGAGGAAGAGGTTAGCAAAGAGGAAGTAAAAGCCGCCAACAGGGCTGCCTTCTCAAAGTATTTCTACATCGGTGGAAGCCTTGGAGGGGTTGCCTTCCATGGCGACGTCTATGCAGAGCCCGTATTACCCCAATGGAAGCATTTTAACTGGGGCTTCGGCGCCATCGGCGGATGGCAGTTCCATCCCGTCCTGGGTGTGCGCGGGAATTTCGGTTATGTAAACCTTACAGGTGAAAGGTATGGCGACGTTGACAGGGCTTTCAAGGGCGATGCCTTTGACTACTCGGCAAACGCCACCATCAGCCTGATCAACCTGATCTTTGGCTATAACCCCGACCGCTGGTTCGACATGACTGCCTGGGCCGGTATCGGCCAGGCACAGTACCGCACCAGGCTGCGCGAACATTCAACGGCCACACCGCTGGGATCAAGGGGCTGGAAAGAAGATGAACCCTTCGATAACGGCGATAACGATGGCATCAATGGACGCGACCTGGTGACCCTCTATCCGGTGGGGATTGACTTTGATTTTGCCCTCGGAGAAAGTTTCCTTCTCAACATTAACTCCTCCCTGAAGTTTACCGACTCCGACGGCGTCGATAACTTCTCTCATGCAGTGGCTGCGGTTAAAAAAGACTTCTGGCACTATTCAGGCATCGGGCTTACCTATAAGTTCGGCCAGGGAGGCGTGAAGAATATGGTAAAGGATTTCGAGGATATCACCTGGAAGTCGACACCCAACCCGCTTGAAGCACACGGCGATTATGTAGAGGTTACCATCGAAGGCAACTTCCCGGCCAAGTACTTCCAGAAAGATGCAGCCATGTACGTAACCCCCGTGCTGAGGTACGAAGGCGGTGCCGTTGCATATGAACCTTTCACGGTGAAAGGCGAAGAAGTATCCGGCGACGGAATGGTCGTGAACTATAAAAACGGCGGAACGATCACCTATACAGGCAAGATCCCCTATTCGCCCGACCTGGACGTATCGGAACTCTTCCTCGTGCCCATCATCTATCCGGCCAAGGAAGGAACCCTTGCCACCGAGGAAGAGATCCTCAACAGCAACAAATACTTTATCGTTCCTGATGTTAAGGTCAACGATGGCGTGATACATACCTCAAAGTATATCCTCAACAACCATATCCCGCTTATCGCATACCACGATTATCAGAAGGAAACCATCATTTCCAAAAAGGCCAAAATATTCTTCCTGATCAACAGGTATGACCTGAACTGGAGGGTGCCACTCAACAAACTTGAGGAGAACAAGCAGAAACTTGCTGACCTTAACGAATTTCTGGCACTGGGATGGAAGGTGAAGAACATCGGCATCACCGGCTGGGCATCCCCCGAAGGGGAAGAACTCTTCAACAGGGACCTCTCCGAGAGCAGGGCCAACACCGCCTTCAACTACATGGTGAAGGAAATCAAAAAGCTGGCCAGGCAAAAAGAATCCCGCCTGAACGTTAAAGATCCCAAAACAGAACTGCAGTGGGATATTACCTGGCAGGGACCCGACTGGGACGGCTTCATGACGGCAGTTGAAAATTCAGCCCTCACCGACAAGCGTGCCATCCTCAATGTGATCAGGTCGGCCGACCAGGCCAGGCGTGAGGAAGAGATCAGGAACATGATCCTCATCTATCCCGAGATTGAAGAAAATCTACTTCCGCCGCTCAGAAGGGCGATCATCACAGTTAACAGCTATGAACCCAAACGCAGCGATGAACAGATCATGGCTTACGGCCTGTCGTATCCCGACTCCCTGAAAGTGAACGAGATCATGTATGCGGCCACTTTCTATGATAACGACAATGACCAGCTTGCCATCTACAGGAATACGATCAACGCTTACCCGAACTGCTTCAGGGCATATAACAATGCCGGTGAAGTGCTCATTCGCATGCAAGAGTACGAAGAAGCCGGGAACATGCTCAATAAGGCTGTTGAACTGAATCCTGAATTCGGTCCCGCCCACAACAACCTGGGCGTGCTGGCATGCCACCTTGGCGAATACGACAAGGCTGAGGCACATTTCCTTGAAGCACAGAAAAAAGGCGAAAATGTCGACTTTAACCTGGGTGTGCTGGCCATCCTCGACGGCGATTATGCCAAGGCCCAAAGCATGACAAGCGGCAAGGAATGTAACCACAATACCGGTCTGATCCAGTTGCTGAACAAGGACTACAAGGCTGCACAGAAGACTTTCGAATGTGCACCCCCCGATGCCCTCACCTATTACCTGCTTGCCATCACAGGCGCCCGCCAGGACGACACCAGGGTGCTCTTCGACAACCTGATGAAAGCAGTTGAAATGGATCCCGAACTGAAGAACGAAGCCAGGTACGACAGGGAATTCCTGAAGTACAACGAAATGCCTGAATTTCTGGCTATCGTTCAGTAAGATCAAACATAATCCTGTATCTTGGGAAAGGCCGTTCCTCTTTAGGGCGGCCTTTTCTCTTTTTATCATATCCCGGAAATCACAAACACAACTTATTGTATCCGGTTGCACGGCCAATCCTCCGCCCAGTGGCCGGGCCCGGATAAATACAGGCAGAAAGAGAAGGTGAAATTTAAAAACCCGTGTACCGCCGGCTAAGGGCTGAATCGATGGATGCCGTATTCATGAGGTTGCCATATCAGGTCCGTGATGGCTTTGTAATGCGCACTTTCGTTCACGAAATCTATATTGTTTGTGTCGACGATCAATACCCGCATGTTGTTCAGCTTCCTGATGTGATCAAAATAACCGGTTTGTATGTCTTCAAGATAGCTGTCGCGGATGGCCTGCTCATATGAACGCCCCCTCCGCCTGATATTATGCTGCAGTTTTGAAATATCGAGGTACAGGTAAACCAGCAGATCGGGTTTTGGGAGGAACTCGTTGATAATCCCGAACATCCTCGAAAACAATGCAAACTCATCGGCCTGAAGGTTGTTGCGGGCAAAGATCAACGACTTATTGAAGAGATAGTCGGATATGGTAAAGGTCTTGAAAAGGTCCTGTTTGGTAAGCTGGTCCTTTAACTGCTGATAACGCTCGGCAAGGAATGACATTTCGAGGGGAAAGGCATATTTTTCCGGTTCCTTGTAGAATTTTGGAAGAAATGAGTTGTCTTCGAACTGCTCGAGGATCAGCTTCCCGTTGAACTCCGCTGCGATCATCGAGGCAAGGGAAGTCTTGCCTGCCCCGATATTCCCTTCTATGGCAATATAATTATAGCGCATTAACGTGTTTTTTTTTGCCCGGCGGCCAATTGCAGCTCGTGAAAAATGCTGATGTCCGACCGGTCTTCGCATACGGCCGCAAGTGCTGCGATGGTCTGGCCCAAAAGGGGATGGAGCAAATCCGGTGCCAGGTCCAGCATCGGCCTGAGTGCAAATTGCCGCTGATGAAGCCGTGGATGCGGAATGGTCAGGCTTTCTGTGTCCATCACAAGATCATCGAAAAAAAGTATATCAATATCGATGGTCCTGGCTTCATAAACTCCCGTTTTACGCAGCCTCCCCATTTTTTTTTCAATCCTCAGGAGTGCCTTGAGGAGTTCTCCTGGCTCCATTTCTGTTTCAACCGCAATGGCCTGGTTAAGAAATGAATTTGCATGGACAAACCCCCATGGGGGCGATGCATAGATTTCCGACTTCCGGCGGATAACCCCCGCCTCCCGGCTGATGTGGGCTGCAGCTTCGTGCAATTGCCGCAAGCTGTCGCCAAGATTGCTTCCAAGTAATAAATATGCCAGGCTCATCGGGTATCCCTTTGTGTGCTTCAAATTTAAATAAGATTTTGATATTTGTCCCGAAAAAGCTAATTTTATAGGCCGCTAATCAATGACCTTTTAACAATAAAACAAAGAAAAATGAAAGAGTTCTTTAAATTCATGCTGGCATCCATGCTGGGGTTTATCCTCCTGATGCTGATATTCTCATTTATATCATTCGGCATACTGGCCGGCCTTATGTCGTTTGCCGAAAAGAAAACCGTCGAGGTTATGGATGGTACCGTCATATTGATGGAACTGAAGGATCCGATCCCCGACAGGACACCGCAGACGCCTTTTATCCCCGATTTCTCGGGTATGACTTTCAGGACCTTACTGGGGCTGAACGATATTTTGCACAATATTGATGAGGCTTCGAAAGATGATCGGATCAAAGGAATTGTCCTTAAGCTGGATGTCGTTCCGGCAGGTATTGCCACACTGGGTGAGATCCGTGATGCCCTTGCTGACTTCAGGAACAGCGGAAAGTTTATATACTGCTACGGCGAAAATATGTCGCAGGGAGCCTATTATCTTGCCTCGGTGGCCGACAAGGTTTACCTGCATCCAATGGGCCTGGTCGACTTTAAGGGCCTCAACGCCCAGCTTGTCTTTCTCAAGGGGACTTTCGACAAACTGGATATCGACATGCAGGTGGTAAGGCATGGGAAATTCAAAAGCGCCGTGGAACCGTTGATCCAGGAAAAGATGAGCCCCGAGAACCGGGAACAGCTCAATACCCTGATCAGCTCGGTCTGGCAGTCGATGGTTGAAGAAATCGCATTGTCACGCGGGCTGGAAGTTGATGAGCTGAACAGCCTTGCCGACGGTTTGGTATCCTATGAAGGCGGGGATGCATTTGAAGCGGGGCTTATTGACGGGCTTGTTTTTCGTGATGAATTCAGGCAGTTTTTCATGGAATTGGCAGGCATCGAAGATGATGAGGATGAGCGATTGCTTTCCCTGACGAAATATAACCGGAGCCGGAAGCAATCCGGGATCACCGGCGACCGCATTGCCGTGATCTATGCCAGTGGCCAGATCGGGGGCGGCAAGGGAAGCGATGATGAAGTGGGCGCCGACCGCTTTGCGGAAACCATACAACAGGCAAGGGAAAACGAGAAGGTGAAGGCGGTGGTATTGCGGGTCAATTCGCCGGGCGGCGATGCCCTGGCTTCCGACGTGATCTGGCGTGAACTGAAACTGACACAGGAGGTGAAGCCGGTCATCGTTTCCATGGGCGACCTTGCCGCTTCGGGCGGGTACTGGATTGCGAGTGCCTCCGAAAAGATCGTGGCTTCACCATCCACCCTTACAGGATCTATCGGTGTATTTGGCGTCATTCCCGACTTTGGCGATTTTATGCGCGACAGGCTCGGTATAACCTATGATAATGTCCAGACAAACCGTAACGCCGGGTTCCCATCGGTGGTTAGGCCGCTGACAGCTTTCGAACGCCAGCTCCTGCAGGGTAAAGTTGATGAGGTTTATGAACTCTTTTTGAAAAGGGTTTCCGATAATCGCGGCATGACCCCCATGCAGGTCGACCTGATCGGCGAAGGAAGGATCTGGAGTGGTACAGATGCCCTGCGCCTGGGCCTGGTCGATGAACTGGGAGGTTTGCAACATGCCATTGACCTGGCTGCAGAAATTGCCGGACTGGAAAAATACCGCCTGCTGGAACTCCCACGGCAAAAAGATATTTTTGAACAGATCATCGAAGACCTGAGCTCCGGTGTGTATACACGCATCCTGAAAGCCGAACTGGGTCCGTTCTACCAGGATTTCCTGCATAGCAAAGCCGCCCTCGAATGGGAGGGAGTCCAGGCCAGGCTGCCGTACCGGATGATCATTGAATAAGCCCGGATGCTGTAAAGAAAAAAAAGTCCTTATCATGACAAGGACTTTTTTTTTCAATGGGGTGTTGATCAGTATTTATAACCGTACCACATCCCGTTCGAATAATTGCCGTCGGTTGCCAGAAAGATATATCCATTGGCATAAGAGAGGGAGTAGGCGTAATCACCCTTACCGAAGGAGATTGTCTCTTTCAGCTTGCCTTTGAGGTCGTATACATACAGCAGTTGTTTTTCAGTATCTGTGGTGATGATGTTTTTCTTTGTTACGGCCACGGAATGGCTTCCGCTGGCAAGCTCGTCTCCGCATTCCAGGCCGTAAATGCGGTTTTTCAGTTTGCCGTCGGATACATTGTACAGGCTCAGCGTGCCATCGTCAAGGTAATAAAAGTACCTGCCCCTGACATCCAAACCGAGAGAGGCTTGCGGGTTGTTGTAAAGATTGCTGAAAACAAGCTGGAAAGCCCCGCTTTCAAGGTCGGTGATCCGGTAAATATTCTGGTCGTAACAATTAATGTAGAGATGCTTGTCGCTGGCATTGTACATGATGTTCCGCATGTCGAGTTCGATGCTGTAATGCTCTATAAGGTTGCCGTTCAGGCTGAATTTGCCGATCTTTCCCTCATATGTTTTTCCACCGTTGCAGGTATAGTAATAATTGCCGTCGGAAGTGATCCCCATATTATGTGTGCCTGGGTGTTCGCTGAAATAGAAATCGGGGTTGATGGCAGGCTGCCCCGTCAAACCGCCTGCGCCAAGAACGAACAGGGCGATGGTGATCATTTTGCTCTTTTTCATGTGTTGTAATGGTTTCTGGTTGAAGCACGAATATACGACATGAAAAAATAATTGTCAATAAAAGCGACCGATAATTTGGGTAGTCAAAAAAAAGCCGGATTATTTTTCTAACCCGGCTTTCATGTTAAACACTGTTATTGGTTATTCCTCCGAATAATCCATTTCGGCAAGGCGTTTATAGCTTTTATAGCGCCAGCGGGCATTTTGTTCGGCAAGTGCCTGCAGCCTTTTTGCTTCGGCGGGGAAGGCAGTCTTGAGTGAAGCATACCTCACTTCGCCGTTGAGGAAGTCGTTGAACAGACTCCAGTCGGGCTCCTTGGAGTCCAGTATGAATGGGTTTTTGCCTTCCTCTTCCAGCAGTGGGTTGTAACGGTACATCTGCCAGTAGCCCGATTCTACCGCGTGCTTCATTTCTTCCTGCGTTTTTCCCATTCCTCTTCTGAGACCGTGGTTGATACAGGGTGAGTAGGCAATGATGACCGAAGGTCCGGGATAGGCTTCCGCTTCTTTCAGGGCCTTGAAGAACTGCGACTGGCTGGCGCCCATGGCTACCTGGGCAACGTATACATAACCGTAAGTCATGGCCATCATTCCCAGGTCTTTTTTGCGGATCTTCTTGCCGGAGGCGGCAAATTTGGCCACGGCGCCCACGGGTGTCGATTTTGATGATTGCCCGCCGGTGTTGGAGTATACTTCCGTGTCGAGTACGAGAATGTTGATATCTTCACCGCTGGCGATCACGTGGTCGAGGCCGCCATAGCCGATATCGTATGCCCAGCCGTCGCCTCCGAAGACCCATACCGACTTTTTAACGAAGTATTGTTCGAGGCTGAGAAGCTCTTCGGCCAGCGGGTCTTTCACTTTTTTAAGCAAGGGGATCAGCCTGGCGCTGGCAATCCTCGAAGCCTTGGCGTCGTCTTTCCCGGCTATCCATTCGTTGATGGCTTCTTTGGTTTTATCATCCGCTTTGGGTGCCAGCCTGCTGAGGCGGTCGGCGATGCGGTCGCGTAGTTTCCTAACGCCCAAAGCCATTCCGAAGCCATATTCTGCATTGTCTTCAAAGAGCGAGTTGGCCCAGGCAGGTCCGTGTCCTGAGACCTTATGTTTGCAATAAGGCGTTGAAGGGGCAGAACCGCCGTAGATGGATGAGCAGCCGGTGGCGTTGGCGATCATCATCCTTTCTCCAAAGAGCTGGGTGATGGTTTTTACATAGGGTGTTTCGCCGCATCCGGCGCAGGCGCCTGAAAATTCAAAGAGCGGTTGTGCAAACTGGCTGTTCTTTATGGTTTTGTCTTTTTCCGCCAGCTCGTCCTTGTAACTTACCTTGCTGTCGAAATGCTCCCAGCGGGATACTTCTTCAAGCTGGGTTTCGAGGTGTTTCATAACAAGGGCTTTTTCCTTGGCAGGACAAATGTCGGCGCAGTTGCCGCATCCGGTGCAGTCGAGCGCACTCACCTGTATCCTGAACTGGTGTCCTTCGAAACTTTTGCCAATGGCTTTGAGCGTGGCAGTGCCTTCGGGCAGTGTTTTCATCTCATCTTCATTGATGAGGAACGGCCTGATGGCGGCATGGGGGCAAACGTAGGAACACTGGTTGCATTGTATGCAGTTTTCAGGGATCCATTCCGGAACACTTACGGCAATGCCGCGCTTTTCATAGGCGGTGGTCCCGGCAGGGAAAGTGCCGTCTTCGCGGTTGAGGAATGCGCTGACGGGCAGATCGTCGCCTTTAAGGTGGTTGATGGGGAAACATATATTGGCAACAAATTCAGGCAGGTCATCCAGTTTGGCTTTGCCATTTGGTTTGAGGTTTTTCCATGATTCGGGGATCTCAATTTCCGTAACCTGACCGCCACGGTCAACCGCGGCATAGTTCATCTTCACAATGTCTTCCCCCTTATTGCCAAAACTTTTCAGGATGGCTTTCTTCATCTGGTCCACGGCCAGTTCATAAGGGATCACACCGGCAATGCGGAAGAATGCCGACTGCATGATGGTGTTGGTCCTTGATCCCAGCCCGAGCTCCTCGGCAATGCTGGTGGCATTGATGGTGTAAAACCGGATATTGTTTTCGGCCATGTATTTTTTCATCCCATCTGGCAGCTTGTCCTTCGTTTCCTCATCATCCCAGATGCTGTTAAGCAGGAAGGTGCCGCCTTTTTTGAGTCCCTTGAGCATGTCATATTTGTCGAGGTAGGAAGGCACATGACAGGCAACAAAATCGGGGGTGTTGACGAGGTATGTCGACTGTATGGGCTTATCGCCAAAGCGCAGGTGTGAGGTGGTGATGCCGCCTGATTTTTTGGAATCGTAGGCAAAGTATGCCTGGACGTACTTATCGGTATTTTCACCGATGATCTTGATGGAGTTTTTATTTGCAGTAACGGTTCCGTCCGATCCGAGTCCGTAGAATTTTGCTTCGTAGGTTCCTTTGGGTGTGGAAGCAATATTCGGAAGCAGCGGCAGGGATGTATATTTGACGTCATCGACGATGCCAACTGTAAAATGGTTCATCGGCACCGGCTGGGCGAGGTTTTCGTAAACCGAAACGATCATGGCCGGTGTGGTATCCTTTGAGCTGAGCCCGTAGCGGCCTCCAATGATCATCGGTGCACCGGGTTTGCCATAGAAGAGGTCGCGGATGTCGAGGTAAAGCGGGTCGCCGTTTGCTCCCGGCTCCTTGGTGCGGTCGAGCACGGCAATTCTTTTCACGCTCTTGGGCAACACGTTCATAAAGTATTTTTCAGAGAAGGGCCTGTACAGATGTACAGAGATCAGCCCCGTTTTTTCACCCTTGCTGAGCTGGTAGTCGATCACTTCCTTAATGGTGGAGGTGACCGATCCCATGGCCACAACAATGTTTTCTGCATCGGGTGCCCCGTAATAGGTAAAGGGGTGGTATTCCCTGCCTGTCAGCTTGCTGATCTCTTTCATATAGTCTTCCACGATGTCGGGAATGGGGTCGTAGAAACGGGCCGCAGCCTCCTTGGCCTGGAAGAATATGTCGGGGTTCTGGGCGGTGCCCCTGGTTACGGGATGTTCAGGGTTGAGCGCATTGTCGCGGAACTTCCGGATGGCCTCAAAGTCGACAAGCCCGGCCATGTCCTCGTTGTCAAAGTATTCAACTTTCTGGATCTCGTGGGAGCTCCTGAAGCCATCGAAGAAGTGTAGGAAGGGTATGCGCGACTTGATGGCTGCCAGGTGGGCGATGCTGCCGATGTCCATAATCTCCTGTATGCTGCCGGTTGCCAGCATGGCAAAGCCGGTTTGGCGCGTAGCCATCACATCGCTGTGATCGCCGAAGATGGATAGCGCATGCGCTGCCACACTCCTGGCACTGACATGAAATACGCCGGGCAAAAGTTCCCCCGAGATCTTGTACATATTGGGGATCATCAGCAAAAGTCCCTGCGATGCCGTAAAAGTAGAGGAGAGGGCACCCGACTGCAGGGATCCGTGCAAAGCTCCGGCAGCACCCGCTTCTGATTGCATCTCTTCAACTTTCACCGTTTCCCCGAAAATGTTCTTCCTGCCATAGGCTGCCCATTCATCAATGTATTCAGCCATCGTCGACGAAGGAGTGATGGGGTATATACAGGCAACTTCGCTGAACATGTATGCCACATGCGATGCCGCATAGTTTCCGTCACAAGTGATAAATTTTTTCTTTTTTGCCATAACGTATTTATATTTAAGTCTTTATAAGTTCAAAATGAAAGCGCCCAAAAGGCAGCACGAAAATAATAAATTAAATGTTTATGCTTTTTAAAATGGCTATAATTTAGGCTTTCACCACTTAATTTATACTGATTTTAGATTGCCGCCGCTTCATGTAATGTCATTATTTTTACATACTTTTATGCGGCAAAAAAAAGAAGAAAACAATTATTAATAAAACCGATTATCATGAATTTGAAGACAAACTATATGGGGGTTGAGTTGAAGAACCCTGTGATTGTTGGCGCAAGCAACCTGGTGACCGACACGGGCGCACTCAAAAAGATCGAAGAGGAGGGTGCCGGAGCAGTTGTTTACAAAACCCTGTTCGAGGAACAGATCCATCTCGAAAACCTTCAGAATTACCATGCCGAAGAAGATTATGCCACCCGGCATGCCGAGATGGATACTTCCCCTTACCCGCTGTCGGATGAGGCTTCGGGGCCGGAAGAGTTTCTGTCAAAACTGAAGGAAGCGAGGGAAGCCCTGAACATACCGCTTTTTGCCAGCCTCAATTGTGTGTACGATGAAACCTGGGAAGAATATGCCCTGAAAATTGAAGAAACCGGCGTGGCCGGAATTGAACTGAACTTCTATTCCATTCCCAGGACGTTTGAGATCGACGGTCGTTCCATTATTACCGAGCAGTACGACCTGCTTGAAAAGGTGAAAAAGGCCGTTAAGATCCCGGTTGCGGTCAAACTGAGCCCATATTACGCCAATGTTCTGCATGTGGTCGGCGAAATGGATAAAAGGGGCGCCGGTGCATTCATCCTTTTCAACCGGCTTTTTCAGCCTGAAATCGATATCGACCTGGAAGAACACTACTTTCCCTATAATCTTTCAACCCAGAACGACAACCGCATCGCGCTGCGCTTTGCAGGTCTTCTCTATGGTGAAATAAAGGGGAACATTTGTGCAAATACGGGCATCTTTACCGGCGAAGATGTTATTTCCATGATCCTGGCGGGGGCTGACACTGTGCAGGTAGTGAGTACCTTGTATAAAAACGGTATCGGACAGATCAGCGTGATACTGAGGGAAATGGAAAACTGGATGAAGAAAAAGGGGTATAAGTCGCTGAACGAGTTCAGGGGAAAACTATCCAATAAAACCCTGAGGGATCCTTTTACATACAAACGTGCACAATACGTAGATATCCTGATGAAATCGGAAGAGATTTTCAAAAAATATCCATTGATTTAACCCATGGTTTTTACCAATAAATAGGGATGCCGGCTTCCGTTCCGGCATCCCTTTTTTTTTGATTAGGTTTTGCGTTTTAGGATTTGTCGGTCATGTCTTTTTTGTAAACGCAACAGCATGGTCGTATCCGGCCTTGAGGGCGTCGACGTTTTGTTTTACCACATCATCGCCCTTGCGCCCGAAGATCGTTTTTACCGCATCATGGAAAAGTGAGATGTCCATTTCCAGGAAAGGCAGGGCTGCGCCCAGGATCACCATGTTGGCGGCACGCTTGTTCCCAAGGTCTTTGGCAATGTTGTCGGCATCAATAATGATATGCTTCGGCAGTGTCCTGATCTCTTCCAGTATTTGCTCAACAGACGGGTAGTTCTTAATGTTGACGAAAGGGGTGCTGTTGGTGATCAGCCAACCCGTTTCCGAAAGCATCGACACATAGCGCAGCCCTTCCATGGGTTCCACTGCGATGATCATGTCGGCCTGCCCCTTGGGGATGAGATCTGAGGCTACGGGCTTATCCGAAAGCCTCAGGTTCGACTGCACGTCTCCGCCGCGCTGGCTCATTCCATGCACTTCTGCCTGTTTCAGGAACAGGTCGGCTCCCATGGCCGCCGTTCCGATGATGGCTGCGATGGAGAGTATCCCTTGCCCTCCAACGCCCGCTAATATGATATCTTTCTTCATTTCTTTTACTGAATGGCGGGTTTAACTTTTTTCTTTTCTTGCCTGATCCGTGTGGCGAGGGTTTGCAGGCACTCCCTGCGCGGGATGATGACAGACACGCCCTGGTATTCCAGTTCTTTCTTGATGATCTCCATATTCACGTCGTGGTATTTCTGTATCGGGTTCAGTACATGGATATGATCCTTGTCCACACCGATGCCGAGGCAGATATCCTCAATCCTGCCATGCGCATTTGATTCCTGCCCGCCGGTCATGGCAGTGGTTTCATTGTCGAGGATCATCACTGTGACCGGTGAATTGCTGATCACGGCATCCAGCAGCCCGGTCATCCCCGAGTGGGTAAAGGTTGAGTCGCCGATAACCGCCACAGCCGGAACCAGCCCGACGTCGGCTGCGCCTTTTGCCATGGTGATGGACGCGCCCATGTCTACACATGTGTTGATGGCCTCAAAGGGGTCGAGGGCGCCCAGGGTATAACACCCGATATCGGAAAAAACCCTGCCCTTCGCCCATTTTGAGAGGGCTTCGTTCAGTGCATTGTATGAATAGATGTGCGGACATCCCTTGCAGAGTGAGGGCGGCCGCCCCACCACGAGGCTGCTGCTTTCGCGCCCGGTGTAGTTGTCAATGCCCAGGGCCGCGGCCACAATGTTGGGGTTCAGCTCCCCTTCGCGGGGGATTTTGCCGTTCAGCCTTCCGTGTATGGTTTTGCCGAGGTTCATATATCCGCGGAGCGATTCTTCCACGAGCGGATAGCCATCTTCAAGCACCAGCAATTCATCACACTCGTTGTAAAGCTTTTCGATAAGCTTGCGGGGCAAGGGGTATTGCCCGATCTTCAGCACGGGATTTACAGGTTTTTGATCCTGATAGTTTTCGAGAAGATAATTGTAGGCAATGCCGCAGGCGATGATGCCAAGTTTCCTGTCAGAGGCGTCAATATAGGTGTTGAATGCTGAATTTTCCGATTCCTTTACGAAGGCTTCCTGGGTACCCAGCAGCATCTTATACCTTCTTCGCGCATTGGAGGGCAGAAGGATGAACTGGTTCAGGGTTTTCGGCAGCTTCAACTCATTCTGTTTTCTCATCTCCCGCCTGCTCACGCCTGCGCGCGAATGCGCCAGGCGTGTGGTGATCCTCATCAGCACAGGGATCTCGAATTTCTCCGATAGCTCATAACCATAATGCACCATATCATAGGCTTCCTGCTGGTTGGAGGGTTCAAGCATGGGGATCAGGGCGAAATTGCCAAAGAACCTGGAGTCCTGTTCGTTTTGTGATGAATGCATCGAAGGGTCATCGGCAGCAACTACGACCAGGCCGCCGTTGGCTCCGGTAATGGCGGAGTTGATAAAGGCGTCGGCAGCCACATTCAGCCCCACGTGTTTCATACAGGTCATCCCGCGCTTCCCGACATAGGAAATGCCCATGGCGGCTTCCATGGCTGTCTTTTCATTTGAAGTCCAGCTTGCAACAATTTTGCCCTCGCGGGCTTCCTTCGACCTGATGACATATTCGGTGATCTCGGTGGAGGGTGTGCCCGGATAGGCGAATATCCCGGATATGCCCGCATCGATGGCACCCTGTGCAATCGCTTCGTCTCCCAGTAATGGTAATTTGTTCATATGTGCTTTCTGTTTTAAACAATCATGATATTTGAGAATCTACAAATCTAAAGAAATCTTGCCTATTGGCAGTTTGCAGATAACAATCAGACATAATTTAAACTAATTATAAGTAATTTTGCGGCAACTCAAATCTATGAATTTTCTTGCACATGCGATACTATCGGGAAATGACGATGATCTGCTCATTGGTAATTTCATCGCCGATGCCGTTAAGGGAAAGCAATACGACCGCTATTCCATGGGTATCAGAAAAGGTATTCTCCTGCACCGCGAAATAGATTCATTTACCGATCACCATGCTGAGTTTCTCCGTAGCAAAGCACGTATCATGCCTGATTACGGCCGGTTTTCGGGTATTGTCGTCGACATATACTACGACCATTTCCTTGCCAGGAAGTGGAATGATTATACGGAAAAGGATCTGTCGGAATTCGTCCTGCACATATACCGGCTGATGTTGCAGAATTACGACCTCCTGCCGTTGCGCTCGCGACGCATCCTCCCCTATATGATCATTCATAACTGGCTGGTTGGCTATTCACGTTTCGGCGACCTGCAGTGGGTTTTCAACGGCATGTCGCGCAGGACCAACCGTTATCACTCTGGAATGGAAAATGCAGTGAAGAGCCTCAGGGATCATTATGATGCTTTTGAGCGGGATTTTACGCGATTCTTTCCCGAAATGCTCTCGCATGCAGAAAAGACACGCGCCGGCCTCCGTGTTTTGCAGGAATGCTAAGAAAAACAACAGATCCGCCTGGTCTATCTGACCATGAATTTCTGTGTCAGTGCCTCTCCGGCTGCATTGCTTGCCCTTACAAAATAAATGCCGGCAGGAAATGAACCGATGTCGATGCGTTCGGTGAAAAGCCCTGCCCGGCGCTGATCACATTCTTTGCTGAGCATGGTTTGCCCCAGCTGGTTTACCAGGCTTATCAATACTTTTGACGGCCCGCTTGTGCCTGATTCAACCATCAGGAAGTCGCCGGCCGGGTTGGGATATATGTTCAGCCCATACAGGCCTGACTGCATGTCTTCGTTCATCCCGGCGCCGGTGGTGGTATAGAAACAAACCGTATCGGTCATGCCAGCAACCTCCACGGTCTCATAACTCAGCAGGGGTGTTTTCGATTGCGGGGCATACCACAGGTATTGCGTCCTGAAGGTCGTTTCCACACTTGTCAGGACGCCCTTCACAAAGATGGAATCGATCTCTTCATCCTCGATCCTGATCCGTAAAACATCTGTATAGGTTCCTGTTGGCAATGTGAGCGTGCCGTAGGCATCTGAAAGGACGTTGCTTGCTGCCGACATCCTGACTTCCGCCACCAGGACGATGGAAACACCTTTGTATGTATCAAAAAAGCTGTCGTTGTAAGTGAAGGGATAGGCCAGAAATTGCCTGCTGTCGCTGTATACCATCACATAGGGGTACATGCCGGCGGCAAGCTGCGTGCCCAGGTAATAAAAACCGTTTTCGTCAATCAGGGTGTAGGTATATACGGTATCGTTCATGTTCAGGGCAAGGTTGGCATCCGGAAACTGATTGCCGGCGGGGGCAAGGGAAGGGTCGATGGCTGTAACCTGTGCTGTCCTGGTATTGACAAGCTGCGAAAAATCCCAGCTTACGCCAGGCCCGTCGGGCTCATAGGTCAGGCCGGCGGTTTCAACGAATTGCAGCTCGGCAACGGTCCCTGCTTCAGGTGCATTTTGCGGATAATCCAGGATTGGCTGGGATTGCAAGGCCATGGCAAGTATGGCAAAGACAATCAGGCTGTTGATTTTTTTCATAATGCAAAGGTTTTGGGTTGGTATATCTTACTTCCAAATATAATAAATATTTAGATGAAATGAAAGTATTAGGGGTATTTTATTTATAATGATGATCCCCGACCGGTTTCCAGGCATTATTTGTAGTTTTGCCAGATTGTTTGTTATCCCTCTTGTCATGGTTGACCAATTCGAAATACTTCTTCCTGAATACGGCAGGGGTTATCACCTGATCACACACCTTATTGAGCGCAAGCTTCCGGATCTGCCTGCAAGTGGTTTGTTGCATATATTTATCGAACACAGTTCGGCGGGATTGACGATCAATGAGAATGCCGATCCCGGCGTGCGACACGATTTTGAGGTGTTCATGAATGAGCTGATCCCTGAAAACCACCCCTCATATCGTCATATAATGGAGGGCCCGGATGATATGCCGGCCCATTTAAAAGCCAGCCTTCTGGGCTCATCCCTTACGATACCTGTTACAAACGGAAGACTTAAGCTGGGCACATGGCAGGGGATCTACCTTTGTGAATTCAGAAACCATGGGGGAAGGAGGAAGCTGTTTCTGACGATGATCTCTTAAACGCCCGTACCGGTCATGTCCGGGCCGAAATGTATCCGGGATAATAGCTATGATGCTTTCACATCAAGGGCATCGCGCAATCCGCTCCCGATGATCATAAATGCCAGCACCATCAGCATGATGGCAATACCGGGTATGATGGCCAGGTAAGCGGCATCGAGGATGATATAGGCATAATTTTCCCTGATCATGCTTCCCCATGAAGGCATCGGTGGCTGAACCCCTATCCCCAGGAAGCTGAGACCTGCCTCGATGAGGATGGCGGAGGCGAAATTGGCGGCGGCGATTACGATAACAGGGCTCATCACGTTGGGAAGCACATGCCTGAAGATGATCCTGAAATTATTGTATCCGAGTGCCCTTCCTGCCTCCACGAATTCCTTTTCGCGCATGCTGAGGATCTGCCCCCTTACCACGCGGGCCACCTCCACCCACATGGTGAGGCCTACGGCGATGAATACCTGCCAGAAACCTTTTCCCAGTGCAAAGGTAATGGCAATAACAAGCAGGAGGGTGGGGATCGACCAAACCACGTTTATGACCCACACGATGAGATTGTCAACCCGCCCCCTGAAAAAGCCTGCCAAAGCTCCCATGCTGATGCCGATCAGCAGGGAAATGAATACGGAGATGAATCCCACTGACAGGCTTACCCGCGCCCCGATCATGAGCCTGCTAAGCAAATCGCGGCCGTAAGGATCGGTGCCGAGCAAAAACCTTTTTTTTACGATGCTGTTTTCCGCCACTTCCCTGCCAAGGCTGCCTGCCGTTTCGGAATGCCTGTTTCCGTATATGTCTTCAAAGAAAAGCGTATCGCCTTGCCTGCTTACTTCAACCCCGGTATTGAGGGGATACAGGATGTCGGGCAGGCTGTATGAAATGCTTACCGGCTCACCGGTTTCTAAAGGCCTGAACAGCCTGGCATATAAAAGATGCCCGCGGATCTCATAGCCTGAAACGGGCAGCATGGTATAGGCCGGGGTTTCGCCGTAAAGCATTTTATGAAAGAAGCTGGCCCCCTGAACATCCCGGTTTCTTTTTACCCTGAGCATGACGACACTGAAGCCCGGTTTTTGCCTGGCCAGTTCAAGGTGCTGTGAATTGGCCATGGGTGTCGGGTCAGGGGTGATCAGATATCCGAGTATGGCCATGATGCTGATAAGCAGGATGAACAGCAGGGAGGAAAAGGCCAGCCTGTTCCGTTTAAACCGACGCCAGGCATGAGCCGAGAGGGATTTCCCCGCGGTGTATTCTTTTTTCCTGAACAGCATGCGTGCTTATATGAGGCAAATGTAGCGAAATAATAGCTAACAGCTTACCGGCGCGCCGGCCGAAATAATTTTTCGGAAATCCTGTGAAATGAAAAATGTTTTATCTTTGCAATCCATTTTCGAATGGTGGATGTAGCTCAGCTGGTTAGAGCACCGGATTGTGGTTCCGGGGGTCGTGGGTTCAAGTCCCATCTTCCACCCTGCAAACCCCGCCCGGCGGGGTTTTTTTTAGGATGCGTCCATAGAAAGCCTGCATAACGATTAAAGTGCTATGACTGTCTGGCCGCAGATGCACAAACCTTGTTTTTCAGGCGCTTATTCGCCCGGCAAAAGATCATCTTTCCCGATAAATACCTTTTCAAAGAGCTTTGCTTTGGTGCCGTCGAATACGGTACCCGGGTTTATGCTGGAAGTAATATAATACATGGATGCCGAATTGGTTGGATAGGCGTTAAGGCTTGCCGGCGCAAAGTTGTTTCCCTCGATTTGCAGGGTATAGGCCGGGTCGGTATTCTCCAGGTTTATATCTTCCACGAAGTTTGAATTCCTGAGCCTTGCCAGCAGGCGCAGGTAGCGGTCGGTCCTGGCCGAATCGGCCGGCAGTCCGTCGATGGTCCATCCTGCCGGCCCTTGTTGCAGGATAAAACTGCTTTCGGGGCCGGAAAGGCTTACCGTGGTGATATTGGTATGCTTGTCGGTATCGAATAGTATTCTGTTCCTGAAGGTTTTCACGCCTCCCTGGAAATTACTGCGCACCAGCCCCCTCACGGCATATACCTTTTTTTCCTCTGCCGGCCGCACATAGGAGGTCATGGTGGTTTCCGGCTGCCGTCCGGGAGCCGCCGCCGGCAACTGCTTGAAATCAAATTTGCCGATGTAAAGATCGCCGGCTTTCTTCTTGCCTTCATACAGGATTACCCTGATGGCCTGCTGCTGGTCCACATTGTAGGCTTCCCACTGCCCCTTGCCTGTTGCGGCAATACTTTCTGTGTTCATCCGGCTGAGCAGGGCCAGGGTGTTCCTCATGAGGTCGGGATCGGCCGGAAGAACCGCATCGCCATGATGGATCTTCCACGTTCCTTCGTCGAGAATGATTTTCAGCTCCTTCCCCTCCGGGTAATCATTTATATGCATTTCCGTGATGGCTTCCGGATCAAATTCCAGCACGATCGACCTGAAGGTCCTGTCATCGCCCCCGGTGTATTTAATGACCAGGTATACACCCAGTAGTGCAATCAGCACAATGAGCAGTACGGTAATGTTGACTTTTTTAAACATAGTTTTCCTCCATTCTTTTTTTACGGATGATCCTGTTTCGCTGGTACCAGATGATCCCGATCAGGATACTCAATGCCAGCGGAAGCAGGTAGTTGAGCCAACGGATAAAGGCTTTTTTGCTGTCGGAGAGCTGATCGATCGGCCTGGCCGTGATCTCTTTCGTCCTGAGTTCGATCAGGCCTGTTTCATCGCTCAGCCAGTCGATGCTGTTAGCCAGCAGGTTTACATTGTCAGGTTGCAGTTGCTGCGGACGCTGCCCTTCGCCGTTGATGGCAAAAGTGCCGTTGGCGATCAGGATCATCCTCGAATGGGAATCGCCTGACAGCGGTCCTTCGAAAGCAGCGGCAACCACCTGTCCCGGCCTGCTGAAATCAGAGTCGCTCCACTTTTTGTTTATGTTGAATACCAGCGGGACCGCTTCCGTGCCTGAACGTTTGGATGACATGGCCAGGGGGGTATAGCTTACAGCGGTATCGCCGGTGTATTCTATCGGGCTGACAAAGGGAAAGATCACCGATTCAAGTCCCATGGTGACCGGGTGTTTTGCAAAAGTGTTGATGTTTGGCAGATAGGGGAAAGGCATGTTGGAGGTCATGGTAAAGCCTGCCTGCTGCTGGCGAACGCCGATCATGCTGCAGGTTTGGTCAACCACGAAGGATTCTTCGATGATGATCCCTTTACCTGCCAGCCATGTTTCCAGCCCGTTGCCAACTGCAAAGCCGTTTCCCTGCTGCAGGTCACCGTCAACACGGTTCATGGCGATAAAAAGGTTGCCTCCGCCGGCCAGGTATTCGTCGAGAAAGTTCAGCCCTTCCTCAGGCAGGGTGTCAGCAGGGGCAATGATGGCAAGTGTCTGATATTCGCCTGCCCGTAGGAGTGAATCTTCAAAGGTTACGGGTATCACGTCGTATAATACGGTCATCTGTTCCATGGCCTGCACGATGGCCCGGGGCGATGGCTCCCCGTGCCCCTGCAGCAATGCAACTTTCGGCTTTTCGGTTACCGAAAGCTTCTTGATGGTCGAAGCCAGGTCGTATTCCATGGATGATCCGGGCTGGACGATCGGAATAACGCTTTTCTCCCCACCCATTTGTATCACGGCCCCCACATATATCTTTTTCTGGGTGATCTGGTCTTTCTCACGGTCGCTGATCAGCACCGGCCGTATGTTGTCCTGGTTGGCCTTTTGTTCGATCACCGGGTCGGAGTTCGGATCAAGGAACTCATATACCACATTGCCACCCGAGATATTCTCAAATTCAACCAGCATATCCCTGAATTCCTGCCGGGTTATCAGCAGGTAGGCGGGCACATCCTTTGTAAAATAGGCGGTGATCGTTACGGGTTTGTCGAGGTTCCGCAAAATGTTTTTCGTTGCCTTGCTCAGCGAATAGCGACCGTCGTCGGTGAGGTCGATCCTGAAAAAGAAATTCATCGAAATGATGTTGACAAGCACCACGATGGCCAGGATGATGAGTATTCTCAGATTGATGTTTTGCCTTGTTTTCATCATTAATATATTATTTGTTTTTCTGAATTGATCACAACCTGCTTTTGGCAAGGTTGGCTTCGGTAAGCACCATGCCGGTAAAGACGATCGACAGGAAGAAGATGATGTTCCTGGAGTCGAGCACGCCCCTGGATATGGATTCGAAATGTGTGCTCAGGTTGAGGTAATGAAAGAGTTCGCTGAAGAAGCCCGACATAAGGCCTGAAAAAATGCTGAAAAGGATCTGGAAAAAGATCCCGATGGTCAGGGCCAGCAGGAAGCCGATGATCTGGTTCGAGGTCAGGCTGCTGGCAAAAAGCCCGATGCTGATATAGGCCGCGCTCATCAGTATCAATCCAAGGTAGGCCGTGATTGTGGCACCGTGGTCGATGGGCCCGACCAGGCTTACCGTGATGTAGTAAGGAAGCGTGAGCAGAAGGGCCACAATTACAAGACCCAGGGTGGCCGAGAATTTCCCCAAAACAACCTGCCAGTCGCTGACCGGCTTGGTCAGCAACAACTCAATGGTGCCGCTCTTTTTTTCTTCCGCGATCAGCCGCATGGTGATGGCAGGGATGAAAAAGAAAAGCGTCCAGTATGCGATGCTGAAAAACACCTGCAGGCTGGCTTCTTTTATGAAAAATATGTCCCTTCCGATAAACCAGGTAAACAGGCCGCTGATACCCAGGAAAAGGATCAGCATGATATAGGCTGTCAGCGAATTGAAAAAGGATGAAAACTCACGTTTTGCGATGATCCAGATGTTCTTCATGATACATTTGCTTTATGGCCCACAGGCAATGTTCTTAATTCATTGTCAGTTCACGGAAAATGTCTTCCAGTTTGGTTTCGGTAACCGACATTTCCGTCAGTACCCAGTTATTTTCCCTGCACAGGCCAAAGATGCCGCGCCGGGAGGAAACATCGTTTTTGCTTTGTATTTCAAAGGAATTGGCTTTGTTCCGGATAAAGTCGACGGTTTCGACGGTATCGAGTTCCTGTAACCTGCCAAATACCTCGTCGGGTGTGCCGTCTTCTATGGTAACCTGCAGGATCTCTTTTCCCTGTGCCTGCTTCCGCAGTTCGCCGGCCGTACCGTCGGCCACGATCCTGCCTTTGTTGATGATCATGATGCGGTCGCAGGTGGCTTCCACCTCAGCCAGGATATGTGAGCTGAGGATGACTGTTTTGGCTTTTCCGATCTTGCGGATGAGCTCCCTGATCTCGATGATCTGGTTCGGGTCGAGGCCCGAAGTTGGTTCGTCGAGGATCAGCACGGCCGGATCATGGATCAGCGCCTGTGCAAGGCCAACCCTTTGCTGGTATCCTTTCGAGAGTTCGTTGATGTTTTTATGTTTTTCGTCTTCCAGGCCACAAACCCTGATCATTTCCCCGATCCTTTCCCTGATCATCTTTTTGGGAACCCCCTGTATCGCGGCAGTAAAATGCAGGTAATCGATCACAGGCATATCCCCGTAAAGCGGGTTGTTCTCGGGCATGTAACCAATGTGCCGCTTAACTGTCTCAGGTTGTTCGGCAGTATCGTACTTGCCCACGTTGATCTTTCCTTTTTCGGGGACCAGGAAGGTGGCGATAGCCTTTAGGGTGGTGGTTTTTCCGGCTCCGTTCGGCCCCAGGAAACCAAGTACTTCGCCGGTGCGGACCATGAAACTGATATCATCGACAGCCCGCTGGTTTCCGTAAATCTTGGTGAGGTTTTGAACTTGAATATCCATTGGTTCGTTTTTTGTTGCAAAAAAAGCAAAAATGGAAAAAAACTGAAAGTGATACAGGCCATTTTAACATATTTTAACAGCCTTGGCGCCGGAACTCTGAATAGCGGCAGCGTTCCCAAATTTCAGGCACTTTGGCATCATGGCTATTGGCCGGTGGCGTTCCGGCCCACAAAGGTGGCCTGAAACTGCTCCCAGGTTTTGATCTTGTAGATGCCTTCCCCGAAAAAGCTAAGCATCTTTTCCATTTCGTCGGCTTTCCGGTACCCGGCTACCGAGCTGAGCCATTCCATTTTTCCGTTCAGGAAGACAAAGGAAGGATATGACATCTTTCCTTTCAGGAGGGCCTGGGCAAGCTGGTGGGATGAACGCCGGCCATCGGGCCCGGCATTTACGAATGCCCTGTTCATGAACATGACAGTGTCTTTCTGCTCGGCATCGAATTTAACCGCATAAAAATATTCGTTCATGACACCGGCCACCACGGGGTCGGAAAAAGTGGATTTGTCCATTTTCTTGCACCAGCCGCACCAATCGGTGTAAACATCAATGAAGATATGCCTGGGTTCCCTGGCCGTCAGTTCCACGGCCTCTTCAAAACTGTACCACCTGATCGTTTCCTGCGAATGGGCGGTGGATATGATAAAGATGAGGAACAGGCCCGGGAGGATGCCCCATATCTTATTTTTGATTATTGTTTTTTGCATTTTCGTGGTTGCCTGCTCAGGCTTGCGAAGTGATGTCATGTCATTTCTAACAAATAATGAAAAATAATGTTCCCGGCTTCCGTCAAAAACGGGCATCCCGGTCGATTTCGCGCTGAATGTCTTTCTTTTTCAAAGTATCGCGTTTGTCGTAATGGTGCTTACCCCTGGCCAGGGCGATCTCCAGCTTTGCCAGTCCATTCTCATTGATAAAAAGCAGGGTAGGGATGATGGTAAAGCCTTTTTCCCGGCTTTTGTATTCCAGTTTTCTCAGCTCCCGTTTGGTGAGCAATAATTTGCGGTCGCGTTTCGGCTCATGGTTGTAATGGGTACCCATAACATATTCGGCGATATGCATTTCTTTTACAAACAATTCGCCGTTGGCGAAAAGGCAATAGGCATCGGCAAGGCTCACCTTGCCGGCGC
Organism: uncultured Bacteroidales bacterium; assembly: GCA_964531985.1. GTDB lineage: Bacteria > Bacteroidota > Bacteroidia > Bacteroidales > B18-G4 > B18-G4. The sequence goes on from CAZHFC010000036.1 coordinate 26,981, forward strand.
GGATGGATTTGATCTCCGTGCCGGTGAGTTGTATGCCGGCCACAAGCTTTTCAACCAGGTAGTATTCGAAGCTGGCGCGACGGTTTTTTATTTTGATGGCGTTGCCCATAGTGTTATCAGGTTTGCAAAGATAGGGAATAGGAAGTTACGGCCGGGCAGGCCGGGTATTTATTAGCGGCGGGTGGTTAATTGGCCTGCCTCCGGGTCCATCTTTTTTTATAATAAAAAATTCCGTATATTTGATTATTTGAACCATCAATTATGGACATATCTTTTTGTCGTTCAACAGCAGGGTTCATAGCAATAAGCTTGAGCCTCTTTCTGCTCTTCTGCCCGACCGGACAGGCTCAGAAAGCGGAGTCCTTATATGTTGATTCCCTTCAATCCTGCAGCAAAGTATTGGTAATAAGCAATCGTGAACACTCCCTGCAGAATGGGCAGCTGCATTTTACGAACCAGGTAAAGGAAGGAAAGGAACTCCTGTATATAGAAGCCAGGTTTCTCAATGACTCGCTTGTGTCGAGGCGCTGTGAGCGTGAAGCGTTTTTTGAAAAGCTTTATCAGAGCAAGGGTGACTGGCTGTTGTTTATCCACGGCGACAGCAAGACCTATGAACAGGCGGTTATGCGGGCCTTTGACATTCAATACCTGTACGGTATAAATGTCATGGTTTTTTGCTGGCCATCGAAGGACCCTGATCTGGGAGGTGTGAAAAACTTTAAAAATTCGCGTCAAAACCTGATCATATCCCTTGATCATTTTAGAGAACTTTTGTGCCAGATCAGTGGATTTAAAAATAATAATCCGGATTTTTATACTGACCGTCACCTGTCTTTATTTATTCATAGTCTGGGCAATTCCTTTCTTGAAAATATGATAAAACAAGGTCTCGTTCCCGAAAATACTGAAAAACTCTTCGATAACATCATCATCAATGCGGCGGCCGTAAACCAGGACGGCCATTCATCATGGGTCGAAAAACTGAATATTCAAAAGAGAATATATATTACAAGCAATAAACAGGATTTTAACCTCAAGGGGGTAAGGATTTTCACCAGCGATGGTAAGCAACTTGGGGAAAAGGTTAAACACCCCTTGGCCGGTAATGCTTATTATATTCAGTTTACCCGTGCAGTGGGGTTCCGTTTCCCGACAGGAAGCACCCATACCTACTTTATTGGGAAAATGGCCGACAAGAGCATGAATATCCGAAGGTTTTACAAACAGTTATTTCATGGAATGCCTGTCGATTTCAATGATTCGGAGGTTTTCAGGAAAAACAGGAAAGAATTGGGTTTCGACATCAGGCAATAAGTCTGACATATTGATAAAACATATCTAAGCCATGAGAACAATATTATCATCGTACAAATTCATTACTGGCATCGTCGTGCTGATGATGCTGGTTTCCTGCACAACTTTTAAACCCGGGTATAAGGCCCTCCTGATGGATGAAGCAGGCGATAAGGATGTGAGCATGCTGATTGAAAAGGCGCGTGAGGTTGAGGCCCGTGCGGGAACAAGGAGTGATGTTGTCGATCTGATTGAGGCTTACAGGAAAGTGGAAAAGGCTGATCCTGTGAATTACTTTGCATTTTGGAAGATCGGGAATTATCATATGCTTTTGGGAGCCGCGTATGCGGAGAAACGCAAAGAAAAAAAGTACCATTATAAAATGGCCGTATTGTATTGTGAAAAGGCGATGTGCACCAACCCTGCCTTTCGGGAAGCAACCCGCAAGGGCGATAAGGTCACTGAAGCACTGACCCTGCTCACTGAAAATGAAATCGATGCTATGGGGTATTGGTATACCGCCCGCTTTTATTATTTCAGCGAAGTTCTTGGAGGCCTTGGCAGGCTCATGAACACACGAATCGTTATCCAAAACAATAAAATGATAGAGCGCATCGATGAACTTGACAGCACCTGGGCCGGAGGAGGTAACTACTTTGCCCGTGGGCTATACTATATTGCCATACCTGAAAGATTTGGCGGCAGTAAGGAACGCTCTGCAAATGAATTTGCCACTGCTATTGAGATAGGCCCCGCATACCTGGTTAACCGGTGGGGCAGGGCAAAATACCTGTATAAACTAATTGGCGATGACGAAAAATTCAAAGCCGACCTGGAGTGGGTGCTGGCACAAGATCCTCATGAGGCCGGTAATCCATACCCATGGAATGTTTATTTTTTGGAAGACGCCCGAAGAATGCTTGCAGAAAACAAATAGTCCGGTTTCCCGGATTCTTTCATTCAGGCATTCTCCTTTCCCGTTATAGAAAAAGATGTATTTATCCGGACGGCGGATTATCTCCGGTTGGGAGAGCAAATACCCATTATGAAAATTAAGATCTGCTCTGCCTGTGGCCCGCCGGTTATGAAGTCCCTGGTCCGCTTGCCTGGTACCATTTAAAATTTCAGGCTGATGCCTGCAAAGAAGTTCACCGGCGCCTGGGGGAAATAGCCGTCCAGCACCCCCTCCTGTCCGTCGTAAATATACCGGTACACCCAGGCATTGCTTTCGTATTCCTCGCTGAAGATGTTGTTGACCTGGAATTGCAGGCTGATCTCCCTGATGAAGGATGTATTGAAGGTGTACATCAGCCTGATGTCGTGGACCAGCCAGGGGTCGAGCATGCGTTCTTCGCTGGAAGTATTGTCGATGTATTGTTTTCCGACATAATTGGAGACCAGCGAAATGTGGAGGTTGTTAACCGGCTCGTAGTCGAGCAGGCTCCCGGCAGTAATTGATGGAGAGAAGGAAATGTCCGTTTCACCCAGGTATTCTTCAAGCTGGTAAGGCTCATCAGCGGGATCGTCCCAGTAGTTCCAGTTGTCGATATATGCCGTGAAATCCCTGATCCTGTTCCGGCTGAAGCCGGCATTCAGGTCCCAGCGGAGGCGTTTCAGCAACCTGATGCCTGCCTGCAGTTCGATGCCCGCGCGGTACGAATCCTTCACATTGGTCATGACGGGGGTGCCCACGTTGTTGATCTTGCCGGTGAGCACAAGCTGGTTTTGGTAGTCCATATAATAGAGGTTGGCCGAAAGGGCGACTTTCGGGGCGGAATATTTATAGCCTGCCTCGTAGTCGAAAAGGGTCTCGAAAGTGGGTTCCTCACCGGGCTGTGCATCCCTGTATACGCTCCGGTTTGGCTCCCTGTTGGCCACCCCGGCGCTGAGGTAGGCGCTGTTCCTGTCGTCGATGTCATACAACAGGCCTGCCTTGGGATTGAAGAATCGGAACACATGCTGCTGGCTGATGTCGCGCAGGTCGTCGTGTATGCCATCGATGGCGTAGTCGATGTATCGGTATTGCAGATCGCCGTAAACATTGAGTTTTTCAAGCAACTGGTAGTTGGCCTTGAGGTAGATGTTGGCGTCGTTCTTGATCCCGTCATTCCGGTACCACTCATGGTCCTTTTCCATGCCGGAGGCGATTTCGGCCCAGATCACCTTTCCGAAGTGGTCGCCGAGGTATTGGTTCATTCCGCCGCCAAGGCTCAGGTCGAGCTTGCCTTTTTTATGATTCACCGTCCAGGTGAGGCCATAGAAGTGGTTGTCGAGCCATTTTTGCTGAACGAGGTCGGTATGGCTGATGGTATCGCCCCCGATCACCGGCTTGCTGAGCCCGTAGCTACCAAAGCTGCGGTCGTCCTTGTATTGTTCGTAATAGCCGCGGCCCCTTACATAGAAAAGGGCTGCGTTCATGCGCCATTGCCTGCTGAAGCTGTGTGCCGCGAAGAACTGGTAATGGTCCTGCCGGTAGTTGTCGGTCTCGTTCCCGTAAGTATAGGGGTTATAGGTGCGGTTGGTCTTCAGCGAGTCTTTGGGTACGCCGGCCCAGGCCTGGTAGGTCTTTTCCTTACCGCTGAAGATGTTGACGCGGTAAATGCTCTTTTCGCCGTTGTAGGCTCCGCTGAGATGGAACGATTTCAGGTCGGAAGCGGCCCTGTCGATATAGCCGTCGGAGGTGATCCACGAGGCCCTCCCGTCGACCGTCCATCTGCCGCCCAGCAGGCCTGTGCCGAAGCCGGCATTGTTCCTGAAGGTGTTGAATGATCCTGCCGAGCTGTTGATCTGCGCATGGGGGCTGGCGCTGAACTGGTTGGTCCTGATGTTGATGCTGGCGCCGAAGGCCGCGGCGCCGTTCACGGAGGTGCCCACGCCCCTTTGCACTTGCAGGGTGCTGGCCGATGAGGCCAGGTCGGGCATGTTCACCCACCACAATCCATGGCTTTCGGGGTCGTTGAGGGGGATGCCGTTCAGGGTGACGTTGATTCCCGTAATGTCGGTGCCCCTGATGCGCATGGAAGTATAGCCTACGCCGTTTCCGGCATCGGAAGTGACTACGGTCGACGGGGTCATGGCCAGCAGGTAGGGGAGGTCCTGCCCCAGGTTTCGGGATGCGATGTCATGCCTGTTCAGCGTGGTGAAGGATGGCGGGTCCTGCCTGAAGCTCCTGATGCCGCGGATCACTACCTCATCCTGCATGATGGTGGCCCGCTCCAGGCTGAAGCCCGCCTCCGTATCTTCCGTGATCCTCAGCTCGCGCACCGCGGTCTGGTAACCAACGTAGCTGACCTCCACCAGGTAGGTGCCCCCCCTGAGGTTGGTGAAACGGTAATCTCCTCCGGGCCCGCTGATGCGGGTAAGGTAGGTGTCGCCGATGGTGATGTGCGCGCCTGCGAGGGCTTTGCCGGTTTCCCTGTCGGTGATGGTGCCCCGGAGGACATACTGCGACAGCAGGCTGCCGTGCAGCAGCACGGCCATGAATGAAAGCAAAACGGTCTTTTTCATTTTTCAGGTTTTTATGGTTCAACATGTTCCTGAGAAAATGATGGACGGAAATAAATAACGCTCCTGTCCCTTGCCCGGGATCAGGATGGGCAGGTTGTTGTCCTTGCCGCTGCATACAGTAAGTTCATTTCCGTAGTATCAATTTTCCCTTCGCCGGCACTACCCGGATCAGGTTCAATGGGTATGATCTCAGCCCGTAAGTTTGGGGCACCCCCATTGGATTCCGGTGCAAAGATAAGAAATTATCCGGGAAAATGGAACTGCAGCAGGAGAAAGTATGACTATGGGGCTGTGGGACTTTGTGACTGCGAGCAGTGATCAGGTTGGGTTGGGGTCTGTTACCTATCGTCCGAGTTCCGTAAACGCCGGCCTGAAGTTTCTTGTAATCACGTGCCTGGCCAGGTCGAAGACCTTGAGCGGGCTCTGGTCGATGATGCTGGAGTCGGAGGTGGCGATACATCCCTGCCTTGCCTGTTTTAGGACGTAGTCGGCCGAGCCGGCGGTCTCTGCATGGCCGGGGATGCCCGCATCCTGTAATGCCTTGCTGACCTTGCGGCTCAGCTCGCCGGATTTGCTCACGGGACGGTCGAAACAGATCAGGGTTGAGGAAATTTTCAGGTAAAGCAGGTCGTCGAGAAGCAAATAAACCACCCTGTCCATCAACTCCTTCCTGAACACCTTGCCATGCATCTCAGCGGCATCGCGCAACAGCCGGTCGTTGCTGATAAATACGGTATTTCCGTTGAGGTAGTTGCCGATGGTCAGCATCACGTTGTATCCGTCGATGGTAAGTCCCCCGCCCCTGACTTCCCTGACCAGGGCTATTTTCTTTTTCCTGTTCACGCAGTTTTCCCGCGTGGTGATGCCGCGGTAGAGCATGGTCCTTTCGGTCCCGCTGAGGGCATAACGGTCGCCGGTCAGCCTGATGATGCCTTTCTGCGGATAGTTCCGTTCCAGGAGGTATCGGTAGTCCCTGGCAGCAGCAATGAATCGGTCGCGCAACATCACCATGGCTAAACAGTTCAATCCAAAATTAAGAATAATTTCAATTACCCTGCATCCGGCCCCCGGTCGTTCGTCACCAATTTCATTATCTTTGCCCCATGCGCATCATGATCATTAACGGACCCAACCTGAACCTGCTTGGCAGCCGTGAGCCTGACATTTACGGCACAGGACGTTTTGAGGATTACCTGGAAAAGCTGCGTGCGGAATTTCCTGCGATACAGATCGACTATTTCCAGAGCAACATCGAAGGAGCGATCATCGACAAGCTTCAGGAGTCGGGAAATGATTATGACGGGGTTATTCTCAATGCCGGCGGATATACGCATACTTCCGTGGCCATTGGCGACGCCGTTCGGGCCATCGGCACACCGGTGGTAGAGGTTCATATTTCCAACATCTTTGCCCGTGAGGATTTCAGGCAGATATCCTATGTTGCTCCTGCCGCCAGAGGCAGCATTTCGGGCTTCGGCCCGGATTCGTACCGTCTGGCCTTAATCAGCCTGCTGAAATGATCATTTGGTGAATTTTTTCTTCGGCAGGTCCGAAAACAACTTCTTCCCTTTCAGGAAATAATCGAAGGCAATATTTCCCATATAGATCTGCGATACGTGGTGGCGTTTGGTCATCCTCCGCTTTGCCAGCGTTTTCCTGTAGGTCCGCAGGAAGCTGACATGTGCCCTGGTAACGGCGATGAACGACAGTAAGCTGCCTTCGAGCAGGAATTTGAATGCCGCCACCCCGTCGAGAAAGATGCGGGCGATATATACCCTTGTCAGCCGTTCGCCCGGAAGGTTCTTGAATAACAGGGTCAGGTTGTTCCTGAAGTTGAGGTAGGTTTTCCTGGGATATTTCTTTGGCAGGGTACCCCCTCCCACGTGATAAACCTTCGATTCCCCGCAATACATTACTTTGTATCCTGCGTTCTTCATTCTCCAGCAAAGGTCGATCTCTTCCATGTGGGCGAAAAAATCGTCGTCGAGCCCGCCCATTTTATGATACAGTTCTGCCCTGACGAACATGCAGGCGCCGGTGGCCCAGAAAATCTCCCGCATGTCGTCGTATTGGCCCTTGTCTTTTTCGAGATGCTGGAACAGCCTTCCCCTGCAGAAGGGGTAGCCGTACTTGTCGATGAACCCTCCTGCAGCTCCTGCATATTCGAATTCGCTCCTGTAGCCTTCCTGTTGGTTCATGATCTTGGGCTGGCAGGCGGCGATCATCGGATCCCGGTCCATCAGGCTGATCACAGGTGCGATCCAGTTTTCCGTGGTTTCTATGTCGGAATTGAGCAGTACATAATATTCGGCTTCAATCTGGCGAAGCGCCTTGTTGTAGCCACCTGCGAAGCCGGCGTTTTCGTTGTTCCTGATCACCCTGAGTCCGGGATGATGCTTTTCGAGCCAGGTCAGCGAATCATCGTCGGAACCGTTATCGGCCACGATCACCGCTGCGTCCGCTGCGCTGTGCTTCAGCACGGTGGGGAGAAAACCGGCCAGGTGTTTGTGCCTGATGCCGTTCCAGTTCAATATGACGACTGCGGTTTTGATCAAAGATTTTTATGTTGATTCCTTGTTTTCTCTTTTATGTTTCCATCTGCGGTGCGACCAGAGCCAGTTGTCGGGCCTTTTCCTGATGGCTTCTTCCAGTATTCTTATATAGCTTGTGGTGATCTCATTTTCTTTTGTTGTCTTTGCGCTGTCAGTGATCAGTGATATCTCCCCCGTGTAATATCCTCTTTTTTCTCTGTAAAGGTCTATAAAGATAACCGCTAAATCAAGTGTACGGGCAATTTTTTCAATACCGGTGTAAAAGGGAGTATCCTGGTTCATGAAAATATCCCAATGGGCTGTTTTCGGGTTTGAGGGGGTTTGGTCGGCGGCAAAAACATAGAGCGAAGCCTGGTTTTTTCGTTTAACCATGACCCGCAGAGTGTCTTTCATGTATATGATGCTGTTTTTGATGAAGCGGTTCCGCAGGCCATTCATAAAGCTGTCGAAATAAGGGTTTTTGAGGGGCTTAACGATGGCAAAGCCTTTCATGTGGGCATATGCGGGGCCAAGGGTATTTCCGAGCCATTCCCAGTTCCCGCAATGGCCGATGGCTATGATCACACTTTTGTTTTGCCTGTATAAATCATCGATGATGTTGGTATTTACATAGCGGTAATGTTTGGCAAGCACCTTTTGTTTGATGGTCAGTACCTTGATATCTTCGAGGATGATATCGGCAAGGTTACGGTAGAATTTTTTTGAAGTTTGGCGGATCCATTTCTCCTCTTTTCCGGGAAATGAGTTACGCAGGTTCCGGCGGGTGATCTCAACCCGGTATCTGAAAACGTAATACAGCAGGAAAAATATGAGATCAGAAAACAAGTACATCAGCCGGAACGGCATCAGTGAGATCAGCCATGCAAAGGCATAAAAAGCATAATATGATATCCGCATCATGTGAATTCGAAGGGTATGATATTGCGAACAAAAGTAATTCCAAATTTTGGATTTTCCTCTGTCAGCCTTTGGCCGGTTTTCTTATCTCGGGTTTTCCCAGTATTTGTTTACATTGCTTCCCCATGCATCCGGGTAAATATTATTGTCGAGGTCAAAGGGGTCGAAGGTACGTTTATAGATCTCGACCTGCCAGCGGAAGTTTGCAGGTTCCCCGATGGCATCGGAATGCAGCAGCTGGAAGTCGTTCGTGACCATATTCGGTGTATAGAAAACAAACTTTTTATTTCGCTGTCCATCACCCAGTGTATAATATTGCCAAATTTCATAGGGGTAAGCGGCGGGTTCGTTATAGCTTTCAGATACGATATTCGGTGGACCGTATTTCAGGAAGACCCTTCCGCGGTCGGTTTCGTAACCAAGTCGGTTTGGGGTGCTGTAAATGACGTTTACCTTTTCCACCTGCTGGTGATAGTGGTTCCATGCTGCTTCCGGGCTGATGTAGTCCCTGTTGAGCCAGAAATTCAGGAAATATTGCCTGAGTGTGGATTCATCGGCATCGGGCATTTGCCTGGTAATGAATACGCGGTCCATTTCGCTGCCGATGGGCAGGAGGTAATGGATATATGTTCTGAGGCTGTCGGGGTCATCGATCTTATCAACGAAAGTGCCTTTTGTGTCGAGTGCTGCCAGGTCGCTGATGTTGAACTGAATGTTTGGATTGCTTCGCTGGAAGAAGAGGCGGTTGCTGGTTACCAGTTCGTTGTCCTGGTCGCGTAATTCCACAACGAGGAAGTAATTTCCCGAAGGCAGTTGCCTGATGTCGAAATCCCTGATGATGGGAAATACTGCAGTTGCTTCTCCTGCCCGGCTGCGGCTGTAATTTTTGATCTGGCTTTTGGTTTCAAAGGATTGGATGAAATAATTGTAGACAAAGCGGCTGCCTTCTTCCGCAATTTTGGTTGTATTGTAAAACTCGCAGTAGAATAAGATCTTTTCAACGTTTTCAGGAAAAAAATTGAATACGAAAGGATACAGGTCCAGGCCGCTTTTGGTGAGCGGTCCGGGAGTTTCTGTTTTTTTATAATCGCTGAGCAGTTGTATGCCTGAGATAGAAGGTTTATCGCCAGGAAAATCGATAGCAACAGGGTCTTTAAAGATATGGGGTTGTTCGTCCGCATATTTGTCGGCAATGATGCATTCCATGGTGTAATTCCCGTTCCGGAGGGTGTACCGTTGTTGTGAAAGGAAGTTCCCGGTAAGGGATGTGGTATCGTCGAGGGGCTGGCTGGCCACTTCGTATTTATCGAAGCTGACAATATCTTCGCCTTCGCGGAAGATCACGGTAACTTCCACGGCTCCCTGGTATTTTCCGTCTTCGGTTTTTACATATTGCAGGCTGGGCCCGAAAACGCTCAGGTATGTTTCGATAAAGGGGCCGTCGGCGGGTGAATTGAAGAGGCTGTACGACATATAGGCTTCGAGCGATTGCGCAAAGGCGGCGGAAATCGGGAAAAGCGGGATCAGGAAAAGAATTGCGAATAATTTTTTCATCATATAATATTTTTGGTTGAAGGCTGTGACGAGCTTAACAATCTGTTTGTGATCATCTTATGTTTACCGGCTAATACTAATGTTTGTTGGATTGATTATTATTAGGTTCGAATGCTGTTTATCTGTTATTGGTTAAAAGCAAAGTTAACAATATATCTGTTTCGGTCAAGCGTGAATCAGTTATCGGCGAACAGATTTCAGTTAATGGCAGTGGTTCTGAAAACCGTTTTCAGTTGTTTAAGGGTTCACGATCCCATTCCAGGAAGGGGGAGGAGATAGAAGATAGAAGATTCTGTATTTTCAATTGTCAAGTAAGAGTGTTCAAAACCTTTATAAGCATATTTATTAAATTGTATTTCATACGTTC
>CAZHFC010000037.1:0-36802 GCA_964531985.1 uncultured Bacteroidales bacterium
TTCAGTGTTTCAGTGTTTCAGTGTTTCAGTGTTTTAGTGTTTCAGTGTTTCAGTGCCTGCCACGATTACTCGGGGTTTCAGTGCTTGCCCCGAGACCTCGTGGGTTTCAGTGTTTCAGTGTTTCAGTGTTTTAGTGCTTGCCCCGATTACTCGGGGTTTTAGTGCTTGCCCCGAAACGTAGGTGGTTAAAGGGTTTTTCGCGAGACGGGGAAAATGGATAATGGATAACACCGAATCGACAATCTTCCGCGCAGCGGAAGCCCCATTCCGTATTTTTTTCTTATCTTTCGTGTATTAAAAAACCATAAGCCGGCATGGCACATATCTGTGACACGCTGGCAGCAATAATGCATATGAATGAAACTGACAAACAGAGGCATCATAATATTAATCCTATCAATTGCAATAATCCTGAGATTTTTTAACTATCTCGAAATTCCTTTTACCCATGACGAGTTTAGTGCATTGTTTCGTTTGAATTATGACAGCCTTTCAGAACTAATAGAAAAAGGCATTATTATTGACGGACACCCTGCCGGGATTCAGGTTTTTTTATATTACTGGACAAAATTATTTGGCTACCAGGAATGGATTGTAAAACTGCCGTTTACCGTTTTTGGTGTATTGTCGGTTTATCTAATATACATTATTGGGAAAAAGTGGTTCAATGAGACTGTCGGACTTATATCTGCTGCATATATGGCCAGCATTCAGTTTACAGTCATGTATAGCCTGATAGCCAGGCCGTACATAAGCGGGATGTTCTTCTCATTGCTCATGATCCACTATTGGAGTAACCTTATGCTGAAGCCCGGCAAAGGTTTTAATAAAAATAGTTTGCTGTTTATAATCTCTGCATCTTTATGTGCCTACAATCACCATTTCAGCTTACTGTTTGCTGCAATTGTAGGGATAAGCGGTGTTTTTTTCATTCAAAGAAAGTTATTGATAAAATATTTATTATCCGGGCTGATAATTTTCATTCTGTATATCCCTCATTTAAAAATTTTCTTCTATCAATTGAATATCGGTGGTGTTGAAGGATGGTTGGGAAAGCCCCGGAATGACTTTCTTATCGAATTTATTTACTACATCTTTCATTATTCGCCACTGGTAATCGCCTTAACCCTTGCAATAATCTTGTTTGGATTATTATATTCGAAAAAAAATGCTGTTAACATAAAGCTGATAGCATTGTCGTTTGCCTGGTTTATTATTCCATTTTTAATTGGGTTTTTCTATTCACGGTATTTAACTGCCGTACTGCAATACTCTGTATTGATTTTTAGTTTTCCATTGTTGTTTTTTGTCCTGTTTGGATTTATTAAAAAACAAAGTACATATGTCAACTTAATATTAGTTTCGGCAATCCTTGTAACCAATGTTATAACCCTAATTTATAGCAGGAAACATTATGAGATGTTTTTCAGATCTGCTTATGAATACATACTGACAGATTACTGGAATATCAAAAAGGAAAGCAGTAATACTGTATTTATAATTGATTCTCACGAAATAATATCAGACTATTACATTTCCAGATTAAATATTGATACAGGCTTTGTCCAATATTCCAACTCCTTTCAGAATATTAAAGAATTCAAGACCTATCTTGAGAATGTAAAAGATACGTATGATAAATTATTTCTGGGTTGCTTGTCTTCAGCCTCACCGAACATCGTTCCCCTGGTTCAGGATTATTTCCCCGATATTGAAATTCAAAACAACTACTTTGGAGGAACAACCTATTTGTTTTCAAAACAAGCCGCTACAACGATAAATACAATTAATTATCTGAGTTTCGATTCTGCTATGCCGGAAAACTGGAATTCAATAGATACCGCAAGAATAATTTCAATAAATGACACTACAAGGGACAATGCTTTTTTGATGGATGGTGATATTGAATGGGGGCCAACATTTTCAGTACCACTCAATGATATTATAAAAAATGATAATAATTTCATTGATGTATCCGTGAAAGTAAGTACTAAGGAAAATTTGGACGGAGTGATATTGGTTGCTTCATTAGAATCAAGTGCTGAAATGATCTATTGGGGCGGAACCGAGTTCAATGATTTTGTTTTGCCGCAACAAGAAGAATCCGAATGGTTTATGGTTCATCACTCCATTAAATTGTCTGACATATACCTGAAATGCAATGATATTTTTATAAAAATTTACATTTGGAACAAAGGCAAAAAGAATTTTATTTTTGATGACTTTACGATTAGCTTAAGAGAAGGGAATCCTGTTATTTACGGGTTGTATGAGAGAATATAAGTTTCAGTTGCTTATTGTCAAGGCTTCGTGCGGCGCCAGCCTGCCTTGAAGTTGCGCCCCCCGTGATCGCACGATATCCGATGGCCGGCGTTTGGGGGAACTTACCGGGGAACCGGTTCCATCAGCATCAAAGCTCAATGCCCTTGCCGGCTTCCGCAGTGTTACACTCCGTGTATCAGGGAGGGGCAATCTCCTTTTAGCAGCTTTACAAGGTCCGGAATCAACCCCCCTGGCGCGCGTTGCAGCCTGGAATCCGCTTGTTAAAGGATTAAAGGTGCGGCGGGGGACCCTTCGCTAAAGTTTCTCCTGAACGAAGTGAAGGACTCAGGACAGGCTCCGGGACGGGGAAAATTGAAAATTGTCAACACCGAATCGTCAATCTTCCGCGCAACGGAAGCCCCATTATGCATTTTTTTCTTACCTTTCGTGTATTAAAAACCAATAAGCCGGCAAGGCACATGCCGGCGGGTCGCCTTTTGCAGCATCCTGGTTTTTTTCCGTTCATCATCTAAAAAAAACAGCCTATGTCACAAATCTTATCATGGAGGATCTGGCCGCTATATCTGCTCGTCTTCCTTATTGCAGGATCTGCTGTTCCGTCATGCATTTCACCTCCCGAAACCGGTACAGAAGCATTGGAGCCCGGAAATGTTGCGGAAACCGAAGAAAACAAAGCCAGGGTCATTCACTTTTTTAATGAAGTGGTTGCCCAGGGGAATGAAAATGCCGTAAATGAGCTCATCGCACCAAATTGCAGGTATTACGATGCCGGAAAGATCAAAACAACCAATGTTCAGGAGTTCATTGAATATTTGAAAAAAGCCCGTATGCCATTCGAAAGCATTAAAATTGAGATCGATAACATAATCGCGGAGGGAAACCGGGTTGCGGTTCGCTATTCATACCATTCCGTGATTGAAGGGAAACTGATTGAAGTGCCGGCAATGGCCGAATTTCTGACAGAAGATGGGAAATTTGTTGAAATTTGGCGATATATCCCGGCATACAGCAAATAAAAAACAGATGGTGAAGCAGATCCGGATAAAGGTCCCGCAAGAAATGTAATTTTTCAAATCAAACGCAATCTGCGGAGGTAATCAACTGTTACTGCTATTGCCGGAACGTTCCCATTGATAAGTTGCGCACCGGTCAATACCACCGCCATGAAAAAGAAAAAAACCGCCAAATCACTGCATCGCATAATCAATGCATGGATAGATATCGATGCGCAAGCTGATGAAGTCTGGGAAGTGCTCGTGGATTTCAAATCATGGGGATCGTGGAACGCCTTTATTCCAATGGCCGAAGGAACGCTGCAGGCGGGTGAACGCATGCGCATCAGGGTTGTCCCGCCCGGATTGAAACCAATGACATTTAAACCCGTGGTTTACGAAGTAATACCCTGCAAAAAAATTCTCTGGGGCGGAAGTTTTCTTAAGATCATCTACCGTGGCGACCATGCCTTTCTGCTCGAACCTGCTCCGGATGGCAAAACCCGGTTCCGGCAAATTGAAAGATTTACGGGACCAATGGTCTTATTCATGGGCAGTATGATAAAAAAGACCGAAACTGGTTATCATCAAATGAATCTTGCGCTTAAGGAAGAGGTTGAAAAAAAATTCAGGAAATAATATCCACAAGTATTCTTATTAAAGGAAAGCCGGGCAGGCAGCAGCATTTCTGAAAGATTTTTGGTATTTTTACTGTTCGTGTATCTATGAAAATTCAACGGGTAAATCGCCCGCCGGAATTGATAGCTGCCCGCCGGCAGCCAAACAGGGAACGCTGACAAGGGAACATGATTAAAAAAAATAAAGATGACGAAGAAAATATTCCTGACGCTGTCGATGCTGGCGCTGCTTGTTTCATGCCAAAAAGAGAACGACAAGACTGCTGGCGAAATCCCTGACCCCTATGAATGGCCATGGAAAACCGCATTTGTCCACTACCAGAACATTCCCATGTGCATGGGCAGTCATTCTTCCGGATACGAACTCTACTACAAGGATTCATTATTAAGAGAAGAATGTATTCAATTCGGGGGCATCGGGATAGCGGATTCATTATTGATCAATGATTCTGTCCTCCACCTCTTCCTTTCGGGAAGCAACGGAAGTTCCGTTTTAACAACGGCCAGCGGAGGATACAACTGGCAGGAATTCCAAACCGGCCCACCTGGCCTGCAAAAGTTGCATTTCGTTGACACAAAACTCACCTATTGTGTAACGAAAAATCAGAATGATCTGTTTTTTACCGGGATCGGGAAAAGCGACTTATCCGTTTACGGGGATACTTTAGCCAGTGGAATCAATTACATTTTTGACCATGGAACCGATATTGCCGATCGTGATTCAACCGTAATCGGAATAAACGACAGCATAACTTTTGTGATCCTGTTCAGGTGATTTGAATACGCCCGGCTGCCGGTCGATCAGCCATTCCCGCCACCGGCTTTCGGCTGGCACGGCATCAAAACTCAATGCCTTTGCGGGCTTCCACGCCTTTTTGATAGTAATGCTTCACTTCCTGCATTTCGGTGACGAGGTCGGCGGCACGGATCAGGCCCGCGGGGGCATAACGGCCGGTGATGACGATCTCCACATGAGGCGGCCGGGCCCTGAGGGGCTTCATCAGCTCTGTAAAAGTGAATAGCTTATAATAAAGGGCGATGGTGGCTTCGTCCAGTATCACCAGCTGGTGCCTGCCGGCCATAATTATGCCCGACACTTCTTCCAGCCCCTTGCGGGCGGCCTGCACATCGGCGGGCGTTGGCCTGTTCACGATAAAGCAATCCAGGCCATATTGGCGGTAACTTATCCGGGGCGCCAGCTCATCCAGTATCTGATGCTCGGCATAAGGCATTCCCTTTACAAACTGCGCAATGAAAACCTGCATGCCGGCGCCTGCGGCACGCATAGCCATACCAAGGGCCGCGGTGGTCTTGCCCTTGCCGTTGCCGGTTAAAACATGAATATATCCTTTCATGGGATGAAATGATTGATCAATGCCTGTTCAGCCTGCCGGGCCATCTCCCCTCAGGGGATCAATATCCATGGCCTGTCACGACCAGGCGCAGGCTTTCATGCCTGTTGCCTGCGCTGAGCCGTGCAAAATACAGGCCGGCGGGCAATCCTTCTCCATAAAACCAGACCGTATGGGTCCCTGCCGCCTCTACCCTGTCGACCAGCGCCGCAACCTCTTTCCCAAAGATATCGTACACCACCAGCCGCACATGCGCCTGCGCACCCAGGGTATAACGCAGCCTGGCCTTTTGTCCGAAGGGGTTCGGCGCTGCGGTCAGCCCGGCAAATTCCCTGCCGGCCGTAATTTCGCCGGCACCAACGCCGGTGGGGGTAATATAGGAATAGTAAACATCCTGTTCGCCGTTCAGGGTATTGCACCAGGCAAGGTGCGCCCCGCCATCGTCCGACACCATGTGGAAGTAGTCGCCCATCTTCTCCTGCTGGGGCCAGCCCAGGTGGGGGTCGAAGGCCGGCGACAGCTGTTCGTTTACCGACCATGTCAGTCCCTGGTCGACCGAAAAGGAATAGAAGAGTGCCGACTGGTATCCGTTAGAGGGATCGACGCGGGTATCAAGCCAGGCGGCGTCGATACGGCCGTTTGGTGCCACCGACATGGTCCCGAACCACTGGTACCTGCCCGGGGCGGGATCGTCGTTGATACGCTGGGGCGGGTCCCAGCTCAGCCCGCCATCGGTGCTCCTGGCAAACATCACGTCGGCGGGATCGTTGGGCGGGTGCACCACCGAGGCCAGTACATACACATTGCCCCTTCCGGGGCCGTCCGACACATCCACATCTACCCATACCTGCCCCAGCAGGCCCTGCGGGTTCACGGGCGACCATCCCCATACATAGCCGCCCAGGTCAACCGCCGAATAGTCGAGCCATTCGATGGTCGATCCGGGTACCTGCGCATTGTCGGAACGGATGATCATGATATCGTCGTCGTTGCCTCCGCCCACGATATACAATTCCCCTTCGGGGCCGATGGCCAGGGTGCCCCAGTAAGGCGTCCCCGTCACCTGTATGCAGGGCTCATAGCTGATCCCCAGGTTGGTGGAACGCGTGAAAAATCCCGGGTAGCACCAACTGTAGAATCTTGTCCAGAACGAATAATTATGGCCCGTTCCGGCACCCCCCGATCTGTCGATGCGCATCCACTGCTTATCGCCCCCATGGGCAAAGGTGCCGTTATCCCATTCAAAGCCGTCGCTGGTGGTTTTAAAGACGGTACAAAAGAAATCCTCGGATGATGTAACCGAAAGGCTGTTGTAGTAGAAGCAGCCGTCGGCATCCACATCAAGGACGGGGTCGGAGCGGAATGCCCCGGGCTGTATGGATCCGGGGAAGGTCCAGCTTTGTCCGCCGTCGGTTGAATAGCCATAGCCCGCCTGCCTGAAGGAGCTGCCCACATCGTCGAACTGCCGCCATCCCATCATCATGCGGTCAGGATTGGTCGGGTCAACGGCTATGGTGGGCTCATTGGCGGCATCGCCCAAAATGTTGTTCCCGTCGGCGTTCACATTGACCTGTGTGGTAAAGATGCCGCTGCCTGTGTATTTATATGCCGGCGAGGTTTCGGCTTTTTCAGGCCGGGAATACTCCGAGCGGGCATCGGGCACCTCAAAGTGCATTTTTTGTTTTTCAGGGATTTCGCGTTCCTGTGCCGGCAGCGATGCCGTAAATGCCAGGGCCATAAGCAGCAAAAGGCTTTTTTTCATGTTATAAGCAGTGTCTGGTTTCATAAATATATTTTTGTTGGTTGAAGGGTACCGGAAAAGCTCAGTGCCACTTCCTGTTCCCTGGTTCGTTCATTCGTGAAAGATGAGGGCTTCATAAACATATATGTCGGCTGATTTCCAGCCATCCCAGCCAATACGGGCCTTGTCGCGGGCACAATGCCCGAGGAACTCTTCGAGGTTCCAGCCGGTTTCGGTGGCCACCTGCGGCAGGAAGGTCCCGTTTGCCTGCCCTTTCCTGATGTAGATGCCATGCCGCCCCAGCTCTATCTCTTCAACGGATTCGATCTTCCGCATGGGCGTGAGCACGGAGATCTCGATCCCGATATCGCCGAACTCCTCCTCCTTCACCTTCGGAAAACGATAATCTTTGGTTGCGGCGGCTTTTGCCATTTCCTGCACCACCTCATACAAAGGCGCATCGGCCTCGAAGCGGCCGATGCATCCCCGCAGCTGCCCTTCCTTGTTCAGGGTCACAAAGGCACCGCCGTGCCGCTTTATGTTTTCGGAAAACCCCGAAATATCCAATTTGGGCGTTTTGCCTTTCTTTACATACTCCTCCATGGTGAGGCGGGCAATCGCCAGCAGGTCCGACTTGTCCTTATCGGTGAGGGTAAACCCATTGCCGGCGGCATCATTCTTTCCTTCCCTCCCGCTTTCGGTCACCACGATGGAATAGTATCCCACCACCCGGCTTTTGTCGGGAAAATAATCGGAGTCGCCCGAATTCATGTATTGTACCTGGTGGTATTCATAAGCGGGGTCGCCTTCGGTGAGGTTCAGCAAAGTCAGCACCGAACTCCAGCCACACATGGCGGTGGCCAGGTTGCTGATCCCCGAAGCCTCGTTTGCCCTGAGCACTTTCAAAAAATGATCGCAGGAGTTGGCCGTAACGGCATCGGCTGTCTTTCGGTCCACCTTTCTGGCATCTTCATAGGATGGGTAATGCGAAAAGTCGGTGCTGATCACAAAGAGGTTGCGCGGGTTGAAATAGGGGCGCAGGGCTTCCGCGATCTCAGCGCATGCCGACGGCTCGCGTGTTCCGATCACGATGGGGATTATGCGAAAGGGTTTCTGCAGGTAATACTGCAGGAATGGCAGTTGCACTTCGAGGCTGTGTTCGCTTTGGTGCGCCCTGGCCTGAAAAGAGAAAACCCTGTTCTCATCGATCAGTTTTTGCGCCAGTACACGGTCCACTTCCACCTCACCGAGCGGTGTCTCGTAATTGCCTTTGCTGTATATGGAAGCGCCGGGGTAGTAATCGGTATGGCTGGTGGCAATAACAAAAACATGTTCATAGTCGGCGGCGGGATCTACCTGCCTGTAGCCCGAAGCGGCCACAATGCCCGAAAAGGGATAGCCGGCATGGGGCACGATCACAGCCCGCACATTTTCGTATCCGGGTTCTTTTGCCTTTGAGAACAAGTCCTTCAGGTCGGCTTTGAGTGCGGAGGCGTCGCCGCTGTAAAACCTTCCGGCTGCATAGGGCTTGCGGTTTACAGGCTCATCCTTGGCCTGCTGGCCGCGGCATCCTCCTGAAAATAGGGAAAGAATGATCATAATTGAGATAGTTTTTCCGGTCATCATCATAATGGTATTCATAAAAAAGGTGCCTAACAAAGATACGAAAACTGTCTTCGCCCCCCAGGCCAAAGTCAAAAACTCCTATCTTTGAGGGTAAGGGAAGGGGATTTCCTGTGAAAATATCTTTTTTATTCCGGGCGCCCGGAATAAAACAACCGTACGACGGCTGGCTGCCGGACACGAAAAGCCGCAAGAGGATGAAAATGACCGGAACGGAGCGCTACCATGCCATTGCCCTGCTGATGGGCATCAACTGCTTTATTGTCCAGTTGGTGCTGATCAGGGAGTTTTTGGGATTGTTCAGCGGCAACGAGCTGGTGATCGGCATCCTGCTGGCCTTCTGGATGCTGCTGACCGCTGCGGGTGCCTGGGCCGGGAGGTTGCTCTACCGTCCGGGCCGGGCTGCCGGGCAACTCACGCTCATCCTGGTCATGAACGGCCTTTTCCCCATTGCCGGGGCCATTTTCGCTGTTTTCCTGCATGCCCGGCTTTTCACGCCCGGCGAGATGGAAAGCCTTCAGGGCATCCTGCTGGTGAGCCTTGGCGGCCTGGGCGCTTTCTGCCTGGTGTCGGGCATGCTGTACACCCTGCTGGCAGCAGCACTGTCGGAGCTGAAAGGCAGTAACAGCATCTCCCGCATCTATGCCCTGGAGGCGGCCGGCAGCCTTGCCGGCGGCCTGCTTTTCAACTTTGTCGTGGTATATCACCTCAATGGCCTTACCACCTTGTCGCTGCTGTTTGTGCTGAACCTGCTGGCCGCGGCCGGCTTTTCCCTTGCCGGCCGTAAAAGGCTGCAGGGAGGAATACTGGCCCTGCTGGCCCTGGCGGCGGGGCTGCCCCTGCTGGTCATCGACCCGGATGTACGGGCGGCACAGATCCTCTATCCGCGGCAGGACGTGGTGGCCAGCCGCGACACACCCTTTGGCAAACTGGTGGTCACTGCCTACGGGGGCGGCTACCACCTGTACAGCAATGGAAAGCCCCTTGCCCTGCACACCGCCCTGCCCTCGGTGGAAGAGCGTGTACATTTTCCCATGGCCCTGCACCCCTCGCCCCGCGATGTGCTGATGCTGGCCGGTGGCTGGGATGCCGCGGCAGCCGAAGTGCTCAAGTACCCCGGCACCCGTGTCGATTACATTGCCCGCGACCCCTGGATGCTGGATGCCGCCACCCGCATCATGGACATACCCCTGCCCGCAGAGGTCAGCATCGGCATTACCGACCCCATCCGCTTCCTGCACCATGCCGGCAAGCAGTATGATGTCATCATCATGAGCCTCGACGCGCCGGCCACGGTGGCCGACAACCGTTTCTACACCGACGGCTTCTTTAAAAAAATCAACGGGGCGCTCCGCCCTGACGGCATCTTCTCGCTGGGGCTGCCCCCGGCAGGCAACTACCTGGATGACAATACCCGTATGCTGTACTCAACGGTTTATCAAACACTGCAGAACAACTTCAAACACCTTCGCATCATCCCGGGACGGCAAAGCTGGTTCCTGGCCTCTGCGCGGCCGCTGCAGGGCGATATCACCACCCTTGTGGAAGAGAAAGGCATATCTGCCATTTATGTGAACAAGTATTACCTCGACGACCGCCGGATGGACGAAAGGGCCGGGATGATCCTGGAAGGGCTCGACCGCGAAGCGAAGATAAACAGGGACTTCTCACCCCTGGCGGCTTATATGAGCATCAGGCAGTGGCTGGGCATGCTGGGGATACCCCTCTGGCCGGTGGCCCTGGTGCCCTTGCTGATGATGTTGCTTTTTCTGCCCTGGCTGAAGCCGGTCGACCTGGGCCTGTTCACCGGCGGCTTCACGGCTGCATCCGTTGAATTCGTCATGCTCATCGCCTTTCAGGTGGTGTACGGTTACATTTACCAGATGGCCGGTCTGATCATCATGGCCTTCATGGCGGGACTCGCGTTCGGGGCCGGGTTCCTGCACAGGCTGGCGGGAAAGGAAAAGAAACACTACATATGGATACAGTTGCTGCTGGCGGCCGTGGCCGGCCTCCTCCCTTTTGCCGTTACCGGGCTTGCATGGCAGGGCCTGCCCGCCTGGCTGCCGGCCTTACTGCTGGTGATGCTGACCTTTGCGGTTGCCTCCATCACCGGCATACAGTACAGGATGGCCACCATATTGCGAAAAAGCAGCATCCCCTCCACCGCTTCGGCCACCTACGGCGCCGACCTGGCCGGGTCGGCATTCGGCGTCTTCCTCACGGCAATCTTTATCTTCCCGGTCCTGGGAATGACCACCACGGGCTTTTTGCTGGCGGGCATGAACCTGCTCACGGCCATCGTCATCCTTTACAGGCTCAAAACATGATTCCCGGGGTGGTGACAATCCGCCCTGTTCACCGCGCAAATACGGTAAAATCGCCGCCGGATCTCCGGATTTGAAAGCCATTTTTTGTATATTTGAGGCATACAACATGATACCATGGCTTCGGGCTTATCGAAAAGACAATTCATCAAATGCTCCCTGCTGGGCGCTTGCGGACTGGCAGCAGGCTTCTCAGGCCTGCGTGCGGCCGGCAGGGCGCTGGAAGGCATGCAGGGCTTTCCTGCCGGGGGCGACGACGGCCTGTGGAAGTGGAGCACCGAAGCCCGGCATTATATCAATACCCCGCGGGGCATCAAATGCAAGCTATGCCCGCATGCCTGCAATCTGAAGGAAGGTGAAACGGGCGACTGCCGCACGCGTACCGTTAAGAACAATAAGTTATACTCCATCGCCTACGGCAACCCCTGTGCCGTACATATCGACCCCATCGAAAAGAAGCCCCTTTATCATTTTCTGCCCGGCAGCACCAGCTACTCCATTGCCACGGCGGGCTGCAACCTGGCCTGCCTCAACTGCCAGAACTGGAACATCTCACAGCTCAGCCCCCTGGATGCACGCAACTACGACCTGATGCCGGAAGACGTGCTGCGTGAATGCATCAGGGCCGGTTGTGCATCCATCTCCTATACCTATACCGAACCCATTGCCTTTTATGAATACACCTTCGACACGGCCAGGATTGCCGGACAGGGGGGCATTAAAAACATATTCATCAGCGCCGGCTATATCAACCCCTTGCCGCTGAAGGAGATTGCCAGGCACCTCGATGCCGCCAATATCGACCTCAAGAGTTTCGACAACGATATCTATGAAATGCTGAATGCCGGAACCCTCGAACCTGTTCTCAACAGCCTGAAAATACTCAGGGACGAAGGTGTATGGCTGGAGATCACCAACCTGGTGGTGCCCACCTGGACTGACGACATGGACATGGTCAGAAAAATGTGCCATTGGCTGGCAACGAATGGATTCAGCCATTTCCCCCTGCATTTCAGTCGCTTCCACCCCATGTACAAGCTCAGGAACCTGCCGGCCACCCCTTACGAAACGCTGAAGAAGGCCAGGACGATTGCCCGTTCGGAGGGCATCGACCATGTGTATATCGGAAATGTGCCGGGGGGCGATGCCGAAAATACGATCTGCCCGCATTGCGGAGCCACGGCCATCGAAAGGAAAGGCTACCGGGTCATACAAAACAACATCAGAAAAGGCAATTGTGGAAATTGCGGAAATTCTCTTCCCGGACTGTGGAATTAAACGGTCAACCTCCTATATTTGCAACCCTCTCCAATCGAAACGCGAATGCAGAACCATAACAGCATAGTATTTTTGGGCGACAGCCTCACCGAGTGGTTTGAGCTCGGCAGGTTTTTCCCCGGGAAACCCATTGTTAACGAAGGCATTGCCGGCGACACCACCTTCGGCCTGCTCGAAAGGCTGGAAGCCATCCTCGACAGGCCCTGCAGCAAGATATTTCTCATGATCGGCATCAATGATGTTTTCAACGACTTCGACAGCGACGACATCATCGAGAACCTGCAACTGATCATTGAGGAGATACAGACGGAGTCGACATCGGTTGAATTATTCGTACAGAGCCTGCTCCCCGTGAATGAGTCCCTGCTGGGCACCGGCGATTTGCTGAACCGTCGCATACGGCACATCAACAAGGAGCTTGGCGCCTATTGCCGGCGCCGCAGCCTCCGCTACCTTGATCTTTACCCGGCTTTTCTCGAAAACGGAGAGATGAAGGAAGCCTATACCACAGACGGCGGGCATTTGTCGGAAGCCGGTTACCGGCTTTGGGCGGAAAAGCTGGAACCCTTGCTGTAATTTCAACGAGCGAAAAAAAACAAAGCGCCCGGACTTTCATCTGAAAGCCCGGGCGCGCATTATTTAATACAATGAAAATTAAACCAGTCCCTGGTCGAGCATGGCATTGGCCACCTTGAGGAAGCCGGCCACGTTGGCGCCTTTCACGTAGTTGATATATCCGTCTTCTTCGCGTCCGTGTGTAACGCAGGCCTCATGTATGCTGACCATGATGTGGTGAAGCCTTTCATCAACTTCCTGTGCGGGCCAGTTGAGTTTCATGGAGTTTTGCGACATCTCGAGTCCCGAGGTGGAAACGCCGCCGGCGTTGACTGCTTTTCCGGGACCGAAGAGGATCTTGTTTTCGAGGAAGATCTCGATGGCATCCGGTGTGGAAGGCATGTTAGCACCTTCCGCAACGCAGATACAGCCGTTTTTGATCAGGTTTTCGGCATCTTCCTTGTTCAGTTCATTCTGTGTGGCACAGGGGATGGCTACATCGCACTTCACCTCCCAGGGGCGTTTGCCCTGGTGGAACTGCGCTTCGGGGAATTCATATGAATAAGGCTTGACAATATCCTGGTTAGAGGCGCGCAGCTCAAGCATGAAATCGATCTTTTCGCCCGATACGCCTTCCGGGTCGTAGATATAGCCGTCGGGGCCCGAGAGGGTAACCACCTTGCCACCCAGCTCATTCACTTTCTGGGCTGCGCCCCAGGCCACGTTGCCGAAGCCCGAGATGCAAACGATCTTGCCTTCGAGGCTTTCGCCTTTGGTTGCAAGCATTTCCTTGGTGAAGTAGACGGCGCCGAAGCCCGTTGCTTCCGGCCTGATGAGGCTTCCGCCCCAGTTCACGCCCTTGCCGGTCAGAACGCCGGTATTTTCACGCGCCAGTTTCTTGTACATCCCGTACATGTAGCCGATCTCGCGACCGCCAACGCCGATGTCTCCGGCGGGAACATCTGTTTCAGGACCGATATTCTGCCAGATCTCCATCATGAATGCCTGGCAGAAACGCATGATCTCCGCATCTGATTTCCCCTTCGGGTCGAAGTCGGATCCGCCCTTGGCACCGCCCATGGGCAGTGTGGTAAGGCTGTTCTTGAAGATCTGTTCAAAACCCAGGAATTTCAGGATGCTGAGGTTTACGCTCGGGTGAAAGCGGAGACCGCCCTTATATGGCCCGATGGCGTTGTTGAACTGCACCCTGTACCCGAGGTTAACGTTGGTTTTTCCATCATCGCCCATCCATGAAACCTTAAAAGTAAAGATCCTGTCAGGCTCGATCAGCCTGTCAATGATCCCTGCCGTTTCAAAATGAGGATTTTCGTTAACGGTTTCCTCGATCGATTCCAATACTTCCCGCACAGCCTGGAGATATTCGGATTCTCCCGGATGCTTTTTCGCGAGGTCATTCATGATTTTTTCTAGATCCATTTCCTGAAAGTTTTAAAAATTTATATCCGGATTTTTGTGAATTAATAACATTGTTAATTAATTAACAGGGCAAAGGTATGGGTATTAAAAATACAAAACCAAGAAAATCAAAAGTTTTTTTTAACAGCCGCTTATCCCCTTAAAACAGCCTGTCCGGAAATAATTACCGCCGGCAGTGCTTCCCCTTTCCCCTGGCTGATTTCCCTCAGGCGAACATTCAGGGCGGCGCCATCTGCACCACGATATCCCCGTAGTCATATTCCACGATCTTTTCGGGCGTCCCGTCGGGATAATAATGGATTTCGGGGCCGTGCCTGAGGTTGTTCACATAGTCGACGCGCGTGCGCAGGGATCCGTCGGGATACCAGAACCGCTGGGTCCCGTGGCCGGCTTCATAACGGCCCTCCCCGATCAGCGTGCCGTTTTCGTCGTAATAAAGCCAGATACCAGAAAAAAGGCCGTTGACGAACTCGCCGGTGATGTGTACTTCACGGTTCGCATACCATTTGATATATTTGCCATGCAGGGTGTCGTTGCGGTATAGCTTCTGTTCAATCCTGAGACCCGAATAGGTATACTCCACGGCTTTGCCATGGCGCAGATCGTTGACGTATTCTTCCTCCGACTCCTTCCGGCCGTTGTCGTGATAGCGTATGCTGTTCCCGTCTATCTTATCATCCACATAGGGAACCTCATGCTGAATGGTGCCGTCTTCATAATACCAGCGGGCAGTACCGTTGAGTTTTCCGTTCCGGTAGGGCAATTCCGATTTTGTATTACCGTTCTCCCAGTATTGGATCTCAACCCTGCTGCAGGAACTCAAAGCCATTGCAATTATAAGGATCAGCAGTGTTTTGTTCTTCATTGTTTATCCTTTCGTTTAATATTAAGAATTATTGAAGGTCGGGTACCCTGATCATTTTGTAATTCAGGTACCTGCAGATATTCCAGTAAAGGTTCTCGTATCCTGCCGGATAGGCCTGCGACATCCGCATCCGGCTTTTCAGGAGCTGCTCCTCGTAGAACGGAAGGCACTTGCTGCAATCCGGCCCGAAGCGCATCAGGGCACCCAGGAAATAGCTGGCCAGGTCGTAGCCTTCGAAGGCATATTGGCCGGGCTCTGTCTGAAAGCGCCTCCTGAAGTCCCCGACAAATGCCTTTACGCGCGGGTCATCGTAATCATAGTATGAATCGGCGAAAAAATACACGTTCAGATCGAGCAGGTAATCCGTTTCCAGTGAACTGATGAGCCCCCACTCGGGCATGCCGACCACGGTAATATCAAAAGTGTCCTTGAGGTCGTTGAGGCGGGTGAGTATTTCGGGGGCGAACACTTCGCTGTTGCTGAGCACCAGCACCAGGTTCTTACGGGCCACGGATGCCCTGCTGATCACGCCGGCTATGCTGTCGGTGCTGTATATCACCTCCGATATCCCGTTGGGGAAGAAGGTGCTGTCAGCGGCTGCATTTTTTACGATATCGGTATAGATCATCCTGTTTTCAACCTTGATACTGCCGAAGAGCTGCCCGGGGGCCAGGGTGGTATCGGCGGCTGAATATTCCGTGATTTTTTCAAGCAAAACGGCATTGGATATCCTGATCCCCGGCGGGGTCACTTCCTCGAGCAGCTTCCTGATCTCGCCGGATTGCTCCGAAAACTGATAATGGTTGTTTCTGACCATGATGATGTTGGCCCCGCGGTAGTATTTTTCGACAAAAGCCGCCAGCAGGGCGGGCTGTGCTTCGTAGGAAGGTTTAACCTTTATCACATACGGGTTCGTAAGAACTTCATTGCGTCGCGTAAGCGGATTAACGATCGGGATCCCGAACATCTCGGCAAAGTTCGAAACCAGTTTAAAGTTCCGGCTATAGAAGGGGCCGATGATCATGTCCATCCCGGTAAGCTCAGGACGCTGCAAAACACCAATGGTTTTCGACACCTTGTCATCCACGTCGTAAACATACAGCCTGACCTTCAGACCCTGCCCTTCAAGCTCATCCAGGGCCATGAGGACACCCTCATAAAACTGAATAAAGCTGAATGGCCTGAATGTGCCGCTTGCCGTGGCCGAATTGTTTTCGGGCTGATCGCTTTCGGCAACCTCTTCTGTGTACAAGGGTATCATGAGGGCCACCCTGACTTCCTGCCGGTGGCTGAACATCTTCTCGTAACAGCGGGTGCTGTCGCTGACAACAATCCCGGGCGGAATGTCATCAGGCTTTTCAACCACCACCAGGTTTAGTCCGGCGGGCTTCTCAGCCGGGGCGGGGCCCAGCGGGATGCGCAGCAGATCGCCGGGTGAAACCCTGTTCCCCTTCGAAGGGTTCGCGTCTTTCATGGCCGACACGCTGACCGAATACTTGGATGCGATCTTCTTCAGCCTCGTCCGTTCGTCCACGCGGTGCGTGATGAAATCCTGCGGTTTTTCCCGAACGGGGATCCGGATCACCTCGCCGGGAAATATATTTTTTGTAAGCCCGTCATTGAAAGCCACCAGGCTGTCGATGCTGATACGGTATTTCCGCGCTATGCCATAGAGGGTTTCCTTTCCCGACACCACATGTTCATAGAACAGTTCATCCCTTTCAATCTTTTCATCCAGGTAACCCGGCTCGGGGATGATTATTTCCTGTCCGATGCTGAGCGAATTGCCGGCTTCGGGGTTGGCGGCCCTGATCTCATGAATATTGAGTTTGTATTTTCTGGCGATGCTGTAGAGGGTTTCTCCGGCCTTGACCACATGCCTGCCGGTCATTGATTCGTCAGGCTTTTCGGCGTGGCCGGGCTGCGGGATCCCGGGATCCTTCATCGGTATTTTCAGGTACTGACCCGGGCGCAGCCCCTCTGCCCATCCGGGATTTGCCCTTTTAAGATCGGCAACGGGAATATCATAGATCCTTGCAATGGCATAGAGTGTTTCGCCCTGTTTCACGATGTGGAAGATAAACCTGAAATCCGAATCCCTGAGCTCACCTGCTATGACCTTATCCCTGCTTACCAAAGGGATCCTGAGCAACTGCCCCACCGATAAGCCCTCCGCGGCCTCCGGATTCTCGAATATCAGTTCATCAACGGGCACATCGTACAGCCTGGAGAGGGCATACAGGGTCTGGCCCTGCTCAACGGTATGGATATAAAACTCCCTTCCCTGTATGTTCTCGATCACTTCCGACTTAACCGCTTCCTGGGAACGGAGCGGTCCGGCAGAAATAAGAACCGCCAGGAGGAACACGAAAAGTTTGACACATTGTTTACTCATCCCTGTTTTTGATATTATTATAGCCGGTTCCGGCATGGCGGAATTCCCGGCACATTATTCCCACTCGATGGTTGAAGGAGGTTTGGAACTGATGTCGTAAACCACCCTGTTCACGCCCTTGACGCGGTTGATGATGTCGTTCGACACTTTCGCGAGAAAGTCATAGGGCAGGTGCGACCAGTCGGCCGTCATGCCGTCGGTTGAGCCAACGGCCCTGAGTACCACAACATTCTCGTATGTCCTTTCATCGCCCATAACGCCGACCGACTGCACCGGGAGCAGGACTGCCAGTGCCTGCCACACTTCGTCGTAAAGCCCGTTGCTTTTCAGCCCTTCGATAAATATTTCATCCACTTCCTGCAATATCCTGACCTTTTCCGCCGTGATCTCGCCGATGATCCGTATGCCCAGTCCCGGCCCCGGGAAGGGGTGCCTGTTCAGGATATCCGGGGGCATTTCCAGCGCACGGCCGATCTTTCTCACTTCGTCTTTAAACAACGAATTAAGCGGTTCAATTATTTTCAGCTTCATGAAGTCGGGGAGGCCACCCACGTTATGGTGTGATTTGATGGTGGCCGACGGGCCGTTTACCGACACCGACTCGATCACGTCGGGGTATATGGTTCCCTGGGCAAGCCATTCAACGTCCCTGATCTTATGCGCTTCTTCATCGAAGACCTCGATAAAGGTTTTTCCAATGGCCTTGCGTTTTCCTTCGGGATCGGAAATATTCCCGAGAGCGGCATAAAAGCGCGCGGCGGCGTCGACACCGGTCACGTTCAGGCCCATTCCATGGTAGGATTGCAGCACCTTCGAATACTCGTTTTTGCGGAGCAGCCCGTTATCGACAAATATGCAATGGAGGTTCTTTCCGATGGCCCTGTGCAGCAACATGGCGGCCACCGAAGAGTCGACGCCTCCCGACAGGCCCAGTACCACCTTGTCGTTCCCCAGCCGTTCGCGCAGCCCGGCAATGCTGGTTTCGATAAAGGAATCGGGTGTCCATGAGCGGGAGCAACCACAGATATCCACCAGGAAATTTTTCAGCAATAGCGATCCTTCCGTTGAATGGTATACTTCGGGGTGAAACTGAATGCCATAAGTCTTTTCGCCCTCAACCCTGAATCCGGCCACCTCCACGTCGTGGGTGCTGCCGATCACATCAAAGCCGTCCGGCAGTTTGAGGATGGTATCGCCATGCGACATCCATACCTGGCTGCCCTTGCTCAGGCCCTTCATCAGTTCGTTATTGTCATGTATGAATGCAAGGTTTGCACGGCCATATTCCCTGACCTCCGAGGGTGCCACATCCCCTCCCTGTTGCCAGGCCATCAGTTGCGCCCCGTAGCAGATCCCCAGCACTGGCACATGCCCGCGTATTCCGCCCAGGTCAGGGTTGGGAACGCCCTTGCCCCTGACGGAATAGGGGCTGCCCGAAAGGATCACGCCTTTCACATGCCCGTCGATGGCAGGGATATTGTTATAGGGATGTATCTCGCAGTAAACGTTTAGTTCCCTGATACGCCTGGCAATGAGCTGGGTATACTGCGAACCGAAATCGAGGATGAGGATGGTCTCTTTCATGGAGCAAATATATGCAAAATGAACGATAGATTTATGGCAATCATATGCCGGCCGCATCCTGTGGAAAGTTTCCCCGGGCGGGAATGCTTTTTCCTGAAGACACATGCCCTCCTGCCGCCGGTTTTTTTTAGTTTTACTGAAGGATTCCCGCCGCAAGCCGGCAGGAAATTCTTATAAAGGAACCGGAATTCAAAAAAAAATGTATATATTTAAGGTGCCTTTTGCGGCAACCCGCAAAAGTATTGTTATAACCGCTAAAAGTTGTTTTTATGAACGAAAACATCAGCAGGGAAACCTTCGAGGCATCCGTACACGAGCAGGTGGCGGAGATCTTTCTGAAAAAGGGGATCTTTGGCCTTGTCACCGACATCAACGAAAGCAACATCCTGATCGATTACATCAGGTCTGCCGAAGGGAACACTTCGGTGAAGGCACTTTTCATCACGAATGAACACATGATTTTGGGTGAACAGGAATATGACAGCTTCATTCATACCATCATGGCAATGCCCGAACCGGGAAGTGAATCCCAGGTTCCGGAGTTTACGGAAAAGAACATCCGCTTCAGGGAGATCAACATCCTGAATAAGATCATCAAGGTTTTGTCGGAATTCCGCAAATTGTGTTTCAGCGGCATCCATGGCGACGTTGTGACGCCTTTCATCGGTGCGGCCTTATCGATGGACATCCGCTATGCATCGGAAGGTTCCCGTTTCGTGATGGCCCATAACAAATACGGGCTTCATCCCTCAGGCGCCCTGCCTTTTTTCCTTTCACAGTATATCCACCACTCCCGGGCCCTCGAGATACAGTTCAGGGATGCTTTCAGCGTACAGGAAGCCCATTCCCTCGGACTGGTCAACAAGGTCTTCCGGCAGGACGGATTCCGCGAACGCTGCCTGGACGACATACAGCAATACATCCGGCTGAAAGGGTCAACCATCGGCCTTACCAAACGGCTGACCAATTATACACGCAAAGCCTTGTCGGATTATTTCCTTTATGAAGCCAGCCTGCTGAATCTGTAATACATTTGGTTTTCGCCCCCGGCAAAAATCCCGATGCCTGATCAAAACCCGCCTGAAACTGAATCGTTGTTGCATACAGGAATTTTTATCCATAGTTTTGCCTGCGTAATGATGGAGTGATGAGGCGCCTTCTATATACATTATGTTTACCTTCCCTGCTGTTGATGATCTCCCCTGCCCTCAGCAGCCAGAACCTGGTGCGAAACTGTGAGTTTGAGATGATGAACGGCTGCCCTTCCGGACAGGGGCAGATCAGCCTCTGCACTCATTGGCTCTCGCCCGGAAATGGCACGACCGATTACCTTCATGCCTGCAATAACGGAAACTTCAGCGTACCTGAAAACCAGTTCGGCATACAGGCGGCGCGCTCCGGCAATGCCTATGCCCACATCATCTGCTATTACTCCACGCAGGGTTCATACCGTGAGTACATCCAAACGGAGCTGGGATGCACCATGCAGGCAGGCCAAAGATACAGGGTGTCCTTTTATGTTTCCTGTGCCGACATCAGCCGCTTCGCCATCGACGGCATGGGGGCGCATTTTACACCAGAGCCGCTGTCGCAGCCCGGCACCTCTGTGATTGAATTGCCGCAGGGGCCGCACATCCGCAACGCGCCGGGTCATATCCTCAACAATAAAACGGGCTGGGTGGAGATATACGGCGAATATACCGCCGCCGGCGGGGAAAAATACCTGACCATCGGGAATTTTCTCACAAACGATGAGATCAGTATCGAGTCCTTCACAAGCTGGACATCATCGCTCAGCTCCTATTACATTGATGATGTTGACGTAATTGCCATTGACCCGCTCATCCTCCTGGGGCCCGACACCACCATATGCCCCGGCGATTCCATCACCCTCGACCTGGGCAAAACCTGTGACCTGCTGGATTTGCAATGGGAGGATGGCACAACGAACCCGAAGCGTACCATCAGCAAGGCAGGAACTTACTCTTACCATGGCAAATCGGGCTGTTCGGAGGTTTACGGGCAGTTTACGCTATCCGTCTCCGAAGCACCCATGCCCCTCTTGCCCCCCGATACGGCAATCTGCCCTGGACAGATCATCGACATCATCCCGGCAGGTGATTATGAGCATTATGAATGGAGCAACGGAAGCGTTTCCCCCATCCTGGGGGCCCATGCGGCCGGACTATACCGGCTCAGCGTAACCGATGCTTACGGATGTTCGTTTTCCGACAGCATCCTGCTGACCGGTATAACAGCCCCGCAATTCAGCCTGGGGAACGACACCATCATCTGCCTTGGGCATCATCAGCTGCTGGATCCGGGCATCGACAGCCTGTTCCACCATTTCCAATGGAGCGACCAGAGCAATGGCACGAGGCTGTGGATTGAAGAAAGCGGCGAATATTGGGTCATGATATCAAACCCCTGCGGGCAGATGAGCGATACCGTCGTGGTGGAAGCACGGAACTGCAACCCGGTACTTTTTGTCCCCAATGCCTTTACACCGGATGGCGACGGCAGGAACGACCTCTTCATGGCAAAAGGGGAAAACATTGCCGAATTCATAATGTATATTTACGACCGTTGGGGAACCCTGCTCTTCGAGAGCAACAGCATTGCAGATGGCTGGGACGGGAACTTTCGCGGAGAGCCCTGCCCGGAGGGCATTTATGTATGGATCGTGCGCAGCGGCGGGACCAACGCAGACGACAGACAGGAAAACACAAACATGCAGGGTACCGTAATGCTTTTGAGAAGCGCAGCCCCCTAATGCCGCAGCAGGGTTTTTTCGAAAACCGTGACATTGTCGCGCTGATCACTCACTTCCAGCCTGAAAACGTTTACCCCTTTCCTGAGGCGGTCATCGATCTCGTAGGTGAGCAGGTCGTTCTTGGCATCATAATCCATCAGCAGCCATGCACCGTTCAGGGTGGCGCGGTAATGCCTGATGCCTGAGATTTCATCCCTGATCTTTATTTTCACGGTCCTCCTTCCGTCGCCGATCCTTCCGCTTTCAATATTTACGGCTGTGATGACCGGGGGCACCGTATCGATCAGGATAACATAATCGCCCAATGAACGGATGCTTGCCGTAAGGGAAGTGCCGGTCCATTTTCCACCATATGGAACGTATTGACCGTCGCGGCTGATGCGCGCCAGCAGCATTTTTTCGGGCTGAGCGGGAAGACTGTCGGGGGTTATCTGCACCTGAAAAAAAGTGTGCACAGGGGTCAGTTCGTCATGCAGGCGGTGAATGCGCGAGAACATGCCATCGCCCATCGAAAGGGTGTCGTAACGGAAGTAAAGGTCGCGGTAGAGACAAGCACCGCCCATGCTGAGTTCAATGTTCCCTGCCGTGAAATGGTTTTCGCCGCCGGCGGAAAAGAGGATGCCTGTTGTGGTGCCGGGCTTGTCAGGTACAGGCATTTTCTCACTCTCAATGACAATGGGCAGCCGGGAAATGTTACCGGCAAAATCGGTTACGACATATTCGAGATGCTGTATGCCTGCTTCAGGAAATTCCAGTATGCCGTTATTCTTCACATCCCTGTATATGCTCAGCCTGTTGTTGGGGTCCACCTCGCTGCGCTGGTAATGCCTTTTGTTTTCAACAAATTCGGCAAAATCGATCAGGCTGTTGATATAGCGGGTTTCAACAAAATCGAACTTTTCCATTTCATGGAAATACACCCGTTCGCCGTTGGCATAGAGTGATACTGAATACACGCCATTTTTGTTGGCGGCGTCGTTGAGTTTATCGATGGTGTTCAGGGCCAGCGAGAAGGGTCCTGCCACCCTGATGGTGTCGTTCCCTTTCACCCGGTGGTTTTCGCCCCATCCATCGATGCGATAGACCCCGGGGCCGGCCTTTCCGTCGACCAGCGAGCCTTCACAGGCCGGGGTCACCTTGAGCCAACTGATCTCAGGCCTGATAAAATCCTTCACGCTGAATCCGAAGAAAAGCGGATTTACGGGTGTCTGGGTCCTTTCCAACCGTATCTCAAAATGAAGATGGGGGCCGGCTGAGCCTCCCGAATTCCCTGAATAGCCGATGATATCCCCCTTTTTTACCGGGTAGGCGCCATGGTCGGGAAAAATATCCATTTCAAAGGATTCCTTCCTGTAGTGCATCTCCTTCACGTAGTCTGCTATGGGGCCATGGAAGCGGTCGAGGTGGGCGTAAACGGAAACATACCCGTTCGGGTGGGTCACATAAAGCGTTTTGCCAAAGCCCGTGGCCGACACCTTGACCCTCGAGATATGGCCATTGCCCGCGGCGTATATCTTCCTGCCCGTAACACCACCCGTTTTAATATCAATGCCCGAATGAAAGTGCCCGGCACGTAGTTCACCGAATGTCCCCGACAGGTATATCGGAAAATCGACCGGTGAACGGAAATAGTCCTTTGGATAATTCCCCTGTGCCCCTGCCTGCCGGAAAAAGATCAGGGTGATGAAAGACAAAAGCAGAATTGCCGCGCGTAAGTTGGTCATGAAAGGGAAGATTGCTTTTCAGGAAACAAAAATAATGGAAGTTTTGTTTTCCGGCTCCCGATCTTTCACACATTCGTTTCGGCCGGAGATTTTGAGGAGGTGATGTTCCCAACATGCATCCATCCGGCCGGCCATGGTTGATGCGGACGGGCATTGTCAAACGATCGTGAATAAAAGGGGGCCGCTGTTTTTTTTGTAGCTTTGACGCTTCTTTTACTGTGATGATGATCAAATACGGGACTGAATGATGAAGGATCTCAGTGTTGGCCGCGAGGGCAGGCTGATCTTCCAGTTTGCCACCCCCATGTTGCTGGGAAATATTTTCCAGCAGTTTTACAATGTGGTTGACAGCATCATCGTGGGGAACTACATTGGCAAGGAGGCATTGGCGGCCGTGGGTGCTTCCTTTCCCATCATCTTCACCCTCATATCCTTTATCATCGGCATCACCATCGGGTCTACCGTGATCATTTCCCAGTATTTCGGTGCGGGGGATTATGAGCGTGTTCGCCGTGCCATCGACACCCTCTACATTTTTATCTTTTTCGCCGCCCTTTCGGTAAGCCTGGCCGGAATCTATTTCAGCAACGATATTTTCAGGCTCATCGGGCTGCCGGCGGATGTTTTGCCCCAGGCCGACAGCTATCTGACCATATACCTTTCGGGTCTGGTGCTGTTCTTCGGTTTCAATGCCACCAGCGCCATCCTTCGCGGGCTTGGCGATTCACGCACGCCCTTGTATTTTATGATCATCGCCACCATCATGAATATCGGTCTCGACTTTTTATTCGTGCTCGGGTTCGGATGGGGCATCGAAGGCGCTGCGGTTGCCACCCTTGTTGCTCAGGGAGGGGCTTTCATCACGGCCATATTCTATCTGAACAGGACCCATCCGATCATCAACCTTTCGTGGCGAAAAATGGTTTTTGACCGGAAACTTTTCCGGCACAATGTAAGGATCGGGTTGCCGATCGGGTTGCAGCAGGCTTTTGTGGCCCTCGGGATGATGGTCATGTACTGGCTGGTAAACCCTTTCGGCACCGATACCGTGGCAGCCTATGCGGTGGTATTCCGCATCGACTCCTTTGCCGCCATGCCGGCCATGAACTTTGCCGCAGCCTTATCGACCTTCGTGGGGCAGAACCTGGGTGCGAACAAGCCTGAGCGGATCCGCACAGGCTTCATTTCCACCGCCCTGATGTCAGCTCTTTTCGCAGTAAGCATCACGCTCATCGCGCTGATCCTGGCCGGGCCCCTCATGCGCCTGTTTACGAGCGACCCCCAGGTGATCGCCACCGGCAGGGAATACCTCTACATTGTAAGCCCCTTTTACATCGTCTTTACCACCATGTTCACCATAGGCGGTGTGATGCGCGGTGCCGGCGACACCTTCATCCCCATGCTCATCACCTTTATTGCCCTCTGGCTGGTAAGGATCCCCCTCTGCTATTTTCTTTCACAATATATGGGGGTGGAAGGCATCTGGTGGGGCATCCCCATGGCCTGGCTGACCGGGGCCATTTTATCCTTCATCTATTACCTCACCGGGAGGTGGAAAAACAAGGCACTGATAAAGTACCCGAAAAAGGAAACCCCTGCCGGGCATTAAAGCAGGCGTATTCGTAAAATATTTTTAAGTTTACGGCAAAAAAGGATTATGGACATCATCCTTGACCTGCTCATTCTTGGCGGCGGGATCATAGCCGCCGTTGCCGGTGCCAACATACTTGTAGACGGTGCCTCTTCCATCGCGGCCCGCCTCAGGGTTTCATCCCTTGTTATCGGCATGACCGTTGTGGCTTTCGGCACTTCCATGCCCGAATTCGCGGTAAACATATTTTCCTCCGTCCACCATAACACCGACCTTGCCATCGGGAACATCCTTGGCAGCAACATTTTTAACATCTTCGTCATTCTTGGCATCGTGGCATTGATCAGGCCTTTGCCCGTAGACCGGCTGACCGTTTCGCGCGACATACCCATGAACCTGCTGGCAGCCGTACTTCTGGGTATTTGCGGGAATACCATGTTCTTTGACGGGCTTAGCCGGTCGGCACTCATGCCATCCGACGGGCTGGTGTTCATCGCCCTGTTCGGGATATTCCTTTACTATACCTTTTACCACCTCGACCGCTCGGAGATCGCTGTGGAGGCACAGCCAAAAAAGATGCCGCTGCCAAGGGCCGTTTTCTTCATCCTGGCCGGGCTGGCCGCGCTTGTCGGAGGCGGCGAGCTCATCGTGCGCGGCGCAGGCAGCATGGCCGGTGCAGCCGGCCTCAGCGACCATGCCATCGGGCTTTTCATCGTAGGCCCCGGCACCTCCATCCCCGAACTCCTCACATCGGTGATCGCCGTGCGAAAAGGCCGGGTCGGACTTGCCGTGGGCAACGTCGTGGGATCAAATATCTTCAACATCTTCTTCATCCTGGGCCTGAGTGCCGTTATCTATCCCCTGCCCCTGAGCGAAGGCATGAACATTTCCGTGCTGACGAATATCCTGGCCAGTCTCCTCCTGCTGATCTTTTCCTATATCGCGGTAATCAGGAAACTGACACGGATAAAAGGGGGAATTTTCCTGGCCCTGTATGTCATATATATGCTCTTCATGCTGACGGGCAATCTTTAACCCGCCGGGAACCCTGATCCGCCCGTTAACGGCAAAAGACAATTAATTATCAGATTCATCGCCCCTGCATATTAAAAATATCTAACTTTACAGCCGCATCAGGCAAAAATAAAACCGGAATATTCCTATTAATCAAACAACAACCATCACCATGAAAAAAACCATTGCACCATTTCTAATTGTGATCATTATTATGACGATCAGCAGTTGCGACACGGGAAGCAAAAAACTCACCTATCCCGAAACACGAATTACCAACCAGGTTGATGAATACTGGGGCATCGCGGTGCCCGACCCCTACCGCTGGCTTGAAGACGACAATGCGGAAGAGACCATGGCATGGGTAAAGGAGCAGTCGGCAGTCACCAATGCCTACCTGGCTGACATTCCTTTCAGGGACGCCATCATCGAAAGGCTGAACGAACTTTGGAATTACCCCAGGTACAGAACACCCTATAAAAAGGGCGACCTGTATTACTTCAGGAAGAACGATGGTTTGCAGAACCAGGATGTGCTGTATGTGATGAAGGGTGAAGATGGTGAAGCCGAGGTTCTGCTCGACCCCAACACCCTGTCGGACGACGGCACGGTAGCTTTGAGCAGCTGGAACATATCCAAAGACGGCAAATACATGGGATACCTGATCGCCCGTGCCGGCAGCGACTGGCAGGAGATCTTTGTGATGGACCTGGAGAAGCGTGAAATACTCGATGATCACATCAATTGGGTGAAATTCTCGGGGATTTCCTGGAAGGACGACGGCTTTTATTACAGCCGCTACGATGCCCCCGGCGAAGGCTCAGAACTAAGCAATATCAACGAATATCATAAGGTATACTACCACAGGGTCGGCACACCGCAGGAAGAAGACATACTGGTGTATGAAAACCCTGATGAACCCAGAAGAAACTATTATGTCGGCACAACGGAAGACGAAAGATTCCTGTTAATGTATGAAGTTGAGTCGACCACAGGTAATGCCCTCTATTACCGTGACCTCTCGAAAAAGCAAAATGATTTTACCCTTTTGGCAGAGGGTTTTGAATATGATTACGGGGTGATCGGCAATGTTGGCGACAAGCTGCTGGTGATCACCAATGAGGACGCCCCTATGAAAATGATTTTTATGTACGACACCGGCAAGCCCGGCAAGGAAAGAAAAACGGTGATCGCCCAGGAGTATGATGTGCTTGAGTCGGCAAGCATCGCCGGCGGGCGGCTGATCACCGCATACATGTCTGATGCAGCTTCAAAAGTCTATTTACATGAGCTTTCCGGCAAACTTATCACTGAGCTTGAATTGCCAGGCATCGGGTCTTTCGGCGGACTCTCGGGGCGTGCCGACGACAATACGGCCTTTTACACCTTTACCTCATTCACCCAACCCGCCACAATATACAAACTGGATATTGAAGCCAACAAGAGCGAGGTCTTCTTCGAATCCGGCCTTGATTTTAATGCCGATGAGTATGTAACGGAGCAGGTGTTCTACACCAGCAAGGACGGCACCTCGGTGCCCATGTTCATTGTTCACAAAAAAGGCATCGAACGCAACGGGGACAATCCCACCCTGCTGTATTCATATGGCGGTTTCGGTATCAGCCTCACGCCTTCGTTCAGCACGAGCAACCTGATCCTTCTCGAGAACGGGGGCATTTATGCCGTAGCCAACATACGGGGAGGCGGCGAATACGGTCACGATTGGCATCTGGCAGGAACAAAACTGGAGAAACAGAATGTGTTCGACGACTTTATCGCTGCCGCCGAATACCTGATCGAGGAAGGATATACATCGCCCGAAAAGCTTGCCGTGATGGGCGGATCGAACGGCGGACTGCTGGTGGGTGCCTGCGTCAACCAACGCCCCGACCTCTTCGGGGTTGCCTTCCCGCGGGTAGGCGTGATGGACATGCTCAGGTACCACAAGTTTACTATCGGCTGGGCATGGGCCAGCGACTACGGCACGAGCGAGGACGACAGCACCATGTTCTCATACCTGATGGCCTATTCGCCCCTGCATAACATCCGGAGCGGCGTGGACTATCCTGCCACCCTGGTCTATACAGCCGACCACGACGACAGGGTGGTGCCGGCCCATTCCTTCAAATACATCGCCACTTTACAGGCAAATCATACCGGGCCCAATCCCGTGCTCATCCGTATTGAAAGCAAGGCCGGACACGGTGCAGGTACACCGGTATCGAAGATCATCGAAGGCGTTGCCGACCAGTGGGCGTTCATGTTCTATAACATGGATGTTGAACCGGTTTACTGACCTTCACGAACACCTGGCTGCCCATGAAACATTCTCCTGAGCTGCTGATAAAAAAGCTGGACCTTGAAACACCGCTGATCGGACTTTACGATGCACCGGACGGTACCGGTTTCGGGAAGACCGTAAGCCCCGGAGCCGGTAAGCACGGTTGTTTCTTTGCCCACTACAAGTCGTGGCTCAGGGGAAAAACCGTCAAGCTCAGCGAAGACAACCATGGCTGCGGCGGATGCGGCAAATGGTTGTTCGGGAAAACGAGCCGGAGCAGGCAGGAATACATCGAATTTCTGGCAGACGAGGAAGGGCTGAAGGCCGGCCACACCCTGATGGACGAATGGCTCCGGCAGGCCAAAAGCTACCGGAGCCGGCATGGCTTCCTGTTTGTCGGACCCCTGAAGGAAGACATGTATCCTTTCCTGAAAACCGTCACTTTCCTGGTCAACCCCGACCAGCTAAGCGTGCTCATGATCGGGGCGCAGTACCACAGTCGCCCCGGCGACCCCGAGCCGGTCATTGCACCCTTTGGATCGGGTTGTATGCAAATGCTTCCGTTGTTTGAAAACCCGGATATCCCCCAGGCCATCATCGGTGCCACCGACATGGCCATGCGGCAGTACCTGCCCCCCGGCATCCTGGCATTTACCGTAAGCATTCCCATGTATGAAAGGCTTTGCAGCATCGGCGAGAACAGTTTCCTCGACAGGGCTTTTATCAAAAACCTGAAAAAAGCCCGCGGGGGAAGCCTTTAACAATCCGGCATCCATTCAGCAAAAGGCTTTTACGGCTTTTTTTTCAGGTTTCCCTGTTGAAAAACCCGAATATCAGGATATCCCATTCATTTTTCCAAAACGGGAACTTTTTCTGGCTGCTTACAGTATAAAGCATATACTGTGAAAATCTGAAAAAAACCATACTTCTAACCGTAAAAAAGAGTACGTATATATACTTAGATATTTTCATCAATTACGGAAGCATTGAACATGAAAAAAGTTATAAATTAGCGGAAAACCTGATCTGTGAATTCCGAAACGCGTTAAAGCGCGGTTTGTGCGCATTAAAACATGCATAAAAAACCAGGAATCATGAAAAAGATATCTTTAAAAGGCAGCTTACTGATCGTTTTATTGCTGGCATTCTCACTTCATTCCTCCGGCCAGGAGGGAAAAGGATACCTTTCCTTTTCATCGGGCATGCAGCAGCAGGATCACATGAACACCTTGCCCCAGCGTGAAACCCTTGACGGAGGCGATGACTACTACCAGGTTGGCTTCAACTTCAGCGGAGCGATGGTATCGGGCGTGGTGGTTAACGGCAAAGACTACGACTTCCTCCACATAGAAGGCTTTGCCAAGATGGGCCAGGTGGGGGCTCCCGCCCTTCCGGCACGCAGCGAGGTGATCGCCATGCCCCGGGGGACTGCGGGCAGCATCATCATTACCGGCGCCGACTATCACGAGTATGATGGTTTTATGATCCACCCCGCCCTTGAACCCGCCCGTGATACCGATGGTGCGCCCGAACCGGAGTTTCAGATCGATGAAGCCGTATACGGAAAGGATGAGTTTTTCCCAAAAAACATCGTTGAGATCACACAGGTCAGGATGGTGCGGGGCAACCCGCTGGCCGTGGTGCAGATGAGGCCGGTACAGTTCAACCCGGTGAGCGGCAGGGTCAGGGTTTACACCAGCATCAGCTACCGGATCGAATACCCCGGTGCAGAAGCACCATTCAGTGCTATCTCCGAAGGCAACTCATTGCACTTTACCAATTTACTGAAGCGCAGCGTGATCAATTCCGACAATATCCCCGACGGGATGACCCGGAGGGAAGGAAAGAACGGGGAAAAGGAATACATCATCATCACCCATAACCAATACCTCACCGCAGCCAACGACCTGGCAAACTGGAAACGCCAGCTCGGCTACTCGGTCGAAGTGGTCGCACAGGCATCATGGACCGCCGCACAGGTCAAATCCGAAATCCACACGCGTTACCATGCCTGGACGCCAAAGCCCGACTATTTTGTCATTATCGGCGACCATACGGGTTCCTATGCAGTACCCGGCGAAATATACCAGGACCCGAATTATGGCGACAACTTTGCCACAGACCTTTACTATGCCTGCATGGACGGCGCCACCGACTGGCACCCCGACATGGCCCACGGGCGCATATCGGTTTCGAGCGCCGCCGAGGCCCAGGTTGTGGTAAACAAGATCATCAATTACGAGAAAACACCACCGACACCATCTTCATTTTACGACAACATCCTGAATTGTGCACAATACCAGGATGACGACAATAACGGCTATGCCGACAGGCGCTTTTGCCATACCAGCGAAAACATCCGCGACCACCTGCAGGACAATTACGGATATACATCCGCCAGGGTTTATTATACGAACACAACTGCCAGCGTAACAGGCTTACGCTACAACAACACCTACTATTCAACCGGGGGGCTATTGCCTGCCGAGCTTCGCAGCACTTCCTTCAACTGGTCGGGGGGATCCAGCCAGATCACCGCTGAAATTGACGCGGGAAAATTCATGGTCTTCCACAGGGACCATGGTTATGTAGGGGGATCGGGCTGGCACAGGCCCTATTACACCACAACTTCCATGAACAGCCTGTCCAACGGTGATCTTTTACCGGTGATTTTCAGCATCAACTGCCATACCGGCGAATTCCAGCTCGATAATTGCTTTGCCGAGAAATTCCTGAGGATGGAAAACAAGGGAGCCGTTGGCATGGTGGCCGCCGCCTATTATAGCTACAGCGGATTTAACGATGCCCTTTCTATCGGGATGGTCGATGCCATCTGGGCAGATCCGGGCCTTTTTCCCGTTTTTGGCAGCGGCGGCACGGGAAGCAACTATACCATCGGGGCGGGCAACGAGATCTACACCATGGGAGATGTGGTAAACCAGGGGCTCTATGCCATGGAGCAGAACTGGAACGGGACAACAACGAACCACAAATACCAGTACCAGCTTTTCCATTATTTCGGCGACCCGGCCATGAAGATCTGGACGGAAAACCCCAACAGCAACATTATCACAGCCACGCATGCCTCCACCATCGACTGCGCCCTGAACGCTTTCAGCATCACGGGGTCAACGCCCGGTGCCCTGGCAACGCTGGTATTCGACAATGAGCTGATTGGCGAAACAGTGCTTGACGCTTCCGGGAACGGCACGA
This sequence comes from uncultured Bacteroidales bacterium, assembly GCA_964531985.1. Taxonomy (GTDB): domain Bacteria; phylum Bacteroidota; class Bacteroidia; order Bacteroidales; family B18-G4; genus B18-G4. The sequence goes on from CAZHFC010000037.1 coordinate 31,667, forward strand.
TCAACTATACGATCACGGGTTCGGGATCCGCTGTGTTGCTAACAATATCAAAACTCAACCATAAGCCTTACACGGCCGCACTCACCCTGACCGGAAGTTGCAACCCGCCGGCCGTGCAGACAGACCCGGCCACCAGCATCACCGAAACAACGGCCACCCTGAACGGGGAGATACTGAATGATTTTGGCAATACCATTACCGAAAGCGGATTTGTATACAGTACAACGCCAAACCCCTTTATCGGCGGAGCCGGCGTAAGCCAGATACAAACCGCACCCCTGGTTACTGCAGGGGCCTTTTCGGAAAGCATCAGCGGGCTGAACCCGGCTACCACCTATTATTTCAAAGCCTATGCGATCAGCTCGGGAGGAACCGGATATGGCAGCAGCACTGCTTTTTCCACCAGTTGCGGGATCATCACAACCCTGCCTTATGCTCAAGACTTTTCGGCAGGCGGCCTGCCGAATTGCTGGCAAAACATCGATAACCAGGGCAACGGGCAGGTATGGCAGTTCAATAATCCCGGCGGAAGACCCTTTAATGCAAGCAGTGCAGCAAACGGATTTGCCATCCTCGACAGTGACCTTTACGGAAATGGCAACAGCCAGAACAGCGACCTTGTTACGCCTGAATTTGATTTCTCCGGCTTTAGCTCCGTAAACCTGAGTTTTGAACATTACTACCGTGCATACAGCGGCTCATCCGGCACGCTTTCGTACAGCATCAACGGCGGATCAGCCTGGAATACCATCCAAACCTGGACAGCCACATCCGCCAATGCAGCCATCTTCAGCCAGGACATGACCGCCCAGGTGGCCGGTCAATCCTCGGTTATGTTCAAATGGAACTACACCGGCACCTGGGGCTATTACTGGATGGTCGACGACATCCTGATCACGGGGGTTGAAAACACAAACGTGAACCAGCAGATCATCCTTACCACGGGCTGGAACATCATGTCGTTCTGTGTCACGCCCGCTTCCACAGACATGATCGACATTGTACAACCCCTGATCGACAACAATTCACTGGTAAAAGTCAGTGATGAAGCCGGTGGTTTCGTTCAGGAGATCAGCGGATTTGGCTGGATGAACACCATCGGGAACATGGGCAATACCGAAGGTTATTATATCAATCTGAACGGAAACGACAACCTGGATTGCGAAGGCAGCGGCGTGACCCTGCCCTTCGACATACCGCTGAACAGCGGGTGGAACATCATGGGATTCCCGGCCGATCAGCAAATGGATGCCATGACCGTGCTTCAGCCACTGATCGACAACGGTTACCTTGTGAAGGTGCTGAACGAATCGGGCGGGATGATCCAGTACATCACCGGGATCGGATGGATCAACACCATTGTCAACTTCCTTCCCGGCGAAGGTTACCATATCAATGTGAATGCCAACTGCACCCTGACGATCAACACCCCGTCAAAGGCCGTCATACCCTTCAATGCACCGGCTATACCCAAAACCGAATATTTCAGCACACTGGTTTCCAATCCATTCCTCCCTATGAATATCTTCATCAACAACATTCAAACCGACGGAATGACGGTGGAAGAAGGCGACGAGATTGCAGTTTTCGACGGGGAGACGGAGGTTGGCAGCATCCGGATTGAAGATGCTTCGGAACCTTATATCATGATCGTTGCCAGGGCCGATGACCCCCTCACCCCGGCCATCGACGGATTTTCAGAAGGCAACATGATCGGTTTCAGGTACTGGGACAAGAGTGAGGATACAGAATATCAGAATGTATCGCTTATACATCTTTTCGGAACCGAAACTTTTAACAGGCTTGGCACATTTGGTGCAGACCTGAAGATCAGCAGTCTTGGCATGGACAGCCCCGGGACGCGATCCGGCAACTACCTGGCGCAAAACTACCCGAACCCCTGCGGCGATGTCACAACCATAGCCTATGGCGTGGCGGAAGATGCGATGATCACCCTGAGTCTGTATGATGTTTCGGGACGCCTGGTCCGCGTGCTTGAAAACGGCCATAAGCCCGTCGGCAGGCATGCCGTTACCATCGGGAAGAACATCATGGATGCCGGCATATACTATTACAGGCTTGAAGTCCACGGCACCCATACACATTTTACTGAAACCCGCAAAATGATCGTGTATTGATATTAACAATCCGTCATTTGATAAATATTTTACGGGGCGGAATTGAGTAACATCAAAAGTGCTTATTTTGCAGGCTCCGGAATATGCTTTTAAGAAACCGATAATGACCTGAAAGCACCTGAAAAAAAAATAAAACACCATTTTGAAACGAAAAACCCTTAGGAAAATGAAAATTAAACACTTTACTGCTCTGCTGGCAGGGATTTTCTGCACCCTGACCGCCCTCAACGCCCAACATTTCGTACCGGTTTACTCAAGTGTTTACCAACCCATGAACATCATTGTTACGGCAGCCACCCTGGATGGAATTAACCTGGGTGCCGGCGATGAGATCGGTATTTTCGACATTGACGGCAGTAATGAAATATGTGTCGGTTCGGTGGTTCTGACCGGCCCGATCGGAGCTACACCCCTTGCTGTCGTTGCAAGCACCGATGACCCGCTCACACCTGAAAAAGACGGCTTTACCGCCGGGAACACCATCCTGTACAGGTTCTGGGACAGCAGCGAAAATACAGAGATCGTTTGTGTATCGGTTACATATACACCGGGGTATGATGAAGTTTTTACTTCACTGGGTACGGCAGTTCCTGCGCTTTCAGGAATTACCAGTCCGACAGTTGATGCCGGTTCCGATGATGCAGTATGCGAGAATGCTTCCTACAGCCTCTCCGCCACGGCAACAAACCAGTCGTCGGTTTTATGGACCACCGCAGGCGACGGAACCTTCGATAATGCCGCTTCGTTAACGGCCACTTATACACCGGGGACAGGCGATCTGGCTGGCGGCTCCGTTACCCTGACCATCACAGCCTATGCCATTGCACCCTGCACCGACCATGCCGACGATGACATTGTCCTGACCATACAGGATCTTCCCTCGGCCAATGCCGGAGCCGATGCCGAAATTTGCGAAGGCAGTTCCCATACCCTTTCGGGCTCGGCCACGAACCAGCAGTCGGTACTCTGGACAACAGCCGGCGACGGAACCTTCGATGACGCCACCCTGCCCGGGGCCACCTATATGCCCGGTTCCGGCGACATCGCCGGCGGATCGGTCGTGCTCACCCTCACCGCCACGGCCATCGCTCCCTGCGCCGGTGATGCATCCGACAACATGACCCTCGACATACAGAAGCAGCCCACCGCCGATGCCGGTGCCGACGGGGACGTCTGTGAAGGCAGTTCCTACACCCTTTCGGGCAGTGCCACCAACCAGCAGTCGGTGCTCTGGACAACCGCCGGCGACGGCAGCTTCGATGACGCCACCCTGACCGGGGCCACCTATACGCCCGGAACGGGCGACATCGCCAACGGGTCGGTCGTGCTCACCCTCACCGCCACGGCCATCGCTCCCTGCGCCGGCGATGCATCCGACAACATGACCCTCGACATACAGAAGCAGCCCACCGCCAATGCCGGTGCCGACGGGGACGTCTGTGAAGGCAGTTCCTACACCCTTTCGGGCAGTGCCACCAACCAGCAGTCGGTGCTCTGGACAACCGCCGGCGACGGGACCTTCGATGACGCCACCCTGGCAGGGGCTACCTATACGCCCGGTGCCGGAGACATCGCCGGCGGATCGGTCGTGCTCACCCTCACCGCCACGGCCATCGCTCCCTGCGCCGGTGATGCATCCGACAACATGACCCTCGACATACAGAAGCAGCCCACCGCCAATGCCGGTGCCGACGGGGATGTATGCGAAGGCAGTTCCTACACCCTCTCGGGCTCGGCCACGAACCAGCAGTCGGTGCTCTGGACAACCGCCGGCGACGGAACCTTCGATGACGCCACCCTGCCCGGGGCCACCTACACGCCCGGTGCCGGAGACATCGCCGCCGGGTCGGTCGTGCTCACCATCACCGCCACGGCCATCGCTCCCTGCGCCGGTGATGCATCCGACAACATGACCCTCGACATACAGAAGCAGCCCACCGCCAATGCCGGTGCCGACGGGGATGTATGCGAAGGCAGTTCCTACACCCTCTCGGGCTCGGCCACGAACCAGCAGTCGGTGCTCTGGACAACCGCCGGCGACGGAACCTTCGATGATGCCACCCTGGCAGGGGCCACCTATACGCCCGGTGCCGGAGACATCGCTGCCGGATCGGTCGTGCTCACCCTTACCGCCACGGCCATCGCTCCCTGCGCCGGCGATGCATCCGACAACATGACCCTCGACATACAGAAGCAGCCCACCGCCGATGCCGGTGCCGACGGGGACGTCTGTGAAGGCAGTTCCTACACCCTCTCGGGCTCGGCCACGAACCAGCAGTCGGTGCTCTGGACAACAGCCGGCGACGGAACCTTCGATGATGCCACCCTGGCAGGGGCCACCTATACGCCCGGTGCCGGAGACATCGCTGCCGGATCGGTCGTGCTTACCCTTACCGCCACGGCCATCGCTCCCTGCGCCGGTGATGCATCCGACAACATGACCCTCGACATACAGAAGCAGCCCACCGCCGATGCCGGTGCCGACGGGGACGTCTGTGAAGGCAGTTCCTACACCCTCTCGGGCTCGGCCACGAACCAGCAGTCGGTGCTCTGGACAACAGCCGGCGACGGAACCTTCGATGACGCCACCCTGGCAGGGGCTACCTATACGCCCGGTGCCGGAGACATCGCCGGCGGATCGGTCGTGCTCACCCTCACCGCCACGGCCATCGCTCCCTGCGCCGGTGATGCATCCGACAACATGACCCTCGACATACAGAAGCAGCCCACCGCCAATGCCGGTGCCGACGGGGATGTATGCGAAGGCAGTTCCTACACCCTCTCGGGCTCGGCCACGAACCAGCAGTCGGTGCTCTGGACAACAGCCGGCGACGGAACCTTCGATGACGCCACCCTGGCAGGGGCTACCTATACGCCCGGTGCCGGAGACATCGCCGGCGGATCGGTCGTGCTCACCCTCACCGCCACGGCCATCGCTCCCTGCGCCGGTGATGCATCCGACAACATGACCCTCGACATACAGAAGCAGCCCACCGCC
>CAZHFC010000038.1:0-36030 GCA_964531985.1 uncultured Bacteroidales bacterium
CAGCTGTAGGAGGAGCTAAGCTTTCTTTTGCCGGATCTACAGCTGTTGGGGCTGCCATTGGCGGCACAGCCGAAGCCCTTGGGGGTGGTAAATTTGCCAATGGGGCAATTACGGGGGCGTATACGATGTTGTTTAATCATTTGGCGCAGCACCTCCCTAAAAAACTAGGGAAGGGACTTGTACTTACCAGAGATGAGAGCATTTCAGAAGGTGATGCTGGTGGAGCTATAATTGAATTACTATATTATGATGAAGGAACTGGGTATTCTGACTTCCGATGGGTCCAAACTATTGAAACAACTAATCCGGATCCTAACAAAACTTCTCCTTATATAGATACAGAAAATAGTCCCCCATTTTATTATGACGATGCTGAAGTTGGAAAGCATATAGGCCACAGACAGTCCGATTTACAAATCTTCGATAGGCCAAAAAGGGGAAGGTTTAGCGGCGTAAGTTGGATAGCAGAGGTATCAGTTGTGGGTATGGATGGTAGTGGTAATTATCACAGAATTGCAACCGTAAAGTGGGGGTTTAGTATCGACCAATCTGGAAAAACAATAAAGCTTAATCCTATGCTAATTAACAACCCATCCAATTTTCATTTAAACTCTTTACCTAACTAATACAATGATGAAAAATGTCGCTATATTTCTAATACTTTCACAGTTTATTATTTCTTGTAATTGCTATGAAAAAATTATCATTCAGAGTTATGGATACACTGACAAATATTTCCCATCACTTTTCTTAGCTAAGCATGATGTAGATATTAGTCATAACGATTATAAATTAATAGTTGAAGATCATCAATTAAATCAAATTGCGCTCAAAATTTATAGCCTTAATGCTGAGACTTCTGAGTCTAATTTTGAAAATTCCTGGGGGACGCTTAAAGTTGAGGTAGTAAAATGTAATGGCAAGATTGATAACTTTTACTTAACAACCGAGGAGTCACATATGATATTTAAAGAGCTGAATGTTTTATTCGCAGAAAGTAGTATTGGAGAGTATGAAAAGCATTTACTTAAAACTTCGCTAAATAGGATTTCGAGATATTTGAAAGAGTGATACTATTGTTCCAAGATTAAGTCCCCGCTGGCGCGAATCTCCTTATTCGTGCCTGAATACAGCTTGTCTCCCGACAAGCTTCCTCCAAACCTCCCCCACATGGTGGAGGCTGAATATGTCAGATAATCGTAACCCTTCTACCAACCAGGTCTTGAAAAATCCTGGGAGTTGAAATAATTTTGCTTATTCAGGGGAGATGTTGTTTTTTAGTTTCTGCCGGTTCTGCCAGGCCCTTCTTATGAAACAATTTTAGCGGGTTTGCCTGGGAGTGTATCATTCACTGAGTATCCATGGAAAAAACAGCCACGAATGCACGAATGGAATAAGCATTTTCAGATCTTCGTAGTAGCAAAAAACACAAGCCGTTATGCACAAAAGAATAGTCCGGTATTCGTGTATTCGTGGCGAACAAAAAAACAATCCCGGCTGACGCGTGCATCTGTCAGCGCGTTTCCAAACCCGCAATTTAATACGTGATCATTTGTTTGCTTTCCCTGGTGATTTCAATCAGCGGATCAGGATCTGCATCATTCCTTGCCGAACTGAAGAGATAATTGAGTTTGATATAAAGTAATGATCTCGTCAGGAGACGAGAAAACAGTTGCACGCGTTCGGAAACGCGCGCCAGCAGGGTTTAAATTTATTAAAAATGGTATTAATAAATGTAGACGCGCGCTAGCGGGACAAGCTGGCAGTAGCCTGGAGCTAGTATTTCATAAACTTGCTCCCCAGAAGCTCCGGAGCGCCTTTCAGTTTAAGTAAATATGTTCCCGGAGCCAATGATGAAACATCCAGTGTGATCATGCCGGATGTTACGGCAGGGACCTGCTGAAGGACAATTTGTCCTTCAATATTATATATCAGAATCTCACAATTCCCGGAGGCGCCTTCAATATTTTCCAACTGAATCACATCACGGGCAGGATTGGGAAAGATCCTGACATGGACCGCATTTCTTTCAGGACCGCTGATGCCCACGGTACCGTCATAGCGAACCACAAGACCATCTGTCCCGCTGATCCATCCTTTGTCCTCATCCAGAAAGAACATTGCCCGAGCATGCAGGCCGAAATACTGTCCCTCGTCCCAGGTGGCGCCTCCGTCGAGGGTATGATGGACCCTTGCTGACAGGAACCATCCCTCGTTTTCATCGGCAAAATATATGGAGGAGTAAGAACCTGTGGGGAAGCCGTAAATGACCTCCCAGGTGGCTCCGCCATCGGTACTTTTGTAAAACAGGCCATCATCGGTGTTCAGGAATCCCGTAGCGGCATCCAGGAAAAATATATCCTCAGGCTGGTAGATGATGCCGCTGCCCAGCTGTGTCTCTGTCCAGTTTTCGCCCCCATCCGTGGTATGCAGGATATTCTTGCCATCATAGTCGATCATCCAGCCATTGTCCTCATCCACAAAGTGAAGGTTCCGGAGCGCCATATCATTTCCCGGTGAGAGATCGGTCCAGTCTGTCCCGCCGTTCTCCGTGCGTAAGAAGTACCCGTCGCCCCCGCACAGGAAGCCGGTATTTTCATTTACAAAGAACATGTCGGAATAATAGGAGATGGGTTCGGGTACGCCGGTCATCTCCCAGCTTTGTGCGGCATCCATGGTTTTCATGAGGAGCAATGAATCCTGGTTCAGGAGGTAGCATTGCTGTCCGGCGAGGTACATGATCGAAAAGGGGCCGTTTTCGACGAGGGTGTCGTATTGCCATGTATGGCCGCCATCCGCGGTGCTGACAAGAGAAGTGTTGCTGTACTCCCATCCCAGTGCATAGCCGTTGTAGCTGTCGAAGAAACCTATCTGCCCGAAGTAGAGGCGCAGGCCGCCATGCATGCTTTGCCAGGTCTGGCAGCTATCGAGGGTTTTGCTCATCACTCCATCGCCGCCGACGGCAACGCCTTTAAAGGGTTCCCAGCTCATGAATGCGCGGTAGTAATCATAATAATTGCCCATCAATACCAGTGAGTCCCAGGTGTCGCCCCCGTCAAAGGTAAGCCTGGCGTAGTGTCCCTCCAGTGCCATGCCCGCATCCTTATCGAAAAAATGGATATCCTGGAAGGAGCCTTGCCCTTCGAATTCATCAAACCAGGTATACCCCCCGTCCAGTGAGCGGTAGAGGCCGCCGTCGTATCCGCAGGCCCACACGCACATGTCGTTGTAGTAGGTGACATCTGTTAACCAGGCACAGCCTTCCGGGGTGGTCTCTGTCCAGGTGAGGCCGCCGTCGTCGGTGACCATGGCAAAGCCTTCGTGGGGGTAGGCGGTCATGTGATCACCCACGGCGCAGCCGTGCAGGTGGTCATAGAATTCGACCCGTTTGAAGCAGCCTTCCTGATAGATGTTGTTCATGATCTTGGTCCAGTTCTTGCCGCCATCGGTCGTCTTCAGCACGATCTTGTAGGTGCCCACGATCCAGCCCGTATCGGGGTTGATGAAATACACGTCGGTGAGGTCGCCCAGGCAGGAGGGATGGGCCTGTTGTTCCCAGTTTTGTCCACCGTCGCCGGTATGATAGATCTCGCTCCAGCCGCAGGCCCATCCCTCCTGGTCGTCTATAAAGAATATGCTCCAGAGGGATTCGCCATCCTGGCTGTGCTGCAGCTCCCAGTTCACGCCCCCGTCTGCCGTATATAGAATGGTGCCGCCGTATCCGACCACCCATCCTTCATTATCCGATATGAAGTGGGCATCGATGAGGTTGTTCACGGTGGGGTAGGGATGGATGAGGGTCCATTCACCCTGGGCAACGCATAGAACTGATAACAAAAGGGCCAGGGAGGGAAGGAGGATTTTTTTCATGGTCATTGTTTTTATTGCTGAGTAAATATACACAATAATATAATTCAATGGGAAGACAGGGGAAAAGGAGCGGGAGTTGCCTGTGTATTCAGGAATAAGGGCTGAGGCATATCAACTAACGTATGCCGGTTGCCGCATGCATGAGTCCAGAAACAGGTGGCCAGTTTCTAGCAACCAGCCCGTATATCCCTCGTCGCTATACTCCTCGGGATAACTTCGACCAGCACTTTTTACTGCGCTGGCGCTTGTGGTTAACCATATAGTCCTTGTCCCTGCGTAACCACTGAGTCATCCTGGGAACACCCAGCCAGGGATGTAGCATGTGCTTCTCATCAATAACCTGCATCAGTTCCAGATTAAAGGCCGTCTCCGGTATCGGCTGGTAATACAAACCGCTCCGGTGAACCTCCAGCAGTTCACATTGCTTTACAACGCTCAGTGAGGTTGCCTTGTCAATATGCTGCTTGCGCTGGGCAGCATTCTGGCTCACGACAAGGCTTTTTTTTAAAAAATCAATCTCTACTTTCTGCTGTCCAATGATCTTGTACAGCCGCTCTTCCTCGCCCTTTTTCCCTTTTGCGCAAGCCCTCTGTCATTCCGAAGGAGCGAAGCGACTGAGGAAAACCCCGGCGTATGGTATCACGCGTCCTTTTTCCCTTTTAGGCAAACGCTCGCCAGCAGGGGACAAGCAACTCCAGGGCCCGAATCAGGAGATTCGCGCCAGCGGGGGGTATATATTTTCCAAAGCCTTCCTGCGGTATTCGAAGATGCCGTCGAGCTGCTTCCTGATGAACAGGCGGTTGGCCAGGACGCCAAGGAAACCCAGCGGAGGCCTGTAAGTGATGACATCCCTCATCATCACCCCGCCTTCAACCGCTTCGATGTGGTGTTCGTGGTGCCACATGGCGTAGGGGCCCACGCGCTGCTCATCGACAAAATAGGATCTTTCCGAAACGTGCGTGATCTCGGTCACCCACTTCATGCTGATGCCCGCCAGGGGTTTCACCCTGTAGGTGATGATCATCCCCGGGTACATCTTTTCCGGCAGCTCACCGGAGGTGATGTCGAAGCCCATGTGTGGGGGAGTGATCTTTTTGAGGTTTGCAGGTGCGGAGATAAAATCCCACACCTCATCGATCCCTGCCGGGATGAACTGTTCCTTCCTGAACTGGTATACTGCCATAACTTTACACTGCTATTCGTTTAACCATTCCTCTGAAGATGATATGATGGAAAGGGAGTACCATAAACCAGTATATTCGTCCCCATAAGCCACGCGGGCGAAAAGTAGCCACCTGGTACAGGCTGTTGTCCCTGATCCGGAACTCCAGCCAGGCCTCACCCGGAAGTTTCATCTCGGCATAGAGCAACAGGCGTTTATTGCTTCTCGAAGCATATAACACGCGCCAGAAGTCGAGGCTTTCTCCTGCCGATATGGTTGTGCTGTTCTTTCGGCCGCGCCGCAGTCCCACGCCTCCGAACAGCTTGTCGGTTACTCCCCTGAGCGTCCATAGCCAGTTGGCATAATACCATCCGTTATCACCTCCGATTGACCATATCCTGTCAAGTGTTTTGCACTCATCCTTCACCGCGCAACTGCGTTCATCCCTGAAGCATCCGTATGTGGGAACAACCAGCAATCTGCTTAACCCGCTTTCAAGGGCGTGTCCGGTCTGGGCATCTGTCCAGCTCGAGAGTACTTCCTGCTGTCCGATCACAGTAAACGCTTGCCTGACAGCTTCTTCATAGGTGAGTAATGTGATGTTAAGCTTTTCGTGCAGGTCGTTGCTGCGGCAAATGATCTCCACTTTCATACTGTCGACGAGGTTGATGGCTAACTTGTAAGATGTTGAGGTGACAAAATACAGCCAGTACGATGAAAGCCTTGGGGTCATTACAGGCACATTTAGAATGTGGCGCCTCAACTTGCGTATTTCAGCAAATCGCAGCAGCATCTGCTTGTAGGTGAGTATCTCCGGTCCGCCGATGTCATAAGTGTTTCCATAAGCCTCCTCCATTCCCAGCACTCCTCTGAGAAATTGCAGGACATTGCTGATGGCAATGGGCTGCGAGCGGGTATTTACCCATTTGGGTGCGACCATCACGGGTAGCTTTTCTACCAGGTCGCGGATGATTTCGAAAGAAGCGCTGCCGGATCCCACGATGATACCTGCCCTGAGGGTGGTAAGGCTGAACCGGCCTGACGTAAGAATGTCTTCCACACCCTTTCGTGATCTGAGGTGGTCGGAAAGCCTGGATTCGTTTACGATTCCGCTGAGGTAGATTACCTGTTTAACCTGTGTTTCATTGATCCGGTTACGGAAATTCATGGCGCATTTTTTCTCCAATTCCTCAAAACTATCAACGGATGCCGACATGGAATGGATCAGGTAATAGGCCGCGTCAATATTGTCGGGTATGTTGGAAAGGCTCGGGGGATCAAGAAAGTTAACCTCTGCAACCGAAATCGGCATCCCTGCGTAGGGGGATATGTCGAAGCGCTTTTCATCGCGGACAACACACAGTACCTCGTGGCCGTCGGCAAGGAGGACGGGAAGTAGCCTCCGCCCGATATATCCGGTAACGCCTGTTAAGAGAATTTTCATAGCCTTTAAACGCCTTGAGCGGTTAAATGTTTAACGACCCCTGCTTTCCCCCGCCGGCGCGCGTCTCTGACGATTGCAAATGTCAGCGCGTTTCCAAACGCGCAATTTAATACGTGATCATTTGTTTGCTTTCCCGGATGATCTCAATCAGCGGATCAGGATCTGCATCATTCCTTGCCGAACTGAAGAGATAATTGAGTTTGATATAAAGTAATGATCTCGTCAGGAGACGAGAAATCAGTTGCACGCGTTCGGAAACGCGCGCCAGCAGGAGCGTATCATTCACTGAGTATCCATGAAAAAAACAGCCACGAATGCATGAATGGAAAAAGCATTTTCAGATCTTCGTAGTAGCAAAAAACACAAGCCGTTATGCACAAAAGAATAGTCCGGTATTCGTGTATTCGTGGCGAACAAAAAAACAATCCCGGCTGACGCGCACCAGCATGGGCAAAAGAGGTAGGGGATCAGCAGCAGTATGATCACAATCGCAAGTACCCACAAAATGGTCTTCCCCAGTATTCTAATAATCTTCATATAATCAAATATTGGGCAAAATTTGTATCTTTTTTGTAAGCCGGATTAGCATTCTTTAAGAAAGGATATAAAAAAACGGCTGCTTACCCGTAAACAGCCGTTTTACTTATTAATTTGGTTTGGATCAGGTGTTATGGATGATAATACCATCCTGGACTTTCAGCCACCCGAAAAAGACCAGGATCAGGGCAGCGAATGAAATAATTCCGGCAATAATACCGCCGGCCAGGGGAACAAAACCGAAAATACTTTGTGCAATGGCCAGGATCATGGCAACAAGGAGCAGGATTACCCCGCTTTTGCCACTTTTGCCAATGCTCTCGGAGTTCTTCAATTTTATAATTCCAATCAGTTGAATGATGAAGGCAGCGATGAATACGATCGAAGCCACTATGCCAACCAGTGGTATCAGGTCCAGGACAAGCCCGATGATACCCACGATGGCAGATATGATCAATATTTTTACGGCAGCACGTCCTTTTTCGTCAACACCGTTTTTGAGTTTATTCAGGCCCATGAAGAAAAGTATCAATCCGAAAATGGCTGTCAGGGTGGAAATCCATCCATTGCCAATTCCATTGAACATCTGTAAGAGGGAACCTGATAAAATGAAGGTTACCGATATAATTGTTTCTCTCTTTTCCATTTTGATTCTAATTGGTTTGGGAAAAATTATTAATTTGATTTAATCAGACTTGAAGATCTGGCGTTCGGCTTTCTTTTAGGAGGCGCGGCCTTGTCTGTTTTAATGTTTTTAAATTCGGCAGCATACTTGTCTTTGCTGGAAATGCGTACCGTTTTAAAATTATTAATGTCTTCGGGAATATGGTAAATTGCTTTCCCGCTCATCTCTTTGTTTTTTTCCAGCATTGTGGATCTTTTTGCAACCAGCCTGCTTGACTTCTGGTTATCAAGACTAACTTTCATGGGGTAGTATTTTTTCCCCTTCATATCAATGATATAATGGCCATCTTTTTGATCCCGTTCACTGATATCGACCGGATCGCCCTGATTCTTGATTTTGAAGTGGATGATCACTTCTTTGCCATTTCTTTCAGCTTTTGTAACCTGCACATTGATTTTGTTGTTATCAGGATTACTTGCCTTGGAGACAGAAAATCCCAGGAGCATTAACAAGCTGAGTCCGATAAGTACATACTTTTTCATAAGCTTTGTTTTTTTTTATTTTTTTATTGATTTGATTTTAATTATTGATAATTTCATTTCTTTTGAAGAATTCCCAGATAATTTTTACATGGGCCTCAGGCTCATTTCACCCCTCCAGTACTCCCCTTTCTTTGAGATCAATACTTCTTCGAATTCTTCGGTTTTTCCGCTATTATACTCCACCAGTATTTCAAAATGATAAGTACCTGATTGGGTTGCGACCTGGCGTATTTCAAGAATTTTATTAAACCCGCCATATTGGGTATTTGCTTTATGAGTCAGCAGTTCAAGCATTTGTAATGATTGTTGCCGGCTGGATTCCGGTAAGTTCTCATAGGCCTCCGGTCCCATACCTGCTTGCAGGAAGCAGGTATGCCTGGTATAAAACAATTTTATAAACTCTTTGGCAAAATCTTTTGCTGAAATGTTTGTTTCGTATGCCAGGGGACACTCGTAATCTGTTGCTTCGGTTTCGCTGCTTGCGGTAATAGAGGCCCATCTTTCCATGCAAGGAAAGGGTTTCACAAAGTCTCTAAGTTGGATTTTGTCATCATGCCGATAAGGCTGGCCATTTTCATTCAGCATCTTATACAGCTTCATAATGGGCTCCAGACGAAGCCTGCTTTCAGGATCTGCCAGTTCTGAATTACTGAATAGCAATTCAAACAATGCTTCCTCCTTGAATTCAACATCGATGATATAATTGCAGGGAGAAGCGAATAGCATTTCCTGACATTCCCATTCTTCCTCATCGCACTGCTCATATTCTTCTTTGCTGATCAGGCCCTTTTCATAAAGGTTTGAACAATCGGGATAGAAATAATAATACCCTCCCTCTATGAACAAAGTATGTGTGGCGCTTTGCATCTTCCCTCCAACAGATTGTGATGCCCGGATGTGGATTTCTGTTTCACCATAAGGATCATCTGATAAGATAAGCGTACACTTGGCCGGATTATCTTTTGAAGATAGCAGGCCGATCTCTTTGTTGTCAATACTCCATTGAAAAGCTATTGCATCCTCACCTCCCACGGCGTAAAACTCCACTTGAATCTTTTCGGGGTCATTTTCTCCGACAAAGGGCCTGCAAACACAAGATGGTCCAATGATACTGATCGGGCTCCGGCTTGTACCTTCCTGTGCGCTGATATTGGCGTATGCCGTGATCATCAACAGTAAAAACATCATCCTGTGCACAATTCGCCATGAAAAGGATGGTGCAAAGAGCCTGCGGATAAATCTTATCCGGCAATTCTGGTTTTTGTTGATCTCTATCGTTTGCATAATTTAAATTTTTATAATGCAGGCTGATCGGGTAAATCCCACATCAGCCTGCCCGGATTAATCAGAACAACTTCTTGAACCTCCATTTACCATCAATTTTTACAAGTTCCATTTCCGAATCCTCTTCACTACCGTTCTTATATACCGTTTTTATTTTTACGGTTGCTGCATCTCCGGCGTCATTGATGTCTTCTTCAATGACACTGAATTTATTAATGCCTCCGTTTGCCTTTTTCTGGGCTTCTGCTCCCATCTTAAGCATTTCCGCATTCTTTTTTATATTGTCGGCTGAGTAGCTGTCGGAGCCTTCAAAAAGCATGAGCATGCCTTCATAGTCGCCCGATTGAAATGAATCATAATAAGCTTCAACAACTCCAGAAGGTGAACTTGCGCTGCTGCTTCCACCTCCGTTGCAGGCAGCAAGGAATAAAATGGATACTGCTACTGTTAATCCCAGTAAAATGTTAAGTTTTTTCATAATGTTTTTTGTTTTGGTTAAAAATTGAATTTGTTTGGTTTGTGAGGATAAATGTAGAACCTTCCAAATGCCAAAATCAAGTTTTTCACGTTCGGATTCATAAATCTGTACAAATCTATATTGCTGACAGGCAGATTGATAAACCCTGTTTAGATGTTTGCGGATCTCTGAGACATTATTGCCTTGTATCAGGGTTTTTCTGCAAGAAATTTATATAATAGGAAGGGGTTAATCCTGTGTATTTTTTAAATGATGCATTGAATACGGACTTGCTTTTAAAGCCTACTTCCTGTGCAAAACCTTCAATGCTGTAATATTGGTAATCCGGTAGTCGCATGAGTTTCTGAACCTCTTTGATCCTCAATTCATTGATAAAATTTGTAAAGTTGGAATCATACGTATGGTTGATGGCCTTTGACAAATAGCTTGAATTGGTTTTAATTTTTCTTGCCAGGAAATCCAGGCTGATCTCCGGATTAAGAAATTCTTTATCTTCAATAACATATTGCTTAAGCCTTTTCCTGATCTTCTCCAGGGTTTTGGCATCCAGACCCGATTGCTTGTCATTCCGGTGGCCTTTATTGTTGTTGCTTTCCAGGAGAGCAAGGTTTTTCTCCATCAGCTTGTGATAGGCCTCCCGGGTTTTTCGATATTGGTATATGAAGTTGATTGCCAGCAGACCAACAAATAAAATTCCCAAAGCAGATACCATAGCAAATTGTTGGTTTTTTTTGATCCTGGCGTTCTTAACCTCTTCTTCCTTCTGTAGTGTTTTGATTTTATTTTCGATGCTTTTCAATTCAAATTTCAATTGATTCCTGGCATAGCTCTTCCTCCTGGCATCATTAAACATCGAATCCCTTTCTTCACTATATCGCTTGTAGTATTTTAATTGTTTTTTAAAGTCACCTTTTCTTTCGTATATCATCGACATATACCAATTGACTCTTGATCTGTATGAGAAGTTCTTTCTTTGATGATGGAGTTTCATGGCCTCCCTGAGCATTTCTTCTGCAGCATCCAGCCTGTTGTCTTGTATCAGGGTGTTGGACAATCCCAGGAAATACCTGATTCTTGGAATCTTGCTTTCCAGTTTTTGAGAAACGGTATCCAGTATGCTGAAATAGTAGTAGGCTGAATCCCGGTTACCATGCATGTTACAAAATGATCCCATGTTTTTCAGTGAATGGGCCAGGTAGAGTGTTTGACCATTTTTCATGCTGTATTCGATTGCCTTCAAGGTTGTTTTATAGCATAGTTCCAGCCTGTTTGTATTCTCATAAAATCCACTCAGAATAAATAAAGCATATGCTTGACCCCTGGGGTCATTATGGCGTTTATATATTTCGTATGCCATTTTATAATAGGATTCTGTTTTTTCAACCCCTATAATGCTTTGGCTTTCATAGGCCATACTGATAAGATTAGAAGCCAGCTTCAGCGAATCTCCCGTCCTGGAATATGCTTCAATTGCTTTGTGAATGTATTCAAGTGTTTGGGGGCTGTTTGCATAAAAACCCAGTAAAGAATAGGTTGTTGCCAGGTTTTCGTCATCCATCTTGCTTTCAAATATCCTCATCGAACGTTTCATCTCATTTATTCCTTCCTCACGGAGATCAAGCTTAATATACTGCAGTCCGAGAAATCTAAGCAGAATTCCCGTCAATGTTGAATCCTTGCTTTGTTCTGCAAGTCGCATACCATGTTTTATCCATTTGATGACTTTCAGGGTGCTGTCGTGATCCTTTTCATAAATTTGTGCCAAATAATAAAAGGAATACGCTCTTTTGTTGAGGAGATTATTGTTGAGGATCCTCTCATTATCCGTGCTATTGATCAATTGATTAAAATATTCTTTAGACTGTTCCAAAGAATCTTTTGCAAAACTTACTTTGCCCAATTGATATAAACTTAATAAGATGTCAGATGGATTTTCGTTATGTTCAGCCCAGTTATTGGCCAGGAGCGCGAAACTATCGCTTTTGCTAAGACTGGAATCGAAATAAAGTTCTGAAAGCTCCATAAATATTCCGGGTTTTATTTCATTCTCCGCAAAGCCCGAAAGCTTGCTCAGGCTGTCCTCTTGATGCTTGAATTCTCGCTTGTTTTGTGCTGATAAAGGGTTTGATTGCAGGATCAATGCCAATACCAAAATAGCATGTAAACACATTGAACCGGTAATAAGTTTCCATTTCATTTTTTGGTTTTCACTTCTCTGATATAATTCATATAGTAGGATGGCGTGACTCCTGTATGTTTTTTAAACGCGGGGTTGAAGACTGATTTTGACCTGAATCCCACTTTCATGGCGATCCCTTCAATGGATAAATACTGACCGGTTTTCTCTGTCATCAGTTTTTGAGCTTCTTTTATCCGGTATTCATTAATAAAACCTGTAAAGTTTGTTTGATAGTTATGGTTGATGAGGCGCGACAAATAAGTGGAGTTTGTATTAAGCTTATTGGCCAGCTTTTTAAGCGAAATATTCGGGTCTAAAAATATTTTTTGGTCATCCACGAGTTTATTTAAGCGGGTCAGGAGATCATTCGATTTTTGAGTATCCAGGCTGTTTGATTCCGTTATTTTATTCTTCGTTGAAAGCTGTTTTGAATGCTCTTTGATGATTGCAAGGTTTTTCTCCATCAACTGATCATATGCATTTCTTTTTCGTCTGTGAATAAGAAATATGAGAATGGTAAAAATGATCATTACAGTGAATCCTGTTGCAGATGAAACAGCGATTATCCGCTTTCTCTTCACTTCAATATTTTTCAGAATCATGTTTTTTTCCAGGATGTCCATTTCAGATTCCACCCTGTCGATGTCAAGGTTGAGTTCCGTCACATTCAAAAGGATTTTATCATCCATCGCGCGTAAGGTATCATTGAATCTTCTGCACTGCTTGTAGGAAAGGATGGCATCCTGGTAATTTCCCATCGAATCCTGTGCCCTGTATATTTGATAACTTAATTCGTATAAATAGGGAATCGCATTGATTGCAAGGCATGAATCATAATATTGCTTAAAACAGGCAACGGCCTCTCCGTAATTCCCCTGCTCGAAAAATATTTTCCCCTTTTCCAGTGTATATGCCAGTTTTAAATTAAAAGGAACCGGTGAAGCCCCGAAAGTATCCGCAACTTTTAAGTAATCAAGAGCACGGCAAAAGTCTTTTGTCTGTCGATAAAGTCTGGCAAGTTGGATTGCGTTGCTATACATCAAAACTTCTGATTTTCGTTTGGTGGAAATCTCCAGGGCACGTTCAAAAAAATCTTTTGCCTTTGCATAATCTTCCATTTCCAAATACATGCTGCCAATCTTCGATAGTATGCAAATCTGGGCATCGAAATTATGCGTCAACACAGCAATTTCCGCGGCTTTGTCAAAATAATCCTTTGCTTTGGTGTAGGCGCATATCCTGCTGTTTGCATGCCCGAGTTTGATATACAATGAGGTAATCAAATCAGTCTTGGTGTGGGAGGGGCTGATATGACAACTCAGGCTTGTGCTGTGTGGTTTTGGGTTTTCATTTAAAAGGCAGAATAGCTTGTGAAAAAATAAATGCTTATTCTGACCGAAATTATGCAGATTTATAATCGAAAGTGATTTTTCATAGAAGTCCAGCCCCTGCTGATACAATTCAAGGTAAAAGTAAAGATTGCCCAGCATTAGATAGGAATATGCGAGGTACAGCCTCTCATTGTTATTTTTAAGATAGAACAATGCATTTTGCACGTTGAGTATGGCCTTTTTGACTGAATCGGGGGAATTGTAAAAACACAGAAGGGCATTCAAAAATTCAGCTTTAGCCTTTATAAGTTTAAAATCATCATAAACTGTATCATTTTCAGAAATTTCTTCAGGATAGGAGATTATTTTTTTTAGGAAATCCCGCGCCTCATTCAGTGAATCCTGCAAAATCCTTATCCTGGCAATTTGAAGATTACATTCCAGGATTTCTTTGGTATTATCCAATTGAAGTGCAATATTCAGGGCACTTTGCGAGCAATCAAAGGCTTTGATCAGGTTTTTGTCCTCCAGTGATTGCGAAATCCTGATAAGCAAGTCAGGTCTCTGTTCTTCACGGAGGTCATGCAATAAAAGCTCCAGGCTATCCAATGAAACTGACGGGGCACTTCTTTCGGCACACATTCCCGATCCGGGAATTGATGAAAGCATCATATAAATGATGAAAGCATAGGTTATAAGTGATGATGGATTAGGTCTGATCAATTTGGTTTGTTTGATGCTCTTAAAAATATAAATAAAATAAGGAATACTTTACCATGCAATCTTTTTGGTCAAATATAGTTTGTTTAACGTCAGCGAAATGTTTAACAGCTAATTTATAACTTTAATGTGTGGTTTGCAAACAAAGTGACAAACCCGCCGGCGCGCGTCTCTGACGATTGCAAATGTCAGCGCGTTTCCAAACGCGCAATTTAATACGTGATCATTTGTTTGCTTTCCCGGATGATCTCAATCAGCGGATCAGGATCTGCATCATTCCTTGCCGAACTGGGGAGATAATTGAGTTTTAATAAAGTAATGATCTCGCCAGGAGACGAGAAAACAGTTGCACGCGTTCGGAAACGCGCGCCAGCAGGAGAGCAGGGGGATTGAACAAATGCATGATATTCGAAAATGTTATCCCGACCCCGGGCGACCGGGGGAGAGCAGGGTGATTGAACAAATGCATGATATTCGAAAATGTCATCCCGACCCCGGGCGACCGGGGGAGAGCAGGGTGATTGAACAAATGCATGATATTCGAAAATGTCATCCCGACCCCGGGCGACCGGGGGAGGGATTTCAGGCAGGAGATTCCCGCCGGCGGGGGCTTACCAGAACATGGCGTACAGTGCCACCAGGATGATGCAGATGGCATAGGCGGCGATGTTGAAGGCCTTTCCCGTTTTAAAGGTGGTATTGGTCACCACGATGCCTTTCGGGTCGTCGGCCAGTTTGTTGGTCGACAGGCTCACGAACACGATCACCACCATGGTGATGAGGAAGGTATAGAGCATCTGATCCATCCACGGCAATTCCAGCGCCGGCACCTTCAGCGCCAGGGCTGCAGGGATGGAGGCGATCACGCCGGCGATGGCCCCCTTGTTGGTAGCCTTTTTATAGAACAGCCCCATCATGAACACTGCCAGGATGCCCGGGCTTACCACACCGGTATATTCCTGAATATACTGGAATGCCTGCTCGATGTTTCCCAGTGCAGGGGCCATGAAAATGGCGATAAGAAGGGCGATGCCGGCAGCGATACGGCCAACGGCCACTTCCCTGTTCTTCCCGTCCTTCTTCGCCAGGTAGGGCTTGTAGATGTCCATGGTGAAGATGGTGGAGGTGGAATTCACCATGCTGGCGAGTGAGGATACGATGGCCGCGGCCAGTGCCGCTACCACGAGCCCTTTGAGCCCGGCCGGGATAAAGGTGCTGATAAGCCAGGGATAGGCTTTATCGTAGTTCATGCCGCCGTCGGCCCTGATGAAGGCCTCCCGGGCACCCTCAATGTAGGCTGTTCCGGAAGGTTCCGAGAACATCACAAAGGCAATGATGCCGGGTATTACCACGAAGAGGGGGATGAGCAGCTTGAGGAAGGCGGCAAAGACAATGCCCCGCTGCGCCTCACGCAGGCTTTTGGCGGCCAGGGTCCGCTGGATGATGTACTGGTTGAAACCCCAGTAATAGAGGTTGGCGATCCACATGCCGCCGATCAGCACGGCAATGCCCGGCAGGTTCATGAACTCGGGGTTTCCCTTTTTCAGGATCATGTGAAACTTGTCTCCGGCCGTATCATAAACATGGTTCAGCCCGTTGAGTATGCCGCCGTCGGGGGTGACATGCCCCAGGGCGATCACCGTGGTGATCAGCCCGCCGATCACCAGCAGGGCCACCTGTATCACATCCGTCCAGGCCACGGCCGCCAGCCCGCCGTAAAGCGAATAGGCCGCTGCAAACAATGCCAGCGCCACGATGGCCGGAAAGATCATGCTGCCGTCGCCCTGACCCAGGATGGTGTCAAGGGCCTTGCCACCCAAAAAAAGCACGGAAGTGAGGTTCACGAAGATGAACAGGGCGATCCAGAATACAGCCAGAATGGTCTTAAGATGTGTGCTGAAGCGTTTTTCTATGAATTCGGGGATGGTATACAGCCCTTTTTCGATAAAGATGGGAAGAAAATACTTGCCAACGATGATCAGGGTGAGCGCAGCCATCCACTCGTAGGAGGCAATGGCCAGACCCAGTGCCATGCCCGAACCCGACATGCCGATCATCTGCTCCGCCGAAATGTTCGCCGCGATCAACGAGGCACCGATGGCCCACCATGGTAAGCTCTTTCCGGCCAGAAAATAATCCTGCGCCGTCTTTTTTACGCCTTTTTTGCCACGCGATACCCACAGGCCGACCGAAAGGATGACAATCGCGTACAGCCCGAAAATAATATAGTCAAGAGAAGTGAAACCCCCGTTCATCATAGCAATGTTGTTTGGATTTGCCTGCCTGCAATTTACAATATTTTTCGGATTGCATCCCCGGGCTGATAAAATTTGCCTTCGCCCCGGCAAAAAATTACAAAAAAAACAAGCCGCGCTGTGAATCTTTGTATATTTGTGATGACATTGGTGTCCCGTCGATGACGGGGCCAAGAGGGAATGCCGTGCAAACCGGCAACAGTTCCC
Source organism: uncultured Bacteroidales bacterium (assembly GCA_964531985.1). GTDB lineage: Bacteria > Bacteroidota > Bacteroidia > Bacteroidales > B18-G4 > B18-G4. The sequence goes on from CAZHFC010000038.1 coordinate 16,635, forward strand.
GCTGCTGTGATCTTCAATGCTTTTCAACATGATGTCACTGTCTGCCCGAATAGGATGGGAAGGCGTTGAAAAGGGGAGTAAGTCAGAAAACCTGCCAGTGTTAACACGATTTTGCAGCCTGCGGAGAACAGGATGCTTGTCAAACGATACTTCCACGGTCCGTAATGGGCATCGTCTGCTGCAAAATCAAACATTTTTTATTAACTTAATTCAAACGACATGAAAAATGTTTACGCTCTTTTGCTTGCCGCGGCATTCGGCACCGGGCTGCTGAATGCCCAAACCTGGCCGGAGGATGACGTGGTCTCCGATTTTGAGAACCTGCCGCTGGAGGCGAATTCCTGGTGGAACGGCTCCGACATGACAGGAGGCTTCCTGTCGGGACTGGCATATTTCCCCAACAACTACGATCCCGACTGGCAGTCGTGGATTTTCTGGGCCTGTTCAAATATGGCCGACGACAGCACCGCCGGCTGGATAAACCAGTACAGTGCCATCACGGCCGCCGGCTACGACACCCTGGCTTCGGGAGGCAGAAACTATGCCCTGGCATACGTCCCTACCGATTTCGTGACCATGGAGATGATGGCAGTCCCGCTTCATTTTGCCGATTCAATGCCGCACCTGGTCAGGGGACTGTATGCGACCAACACCACCTATGCCGCGCTGGCCATGGAATATGGTGATGATTTCTCGAAAAAGTTCGGGGGGGAGAGCGGGTATGACCCCGACTACTTCAAGCTGATCATATGGGGTTACCTGGATGGAAATCAAACGGAAACGGTTGAATTCTTCCTGGCCGATTACCGTTTTTCCAATCATGAGGATGACTATATTGTAAAAGGCTGGGAATGGATAGAACTCAGCGGGCTGGGAAAGGTCGACAGCCTTGCGTTCATGCTTGCATCAAGCGATACGGGAATGTTTGGCATGAACACGCCTGCTTATTTTTGTATCGACAACCTGCATGTTGTACCCGCCAGTGCCGGCATTGGGGATATGGGCGGGGCTGCCATGCCATGGTCGGTATACCCCAACCCCGCATCCGGCCTTTTCAGGCTTGATGCACCGGGAATAGCCGTTGCCGGTATTGGCATTTTCAATATGAATGGTGAACGGGTTTTTTATAACGAAAACTACCGCACCGGCAGCGGCATCGATGTTGGCAACCTGCCGGCGGGCGTTTACATAATCAAAATCTATCATGGCCACGACCTTGCAGTGCAAAAGCTCATCATCCGGTAAAGCGGCAGTGATCAGAAGGATACTGCTTACATGCCTGTTTTTCCTGGCGCTCATCCATCGTCCTTTTGCTCAATATATAGCAGAAGTGCTGGAATACCGCCCGGCACCCGGCCAGCATATCAACGCCCTTCCGTGGGGAGTGCCGGCATCGGCGCAGTCCCTGCCGGGCGGGGTAAACGGCTCGCTGAGCCTTGGCGCCTTCGGGGGCTATGTGGTGTTCCGCTTCGCGACGCCGGTTGTCAACCACCCGCATAACCCCTATGGCGTTGACTTTACCATATTCGGAAATCCCCTTCCGGGCCTGTCGGAACCCGGCATCGTTTCGGTGATGAAAGATGAAAATGAAAACGGCCTGCCCGACGACACCTGGTACGAACTGGCCGGAAGCGACCACTGGTTTTCCTGCACACGGCGTGATTTTTCGGTCAGCTATTATAATCCGGGCGGGAACACTGCAACGGATGTCCCCTGGACAGACAAGGATGGCGGCTCGGGCTTCATCCATGCCAATGCCATGCACACCCAGCCCTATTATCCGCTGGCCGATTCTTTTCCTTCCATCCACCCCGTGGAATACCTGTTAACGGGAACCCGCATCAGCGGCGGGATCGACCTGTCAAACCCCGCCATGGTGATGTCGCTTCCAAGGGCATTCGGCTATGCCGACAACCGGCCGCGTGGCACGGCTCCCTATACCATACCCGATAACCCCTATACCAGGGAAGTGGAAAACGCCGGAGGCGATGCCTTTGATATCGGCTGGGCCATCGACGCTTCAGGCAATTATGCTGATCTTGACAAGATCCATTTTGTGAGGGTGCAAACAGGCATGCTGGCCGGCATGGGATGGCTGGGCGAGATCTCAACGGAGATCACGGGTGCGGTGGCAGTGGCCCCCGACAGCAGCATCGGCGGGATGACAGAAATGGTGGTGATCAAAGACATCCCTCCCAGATTAGATACCACGCAACTGCAGCTCGAGGCATACGCTTTCAGCATGGGCAGGCTGATGCCCGCTGCGGACATCGCCTGGGCGACCAACATGGAAGAAGCAACGGTCAGTGCAGACGGGCTGCTCACGGTCAGCGCTTCGGGAAACCTCGAAATACAAGCGGCGCTGGCCGGAAATCCGGATGTTTTTGCCACTGCCTCAACGGTGGTGGAGCTGCCGGCAAAGGTTATGGGGGCTCCTGGCATTGCTGCTGTGAAGGTATATCCGAATCCGGCGACCCGACACGTCTTCATTGACGGCCTGGCGGGCATGCGGGTGCAGTTCTTCAACAGCAACGGCATGCTGCAACTCGAAATATCGGTGCAGGATAAACACAAGGGCATCGATATCTCGGGACTGAAGCCGGGATTATATCTGCTTCGGGCAGTATACGGCAGACAAAGCCATTCGTTCAAACTCGTGAAACACTGATATGCCATCCGCCCGCATCATATTCTTCTGCATACTGGCATGCCTGCTGTTGCCGGCACATGCACAGCCGGTTGAGGATTCGGTATTCCTGCTGAAAACCGTTGAGATAACGGGCGACCGGATGTTCGAAAAACAGTCGGCGGGGATGAAGAGAAGCAGCATCGACACCCTGGTCATCATCAGGGGCGCCCACCTGGATCTGGCCGACCTGCTGTCGGAAAATACACCCGTGTTCATCAAAAGCCTGGGAAGGGGGGCGCTGGCAACAGCCTCCTTCCGGGGTACGGCACCATCGCATACAACAGTGAGATGGAACGGCATGGAGATAAACTCGCCCATGAACGGCATGGTCGACTTTTCACTCATCCCGGTTTACCTGCTCGACGAAGTGGAACTGAAATTCGGGGCCGCCTCCCTTGGCGAAGGGAGCGGGGGCATGGGCGGAAGCATTAACATCGGAAATACGGTCGACTGGGAGAACACTTTCGGTGTAAAGTACTTGCAGGGCATCGGAAGTTACCGGACATTCGACGAATTTTTGCAGGTTCAGGCGGGCAACAGCCGGATACAGTCGAAAACAAGGATATATCATAATTATTCGGCCAACGATTACACTTTTGTAAACCGCGGAATTGCTGAGATCGACCCGGTGACGGGGGCGGTCACCAACCCCGTCGACACCAACAGCAATGCCGCTTTTAAGCGTTACGGGCTGCTGCAGGAATTCTACTACCGTGCAGGCGGCAGGCATGTCGTCTCCGCCAGGTGGTGGATACAGGAGGCCGAACGCACCATCCCCCGGGCCACAAGCTATGAGGGACCCGATCATTCAAACCTCAACCGGCAAACAGACCTCGACAACAGGCTGAGCCTCGACTGGAAAAGCCACGGAAGGAAACACCGCATGACGCTGCGGACAGGCTACACGGGCAAAAAGCTCAACTATTGGCTGAAAAACCATGTGGGCGGGCTGGGTGAGGTGCCGGTCATCTATTCCACCGGAAAACAAAACAGCTTTCTGAACAAGCTGTCATTCGACTATCACTTTCGCGGCGATCTTTCGCTCGAAGCATCCCTGGATGCCGACTACCACCATGTGGCAACGCGCGATACGGTCGCCGGAGCGGGCTACGACAAGGACCGTATTGCCAACTCCCTGTTCGTGGCTGTGCGCAAAAGCTTTTTCGGCCGGCTGAACCTCAATATCATGCTTCGCCAGGACCTGATCGATTTCCGGGCCGTCGCCCCGGTGCCATACATAGGCCTCGACTACCGGCCTTTGCCGGGTAAAGCCTGGGTGGTCAGGACCCATATTGCGCGGAATTATCATTATCCTTCCCTCAACGACCTGTACTGGGAACCCGGCGGAAACCCTGATCTGCAAGCGGAAAAAGGACACAGCGCAGAGCTGGGTACGGAATATTCCCATTCGTTTGGTTCACATTTGCTGTTTGCCGGCGCAACGGGTTTTTATAGCCGCATCCGCGACTGGATCATCTGGTTGCCTGATTACAAAGGTTATTGGATACCTTTGAATATCAGTTTGGTGGAGACAAAAGGGCTGGAGGCGGAGATCCGTGTACAGGGCAGCCTGGGAAAGGTAGGCTACCGGGTGGCCGCTACCTATGCCTGTACCGATTCGAGGAATTTCGGCGACCCGCGCGTTTGGGGTGATGAATCCTACGGAAAACAGCTTGTGTATGTTCCCCGGCATTCGGGAAACCTGATGCTGAACCTTTCATGGCACGGGTTCTATGCCACATACCGGCATAACAGCTACAGTGAAAGGTTTACCACTTCCGGCAATGATTTTTCGCGGCGCGATTGGCTGTACCCGTATTTTATGAACGACCTGCTGGCAGGGAAATCATTCCGGGTGAAAAAACTTGACATGGCCGTGGAGTTCACGGTTTACAACCTGTTCGACGAAACTTACCATACGGTATTGTACCGTCCCATGCCGGGCAGGAATTATTTGCTTACACTCATGATCAGATACTGAAGGGGATACCATGATGAAAAAACTGTTTCTGCTTTTCCTGCCCCTGCTGCTGACTGCCTGCATGAAAGACGATGAATTGTGGAAGAAGGGCCCGCAGCCATACGGGCAGTCTCCGTCAGGGGTTTTCATCATAAACGAGGGCAACTTTATGTTTGAGAATGCTTCGCTGTCATATTATGACATCAAAAACCGACAGGTTTACAACGATGTGTTTTTCAATGCCAACGGCATGCCCCTGGGCGATGTGGCGATATCTATGGAGATCCGCGACAGCCTGGGGTATGTGGTGCTGAACGGCAGCGGCAGGATCTATGTGATCGATATCCGCAGCTTTGAGCTGAAAGGCAAGATCACGGGCTTCACCTCTCCCCGTTACCTTCATTTTGTGAACGATAAAAAAGCCTATGTGTCTGACCTCTATGCCCGCGCTGTTTCGGTGGTTGACCCTGAATTGCAACTGATCACCGCCGGCATAGACGTGAACAACAATTTCCCTGGTTTTTATCAGCATCCTACCGAACAGATGCTGCAGCACGGCCGTTTTGTCTTTACCAATTGCTGGAGTTTCGATAACAAGGTGCTGGTGATCGACAGTGAGCTTGACCGGGTGGTCGACAGCATCCTGGTGCCGGCACAGCCGCAGTCGATGGTGGCCGACCGCCATGGCAGCCTCTGGGTGCTCAGCGACGGCGGGTTTGAGGGAAACCCCTTTGCCCATGAACGGGCCGCCCTGCTGCGGATCAATGCAGATACATATGAAGTGGAGGAAAGCTATCTGATGGGGCTTGACGACATGCCCTCGGAACTGGGCATCACCGGCGGGGGCGACACCCTGTATTTCCTGAACAGGCATGTGTTCCGTTTTGTTATCAACTCTTCCGGGAGCCCGGAGGTCTTTATCGAAAGCCCTTACGGCAACCAATCATCCGGAGGGTTTTACGGTCTGGGGATCGATCCGGCAAACTCCGATATCTATGTTGCCGACGCCATTGACTTCGTGCAGGCCGGCATCGTATACCGCTTCCGGCCCGATGGCATGCCCGCGGATACCTTCAGGGTGGGCATCATCCCCGGCTCATTTTGTTTCCGGTACTGAGGGGCGGGTGAGAACAGGAGCCGGAAAAGGGAAACGTTCTGCGTGTGACCGGCTCTTTGTGCTACGGCTGCCCGTTTATGAACCTGCGAAGTTCGTAAATGTCTTTTCTCCTGTCCCTGAGATTTCTGACACTTCCAAACTGGTTCAGTTCCCTGAGCAGGTCGATGTCGACATCCGCTATCAGGATCATTTCCGTATTCGGGGTGGCTTCGGCCTTGATGCCGTTGGTGGGAAAGGCAAAATCGCAGGGTGTCATCACCATCGACTGTGCAAACTGAATGTCCATGTTGTGTACATTGGGCAAATTGCCCACGCAACCGGCAATGGCTACATAGCATTCGTTTTCGATGGCGCGCGCCTGGGCGCAGTTCCTGATTCTCGAGTAACCGTTCTGCGTATCGGTAAGGAACGGGATGAAAAGAATATCCATGCCCTCATCGGCAAGCAAACGGGAGAGTTCGGGGAATTCCGCATCGTAACAGATCAATACGCCGATCTTGCCGCAATCCGTGTCGAAAACCCGCAGATGTTCGCCGCCCTGCAGCCCCCAGACCCGGGTTTCATCAGGGGTGATGTGCAATTTCTCATATTTGTCAATCTTTCCGTCCCTTTTGCACACAAAACCAACATTGTACAATTGCTGCTCCCTGACCTCAGGCATGCTGCCGGTGATGATGTTAATGTTGTATGATATCGCCATCTCCGAAAAACGGCTGGTAATGGCCGGTGTATGCCTGGCCAGCTCACGGATGGCTTCCGGTTCCGACATATGGTTGTTCTCGGCCATGAGCGGGGCGTTGAAAAATTCGGGGAACATGGCAAAGTCGCTGCGGTAACCCGATACTGCATCAATGAAATACTCGGCCTGCTGCATCAGTTCGTCAAGGCTTTTGTATTGACGCATCTGCCATTGTATCAAACCGATCCTGACAACTTTCTTGGTTGTGACCGGCCGCTTGCTCGGCTTTTCATAGTATATGTTGTTCCATTTCAGCAAAACGGCATATTCGTTCGATGCATCATCGCCTTCAAGATAACCCTTCAACACCTTGGCCGGATAAAAATCGTTCGACATCTGGAAATTCAATACAGGATCTTGTATTTTCTTTTCCCTGACCTGACCGATGTATTCCTTTGGCGACAACTTTTCAACGTACATATGGTAATTGGGTATTCTTCCGCCAAAGGCGATCCCTTTGAGGTTCAGACGTTCGCACAACTCTTTGCGGTAGTCGTACAGACGCCTGCCCAAACGCATCCCGCGAAACTCGGGTTTGATAAAGATGTCGATACCGTATAGCAGATCCCCCTGGTCCGTATGTGTCCTGAAGGTGTATTCGCCCGTGATCTCCCTGTAGGTGTGCTGGTCGCTGAATTGCTCATAATCCACAATGATCGACAAGGCACAGCCGGCTATCAGGCCGTTTACTTTCAGAACAACCTGCCCTTCGGGAAAACGATCAATCAATGACCTGATGTGATGTTCCTTCCAGTATGTGTTCGGCATGCCGGGATATGATTCGATCATGGCCTGTTTCAACTCCTGGTAATCGCTGAAACTTAAATAAGAGAGCTCAATATTGGCGATTTTTCTCATAATGTTTTCTTGAATGATTTAGCACGACAAATTTAAACCGAAAAAATGTTCGTGCTGATCCGGTGGTGAATGGCCTGGCAATATGCATTGGATTGATGCACTGCAGGCACACAATGAATGCCAGCCGGTGCCTGCCGGTATGCGTGGGTAATAAAATATCATCAAGGCCGGAAGCGGTATAAACGGGCAATAGCATTGCCGTTTCCGCCTTCGATGGTTCTTGTGATGGTGATAAACAGTACTGACTGTTTATTGGTTACCCATATTCTTGCTTCTTTCGATCGATTGCAGGGCCAGGTAGTTGTCGCCGAACTTCTTCAGGTTCTCCATTTCAACGTCGAACTGGTCGAAATGCCTTTCTTCGTCCTCTACCAGCGCCTCAAAAAGCTTCTTCGAAACCGAGTCGGCATTTTTTGAACATTCATTGGCCCAAAGGTTGTAATCGTTGGCACTTGAGGTTTCCATGTCGGCAGCCATCTCCAGCATGGCTTTCACATCGTGGACTTTCTTCACGTCTTCCGAGGCCTTCATCTCCACTTCCCCTTTCAGGAACAGTATCCTTTCGGCAAGCTGTTCGATATGTAACATCTCCTCAATGGCCGTTCGCCTGTATAGCCCGGCCAGGAGGTCATAGCCCTGGTCGTCGCAGTGGAAATGAAAATACATGTACTGGTGTACGGCCGACAATTCATCGGCAATGGCTTTGTTTAACAGTTCGATACTTTTTTCTTTCATGGTTTTTTGTATTGGATTGAATGTTTATTCGTTTCGGTTTTTCCTGCCTTTGTATTTTCCGTTTATCTGTAATTTGAAGTCCTCGATCTCAAAACCGGGGATCTTCATTCTGTTGAAGAACTCCTGAAGCATCCCATCCAGTTCGGCATTCATGTAATCCTCTATCTTATCGGTCTCCCGGCAGTAAAGATGATGATGCTGCTCAAGGATGCCGTCATAGCGCATCACCCCTGTTTCGGTATGCACTTTCCTGATCAGTTTGTTTTCGAGCAGGGTGTCAAGTACTTTGTAAACGGTGCCGGTGGCGATGTTCGGATGGTTCCTGCGGATGTCGGCAATGATCTGCTCGGCCCGCGGATGATTGTTGAGCCTGTTGATGGATTCAAGTATTGCCAGCCTTTGCGGTGTAATGCGCAGGCCGTTTCGCTCCAGGATAGCCTTGTAATATGTTACATCCTTTTTCATTTAATTATTAGCAGATAATAATTATTCTCATTTGAGAAATTGCAAATATAATAAAAATATTTTATAATGCAAAGCTTGTTGATTGAGGGCTTGATTGATATTCTGGTCTGCAGGCTGTATCTGTTTATTTCCTGGCCGTGTAAATGGCGGCAGAGCCTCCGAGCAGGGGGAGATGCCGGAAATCGCTGAAGCCGTGTTCCAGCAGCAATTCTTCCACTTCCGCGGGTTTGTAGTAGTTCATGGCCGAAACGGCAAGGTAGCGGTAGGCTTTCGGGTGCCCCGACAGCAATCCGCCGATGCCCTGTACGATGATTTTGAGGTAAAGCCTGAATCCTAGCCGCAGCAAGGGGTTTACCGGCTGGCTCGATTCTGCGATGATGAAGGTTCCGCCGGGTTTCAGCGTGCGTAATATCTCCGAAAGGTAAAGGCCGGCGTACTTGTTTTTCCAGGTCAGGTTCCTGAAGGCGAAGCCGATGGTGGTCACGTCAAAGCTGTTGTCGTGAAAGGGGAGGTCGGCAGTGTCGGCCAGCACGAAGCTGATCCCATTCACTTTCTTTTTATTGGCTTTTCCGGCTGCCACATCCAGCATGGGCTGGCTGAAGTCGGAGGCGGTGATCTTCACTTCACTGCCTGCCATCCGGGCGATGCGCAGGGCGAGGTCGGCTGTGCCGGTGCAGATGTCGAGCACCCTGGCAGGCTTCAGCGCCATGCATACTCCGGCGGCTTTTTTGCGCCAGCGCTCGTCCTGGTTCAGGGTGAGGATGCGGTTCATCAGGTCGTACCTGCCCGGCACCTCATTGAACATGCGGAAGAGCGGTCGGCGTGCAGCAGCGTCTTTGTCCATGACCGGTTCACTTTTTTATTTCGGCGGCGATGCCTGCAGCCCATTCGCTGATCTGCTTCCAGTCACGGAAATCCCCCGTCGGGGCATTGATCTTTTTTACCATGAACCTGTGCAGGCCGCTCAGTTTCTCCATGTCTACGGCCCCGTGGAAAAGGGCGATGCCGGCAGGCCTGATCCTTTCCGATATCTCTTTCAGAGCCTGCGGGAATTCCCACCCCTGAAGGATCGTCACAGGGTCTCCCTCGCCGGTGGGCCCGCTCGAAAAAAACCAGGTCATCTTTCCGGCAAGGACGGTTTCGTGCCTTTTCAGGAATTGTACCGCCTTTTTCTGCCATTTTCCGATATAAACGGCGCTGCCAACCAGTATGGCCCGGTAAGCAGCGGGATCAAGCTTTTCGCCTGCTTCGGCCAACACGGCCTCCAGCCCTTCGTTGCGCAAAACTTCGGCGATCTTTTCGGCTATGCCCCGCGTGGCACCGTATTTCGATGCATATACGATCAGTACGTCTTTCATTCCGTTAACATTTTCTTTATTTGATGGCCGGGGCGAAATTAATGGAAATTTTTAAGCCGGACATTCTTCTGCGGTCACGAATTCCTTCGGGCTTTGTTCATGAACGGATCCGTTCATTGAAAGTCCGGATAATTTTTATGACCCGGCACTTGTTGTGCATTGAGCAAAAAGATATTATTTTTGCAGACCAATGCGGGAATAGCTCAGTTGGTAGAGCATCAGCTTCCCAAGCTGAGGGTCGCGGGTTCGAGTCCCGTTTTCCGCTCTGCAGACCTCACGGGTTCAGGCCTGTGAGGTCTTTGATAAGGAGGAGCCTTATATGGATATCACAGTGTTTAAAGATGTTTTTCTCCTGCTGCTAAGTTTAGGGGCACTGCACTATATATCCGAAAAGTATTTTATTCCTTCCCTCGACCACCTCTCAAAAAGACTGCGGCTTTCGACCGACATGGCCGGGTCGACCCTCATGGCAGCCGGCTCCAGCGCCCCCGAACTGGCCGTTGCGCTCTTTGCCATATTCAGGGAAGGGGATCATGCCGACCTTGGCATCGGCACCATCGTGGGATCGGCGCTTTTCAATATCCTCGTCATCAGCGGGGCGGTCATGCTGATCAGGAAGTCGACCCGCCTCATCTGGCAACCGATCTTTCGCGACATCATCTTTTATTTGCTGGCCATCATCCTTCTGGCTGCGGTGTATATGTCGGGTTCGTTCGGCTTGCTGAGCGGGCTGTTGCTCGTGGGTACCTATGCATTGTACATCCTGGTAGTCTACTACTGGAAGAGGGTTTTTCCTTATTCCGACATTGAAGGGCATGATGAGGTTGCAGATATTAAACACTACCGAAATTTTATTTTTGAGGGGCTGAACAGGTTAAGCATGCGTATTTTGCGCTATTACATACCGGCCTTTCTGTTTTCCATCGGCATGATCACCCTGCTGAGCTGGCTGCTGGTGGAAAGTGCCATCGGCATCTCGGCCAGCCTGGGCGTGCCCGAGTTGCTGATCGGTCTCACCGTGGTGGCCATCGGCACTTCGGTTCCCGACCTCATCGCATCGGTTATCGTTGCCCGCCAGGGCCGGCCCGGGATGGGCATCAACAATGCCGTGGGATCCAACGTGTTTGATATCCTGGTGGGGCTGGGCCTGCCGCTGCTGCTATATTTCATTTTTATCCCCGGAAACATACCGGCCAACAATGAAAACCTCTACTGGTCGGTCGGCATACTATTCGCTTCGGCACTCCTGCTGATCGGGTTCTTTATTGCCGGGCAATGGCGCACTTCAAGGATCTTCGGATTTTTCTTTATCTGCCTCTACGCACTTTACTTTGTGTATATTGTCTACACTTCAGTGTAACTGCCTGTAGACGTATATGGGAACGGATGATGCAATAAGCATGGACTACTTGCTTATAAGCCATGCATATTCAGCCCTGTATGGTTTGAATTTAAGTCTTGACAAATCTATCAAAACAGTATATCTTTACTGTATTAAAAAAAAGTAATTTCCGGCATAGCACATCCTGCAGAATAATTGTAAAAAGAGGAAACTCATTAATTGCATACGTAATAAATGAAGTAACATGAAAACATTTAACAAGCTGTTTTTGCTAATTCTGATCAGTGCATCGTATACCCTCAGCGCACAGGTTGCAATAAATGATGACGGCAGCCCGGCGGATCCATCTTCCATTCTGGAAGTAAAAAGCACCAACAAAGGCTTTTTGCCGCCCCGCATGTCAGCATCCCAGCGCGATGCCATCAGTAACCCGGCCGAAGGGCTGATGATCTGGTGCACGGATTGTATTGAAATGCAATTTTTTAATGGTACCGCATGGGTAAATATCAACGGTAATACTGCCTACACTCCCTGGTATTGCGGCCTTGACTTTGAAGACGAACGCGACAACCAAATGTATACCAGCGTGCAGATCGGCAGCCAGTGCTGGATGAAGGGAAATTTAAACTACGAAACCGGAAATAGCTGGTGCTATAGTAATAACTCATCAAATTGCGATATTTACGGGAGGCTATACGACTGGTCCACGATCATGAACGGGGAGGCAGGCAGTAATACGGTACCCAGCGGCGTGCAGGGCATCTGCCCGAATGGCTGGCATGTTCCCGGTGATGAGGAATGGAAGATCCTGGAAGGAACAGTCGACAGCCAGTATGGTGTCGGGGATCCTGAATGGAATAAAACAGGTTACCGGGGATACGATGCCGGATATAACCTCAGATCGACCAGTGGTTGGACGCCCCCGGGTAACGGAGCAGATTTATTTGGTTTTTTCGCACTTCCCGGGGGCTATCGTAATAATAGTGATGGTAATTTCTATAATCTTGGAACACATACATATTTTTGGACTTCAACCCTGAATTCTAGTCTCTCCGCCTGGCAGCATCATATCTATTATGGTGTCGCTACAATGTACCGAAATACATCCCATAGTGGGAACGGGTTTTCGCTCCGCTGTTTAAAGGATTAGTCTGGTGATATAATTCTTAATCCTGTTGCCTTGCCCGGGTTCTGTTGCAATCTTTTGCCGCCAATTTCTATTAAAACTGTTTCAAAACGGAAAGATGCATTATAAGGGTTTTCAGGCAAATCCATCATTGCCCTTTGTGCCCTTTGTGCCTCTGTGGTGAAGAAAAACCTGCTGATTAAGTATCCTTCAGGAGTGAATAACCCACCACAAAGACACGGAGGACACAGAGAAAAACGCATGATCCCTGCAGCCTGCAAAAAAAAAGCCCCCGCCATGCAGCAGGGACTTCTGGATTTTATTCGGGCAAGCAGACGCTATTCCACTTTTCCCCCGATCACATAATGAATGCCTAAATAAAGACTGCCTCCGCCATTATGTGATGGATCGTAGTTATCATCAATGTTCTTGAGCTGATAATTCTCTGCATTGATGTCGTTAAACCCGTACCAGAACCTTCCGCCCACCGAAAGGTAAAGCATTTCTTCAATAAGAAAGATGTCGGCGCCCAGGTCGAGCACGGCCATGATGTCCATGCTGTTGTAACGGTCGGTGATGTCCTTTGCACCCGGATCAAACTCCACCCCGTCCAGGTCCTTGATCTTGGCCAGTTCGTCCGAAGCATTTTTTCCGTCGAGGGTATATTCCTGTTCGGCTTTCTGCAGGAACGAGAACTGCGGCCCCACCAACAGCCTGAAACGCGCGCGGGTTTCGCCGTAGGTATACTTGAAGAACAGGGGTATGTTCAGGTAATTCATGTCGATCTTGCGGTAAACAACATCATACTGGTTCATGTCGCCCTTGTACTTCTGCCCCTGTCTGGTCAATCCCACTTCGGTAAAAACCCCCATCTCATTGTTGATGTTGTAACCGAGCTGGAGATTGAAGCCGTTGCCCACATAACTGTCGTAATCAAGTTCGGGCAAGCCATAATTGTTCTGGTTGATGATCCAGGTGCTGCTGACCCCGCCCTGCAAACCGAGTTCGAATTTGCCTGCTTTCTGCGCATTGACGTGAGCCACTGCAAAACACAGGATGATCACGCTGAGAATAGTTCTTAATTTCATCTTTTTCTGGTTTTAATGATACGTTGGTTTTATCGGTTTATTCAATATTCATTGATGCTTTCCTTCTCATGGCAGGCGGCCGGGAACGGCCACCCAAAAACGCGGGTAAATATACATAAATATTTTCTTCCTGACCATAAGCCGCACACTTCGAAAATTTCGGCAGCATGTCCTGAAATCGTGTCGTCCCGGCCGGAAATGACAAAAAACGATAATTCAAATCAATTTCCTGCACAGCCACCGGGTAAAATCCTTACTTTTGCGGTTTCCAAAAAGATCCGACATGAAAAAGAAATCAATCCACCCTGGCGGCAGCATGGCCACCGTCCTTGCACTGGCCGTCGTCTTAAGTTTTAACTCCATGAAGGCACAATCCCTGATCCCCCTTGAGGATTTTTTCAGGAATCCCGAAAAGACTTATTTCCAGATATCCCCTGACGGGAAGTACTTTTCTTTCACGGCACCCTACGAAAACCGGATGAATATATTCGTGCAGGAGGTAGGCGGCAGCGGGGCCACACGGCTTACCGGCGAGACCGACCGCGACATCGCCGGCTATTTCTGGGCCGGTAACGACCGTATCCTTTACCTGAAGGATGATGGCGGGGATGAAAACTTCGCCCTTTATGCCGTCGACCGCAGCGGGGAAAACCAGAAATGCCTCACATGCTTCGAAAAGGTCAGGACACAGATCATCGACGACCTGGAAGAGATTCCCGAAGAAGTGATCATAGGCCTGAACAAGCGGAACGCGATGGTGTTCGACCCGTACAGGCTGAACATTGTTACGGGGGAGATGCAGATGCTGGCCGAGAACCCCGGCAATATACAGGGGTGGATGACCGACCACGACGGCAAGCTCCGGGTTGCCACCGCCATTGTCCACGGGGTGAATGTCCAGCTGCTATACCGCGATGATGAATCGCAGGAATTCAGCCCTGTCATCACCACCAGCTTCAGGGAAAGCCTGAGCCCGGTCTTTTTCGATTTTGAGAATAAAAACGTTTATGCCCTCTCAAACCTGGGCCGCGACAAGGCGGCCGTGGTGCTTTTCGACATGGCAAGCGGAGCAGAGACCGAACTGCTGTATGTCAATGATGATTTTGATGTGAGCGGCCTCTACTATTCGAAAAAGCGAAAAGTGATCACATCGGCTTCCTTCACATCCTGGAAACGCGAACGGCATTTCTTCGACCGTCAGACACAAGATCTTTTTACAAGGCTCGAAGAGGAACTGGGCGACTATGAGCTCGGCATTTCGGCCTCGAACAAGGATGAGGATGTCTTTATTGTACGCACATACAGCGACCGCAGCCTGGGGGCCTATTACGTTTATGATGTCAGGAACGACAAACTGGAGAAGATACACGAGGTAAGCCCCTGGCTCGACGAAACGGTGATGGCCCGCATGTACCCGGTGCAGTATTCGGCCCGCGACGGCCTGCTGATCAATGGATACCTGACCTTGCCGCAGGGACTGGATCCGGAAACGGCCAAAGGCCTGCCGGTTGTCGTTAACGTACATGGCGGTCCATGGGCCCGCGATAGCTGGGGCTTCAACCCCGAAGTGCAGTTCCTTGCCAACCGCGGCTATGCCGTGCTGCAGATCAACTTCAGGGGCTCCACCGGATACGGGCGGGAGTTCTGGGAAAAATCGTTCAGGCAATGGGGCCTCAACATGCAGAACGATATTACCGATGGCGTTTACTGGCTGATCAACCGGGGCATCGCCGACAAAGACCGCATTGCCATATACGGCGGCAGCTACGGCGGATATGCCACGCTGCAGGGTATCGTGGTAACCCCGACGCTTTATGCCGCGGCCGTCGACTATGTGGGCGTATCAAACCTCTTCACCTTTATGAATACCATTCCGCCATACTGGAAACCGCTGCTTGACATGATGTACGAGATGGTCGGGAACCCCGAAACCGACAAAGTGCAGTTTGAGGCCACATCACCGGCACTGAATGCCGGCAAGATCATGACGCCGCTCTTCGTGGCCCAGGGCGCCAACGATCCCAGGGTAAACATCGATGAATCGGACCAGATCGTCAAAGCGCTGGAAGAACGCGGAATAGCGGTGGAATACATGGTGAAGGACAATGAAGGGCACGGCTTTCGCAACGAAGAGAACCGCTTCGACTTTTACCGCGCCATGGAAGCCTTCCTGGCCCGGCACCTGCACTAAGGCTGCGCAACATTTCCCGGCAGGTAACAGGGATATTTTTGCCGGCCTTTGGATGCGAATGCATATCTTTGGAATAAAAATCGCATGCCTGAAGTATATGCCATCGGTGAAACGATCTACGACATCATCTTCCGCGATGGTCATCCGGTAGCGGCGCGCCCGGGCGGATCCATGCTCAATACGGCCGTGTCGCTCGGCAGGCTCGGGATGCCCGTTACTTTCATCAGCGAGTACGCTTACGACGGGCCGGGTAACCTCATCCATGATTTCCTGGCCGAAAACAAGGTCGGCACCTCAGGGGTATGCCGCTACCATGACGGGAAAACCGCCATCGCCCTGGCATTCCTGGATAAAAACAACAATGCATCCTATTCCTTTTATAAGATATTTCCCGCGGAGCGATTAAAGATCAAAGAACAATTTCTCTTCGGGGAGCAGGATGTGGTCATCTTCGGTGCATTTTTTTCACTGATGCCGGAAGTGCGCCCGCAACTGCTCGCTTTCCTCAAAAAGGCCGCCGGCGATGCGCTGATCCTCTACGACCCCAACATCCGAAAGCCGCATCGCGAACAGGTCAGGGAAATGCAGGGACTGATCTTTCAGAATATCGGAATGGCGGATCTTGTGCGAGGCTCGGATGAGGACTTCGAAACGGTGTTCGGCATTAAGTCCTCCGCCGAAGCCTTTGAAGTTATTCGTGAACACGGATGCGAACTGCTCGTGTATACCAAAAGCGGCGAATATGTCGATGTTTATCATCCCGGCTGGCACTTCAGGCTCCCCGTGCCGGCCGTCGATGTGCTCAGCACCATAGGGGCGGGCGACAGCTTCAATGCGGGACTGATATTCGCATTGCAAAAAGCGGGCCTTGGAAAAAGCACCCTGCTTTCGGCCGGCAAAGCCGGATGGGAAGAAATGATCAGGCTGGCCATTGCCTGCGGCTCACACGCCTGTACCCATTACGATAACTATATTTCGACCGGTTTTGCCGCTTCGCTGGCTGCCGGGTGAAAAGAAAACGATTGCCCGGGCCTTTTCTTTCTCTTCAGCAATTGATAATCGAAATAGTACAGAACCTTGATGGAAAAACTGTTTCCGAAAGGGGAGTCGAAGGTATATCGGATGTTTTTGAAATAATTGACTGCCGTTTCTTCCGATTCGGAAAATATATTGTTTTTATACACAAACAATAATTCGCTGCCGGGTGCGAAGGTCCACCTGAAGACCATATCCACATTGAATGCGTTTACCAGGAAATCATGCTTGCCTTCATAGGCTGCCTGTTGCAGGTCTCCGTCCTGTTCAAGATCGAAGTAATCGCGGTGAATGAGCGTGATCCAGTAATGCCTTGCACGCAGCGAAAGGGCGATGTTCTTGGTGAAGATGTACTTGATGTCGATCGTGCTTTCAAGCCGGCGTATATCGCGCGTTCCGAAAATGATCCGGTCGACCCCGTATGCGGTTGAATCGGTCACGTATCCCAGGTCGTTCCAGTCCATGTCATAGTCCAGGTCGAGGGTCATGGATAAACGGTCACTGAACCGCATCCGGGGCTTTATGGTGAAGTTATAGCCCGACTGCCCGTATTTGTTTGAGGCCCAGTATCCGCCACGCAGGTCGACAACGAAACGTTTGCGGTAGTCGGGCGAGAGGAAGGCGCCCCAGTAGGCGGCGGCAGGATATTTGACCATGCGCCCGGGAACGCGGGCTTCGAAGTAATTGTGGCTTTCAGCCGGACTGGCATCCCAGTTGAAACCGGCCGTCAGGTGATTGGTGAATGTGGTCCTGTTCATGTACCCCATATTCAGGGAAATATACTCCCTTGGTGCATACAACATATTATAGTTGGAATAAAAAATGTTGTACATGTTCAGGATGGGGCCGGCAGGATCATAAACATTGTATTCGGCCATGATGCCGAATTCAAATTTGTTGTTTCTCAGGTTGAAACCCATGTCATTGATCTCATAGGTTTCGTTCTGGACATCGTGCGACAGTGAATAGCGGAAATTCCCGCTGATCTTCTCAAAATCCAGTTCATATAAAAACCCGTATTCGGGAGCCCCGTGCCGATGGTATTGCTGGCTGATGTTCGCACGGCCCGATATGGCGTACATGTCGGCCTTGTTCCTGATCTCGAATTCGGTGCCGCTTACGTTGGCAGTGGCATTGTCGCGGCCGCGGTATACGTTGGTATTGTAAATGCTGATGTAGGAGTTGTTCTTCAGGTTCTGGTCAAAAACCACCATATTATAGTTTGAGGATGGATTGGTCAGTACTTTGAGTTCGCCCCCCTCTTTATCAAGCAGGCGGGCGTATGTGTTGGACGTAACGGCATTAAAAACGCCAAGGGCCGTCCCCTTGCGGTTCCTCCCGCTGACCTTGACGGCATTGAGCAATTGCACTTCCTCCGGGTTTTCAATGATGCTGTCGCCGGGGTGATTCCGCTCAATTTCGTGGAATTTTTCGGGTGTCCCACCGATCCTCCTGGAATAAAAAATATTGCCCCGCTCGAAAAGTTCAGTGCCTTCCGTAAAGAACGGCCTTCTCTCATTATAATATACTTCGAAAGGGGAGAGGTTCACGATGCGGTCGTCAGACTGCACCTGCCCGAAATCGGGGATGAGGGTCATGTCGAGGGTAAAGCTTTCGCTCAGCCCCAGCTTCATGTCCATGCCGTAATTGTATGAATAGCCCCAGTTGTTGCTTTCCGGCGCTTTTTCGGTATAGCCGGCAACGTAGGGGATGAAGAACAGGCGCAGGGGAGGCTTGATGTTGTGTATTCCGCTGAGGGCTCCCGATTGGTTGAATACGCCTTCCATCTTATTGTCGACAAAGTTCCATGTTGAGAACTCCCTGTGCCTTCTGACGTTTCTCCACATGTTGACGCCCCATTTCTGCACTTCCTTTTTCGGGAATCGCAGTGCGGCGAAAGGGATCTCCATCTCGGCTGTCCAGCCGCTGTCGTTTATCTGCACGGCGCTTTTCCAGATGGGGTCCCAGTTGCTGTCCCTGTAATTGGCCGCATATTTGGTTTCCGATTCGGTGCCGGATGACGCCACCTTAAATTCAAAAGCATTCATCCCGTCGTCGTATGGGACGATATCGATGGTGAAAAAGTCGGCATTGATGTCATCATCATCCCTTTCGCCCAATTCGCTCAGGATGCTGTCGGGCGCACTGTCGTACATCATCGCCCCGACATAAAGGGCACGGTCATCATAAAGGATCCTGACTTCCGTGGGCTGTGAAGGTAACCTGCCGTTATAGGGGCTGAACTGTATGAAATCCGTTGCCGGCGCAGCCGATCTCCATATCTCATCATCCAGGCTCCCATCGATTTTTGGCGGGTACGCACAACGAACCGCTTCAACTTCCTTTCTGGCGCTTTGCGAATACACGATCGACGTGCTGACAAAAAGCACCAGGACCGGCAGAAAACAGTGTATGGATCGCAACCTCATGAAATCCTGTTTTGGGAAGCAAATTTATTCAAATTAACGGGTTTGGATCATCCGTGTTGAAAAGAATTCTTTCAGATACCCTAAAACACACATAAGCAGTTATCACTGCACACCTTTACCAAGGCTTCGGAGGATGCAAAAACACTGAAACCCCGAAACACTGAAACACTGAAACCACCGAGTTCTCGGGGCAGGCACTAAAATACTGTTGCTTCGGTGGTTTGTTTAGGTGAGGTACCGGATACCGGGAAAAGTGTTACATGG
>CAZHFC010000039.1:0-34135 GCA_964531985.1 uncultured Bacteroidales bacterium
AGGCTAAATGATAAATATCATAGCCCACGAATTTATTCGTGGGTCGAATTTGGTGGGCGGGACACTCCGAACCTCATACCCCGCAGCTCAAACCTGATTTTATATGCAATTTCTCTTCGGTTTGTGATAATAACCGTTCCTGCAATACTTCAAATATCAAATATCAGCTATCAGCTATCAGCTATCAGCTCTCATATCCCGCATTTTAAAACCCTAAAACCTGATTTTAAATCCTGCGCTAAGCGTTCTCC
Source organism: uncultured Bacteroidales bacterium (assembly GCA_964531985.1). Classification (GTDB taxonomy): domain Bacteria; phylum Bacteroidota; class Bacteroidia; order Bacteroidales; family B18-G4; genus B18-G4. Next base: position 252 of record CAZHFC010000039.1, read on the forward strand.
CGAATCCCCAGAAGCCGGTAAAACTGTCCTGCCGGTGGCCCTGGCCGTCCCTGCCCCTGATGATATGCTTAGAATCGAGGAGGTTGAAAATACTCAGCATAAAATTCGCCTCTTTGCCAAACATGGTGAAGTATACCTGAAGGTGTGCATCCAGCAAATGGTAGGCAGGGATACGGTACGACTGCTCCCTGTCGGCGGGGTCGCTGCGGTTCACGGGATTGAAGTCGGCATACAGCCTGTCGTAATATATCCAGTTCAGGTAAAGGGAAAAGTGTTCCAGAAAGCGGTAGCGCCCGTGCATGCCCAGCTGGGTTTGCGGGGCATCGCCCACCATCAGCCCGTTGGCATAAACACCAATGGTGTCTTTCAGTACATTGTTGTTGTCGTATACCGCTGCCGTCACGTCATTCTGCCATTTCCAGTCACCCACCGAAAGCAAACCGCCCAGGCTGATGTTGTTGCCGATGCGTTGTTCCGCTTCCAGCTCTATGCCGAGGTGGAGGGCGTCGAGGCCGCTGACCAGCGCTGGCTCCAGAAACTGGTTGTATTCGTTGGCCAGGAAAGATTTGTCTTTCCAATAGGTATAATAGGCGTTCAGGCGTATGCGGGTGTTTTCGCGGCTCAAACCGTAACCGGCCTCGAAGGAGGTGATCTTTTCATTGGCCAGGCCTTCGGCCACCGTATTGGTGAAGTTGCCAAAAACGAATTTGTAATAGGGAACCCTCGAAAAATAGCCTGCATTGGCATAAAGGTGGTGGATGTCGGTAATGTTATGGTTTATCCCGCCTTTTACGTCAAAGCCTGCCAGGTTCACGATTTCGCTCCAGGGGTCGCCGGGATAATTGTAGTGGTCGGCACGCCGGTAGCGGTTGCCCGAAACGGAGCCTGCCAGAAAGGCATTCCACCTCCCGCTGCTGTATTCGGCCTGTGAGAACATGTTCAGGTAATGGATCAGTGCCCCGTTATCGATCTTTACTATATCGCCGGGATATTTAACCTGCTCCCTGCCTGCCGGGCCGGCAAGCGACCAGGCATAGTCGTCAATGAAGAAATCCCCGCCAAGCAGGTCGCGTACTTTTTGCCGGAGGGTGGAACGGAAATAGCGGTAGTGAAGGCCTGCACTGAGCTTCATCCGGTCACCGACCTCCTGGTCGATGGTTGCCATGATGCCCGTCCACACATGAGATGCCAGGAAGTTTGTCTGTATGTTCTTCGAAAAACCGCTTACGGTCTCTCCGGTGGCCAGGGTGAAGGTGTCGGTATGGCTGCTGTTGTTATCATAGATGGCACCCCAGTCGATCTGCCCCGAAGGGTTGCGGTAATCCCAGATGCTTTTTCCGGCCATGAAACTGTCGGACCATTTTCCGCCGCCGTGCCCGTACGAGAAATAGGCTGCAGTGGCCATGAAGGTACGGGGGCTGATCTCCCAGTAATGGCTGAGGCTGAGATGGGGTTTGTGGTAGAAGTTTTCGGAAGCATTGTTTATTTGCCCGTTGTAGCTTCCCCAGTCTTTGTTGAAGCGCAGGCCGTGGCGGTCGGTTTCTTCTTTGGTGAGCATGAAGTTTCGCTGACCGTGTTTTTCGGGCGATCCCAGGCCGACAAAAACCAGTTTGTGTTTTCTGTTGAATTCCTTACTGACGGAGAGGAAGTAACCCCATGCCTCCACGTAGGTGGCATCAACGTAGCCGGGCCCGCGCGTATGCGATCCCAGCATGGTAACGGCCATGCCGTTGGCGAGCTTGCCGCTGTTATAGCTGAAGCTGAAATGGCTGTTGCCATAGCTGGTGGTGGAAAAGCCCATGCTGCCTCCTTTTTCCGCTCCCGTGGTTTGGGTGATGATGTTTATGGTGCCGCCCACCGAGTTCATGGCGGCGGGAGAGGCCCCGAGGCCGCGCTGCACCTGTATGCGCTCAGTGGCCTCAGCCAGCCCCAGCCAGTTATTCCAGTAAACAAGGCCGTTTTCGACCGAGGAGATGGGGATGCCGTTCAGCAGCATGCTGATGTTTTCCTGTTTGAAGCCGCGTATGTTGATGGCGGCATCGCCGCTGCCCCCGCCGGTGCGGGAGGCATAAACGCCCGGCACATTTTTCATGATTTCGGGCAGTGGCTCATCACCCAGGCGCGATTCAACGGCTTCGGCCCTGATGGTCGATACCGTGAGCGGCGACCTGCGTTCCACGGCCAGGGAGGCGATCACTGTGATCTCGCCCAGACCGATCACTTCCGGGCTCAGCATGATGCGGCCCAGATCGGTGGTGCCGCCCTCTTCTGTCATCACATCCCTGTATACCGCGGCATAACCCACCATGCCGATCCTGATGCGCTGCCGCCCGCTTTCTGTTTCCAGTGAAAACCGCCCGTCGGGGCCGGTCGTCGTTCCCCGTAACCCTTCCTCATTGCTGATGTTTACCCCTGCCAGGGCTTCCTGGTCGGTCTGGTCCACAACGGTACCCCTTACGATCCCCTGGCCGCTCACCGGCAGCGCCGCCGCTGCCAGGGCCAGGCATACAAAAAGTCTTATCCTGTTCATCCTGATCAGTATTTAATTGTACATCCGGTTTCGGGGGAAAAATAAAACCCCGTGTTCAGCGGGGCATATGATGGACGGGAAAATGCAACATTCATGGCAGGCAACAGCCATAACCATTCATCGCATCTTTCTTCTACCATCCAGACTGTACTGTCGGCACCGGAATTTCACCGGCTCAGTCCCGGTCGCCCGGGAGTCGCGGACTTTCACCGCCGGTCGGGAATTTCACGCCTGCTGCGCGATCACCCTGCCCCGAAGAAAGCTTATTTTAACAGGGCAAATGTATGATAAAATTCTTATCCGATATCCCGGTCTTTTTATTTAAACCGTTTTTTTTTTGCCGGGGGCGATGTCCGGATAAAAGACGTTTGTTATAAACCCGTTCATATGATCATTTTTCTTTTCTTTGCAGTAATCTCTTTTTTAACCAAATCTTTGCCGTATTATGATCCCTCCCGATAAGCTACAGGAAATTGTTTTGCAACAGATCATCAATGAATTTAACATCAGGCAGAAAGCAGCCATCACTTTTAACAGGGTTGAGCTTTCGGCCGTGGACGGACAGGTATATGAAGGCCGGGTGAATTGTTCGGAGCCTTCGCATGCCTGGGACATTCCCCTGCAACTCAGGGTAGAGGGAAATACCGTTCACTGGAACCTGAATGAGCTGGGGTGGCACAGCTTCAGCCTTTCGGCTGATCCTGCTGCATCCGCGGCCATGTTCAACGGGGCCAAAGCACTGGAATCGGAGGGTCATTACCCTGAGGCGCTTGAAGAATATGCCCGGCTTGAAATGCATGCACGCGAACATGAAGACGGGACGATGCTGGCCGAAAGCCTGCGGGCACAGGCCAGGCTGCTTATTCACAGGATCAGGCAGTTTGAAAAGGGGATAGAAAAATTGCTGTTGCTGGGGGAACTCGGCCGCGCATCAGGCAGTCGCGAACTGGAAAAGGAAGCCGTGATCGAACAGGCGTATACCTTTGTTGACGGACTGCGAAACTTTCCCGAAGCCATCAGCTGTTTCAGCGCACACGAGCAGATGTGCCTCGAAACCGGCGATCGTGAGGGCTTGCTGGCTTCCCGTTTCGGGCTCGCCGTGAGCCTTGCGGCTACCGGCACCATGTTTGGCGCCGCCCTCGACAAGTATGCGGAGGCTGAACAACTGGCCTGGGAACTGGGCAAAAAGAGCCTGCTGAAAAAGATCATGGCCAATGTTGCCGATATACTGTACACACATGCCGAAAATTATGACAAGGCAAATGAAAAGCTTGAGGAATATGCCGCCTTGTGCCGCGAAGAGGGCGACCGGGAGCAACTGGAGGTAGCGGTCAACACCCAGGCAAAGTGCCTGCTGGCCATGGAACAATACAGCGCCGCACTCCGTAAGTATGATGAAAGGATCAGGATTTGCGAGGAGAAGGGCAGCAATCAGTGTATCGCGTATTGCCTCATCCAGCAGGGTTATATATTATCGCATCATCTCAACCTGAACCATGAAGCCTTGCTGCATTACCGGCAGGCCGAACCCCTTTGCATTGAAACGGGCGATGACGTGAACCTGAAGGCCGTATTGCAGAGCGAAGCTTTCCTCTTACGACACAAGATCAATAATTATACGGATGCCGCCATAAAATATGCCGCACTGGAAACGCTCAGCAGGAAGCTGGGCGACGAGGAGCAGTTGATGGTCAGCCTGAACAACCAGGCATGGATATTCCTCGAAAAGCTGGGCGATTATGAGGCCGCCTATAAAAAATCGGTGGAACTTGAAGAATTGTCGAAGCGAAAGGGCAACAGGGAGCAGTATAAAGCCAGCCTGTCCAACCAGGTACACATCCTGAAGGCGTGGGGCGAAAAGGATGCCGCCCGTGCGAAAAAGAAAGAGCTGAAATCAATCCGGTAATGCCCTTTTGGCTGGCAAGGTATTAGGGCTCCTTCACAACGATCGAATACCCCATAAATCCCAGCAGGAAAAAGAAAGGGATGGATGCCAGCACAACCCAGGATGAGCCGTAAAAGACAAGGGCCAGTATGGCGAAAACCACAAAAAGCAGGAAATACAGGATGCTTTGCCGGGTGGCATGCCTCAGGGCATGGTGCCACTTTTTGTCGGGTTGAGGGCCATCCCCGCGGGTCTTCCTGAATTTCAGCAATGCCTGCCGACGGCGGGTCCATTTTCTGAACCCCCTGCCGGCAAAGACAAAGACCGACAGATAAAGGAATATTGCAATAGACAGGATTGTTTGAATGAGGTTGCGTTTCCTGAAAGCCCATGATTGGTCGTCACCGAGGCGTGTGAGCCAGGTGGAGGTAGTTTCAAAGCTGTCGAAAATGCTTTCGGTTTCCGTAAAATCATTCTGGAGCGAATAAATGATCAGGGCGTAGGCATGGTGCCCGTCGACGGCATAAAAGGCCCGGGCATAATATCCGCTTTCGTTCTGCCCGTAGTTCTTCCGGATGTCGAAGATCTCATCGGCTCCCTCGACGATGGAGCCGATGTATTTACCGATGTATGGCACGGCGATGTTGACTTCGGTATTCAGTACTTCGCCCAGGCGCGGGAACAGCCGCTTATCGGTGTCGGCATACTTTTCGATGTCGAACTGCGCTTCATCCAGGAAAAATCCATAGGCTGCGAGGGAAAAGTTCTTGTCGGGCGATACCAGGATGGCGCGTAGATTTTCTTCGGTGCGGCCGGTATTGATCCAGCTTTCGGGATATTCAAATGAAAAACGGTAGGCCGTATCGTTAAAAGTGATATGCTGCGCGAATGAAGGAATGAATAACAGGGATAAACCCGTGATCAGAATGGCTTTTTTCAGTAGCATGGTTCGATTGATTAAGTGGGGCAAAGATAGGAATAGTTCTACAGAATTTTTTTGATGAGCCTGAGCTGGTGGCTGTAAATACCATTTTCGTGATTAAAGATCCCCTGGTGGTCGACTTTGTCGACACGGACTTTCCCCGATGCATGGATCACGCGCTCGCCGGGCAGGAGGATGCCTGTATGGGTGATCGACCCTTCTTCGTCGTCGAAAAAGAGCAGGTCGCCGGGTTTTGCATCGGAGATGAAGCTGATGGTTTCTCCCTGCATGGCCTGCTGTACTGCATCGCGGAGGATCTGCACCCCGGCCAGCTTGTAGCTCATCTGCGTAAAGCCCGAGCAGTCGATGCCGAAGGGCGACCTTCCGCCCCAGGCATAGGGGGCATTCAGGTACATCATGCACATCTCTATCACTTTTGCCCTTTGTGCTTCCTGGGGGATGCTGACGGTATCGCCATCAAAAAAGTACTCATATTCGCCCGCCGAAAAAGCATTTTCGCTCAGCCCGTGAAAGGAACTGCCCAGCAGGATGGGGAAATAGAACTGAAGGCTCCTGTTCTCGATCAGTTGCACCAGTTCGGTGCTTACATGGCAGGGAAGGCCCTCGAGCCGGCGAAATTCATCCTCATTGATCGCATAAAGGCAGTTTTTGTGTATCCACCCCTCGTAATTGTCATAAACGATCCTGATCTGTAGCCATTCACCGGCTTCGTCCAGAATGGCGTAAAGCTCACCGAATAAAAGCTGTGAGCACATCTCCGCCCTGTGCGAAGGTTCCAGGCGGACGGGGATCACACTCTGATGGCAAAATCCGAACTTCATAACGGCATGGTCTTCCCGGCGGCACTTGAATTTATCAGCAACCAAATGCACGCTCAGTTGTTTACTTAACGAAAGTATTAAAAATATACATATTGGGAGCATTAATTAATGAAATCTTAAATTTTCATAATTTCGCGGCATAAGCCGATCACGATGAAGCGTTTTTTTCTCTTTCTCCGTAACCATTACCAGCAGATATACAAAGGTTTCCTTTTTATCCTCGCGGTAGGCATGCTCGTATGGATCTTCCCAAAGGAAGGAAGGTTCAAATATGAGTACTCGCGCGGAAAACCCTGGCTGCATGAAGACCTTTACGCACCTTTCGATTTTGCCATTTACAAGCTCGAAGATGACCTGGCGAGGGAAAAGCAGGAGGTGGTACAGGGCCTGCCGCTGTATTTCCGCTACATAAAAACCGACAGCGCTGAAAGGGTGGCGCTGCTTGAACCCGAATTTATCAGATACTGGGAAACCCATGTCCCCGACTCGGTGAACACCCCGGCCTATATGAAGAAAAACCAAAAGGCTTTCATGAGGTTGATGTTTATGCTTCAGAAAAAAGGCATCCTGGCCAGGGGACCCGAAACGGATAACCTCCAACCCGATTACCCGGTTGTGCTGGTGAAAGAGCATGTTGCGGAGGAACTTGAATTGAATGAGCTGCTGACCCTTGCGGGTGCTTATGAATTGATCGGCAGGGAGCTGGAAGGCAAACAACTGGAAACGGAAGTCCTTACCACCCTGCTGGTGCGCTTCATGCAGCAGAATATTGTTTATGATGAGGTTAAAACGGCCAATGAAAGGGAAGCTGCCCTTGCTGCCGTTTCACCCACCTTTGGCCTTATCCAGCGGGGCGAACGCATCATCTCAAGGGGTGAAGTCGTCGACCGTGAGCGGCTCATGGTCCTCAATTCGCTGAAAGCAACCTACGAGGGGAGCCTGGGAGGATCCGACACTTATTATGTGATTCTGGCCGGACAGGTGTTGCTGATCGCCATATCCATCCTGGTGTTGCTGCTGCTGCTGGTTTATTTCAGAAAGGAGATCCTGGCCGACAGCCGCAAGATCGTGCTCATCCTCATGGTGATCGTGCTCATTACTTTCATAACCAGCCTTACCGTAACGCACAACCCGGCTTTCCTGTACCTGGTTCCCTTCTGCCTCGTCCCCATTATTATCAGCGCTTTTTTCGATACCCGCCTGGCCCTCTATGTTCACCTCATCACCATCATCATCCTGGGCTTTCTGGTTCCAAACAGCTTTGAGTTCATCTTCCTGCAGTTGCTGGCCGGCATCATCGCCATCATGAATGTGGCCAACCTGCAGCGCCGGGCGCAGTTCTTTATCACATCCGTATGGATATTTGCCACGTATTCGGTCTTGTATTTAGGCCTCACCCTGATCCGCGAAGGGACGATCACAGAGATCGACCCGGTCATGTTTGCCATGTTCGGGGGCAGTGCCTTACTTACCCTCTTTTCTTACCCGTTGATCTACATACTCGAAAAAATATTTGGCTTTATAACCGACATTACCCTGGTGGAACTGTCAAACACCAACAACAAACTCCTGCGCGAATTGTCGCTCAAGGCACCCGGCACCTTCCAGCATTCACTGCAGGTTGCCAACCTTGCCGAAGAGGCTGTTTACGAAGTGGGCGGCAATGCCCTGCTGGTGCGTACGGGCGCCCTGTATCACGACATAGGGAAAATGGATATGCCCATGTATTTTATCGAGAACCAGGCAACGGGGATCAACCCGCATGATGATATGACCAGTGCCGAAAGTGCCGGCATCATCATCAGCCATGTGATCAAAGGGATCGAAAAGGCAAAAAAACATAAACTGCCCGAACAGATCATCGATTTCATCAGGACCCACCACGGTACCCGCAAGGTGGAGTACTTCTATACCGTGTACAGAAACGACAACCCCGGCGAAGAGATCGATGAACGCGAATTCACCTATCCCGGACCGGTTCCCTTTTCAAAGGAAACTGCCGTGGTGATGATGGCCGATTCGGTTGAAGCCGCATCCAGAAGCCTGAAGAACCCCGACGCCGAAAGCCTCGGGAAGCTTGTCGACAAGATTATCGACCGCCAGCTTGAAACAGGCCAGTTCGTGAATGCCGATATCACGATGAAAGACATCAGCATGGTTAAAAAGATACTGAAAAAGAGGCTGATGACGATCTACCATGTGCGCATCGAATACCCCGATGCAAAAAGCTGATCAAAATGCTAAATGGGGCTTAATCGGAGGAGATTGGCCGGCTATTGGCATGACCCGGATCGCTCCAGCCATCCTGAACAGGGAACCGGAACACGAAGAGGATATTGAAAGCTGGATCACCGGCCTGGACCGCATGAAGGAAGATATCCGGAAACCAGGCTTTGGATCAGGGGCGTTTGTTTACAGGATTATTGATGTTCCCTCCCTGTCTGTTCAGCATTCTTCCGTGGCACGGAGGAAGGCTTTTGCAGCCGGCCCTTCATTGAAAAGCAGGTCGATAATGCTTAAACCGGGAACAAAACCGAATTTTTCGGTAAAAACCTGCATATATGCCTTGCAGGGTGCTTCCCCCTCCGCATTTTTTGGTGAAAATGCCCGGCGGAGATCGGCAAGGCTGCCACTGTCATGAACATATGAGGTTGTCAGGGTCAGGTCGGCGGGTATCTCAAGCATCTGCAACAGGCTTCGGGTCAGTTCCTGGTTAAAATCCAGCAGGAAATCAAACTTTTTTTGGTAAAAAGGGAGTATTCCGTCCATGTAAAATTCATAGAAAGGGGCATTGCGGTAGGCCGTGTCTATGGCCCGCAGGTGCATGCGCTGCCAGTTTTCTCCGTAAAAAATGCGGATATCGCGGGTTTTGCTTTTTCTCCCCAAAGGTTTGCTAACGGGAATGCTCAGCGGCAATACCCCGTTGGCGGTCAGTATCCGGCAGCGGTTGCGACAGGTCTGCTTCGGATAGGTTTCCATGGCTTCGATGAAGACTTTGCCGGCGCCCGCCACTGCCTTCACCCAGTCGAGGGGCGGGAGGTAAGCCGTGGAAACAAGTATGTTGCGATGCCGCTCTTCCATGCCGGCAAAAATAAAGAAAGAGGCCCAATAAACGGACCTCTTTATGTCGTTGTTCGAACGAACAGGCCGGTGCATCTGTGATTCTTCCCGGCCGGGAAGAATGGCAAACGCCGGCGTGCTTTCATTGCTAAGCCTGTTTTTCCTTGCCGAGCAGCACTTCATCGATCACCTGCCTGAAAGTTTCCTTTGGCAGGGCTCCCTGTGCCATCTGTGGCTGCCCGTTGCTGGGGCAAAAGAGCAGGGAGGGGATGCTGCGAATGCCAAACGCACCGGCAAGCTCCCGCTCCGCCTCCGTATCGATCTTATATATATTGATTTTACCTTTGTATTCTTCCGCAAGTTCTTCAAGGATGGGGGCCACCATTTTGCACGGCTGACACCAGTCGGCGTAAAAGTCGATGAGACAGGGCAGCTCGCCCTCAAATTTCCATTCCTTGTTCTGTTCGAAGTTAAATACCTTTTCGATAAAGGTATCTTTGGTTAAATGTTCCATAATGATTGTTTGTTGTTTGATTAATCAGTTCATTTTTGCTGTCCTTCCAGCGGCTTTAGCAGGAATTCGTCAATGGCGCCTTTAAATGTTTCCTTCGGCAGGGCCCCGGTCGACATCTGCGGCTTTCCTTCCATGGGAATATACAGCACGGCAGGGATGCTCCTGATCCCGAAAACGGCGGCCAGTTCACGCTCTACCTGGGTGTCGACCTTATATACGTAGATCTTTCCCTCGTATTCGGCGGCCAGCTCCTCCATGATCGGCGCAATGAGCTTGCAGGGCTTGCACCAGTCGGCCCAGAAGTCGATAATGGCCGGCTTGTCGCCCTTGTAAACCCACTCATCTTTATTGGTTACATAATCCATAACCCTTTCGATGAACATGTCGCGGTTCAGGTCAATGGGCTTGCCTTCAACAATGGCATTGCTGCCGACGGCCTTTACGGCTTTTTCTTCCTGGGCCTTGGTCTCGGTGGTGTTGCTGCACCCGAAAGCCAGAATGGCCGCGAGGATCATCATGATGTTTGTGATTTTCTTCATCTGTTTTCTATTAATTTGATTTGCAAAGATAAATTAATTTTTTAAATCGCAATAATATCACTTTTGTTATCTTTGTCAAAAATTGTTCCAAATCATCAATGCAAACAAATAAGGGACTGAAAGAGTTCATGCGCTTGCTCGACGAGCGTTCTGTGGAGGGTGGCTTAAGCGACGACGGCGAGTGCCTTGCCATGCTGGCATCGATCAAGTGGGCAGGGGGCTTTAAATGCAGGAAATGCGGAAATGACAGGTATTGCAGCGGTAAAAAGCCTTATTCAAGAAGGTGCACGCGTTGCAAGTCCGAAGAGTCGGCCACGGCGCATACGGTATTTCACGGCTGTAAAATGCCGCTTGTATCCGCATTCAGGATCATGCATGAAATATGCCGCCGTCCGGGCGTTTCCACTTATGAACTTTCGCGCATGCTTGGAACGCGGCAGATGACCTGCTGGAAGTTGAAGAAAAAAATAACGGCCTGCCTCGAATCCGGCCGGGGAATATAGCTTTCCGGAAAACAGCGTTAACCCGCGATACAGCCCGATCCGGCTTTTGCCCTTTCTTACCTGATCAGCACTTTTGTATAAAATGCGTTACCGGCACTGCTGAACCCGAGCAGGTACATCCCGGCAGGTAGCAGGGAAACATCCATTTCATGCCTGTTGGGCCCTTCCCCGGCAATGATATCTTTTTCCAGCACCTTTCTGCCGGTCAGCGACTGCAGGGTGATGCGCCATTTTGCCGGTTTTACTGACATCCATGACAAATTGACCTTATCCCGGGCCGGGTTTGGATAGATTTCTATCCCGTTGAGGGTTTCTTTTTCGTCCAGGCCTACCAGATCTGTCTCGTACCAGGCTTCCCAGCCTGGCGCGGTGATGGTGTAGTTGGTTGAAAAGGTTATGAACATCCTTCCCGAGGGGGATGTGACGGGACCGGGGGTGGTATTTCCCGAAAATTCGGCAAGCAGTTGTTGGGTTTCCAGATCGAAGACCTTGACCAGGTCGTAGGCTTCTTCCGTTTCAAAGGAAGTGAAGTACAGGGTTATTTCCGAGGCGCCCGGCGGGTCGAGCATCCACATGCAGGCGGTGTTGTTGTGGTAATCCCTGGGGCCGCTGCCATCGGAGATAAATCCCGATTGTTCCTGAAGCTGGGTCATCCCGCTGCAATAAACCGGTATCTGGGAGCTGTAGCTGAGGAGCCAGCCGGGAGCGCTTCCCGAATTGCCTGAAATGAAGGTGATCAGCATCTTGTCGCCCCCCGAACTCACATCATCCGGCAGTTCATCGCCCTGGAAGGATCCCAGCAGCGGTGCCGCGGTGGTCTCCCCGTCATAAACACTGAGCAGGTTGCCTTTGGCGGTATTGAAATGTAGAAATTCCAGCGTGATGTACTCCACCGAGTCGGCGGGTGCAATGAGCCAGCTGCAATCGGTGCCGGGCTGGTAATCATATACCGGACCGCTGCCGTCGTCGATGGTGCCGCCCGTGCCGTCGAGCAGTGAATTGCCCTGGCAAAAATACGGGTATGAATAATTGACTGTATCGGGGAAGGCATTGATGATCACCTCCTGCGCCAGGTTGAAGTTCGATCCGCCGGGGGTGAGGTTATCGGTATAGAAATACCCGTCGTACGAACCGCCCCAGCCCCAGTTGAAGTGATAGTAGTGGCCGTCCTGGTAACCGTCGCAGACAAAGGCGTGCCCGTAAACATTGGGCAATGACCATCCGGCGTAATACAGGGGGATGGCCCTGTCGAGGTGGCTCACAAGCAGGCTGTCCCAGTCCATGGTGGTGCTGTCGCGGTAAACATAAACGGTTTCGGGCGAATACTTGAAGAAAGTGCGCAGGGCGTAGGCTGCCTTATGGTTGTACATGCCTGAGCCGTTGGGCCCGTATACCATGTCGCAGGCAATCCCGAGGTGGTACAGCAGGAGTGCCACGGCAAGGTTACTTTTGGTGAGCTTCACCTCCATCTTGTCCCATTCGTAGGTTGTATTTTCATAGTCGGCCGACAGTGTGCCATAGGGCGGGCAGGAGTAGCTGTACGACCCGCTTCCCGTTTCGGGCCAGCGGAAGTAGTTGACCACCTGTCCGAGGGCCGTGGCAACACAGCCTGCATAGCAATGTCCGCCGGGCCCTGCCGGGTCGGGAGGGCACATTTCATTATAATACTGCCCCTGGTTCCACTGCGTTGTAAGCAGCGGCTCCATGCCTCTTTCTTCCCTGAGCGGTTTCAGGTCTGAAGGATGGGTGGTCAGGAGGCGTTCCCACGTACGGCTCGTTTCAGCCGGTGCAGGCTGTTGCTGCTCCTGTGCAATGCGAATCTGTTTGCTGTATTGTTCCAGCAGGTCTTCAAACTGGGGAGGAAGATACTGTCCTGAAAAGGAGCCGGAAAAGGAGTATCCGGCCACGGGCATGATGTTGTCGTAGGCCGGAACAAGCACGAAGCCGCCGGTGCTGATATTGACGGCATACAGCCAGGTGGTTCCCTCATCCCCGATCTCTGTCACATCAAGGCTTTTGATCATGGAATGATCCAGGGTGCGGAACTGCTGTACGCGTTCGTAATAGAAATTTACGGCCACCCTGCCCGCACTGTTCCGGTTTACCGGCCCCCCCAGGATTATTGTTGAGGCGGCCAGCATCAGCAGGGAAACAAAGATCTTTTTCATGGCAATAGCTGTTTTGGATGGTAAAGGACAAATAACATATCAAAGATATAAAAATCCTGCAACCGGTTGAACGCTTCATCTTTTTGCCCGTCCGGAACGCACGGCAGCATGAGGCAAAAAAAAGGGAGAAGCCATGCCGGCCTTCTCCCTTTCTGCTGTGTTTGACAAAATTCTTATCTGATGATCACCTTTTTATTGGCGGAACCTTCGTTGCTGCTGAGGTTCAGGATGTAAATGCCTTTGGCGAAGCCTGAAACGTCGATGCGGTGGTTCATCTCGCCGGAGGGGTCGTTCAGCCTGCTGCTGTATACTGCTTCGCCGGTAACGTTTACCAGGCGCAGTTCAACATCGCTGCCTGCCGGGCTGCCGAAGTTAAGGTTGAGGATGTCGGTGGCCGGTACGGGATAGATGGTGAGGCCCGTAAAAACTTCGGTCTCTTCAACACTTACATTGTCGATCTCGTATGTGATCTCCCAGCCCTGGTGGTTGTTGGTCGAATTGGAGCTGAAAGTGATAAAGACGGATCCGTTATTGCAGACAAATGGTCCCGGGATGTCGCTTCCCGAAAAGGTTCCGAGGGCCGTGGTGCCGTCAAAGACCTTAACCAGGTCCTTGCCTTCCTCTGTTTCGAAATAGTTGAAACTTACGGTGATGGTATTGGCGTTCGGGGGTTCGATCTTGTACATGCAGGTTGATCCGGGGCTGTAATTGAATGTGCCGCTGCCGTCATCGAAAGTGCCTACGGGTTCGGTGATCATGGACAATCCTGAACAAAAATCCGGAAAATCGGAGTAGAACTCTGCCTTGAAACCGCTGCCGTTTCCGCTGCCGTCGGTGCTGAGGGTTACGAGCAGTTTGTTGCCGCTGCTGGTATGCTGCGGGGGAAGTGCGCTGCCGGTGTATTCGCCAAGCATCGGTGCGGCGGTTGTTTCACCGTCGTATATCCGCAGGTAGTCGCCGGCACCCAGGTCGAATTCAACGAAATAAAGGGTGATGTCGGTAATGGAGTCTTCATCGGTTTGGGGGTCGATAAGCCAGCTTGCATCGGTATTGGGAAGGTAGTCTTCGATCGGGCCGCTGCCATCGGTAAACTGGCCTGAGAACTGGGTGATGACTTCCTGTCCTGAAGCATGGTAAGGATAGGCCGGATCGCTGGGGTAAAAATATCTGACACAGGCCTGTCCGATATAGTACCCGTTCACGTTGTTGAGTGCGTAGAAGCCGTTTCCGTAGCCACTCCAACCGAAATTAAAGTGGAAGTTGTCGCCCTGGTAGCCGTCGCACACAAAGGCATGGCCGCCTTCGGTGGAACTGCCCGAATAATAGATCGGCCGGCTGAGGTCGATCTCGCCCTTCAGGATGTTGATCCATGCCGATTGGGTATAATTGCCTTTTTCGAGGTACTGTGCATTGTTGTAGCGCCAGAAGGCGTTAAGCCTGTTGGGAACGATATAGCTGTAGGAACCCGATCCGTTGGGGCTGAAATTCATATTGACCGAAACGGCGCAGTGGTAGCCGAGTTCGGCGATCGGCCAGGGGTTGTTGATGTTGATGTTGTCCATCATGCCGTTCCACTGGTAATAGGTGTTTTCAAAGTCGGCGCATTGAACGCCATAGCCGGGGTTGCCGGGCGTATAGCAATGGTCGTTGGTGCCGTTGACCGGATAGCGATAGTAATGCATGATCTGCGACATGGCGGTGGCCACGCAGCCGACGTATACGCGTCCGCCGGGACCTGCCGGGTCTTCGGGGCACATCATGTTATAGGGAGAATCCTGGTTCCACAGGCTGCTTACCAGGGGGTCGACATCCCTGGGGTCGCGAAGGGTGTTCAGGTTCGACACCCCGGTGGTGAGCAGGTGTGCCCATTCGGCGGCCGTTGCCTCATCGGCTGTAAGGTTATTCTCGCGGATAAAGGCGAACTGGTCAACATAAGATTGCAGGAAACTGGAATATACATATGCATGATCACCCCTGGGAAATTCCCTTTCGAAAGCGTAGCCGATAACCGGTGTATAGGCATCGTCGCCGGAAATGATGACAAATCCGCCGGTGGCAAAGTCGAAGGCATAAAATGCGGGGATGCCGTCGAGCATGCGCGTATAATCATAGGTGATGATCACTTCATCATAGGCAATACCCGGTCCGAACTGGTTCATCTTTTCAAAATACGCATTAATGGCTGCCCTGCGGGCGTCTTCCATTTTAATTTCCCCGGCCATGCCGGTTGAGATCAGCATGAGCACCAGGCTCATCGTTAAGAGTAATAATTTCTTCATGTTATTGTTTTTATAAATTGTTTCAGTTGCGGGCAAATATATATATAAAAGTTTATTTATAGCAGCACTGCCCGTATTTTTCATTTCATTTTTTATGCCTTATGCTTCATTTAAGAGACTGTTGAACCGGCCTGAAGGTTGCAGGCTGCAACAAATTCTTTTTGTTTTTTTTTCATCGCGGCATCTGATATTTATGATCCCCCCGTGTTTGTGTTCAGGGGGATCGGCAAAATTTTATTAATTTCGCTGATTGTAAAAACCATTGTCGTGATGCCATGGCCATATTGATCAAAAATATCAGGGAGTTGCTGCAAATCAGGGATGAAGCGGTGAAAAAGGTGAGCGGTTCAGCCATGGCTGAACTGCCTTCGCTCCGCGACGCCTGGCTTTTGACCGGTGGCGACCGCATCCTGGATTTTGGCACCATGGATGAGATCGGCCGTATTGCACCGGCGATGCCCGCCGGTGTCCGTATCATCGATGCCGCCGGCAGGATGGTACTCCCTGCATTTTGCGATTCCCATACACACCTGGTCTACCCGGCCAGCAGGGAGCTCGAATACATCGACAAGATCAGGGGGTTGTCGTACGAGGAAATTGCAAAACGCGGCGGAGGGATCCTGAATTCGGCCCGCAGGATGCATGAGGCCTCCGAAGAGGAACTGCTGGAAGCAGCCCTGCAGCGTATCCGGGAAATTACCTCCCTGGGTACAGGGGCGGTGGAGATAAAAAGCGGCTATGGCCTGAATACCGAAGACGAACTGAAAATGCTGCGCGTGATCAGGAAACTGCGCGATCATACCCGTGTCCACATCATCGCCACCTTCCTGGGTGCGCACGCCATCCCCGATGCTTACAAGGGAAGGCAGGATGAATATGTCGACATGGTGATCGGGGAAATGATCCCCCGCGTTGCCGCCGAAGGGCTTGCCGATTATATCGATGTATTCTGCGACCGGGGATTCTTTACGGTAACCAATACCGACCGCATCCTCAATGCGGGCATGAAATACGGCCTGCGGGCAAAAATACATGCCAATGAACTCGACTACTCGGGCGGGGTACAGGTGGGGGTGAAATACAATGCCCTCTCGGTCGACCACCTCGAATATACCGGCGATGAAGAGATCAGCGCCCTGCTGCAGTCAGGGACCATGCCGGTATTGCTGCCGGGTGCCTCATTCTTCCTCGGGCTCATATATGCCCCGGCCAGGAAGATGATCGATGCCGGCCTGCCGGTGGCCATGGCCAGCGACTTCAACCCGGGTTCATCCCCTTCGGGGAACATGCAGTTCATCCTTTCGCTGGGATCCATTGCCTGCCGGATGCTGCCCGAAGAGGCCATCAATGCCGTAACACTGAACGGGGCATTCGCCATGGGGCTTGAGGATGAATACGGCAGTATCACCAGGGGGAAAAAGGCGAACATCATCATCACCCGCGAAATACCCACTTATGCGTTCCTCCCCTATGCCTATGGGAGCGACAAGGTGGAGAAGGTGATCCTGGAAGGGGAGGTGGTGGCCGACAAGTGAGCCTGAAACTGCAGTTTACGGAACTGTTTGTTCCTGCTTTTTACTCAGGATGATATTTAATGAATTATATAAATATATCTGCCAATGAAAAAACTCATCGAATGTGTGCCCAATTTCAGCGAGGGCCGTGATATGGAAGTGATCAGGAAGATCACGGATGAAATAGAAAAAACCGGGGGTGTAAAGCTGCTGGATGTTGATCCGGGTGCCGCCACCAACCGTACTGTGGTCACTTTCGTCGGTGAACCTGACGATGTGGTTGAAGCTGCCTGGAGGGCGGTGAAAAAGGCATCGGAAGTCATCGACATGCGTAAACACAAGGGGGAGCATCCGCGCATGGGGGCTACGGATGTATGCCCGCTGGTGCCGGTGGCCAATATCAGCATGGAGGAAACGGTTGAGTATGCCCGTAAGCTGGCCCGCCGCATCGGTGAAGAGCTGGAGATTCCGGTTTATTGCTATGAGAACGCCGCCTTCGCGGATGAAAGGAAAAACCTGGCCAACTGCAGGGCAGGGGAGTACGAAGGCATGCCCGAAAAGCTGAAGGACCCGAAATGGAAACCTGATTTCGGCCCCGCCGCATTCAATGCTAAAGCCGGTGTTACCGCCGTTGGCGCCCGCGACTTCCTCGTTGCCTTTAACGTAAACCTCAACACCACCTCTACACGCAGGGCCAATGCCATTGCTTTTGATGTGCGTGAACGCGGCAGGCCAAAACGCGAAGGAAATCCCATTACGGGAAAGATCGTAAAGGATGAGAAGGGCAAACCGGTGATGATGCCCGGCTCACTTAAGGCCGTGAAGGCCATCGGGTGGTTTATCGAGGAATACGGCATCGCACAGATATCCATGAACCTGACCAATGTCAGCATCACCCCGGTGCATATCGCCTTTGATGAGGCATGCCGGAAGGCGGAAGCCAGGGGCATTCGCGTTACGGGATCGGAACTGGTGGGATTGATACCGCTCAAGGCCATGCTCGATGCCGGCAGGTATTTTTTGAAAAAACAACAGCGGTCTACCGGCGTTTCGCAAAAAGAACTGCTGAAGATCGCTGTCATGTCGATGGGACTCGACGACCTGAAACCATTTAAGCCAAAGGAAAAGATCATTGAATTCATGCTCGGCGGGGATGAGGGGGAAAAGCTGGTCGACATGGACCTTACCGCCTTTGCCGACGAAACGGCCAGCGAGTCGCCGGCGCCCGGCGGCGGTTCCATCTCGGCTTATGTAGGCTCCCTGGGGGTATCACTGGGCACGATGGTGGCAAACCTTTCATCACACAAACGCGGCTGGGACGACCGCTGGGAGGATTTCTCAGACTGGGCCGATAAGGGACAGGCTCTGAAAGATGAACTGCTGTTTCTGGTGGATGAGGATACCCGGGCCTTTAACCGTATCATGGACGGCTATGGCATGCCCAAAGGCAGCCCCGAAGAACAGGAAGCCAGGCATCATGCCATACAGGAGGCATCGAAATACGCCATGCAGATCCCTTTCAGGGTGATGGAGAAATCCCTCGAATCCATGGAAGTGATGAAGGCCATGGCGGAAACAGGCCTCGAGGCCTCCGTTTCGGATGCCGGCGTGGGTGCCCTCTGTGCCCGCACAGCCGTGATGGGCGCCTACCTCAACGTGAAGATCAATGCTTCGGGTGTCGACGACAAGGAGTTTACCGGCGACCTCCTGGCTCGCGGGGCGGATATCGAGAAAAAAGCGCTCGAAAAGGAAGAGGAAATACTTGGAATCGTAAATGGAAAGATAAAGGCCTGAGGGTAATAACCCTTTCGCTCCCTTCTTCTGAATGCATACACGAATGATCAGGCACATTGTTATGATACGCCTGCCCGGCGACCTTCAGCCGCAGGAAAAAACAACAGCCCTCCGCAGGCTGAAATCCGCCATTGAAGGACTGGAAGGCAAAATCCCTTCGCTGAAGGCCATGGAGGTTGGCCTGAACGTCAGCACCAGGCCATCGGCTTTCGACCTTGTTTTGATCTCCCTTTTCGAAGATCCGGCCGGTCTCGATGCTTACCGCGTGCATCCGGCACATGCAGCGGTGCTTGAAATGATGAAGTTGATGAATGGCGAAGCCGTGGTAGTCGACTACGATTGCTGAGCCCTGCCGGTGCGGGATGGCTGAGGCATCAGTTTGCGGGCTCCTTATTCTGTTCCGGCCCTGTTGTGTTTTCTTTTCCGTTATTCACGGAAAACTCTTCTTCAAGAAAAGTCTTTAGTTCAGCTACGCTGATCTTGCTTGTGAGCTTGCCGCCCATGGCGTAGGAGATCCTGCCCGTTTCCTCCGACACCATGAGGGCGATGGCGTCAGAAACTTCGGTGATGCCCACGGCTGCCCTGTGGCGCAGGCCAAAGCGTTTCGGGATTAGCGAATTCCCTGAAACGGGCAGTATGCAGGCGGCTGCCCTGATAAGGTTTCCGCTGACGATCACGGCCCCGTCGTGCAGGGGGCCCTGCCCGTAAAAGATGCTTTCTAGCAATGCCGCCGAAAGCTTTGCCTCGAGCAGCTCGCCGGTGTTGATATAGGGTCTCAGCTCATTTTTCCTGGTGAGCACCACCAGTCCTCCCTGTTTCATTTCCGACATGCGGTTGAAGGCCATCACGATGGGGTCGGGGTCGAGAGCCGGGATACTCTCAAAGTTCAGTCGCCAGAAAAGGAAACGGCGGCCTTTCTTACGCATGAAGGTGGAGGTGCCGAGTGCAAGCAGGAAGCGCCTGATCTCGGGCTGGAAGATCACGATCAGGGCAATGAAGCCCACACTGATGAAGGCCCCGAGGATCTTGCTCAGCAGCTCCATCTGAAGGGCGTTCACAACCTGCCAGATGAGCACCAGTGCCACGATGCCGAAAAAGATGTTGATGGCAACCGTCCCGCGCAGCAGTTTATAAAGCTCAAAAAGCAAAACAGCCACAAGCAGGATGTCGACGATGTCGACCCAGCGGATCTGGATAAAGCCGGTGATGATGAGTTCTGTCAATTTCTGTCCCTTATACTTAAAATCTGCGCTTTTGTTGTGTTTTTCGCCATCAAATGTCAGCCGTTTGCCGGCTTGTGTCTTCCATCCTTGTTTTCCGGGCAATATGGCCTATTCCCCATTAAGCTTTTTAACCAGGCTGACCGCTTCCACGGCTTCACGCACGTCGTGTACCCTGAGGATCCTTGCCCCCTTCAGCAGGGCGATGGTGTTCAGCACCGTGGTTCCGTTGAGGGCTTCTGCGGCCGTGGTGCCAAGCACCCTGTTGATCATGGACTTCCTCGACAGGCCGGCCATGAGCGGAAATCCCGCTTCATTGAAACGCCCGAGTTGACGCAAAAGTATATAATTATCTTCAAGGCTCTTGCCGAATCCGAAACCGGGATCCAGGATGAGCTTCCGGGCGCCCGCCTCCCCGAACAGCCTGATCTGCCTTTCGAAAAAGGAATGGATGTCGTTAATAATATCACCGTATTCGGGACGTTGCTGCATGGTCTCCGGCTTTCCCTGTATGTGCATGATCACAAAGGGAATGTCGTGTTTTCCGATAAACCCGGCCATCTGCGGGTCGAACGTACCGCCCGATATGTCGTTGACCATATCGGCCCCTTCACCGATGGCCTTTTCGGCCGTAAGGCTGCGGTAGGTGTCGACGGAGATGCATATTTCAGGGAACGACTTACGGATGGAGCGTATGGCGGGAAGCAGCCTGTCCCATTCCTCACGGGCGCTGATCTCTCCGGCTCCCGGCCGCGTCGACATGCCGCCGATGTCGATCATGGAAGCGCCTTCACTGATCATTTTTCCGGCCTGCGCCAGCCACTGGGCCTCCGCCGGGTATTTGCCGCCGTCGTAAAAGGAATCGGGCGTGACGTTCAGGATACCCATAACCCTTGCTTCACCCAGATCCGGAAAATTACCACCATATCCCATAAGCCTGTTTTCTGAAAATACTGTACCTTTATCCACGCATTGATAAAGGGCCTGGCAGGCCGCTAATTTAATATTTATTGATGGAAAAAACAGCACAGCAGTTCGAAAAGGTGGTTGAAGCATGCAGGGAAGTGTTCATGCACAAGATGAAGGATTACGGGGCGGCCTGGCGCATCCTGCGCACCCCCTCCCTTACCGACCAGATCTATATCAAGGCCAACCGTATCAGGAGTATCCAGCAAAAAGGAGTGAGCCGGGTGGAAGAGGGTATCGTGCCCGAATTTACCGGCATTATCAATTATTCGGTGATGGCCCTGATCCAGCTTGAACTGGGCGTGGCGGAAGAGGCAGACCTGGACGGGGAACGAATCCTCGAACTTTACAATAAATATATTTACAGGGCCCGCGACCTCATGCTCAACAAGAACCATGACTACGACGAGGCCTGGCGCAATATGCGCATCAGCTCACTTACCGACATCATCCTGATGAAACTGCTGCGCCTCAAGCAGATCGAGGATAACAACGGGATCACCTCCGTATCGGAAGGCCCCGATGCCAGCTATTACGATATTGTGAACTATGCCGCTTTTGCGCTCATACAGATTGAAGAAGGACAAAAATGAAATATCTCAGGAACTTCAGCAGGCTCTTCGTTGGCCTGGTCTTTATATTTTCGGCTTTCGTCAAGGGCGTGGACCCGCTGGGTACCGCCTACCGCATCGACGATTACTTTCTGGCATACGGCCTTGAGTGGGCCCTGCCGCTGCCATTGTCGCTCACCCTTTCGGTGGTTCTCTGCACACTGGAATTCGTGCTGGGGATCTCACTGCTTTTCAATGCATGGATAAAGAGGCTTTCATGGATACTCTTCATCCTGATGATCTATTTTACCATCCTCACCTTTGTAGATGCGATATGGGAACCGGTTCCCGACTGCGGATGCTTCGGCGATGTCGTTACGCTTACGAACTGGGAGACTTTTTACAAGAATATTGTCCTGATCGTCTTTACGGCCATCATCTTTTTCCAGCGCAGGAAATACCGGCCGCCCCGGATTCCGGCATACGGCCTCACAGTGCTGCTGTTTTTTACCATCGCCTTTGCGGGCTTTACCCGGTACAACCTTAACCACCTGCCGGTTATTGATTTCCGCAACTGGAAAGTTGGCAACAACATGAACCCCGAAGATGGCGGAGAGGTGAAGGTCTACCTGGTGTTCAGGAATACCGAAAGCGGTGAGCTGAAGGAATATCTCTCGCCCGACTACCCCTGGCAGGACTCGGTCTGGATGGCGAAGTGGGAGTTTGTCGATCAGCGCATCGACGATACGGAACTTGTGCATTCCCACGACCTGATCATCCATAATGCCGGCGGGGAGGACCATACCGCCAACTTCATCGGGAATCCCGATTACCAGTTCCTGCTGATCGCCGACGACCTGCGGAAATCCAGGGTGAAAGCATTTGAAACCGTCGACCGCCTCTTTCACGAGGCCGAAATTCAGGGTATTTCCTTCATTGTGATCACGGGATCACTGCCTGCCGATGTGGAAGCTTTCAGGAGCAGGGTGCCCCTCAACCCGCATCTCGAATTCTATTATGCCGACGACACCGTGCTCAAGGCCATGATAAGGGCCAACCCGGGGCTGATGCTGATGAAAGACGGCATCGTACTGGCAAAATGGCATTATAATGACTTCCCTTCCTTCCGGGAGATCAGGGAAAAACATATGAACCACTGACCCATGCTGCGCTTCATCATAAAGAGGCTCTGGTACGGATTGCTGGTATTGCTGGGTGTGGTCACCGTGGTGTTCATCCTTTTCAACATCCTGCCGGGCGATCCTGCCAGGATGATGCTCGGGCAGCGGGCCGATATCGCCTCCGTTGAAGCCATCAACAAAGACCTGGGAAGGGATAAGCCGCTATATCAGCAGTATTTTAATTTCCTGAACGATGTCTCGCCCCTCTCTGTGCATAATAGCGATAACAGCAGCAGTTACTGGTATTACGACCATGAAAAATATTCGGGGATCAGGCTGGTCCCCCTTGCAGGGGGCGGCCTTTATCTAAAAAAGCCTTACCTGCGCCGTTCGTACCAGAGCAACCGCGGGGTTGCCGGCATCCTGGCCGAGGCATTCCCGAAAACCATGATCCTGGCCGGCGCCTCCATCCTGTTTGCCCTGCTGGCCGGCATGGCCATCGGCATTTTTGTGGCGGTGAGCAGGAACAGGATTGTTGAAAAGCTGGCATTGGTTTTTTCGGTGCTGGGAATGTCGATACCCTCATTTTTTGCTGCCATCCTCAATGCATGGATCTTTGCCTTTGTGCTGGCCGGGTTTACCGGTCTCAACATGTTTGGCAGCCTCTATACGGTCGATGATTACGGCCGCGGCGAGTATCTCGACCTTAAGAACCTCATCCTGCCGGCCCTCACCCTGGGCATCAGGCCGCTGGCCATCGTGGTGGAGCTGACCCGCTCATCCATGCTTGAGGTGCTCTCGCAGGACTATATACGCACGGCCAGGGCCAAAGGCCTGCGCAAAAGCCGCATCATCTTCAGGCATGCCCTTAAAAATGCCCTCAACCCGGTGATCACGGCCGTGTCGGGATGGTTTGCATCCCTCATGGCGGGCGCGGTGTTCGTCGAATATGTCTTCGACTGGAAAGGCGTGGGCGTGGTGATTGTCGATGCGCTGGAAAAATACGACTTCCCGGTGATCATGGGGGCCGTATTGTTTATTTCCGTCATCCTCGTTATTATTAATATTTTTGTGGATGTTATCTATGCCTTCCTCGACCCGCGCGTGCGGCTGGCATGAACTTGTATTTACCAATCATTTTTAAACCTGTCATAACATGAGAAAGAAACTTGTTGCCGGTAACTGGAAGATGAACCTTGGCTTTGCGGAAGCAGAAGACCTGCTGGCCGGCATTATTGAAGATATTGACGAAAACGGCATTCCCGAAGGGATGGAAGTGCTGGTTTGTCCGCCGGCGCCTTACCTTGAGCTTGCAACCGACCTGGCGGTGGAAAGTGCACTGGCCGTCGGGGCGCAAAATGTGAGCGCCTGGGAAAAAGGTGCCTATACGGGCGAGATCTCTGCAGAGATGCTCGCTTCCATGGACGTGGAGTACTGCATCATCGGGCATTCGGAGCGCCGCCATTACTTCAGGGAAACGGCTGAGGAACTGGCCGCGAAGACCGGCCTGCTCCTTCAGTATGGCCTCACGCCCATCTTCTGCTGTGGCGAACAACTCGACGAAAGAGAAAAAAACATGCAGATGAAGGTGGTGAGCGACCAACTGGAGCAGGGCCTGTTCCACCTCGGCGAGGAGGCCTTCGCACAGCTTATCATTGCCTATGAGCCGGTCTGGGCCATCGGCACGGGAAAGACCGCCACTCCCGCTCAGGCGCAGGAAATGCATGCCTTTATCAGGGGTGTGGTGGCAAAGAAATACTCGGCAGAACTGGCTGAACAATGCAGGATACTCTACGGCGGAAGTTGCAATGCCGCCAATGCCGCGGAATTGTTTTCAATGCCCGACGTGGATGGCGGGCTCATCGGGGGTGCCTCTCTTAAGGCGGCCGACTTCCTGGCCATTGCCAGGTCTGTATAAAAAAATGAAGGATTATATAGAAGTAAAGATATCTGCCGGAGGCGATGAGGAAAGCTGCGGCATCATCGTGGCCCTGCTGAACGGCCTCGGCTATGAGGGTTTTGTGGAAGACGGGCAGGGGCTGCTGGCCTATGTCCCCGCAGATGAATTTGATGAGGACCGGCTGCGCGAAACCCTTTCTGCTTTTGAATTTGCCCCCGTAAGCATTTCCCGTATCCATGCGAAAAACTGGAACAGGCAATGGGAGTCGGACTATAAGCCGGTTGTCATCGACGGGCGTATCATGGTGCGGGCGCCATTCCACCGGCCGTTGCCTGGCATCGTATACGACCTCATCATCGAACCGCGGATGTCGTTCGGCACCGCCCACCATGAAACCACTTCCATGATGCTGAGGATGATTGCCGGGCTTGACCTGCAGGGAAAGGAGGTCCTCGATATGGGCTGCGGAACGGCCGTGCTGGCCATCCTGGCTTCCAAAATGGGAGCTGCAAAAGTGCTGGCCGTCGATAACGACGAATGGGCCTATCGCAATGCCTCCGACAATGTAGCCCTGAATGCCGCCCCGGATGTGAAAGTGCTCATGGGCGATGCAGGATCGTTGAAAAAGCAGCTTTTCGATCTTATCTTTGCCAATATAAACCGAAACGTTCTGCTGGCCGACATGCCCCTCTACGCTGCCGCCCTTCGCCGGGGCGGGATGTTGCTGCTCAGCGGCTTTTATGCGGCCGATATGCCCATGCTCACCGGCC
Source organism: uncultured Bacteroidales bacterium (assembly GCA_964531985.1). GTDB lineage: Bacteria > Bacteroidota > Bacteroidia > Bacteroidales > B18-G4 > B18-G4. The sequence continues at coordinate 25,330 of CAZHFC010000039.1, forward strand.
GGGCTGCTGAATGCGGGCTCGAACGCGGCAGCAGCCTCAACGATAATGACTGGATGGCAGTGGCCTTCCTGAAAAACTGATGGCATGATGAAGAAAATGCGATCATACCTGTTTCTGTTCCTGGCGCAGGCATTGCTCCTCTTTCCGGAGGCGAATGCGCAGATGCTCAAGGAGGTCCACCACAACAGGGACGACTATTATCTCGACATCACCGCCATCCTTCAATATACTTCCAACAAAACATATCTGGCCGAAGGTGCGGCCCTGCTTGACGCATTTGCCCCGGCCTGGGAATCCTCCTACTTTGGCGAACACCAGCGTGAAAAGATCTATGGGATCTCCGACGCCATGCTCAACTTGTCGATGCGGTCGTATCCGCATTTCTATGAATTTGTCTCATGCCTCAGCCTTTTTGCACAAAAGCGACACGACGGCCGGAGCTTCAACCACTGGCTGACACATGTCGACACCCTTGCCCGGCAAAGCTCTTTCAGGGAAACGGCTGCATTCATCACCTACAGCCTTAACCTGCTCTCCAATGCCATGCTTTACGAGAGCCGGTCGCGGGCCTGGTACTTCCGGAACGGTGAAGCTGTTTTTGGCTTCGACAGCCTTCTGTACATCGGCTTTGACCAACTCGACCTGATTTGTTCCACAAATCGCGACAGCTCCGAGATCATTAAATCCAAAGGTAAGTATTACCCATCGCTGGACCACTGGTACGGAAGTGGTGGCAGGATCACCTGGCGACGCGCAGGATACGACGAAGAAAAGGTATATGCCGAACTGGGTGCATACGACATTGACATGACAACACTTTCGTTCGATTGCGACTCGGCGGTCTTATACAATAAAATGTATTTTGACTTCCCCGTTCCGGGTACATTATCCGAAAAGGTGCTGTCGAGCCCGCCCGGCAACAGGGCTTCCTATCCGCGTTTTGAATCGCGGTTCAGGGATTATGAGATACTGGGATTTTTCGAAAATATCAACTTCACGGGAGGGTTCGGGATGCAGGGCCGTAAACTGTTGTGTTCGGGATATCCCGAAAATCCCGCCCGGTTCATCTTTAAAAAGGGCGACGACTATTTTGCCCTGATCCGATCGCAGCTTTTTGAGGTGGAACATGACAAGATCACTTCCAGCCCCGCCTCCTTCTCCATCTATTTCGACCAGGATTCAATCTACCATCCGGGCTTGCAGATGAAGTACGACAATCAGACCAGGCTGCTCTCGCTGGTCAGGCTGAACAGGGGCATGGCCCAGAGTCCCTTCTTTGATGCCTATCACAAGGTCGACCTCTATTGCGAGGCGATATACTGGGTGATGAACTCCGACGAGATCTCCTTCGAAACGGTGAAGGGCATCAGCCAGGAAAGCCAGGTAACCTTCGAGAGCGAAAAATACTATTCCGAATACGAATACTATAAGCTGCAGGGCATCGACCAGGTAAACCCGCTGGTGGTCCTGCGAAAGTACTCCGAACGGTATGGAAGCCGCACGGTGAAGGTGGGCGCACTGGCCGATTTTCTCGGCAAGCCCGTCGAGCAGGCAGTTTCCATGCTGCTCCTGCTCGAATCGAGGGGATTCGTGGTATATAATTCCGATAAACGGGAAGCCTTTATCAAACAACGGCTCATGGATTATATCGATGCCCATGCCGGCAGGATCGATTATGACGTGATCCATTTTACCTCCAATACGCGCGGGCAAAGCAATGCCGTGGTTGAACTGGCCACCTTCGATATGCTGATCAGGGGGGTGCCCGAAATTTCCATCAGCGATTCCCAGATGGTCTATATCTATCCGACAGACGGCAAGATCGTAATGAAAAGAAACCGCGATTTCAGTTTCTCCGGAAGGATCAGGGCCGGCCTGTTCGAATTTTATGCGCAGGATTGCCTTTTTGAATATGACAGCTTCCGGATCAACATGCCGCGCATCGATTCCATGAGCTTCTTTGTGAAAGTGCCGGATATGGCCGGCAAGAGCGGCCAGCCCGTTTATTACCGGGTACAGGCCATGGTGGAGGACATGTACGGCCATATGCTCATCGACCGGCCCGAAAACAAGTCGGGATTGAAGAACAATCCCGAATATCCCGTCTTTACCAGTCCTGGCAATTCCTTTGTCTATTACGACAGAAGCAGTGAAATTGCCGGCTTGTATGACCGCAGCGAGTTCTTTTACGAGCTCGACCCCTTTGTGATCGACAGCCTCGACAATTTTTCCACCTCGGGGCTGCGCTTCAGCGGTTACCTGTCGACCGGCGGCATTACGCCCCCCCTCCGGGATGAACTGGTGGTGATGCCCGATTATTCGCTGGGAACCTATTCGCTCGTGAAGAACGAAGAGGGTTTGCCACTGTACGATGGCAAAGCGGTATTCTATGATTCGCTGATGATGGATAACAGCGGTTTGTACGGCGCCGGGAAAATGGAATACCTTTCCTCGGTAACCAACGCTTCCGATATACGCATGTATCCCGATTCGGTGATCTCCGAAACAAGCAGCTTTACCATCGACAAAGTGCTCGGGCAGGTTGAATATGCTGATGTAACCACAGGCAGGGTGAAGCAGAAATGGTATCCCGACTCAAACCTCATGATGCTGGAAATGATTGAGGAGCCCTTTATCCTGTACGACAGTACTTCGCGCTTCCTGGGTTCCATGGAAGTTACACCGGGGGGGATGAAAGGATCGGGCGATTTCGTTTTTGAAAGGGCCCGCATCGAGTCGCGAAACTTTGTTTTCGGCCACCACGGCCTGCAGGCCGATACCTCCGACTTCAGGCTTTTTACCGATACCTCATTCACCGAAATGGCCTTCCTGACGGATGATTACCGGACCAGCCTGGATTTTGACAGGCGTATGGGGAATTTCATTTCCACGGGCGGTTCATCCCTGGTAAATATTCCCTTTAACCGTTTTATTTGCTATATGGATGAGATCGAGTGGGAAATGGACAAGCAGATGATGCGCTTCAGGAACAATATTGCCGGGCAGATCCCCGACATCGATGCCATGGGAAAAGAGGAGCTGATCGGTTTGGAGCTTGAGGGGGCTGAATTCATCTCCACCAGGCCTGAGCAGGACTCCCTGCGTTTCTTCAGTGCGCGCGCCAGCTATGATATGGTCAGGAACATGATCTATGCCGAAGATGTGAAGATCGTCAAGGTGGCCGATGCCGCCATCTTCCCCGGCGACGGGAAACTGACCATCTACCCCGATGCCCTCATCGAAACCCTCAGCGACGCCGTGATCATTGCAGATACCGCCCGTCGTTACCACCAGATCTATGATGCCAACGTGAATATTTTTTCCAGGCACGACTATACGGCGTCAGGCATGGTTGATTATGTAGATATTGCAGGCGACAGCCGGCCGGTTTTCATGAGTTCCGTCCAGGTCGATTCCCTGGGGAGAACCTTTGCCGGGGGTATGGTCAGCGCTGCGGACCAGTTCATGCTGAGCCCCTGGTTTTCATTCAGCGGCGATGTGAACCTGTATTCACAGGAGCAGTTCATGCGTTTCAGGGGAGGTTTCGGGATCAGGCAGGAGTGCCTGCCGTCAATGGCTGCAAAGCCACTGATGGATACATACATCGATCCCCTGAATATTCGCATCCCCGTGCCCGACAGCCTGAAAAATACGGATGGGGAGGTCGTTGCTGCCGGACTTGCCTTTTCTCCCGGAAGGGGGGATTTTTATCCGGTTTTCATGAGTACCTTGCGCAGGGAAGAAGATGAAAGGGTGATGTCGGCAACGGGACTGCTTGCTTATGAAGGGGAGGGGGAGATGTTCACGGTTTCGGCCGATGCCACACCGGCACCGGCATACGTGGGCCTGCAGGCCGGTAAATGTGTGCTGGAAGCTGTTGGCCCGGTCGGGCTGTCGATGGACCTTCCCTATGTCAAACTCGATCTCTACGGTCAGGCCAATCATTATATCATACCCGACTCCACGCGTTTTGACCTGGTCATGGGGTTTGATTTTTTCTTCGACCAGGATATCTTGCGGCGTTTTTCGAGGAGCCTGGCTGATGCCAACCTGCCGGGTACGGAAAGCTCAGGAAGTAAATTCATGGGCTTCCTGAAGGAACGCATGCCCGAAGCCGCTGCAACACGGGTGATCTCCGACCTCGGTACCTTCGGTACCATCCGGAGGCTGCCGCAGGAACTCAACTATACCATACTGCTGAGCAATGTCAGCTTCAACTGGGTCAGGACGGAGGGCAGTCTGGTATCCTACGGCGATATCGGGATTTTCAGCGTCGGTGAGCAGGTGGTCAACAAGATGGTGCCCGGCTATGTCGAAATTGAAAAGAGGGCCGGGGGCTATGGTGTGGTGAGCCTGTATTTTGAGATCCCGGGTGGCGACTGGTACTTCTTCAGCTACAGGAATTTCATCATGCAGGCCATTTCCTCGGACGAAGGCTTCAACAACGAATTGCTCAATCTGAAGGAAGACAAAAGGATATTGTCATCAAAAGATGAAGAGGCTCCTTATGAATTCCTGATCTCGAGCCGCCGCCGGATGATCGATTTTGTAAGGAAGATGGAGGAAATTAATGCAATGATAAAACAATAACGAACGGATATGAACTGGATACCCGTCATTCTGGCATTGATCATCGCTTACCTGCTTGGCTCCATGCCTTTTTCGGTGTGGGTGGGCAGATTGTTCTTTGGCAGGGATGTAAGGAAAGAGGGCAGCGGCAATGCGGGCACCACCAACACCATCAGGGTGCTGGGCTGGAAGGCCGGAGTGCCGGTGCTGGTGCTGGATGTGCTCAAAGGCTGGGCGGCAGTGAGCATCATCTACCTGATACCCGAAGGGACCGTTACCGGTGAATATTTTTACTATTTGGCCGTGCTGCTTGCCCTGGCTGCCGTTACCGGGCATATCTTCCCTCTTTTTGCGGGGTTCAGGGGGGGCAAAGGTGTGGCCAGCCTGCTGGGGATCGGACTTGCTCTTTACCCTGTGAGCGCACTGCTTGCACTTGGCCTTTTCGTACTGGTATTTTTGCTCAGCGGATATGTTTCCCTTTCCTCGCTGATCTCATGTATGGCGTTTCCAATCCTGGCATTCCTGACCGGCGAGAACAGCCCCCTGCCACTCATGTTGCTTTCACTGGCCGTCGCCCTCTTTGTCCCGCTCACCCATCTCGGGAATATCAAAAGACTGATCGCCGGAAGGGAGTCGAGGTTTATTTACCGGGGCAAAAAAAGATGATTCTCATTATTTTGTTCAATATGATCATCTTGTCAAATTTTTTAATAATTTTACGAAGCAATAAACTATTCAATTAACACCAAAACACTGCATATGAAATTTATCGTTTCAAGTTCCTTGTTATCAAAGAACCTTTCTGCATTGAGCGGCGTGTTGAACAGCAGCAATACCTTGCCAATCCTGGATGATTTTCTGTTTGAGCTGAAGGATAATACCCTGCTGATCACGGCATCCGACCTGGAAACGACCATGACCGTCACCATCCCCCTCGATAAGGCGGAGAATCCCGGTGCCCTGACCATACCCGCCAAGATACTGACCGATACGCTGAAGACCTTTGCCGATATTCCCGTACAGTTTACCATCAACAGGGAAACCCTTGGCGTGGAGATCTCGGCCGGCGAAGGAAAGTATAAGCTGAGCGGGCATAAGAGCGATGAGTTTCCCCAGGCCCCGGAACCGGAAGAGACCACCACCATAGAGATTGATGCCGACCTCCTGGTCAGTGCCGTGAACAAGACGCTCTTTGCCGCCGGCAACGATGAACTCAGGCCAGTGATGTCGGGCGTTTTCTTTGAGCTTACGCCTGACGACATTACCTGTGTGGCCACCGATGCCCATAAGCTGGTGCGTTACCGGCGTACCGATTTCAGTGCATCCGACGCCGCTTCCTTTATCATGCCGAAAAAGCCTCTCAACCAGCTGAAGGCCATCCTGGGCAGCATCGAAGGGAAGGTCCAGGTTGAATACAATCAGACCAATGCGGTTTTTCGTTTTGGCAATGTGAAGATGATCTGCCGGCTTATCGATGGCAAATATCCGAACTACGAGGCGGTGATCCCGACCGACAATCCCCATAAGCTTACCATCGGCAGGCTGGCACTGCTGAATACCATCCGCCGCGTGGCGATCTTCGCCAACCAGTCTACCCATCAGGTACGCTTCAAGATTTCCGGCAAGGAGCTGTTGCTCTCGGCCGAAGACCTTGACTTTGCCAACGAAGCAAAGGAAAGGCTCACCTGCAGCTACGAGGGCGAAGACATGGAGATTGGCTTTAATTCAAGATTCCTGCAGGAAATGCTCAGCAATATCGAATCAGAAGAGATCACCATAGAGATGTCGGCTCCCAACCGCGCCGGCATCCTGCATCCAGTCGACCATAAAAACGAAGCAGAGGATATCCTTATGCTGGTCATGCCGGTTATGCTCAACCAGTAGCACCTGCCGGTCGGCAGGGGGTTGTCCGCAACTGTCTGCAAAGGATGAATACATAAATAAAGAGGCTGTCGGAAAAGGCAGCCTCTCTCTTTTTTAGAGTTTCGGGCCCGCTTCCACCAGGCGGCGGCCTTCTTCATTATCGGTAAAAGCAACGAAATTGTCGATGAACTTGCGTGCCAGCACCTGCGCACCCGTATCCCAGTCGGCCGGGTTTTTCCATGTCTCGCGGGGGTTGCAGATCAGCTCGGGATGGCCCGGGATCTCTTTGGGTATCCACAGCCCGAAATAGGGGAGTTGTTCGTATTCAACTCCATCGAGGGTGCCATCCAGGATGTAGTCGATGATCTTGCGTGTGCCCGGAAGATCCATCCTTTCTCCTACGCCGTAAGGCCCTCCGACCCAGCCTGTATTGACCAGGTATGCCGTTGAACCGTGCCGGTCCATTTTCCTGATCAGCTCTTCCGCGTACTTCGTGGGATGGAGCAGGAGGAAGGCTGCCCCGAAGGCCGCCGAAAACGAGGGTACCGGCTCCTTGATGCCCCGCTCGGTGCCGGCCACCTTGGCCGTGTAACCGCTCAGGAAATGGTATTTCGTCTGCTCGTGTGTGAGCTTCGATACCGGAGGGAGTATGCCAAAAGCATCGGCAGTAAGAAAGATCACCTTTTTGGGATGGCCGCCCCTGGAAACCGGCTTCACAATGTTGTCGATATGGTAGATGGGGTAGCTCACCCGGGTGTTTTCAGTTTTGGAATTGTCGTCGAAATCGATCTTTCCCTTCTCATCGATGACCACATTCTCCAGCAGGGCGTCGCGCCGGATGGCACGGTAAATGTCGGGCTCGGTCTCCTCGCGCAGGTGGATGCACTTGGCATAGCATCCCCCCTCGAAGTTGAATACGCCGTCGTCGTCCCAGCCATGCTCGTCGTCGCCGATAAGGGCGCGTTTGGGATCGGCCGACAGGGTTGTCTTTCCGGTTCCCGAAAGGCCGAAGAAGATGGCCGTATCGCCGTCGCTGCCCATATTGGCCGAGCAATGCATGGCGGCAATATTCTTCAGGGGGAGGTAATAGTTCATGATGGAGAAAAACCCTTTTTTGATCTCGCCCCCATACCAGGAGCCACCCACTACCGATAGTTTTTCCTTCAGGTTGAAGACCACGAACACCTCGCTGTGCAGGCCATGTTCCTCCCAGTCGGGATCGGTGGTCTTGCAGGCGTTCAGCATCACAAAATCAGGCTCGAAACGCTCGAGTTCCTCGTCGGTGGGCCTGATGAACATGTTCTTCACAAAATGGGCCATCCAAGCCACCTCCGTCACGATGCGGATGCGCATGCGGGTGTCTTCGTTGGCGCCGGCATAACCGTCCTGCACATAAAGATTCTTTCCGTTCAGCTGCTTCACACCGATGCGGTAGATCTTCTTCCAGTTCTCTTCGCTCACCGGCTTGTTGTCGGAAGCCTTCCGCCCGGGGTTCTTCCACCAGATGTTATCGCGCGAGGTTTCTTCATCCACGATGAACTTGTCCTTGGGGGAGCGACCGGTGAAGATGCCCGTATCCACGGCCACGGCCCCGGTGTCGGTAACATAACCGCGTTCGTAGCCTTGCAGTGAAGGGTCGGTTTCATGTTCAAAAAGCTCTTCGTAGGAAAGGTTGTAAAAAACTTTCTTTACCGTTTGTATCCCATAAGAAACCAGATCTGCTTTTATTTTATCAATGTGTGGGGGCATAAATCAGTGGTTTGTATGTAATAAGATCCTAAGCGGGCAAAATTAGTAAAAAAGATTAATTGTGAAATATTATCAATTGGGAAAATAGAACTCAATCCATAATTCACTGTGTATTTTGAAGATTTATCGAAAGAGGATCATTCCGTTCGCGCGGATTTTAGGTCGGAAGCGCCGCCTTCTATTGGCACCTCACCCCCTGGCCCCCTCTCCTGGAGAGCCTGTCCCGAGCGAAGGCGAGGGAAGAGGGGGAAAAGGGGGTTGGGGGTAAAGGGGGTGAGGTGTATGAAAATAACGAAAACCTGACCATTGACAACACAGAATGGACAATCTTCCGCGCAGCGGAGGTTCCGCCTTCTATTGGCACCTCACCCCCTGGCCCCCTCTCCTGGAGAGCCTGTCCCGAGCGAAGGCGAGGGAAGAGGGGGAAAAGGGGGTTGGGGGTAAAGGGGGTGAGGTGTATGAAAATAACGAAAACCTGACCATTGACAACACAGAATGGACAATCTTCCGCGCAGCGGAATTGTATTACCCCCTTAAACTCTATAATTCTTTACAGGATTGCATCCCGTGGGGATGCCAGGTTGATAGCAGAGAGCATATGAAATTTGCCAGCGCCCCGTAGGGG
>CAZHFC010000040.1:0-34001 GCA_964531985.1 uncultured Bacteroidales bacterium
TAACATATTAGATTGATATTCAAAGGGTTATAAAATTTTTGTCATGTACTAAGATTTACAATACATTTTCGAATTGGATATATGGCAAAGATAGGACATTCAATTGAGAGCTGACGGCTGTAGTAATACACGATCGTTCATTTTTTTATTTTACCAGGACAGTAGCAATTGTTCATTCAGTAAACACAGAGAACAAACCCACATAAATGCCGTAAATACTTAATAATCAAATTAAAACAAATCGGTCATGACCGATCAGGGCACACTAAATAGTAACATAGGATGAAAAAAGGAAGCAAATTAGCAAGTATAGTAACTGGAGCGGCCTTGGTTGTAGCTCCAACTATATCCGGTTACGCTCAAGCGCCTCAAGAATCAGTAATGCCCTTAAAAGGGAATACTTATGTTTCTACAAATATGGTTCCCGTAAAAAATCTAAAAAAAACAATAGATTATCAAACACTTAAACCCGTCGAGGAATTGCAAGAAGAAACCGTTTCTTACATGGATAGAAGTGAAGGAATTCAAATGGGTTATTCTTATGTTCCTTCAGAAGACAAATTATATGATAAGCCTTCTTCCGAAAAGATAATTGAATATCAGATGGAAAATACGACTAGCTTCTATGGAGACCAGGCTTTAAACCCTTTTGTTCAACCAAATTATGAAAATGCAGGAGAGTTCCATCTTTCATATTATGGTTCTGGAAATGTTGCAGGGGATAATGGAACTATTAATGATGTTTTAAATTGGGATGATTATAATGCAATATTGGGTTCAACTATGGAAGAAGCAGATGTTGATGGAGATGGAAATCCCGGAACGCAGGCTGATAAGAATATGCTTGAGAGCTATTTGACAGACCAAATTCCTTATCTTCCAGCTCATTACGAACTTAATAAAACAACTTCCGAAAAAGAAAGTTGGTTTGAAAATTATTATATTAATGTAGAACAATCAAATACAATTCCTCCTGTAGGAGGATGGGGATGTGCCCAATACGCAATGCAATTTCACATAAATTCTTCTGGAATTGAAAACATATCCGGAGCCTTCAACTATCCGAGTGTTTATGATACAATAGATAATTTTCAAGGAAATATGATGGTTTATGAAACCAATACTCGTTCTGAAAACAATGTAGGGCATGCAATAAACGCAATTCTTGTAGGAGAAAATCCCACAAATTTTAATGATTGGTATTTTTATGAACCTCAAAATGATACAAGAGTTTATCCTGGAACTCCGAGCATGGAGCCAAATTCTTTTGCAAATATAAAGAAATATGTGTATTTTTGGAGTGATTTTTTGAGTCAATATATTTATGATATGTTGCCAGTAATTAATTTTGATTTAAATAACGGAAATGCTTCCGTTACATTTCAGCATCCAGACCTTGTAACATCAAAACCCTCAAAGTTAAATTATATTCACATAGGAGGACAAAAACCTTCAGATGCAACTGTTAATGTTGAAGATGGTTTAAATCCAAGTGTTACAGGAGAGGCAACCGGTTATGCTGATTGGGCAACTTCCTATTATAGTGATGATTCCACAACTCAGGCGGGAGGAAATTGGGATTCCACTTTTTATAATTATGATTTATTTAGAAGTTGGTGGGCGAAATCAGATTCAAATAACATTATTGATACAACTTATGCAAGTATAAATCCCATTTACAACAGACCTGCTCAAATTATAACCGTCCAGGATACAGCAAAACCTATTTTTACATATATTTACAATGGAACATCTATGATTTACACTGAATGGGTTGCAAACGGAATTCCCTTTTCAGAAGGAAGTGATAATTCGGGAGTATTTGCAATAGATAGACAAAATATTGCTGGACCCGGACCGGCGGGAACTTGTTCTGCTTATGAATTTACAGATGTGAAAAGAGATAGTATATACGACCCCTCACACAATTGGAGAGTAACAGAAATCTCCACTCCAATAGAGATGAATCCTAATTATTGGGATTATTTCCCATATAATTGGTCTCTTTATTACAAGGACGAAATAATTCCCGCAAATACAGGAGGCCTTCCTACGGCAGATAATCCAATTCCAGAAGTTGAAGTTTTTACTAATCAGAATCCCCCTATGATAAATTCAACTTATGACCCAGATTCACTTTCTGCTCAACATTATAATTGGCAATTTGATTGGGCTCATGAAGCAAACGATACCCTTTGTTATAATTCAATAGAGGGATTACAACACGTAAACGTATACAAACCCAATGCATTAGTAACTACAAGTTTTCCAGAGAGTCCTTTGTATATTGGAAAAAATGACCCTGTGGGTCCTCCTTTCACCGGAGAGCCAACATATCAAGATACTTTAGAAAATTGGTGGCCAACATATTACAACCATTGGATAGAATTAGATTCGGTTTCGCCAACGGATTCAATATTTAATATTTACTTCACTGGCCACGAAGATATAACTGGAACTCAAACTCCTGATTCTGTTCAGGTGGTTGTGAAAGATAGAGATGTTGGAATAAATGAAAATGGACTTGAAAAATGGACAAAAGACATTTTCTTACCTTATCCAAATCCAACTCATAGCGGAAAAGTAAATGTTAAAATAAATTCTATGGATAAGGGTTTAAGAAAAGCTTACTGGGAAGCTTATGACATGCAAGGAAGATTGGTTGATTTTTCTAAAAAGGAAATTTTCCACAAAATGGACGAATTTCAAATTGATCTGAGCGGACACGAAAAAGGAGAATATTTAATTCGGTTTATTTGCCGGGGGAATGTAATACAATCAATAACCTTGATATATAGGTAGTTGCGATTATTTTTATTGATAACAGATTATAATTGCCTGTGTAAACCGGGACATCAGGAATTTTTTACTATTCCTGCGAAACTGAATCTAAAACCTTCGTTCGTGCGTCTGTGTCGATCTTCATTCCTCTCGCCAAAAAACAGTCCTGGCAGCCTTAGTTTTTGTGTATGTTTTAATTGACCGATTATACTATGAGTCCTGTGCGCTTCGGGCAATTAATATTTTCTGCCGGGTAAAGAATTGTTATTAAGCAGCCAGGCACTTCAACGTCATTTGTGGCCATAGGATGATAGGCCGAAGTGCTCATTTATTTTTATCTTTGTATTAGGGTTTTACCAATTAACTGTAATCTCATTCAACAAGAACTGAAAACATGAAAAAGACCGTTTTACCTTTATTTCTCTTCCTCTTTTGCTCATACCTGTTTGCGCAGCAAACGCCAAAGGTCGAACCGCCCTTCTGGTGGACGGGCATGGCTGTGAAAGAGCTGCAGTTGCTGGTGCATGCCGGGGGCATTGCCTCCACGGCACCCGCCATGATCCATAAGGGGGTGGAGTTGAAAGCTGTTGTGAAGACAGGCAATCCCGATTATCTGTTTCTGGATCTGCTGATCGGCGATTCTGCCCTGCCGGGAAGCTTTGTGATCGACTTCCTGCGCGATGAGGATGTGCAGTATTCGTATGAATATCATTTGTACCCCCGCGCCGAGGGCAGCGCCGGCAGGCAGGGTTTTGGGCCCGAAGACGTGGTCATGCTGATCATGCCCGACCGCTTTGCAAACGGCAACCCGATGAACGACGACCTGCCGGGCATGCTGGAGAAGTCGAACCGCTTCAACCCCGATGGCCGGCACGGGGGCGACCTGAAAGGCATTGCCGACAACCTTGATTATATCAGCGGCATGGGCTTTACGGCCATCTGGCTCAACCCCGTACTCGAAAACAACAACCCCCGCTACTCCTACCATGGATATGCCATCAGCGATTTTTACCGCCTCGACCCCCGCATCGGTACCAACGAAGAGTATGTGCAGTTCGTTGAACGTTGCCACGATCTCGGCATCAAAGTGATCAAAGACATGGTGTTCAATCATTGCAGCCACATGCACTGGTGGATGGAAAACCTGCCGGCCGGTGACTGGATACACCAGTGGCCCGAATTTACACGTACCAACTACCGCGCACCGGTCAACTCCGACCCCCATGCCTCGGAATACGACAAAACCCTCATGCTGAAAGGATGGTTCGACACCAGTATGCCCGACATGAACCAGCAGAACGGGCTTTTGGCCAACTACCTCATCCAGAACAGCATCTGGTGGGTTGAATATGCCGGGCTCGACGGTATCAGAATGGATACATATCCCTATGCCGACCAGGATTTTATGGGACGCTGGATGCAACGGATTTTGCTTGAGTACCCTGGCTTTAACGTGGTAGGGGAGGCCTGGCTGCAGAAAGAGGCCATCACCGCCTGGTATGCCGCATCCGCCACCGAACGCTTCGGATATAATTCACAACTGACCAATGTTACCGATTTCCCCCTGCGCAATGCCCTGGCAGCGGCATTCAATGAACAGGAAACATGGACCGAAGGCATGCCGCGCCTGTATTATGTATTGGCACAGGATTTTCTGTATGATGACCCGTACAGCCACCTGATCTTTGCCGACAACCACGACATGTCCCGCTATTTTACGACCCTCGGGGGCGATTTTGACAAGTTCAGGATGGGAATGGCATTCCTTTATACCACCAGGGGGATCCCCAGCGTATATTATGGAACGGAGATACTGATGGAAGGAGAGGAGCACCGCGGACATGGCTATATCCGTGAAGACTTTCCCGGAGGATGGGCCGGCGACAAGATCAATGCCTTTACCGGCGAAGGCCTCCAAAGCAGGCAGGTGCAGGCAAGGGAATATATCAGGCTGCTCCAGAACTGGCGGAAGGAAAATCGGGCCATCCACAAGGGCAAACTCATCCATTTTCTCCCCGAATCGGGTATTTATGTCTATTTCAGGATGTATGAGGAAGAAAGGGTGATGGTGGTGCTGAACAACAATATGGCCGGGGTGAAGATGCCTCCGCTGGAAAGGTTCGATGAATGCCTGTCGGGAAGCCGCAAGGCTTTCGAAGTAACGACACAGTCGCCCTGCAACGACCTGCAGCAGTTTGTCCTGCCGCCCAGGTCGGCCATGATCTTCGAAATCAATCATGAATAGCAATTCACGGATATGGCCGCTTGCAGGGAAATCAGGAATGTAATTACCATGCCCGGTAATTGTATGAACACGATATCCGGCTGCATGGAGGGAATAGGATATTAATAAAAAACCATATGTGATGAAAAGAAGCGTTTACCTGATACTCATCCTTTTTGCCATCGCGGGCTGTAGCCGCAACGTGCGCACGCCCCTGCCGGCTGCTTCGAACATCGTCGGGCTGGCATCGCCCGTATTGCTCGAATACGATACCACGGTGGTATTCTTGCCTGATTATTTCCGGGATCCTGCGGCCATTGATGATATTGCGATACCCGGGATGGCTGACTCGCTCTACCACCTTCACGAAGGTAAAGTCACCATTGCCCCTGTCGCGGATGCAGCGGCTGTTTATCTTTTGCAGGTGGAAGCAGACAGTTTAACTGAATCGGTCCCGCTGTTCCGTTCGGCAAAGCAGCATGTTGAATTAAGCTATGACCCTGCCGGTCGTGAGCATGAAGCGATCAGCGCAGTGGGCGAGTTCAATGGCTGGACGGCGGGAAGGACGAACTTCGAACTGCTTGACGGCATATGGAAAACCAGCCTGTTGCTCAACCCGGGCACATACCAGTACCAGCTTGTAGTGGATGGGGTTTGGATGACCGACCCGGCCAATCCCGAACTCCGCGACAACAATGCCGGAGGATTCAACTCGGTGCTGAAGGTTGGCCTGGATGCGCTTGGGATGCGTCCTTCGCTGTTCACCCTCAAGCATGGCCGGAAAGTCATCACCATCGAATGTGAAGGAAAGATGGATGGACTGCTGGTCTTATGGCAGAATTTTCCCCTGAACAGTGATTACCTCTCCATGAAAAAGGGGCAGCAGATCATGATCAGGATACCGGAAGCCGCAGCGGATATGGAACGTTCATATATCCGTGCCTGGGCATATAATGAATACGGTGTTTCGAACGACCTGCTCATCCCGCTTGAATACGGAAGGGTGCTGAATGATGCCTCATCGCTCAACCGTCACGACCACCACGGCCTCATCCTGTATAATGTGTTTGTCGACCGTTTTTACGATGCCGACACAAGCAACAACCGTCCCCTCAACACACCATTGGTGCTTCCGCCGGCCGATTATCACGGCGGCGACCTCAGGGGGGTGGTCAGCAAGCTGAAAGAAGGATATTTCGACGAACTGGGCGTGAACACCATCTGGATATCACCCATCGTCCGGAATCCTGAGGGAGCATACGGCTTCTGGCCTGACCCGCCTTCCCGTTTTTCGGGTTACCACGGTTACTGGCCCGTTTCTTTTACACAGGTCGACGACCGTTACGGGACCGGGGAAGACCTGCATGAACTGGTAGCATTGGCCCATGAACAGGGAATGAACGTGCTGCTCGACTTTGTCGCCAACCATGTGCATGAAGAACATCCCGTTTACAGGGAAAACCCCGGCTGGGCAACGGAGCTTTACCTGCCTGACGGAAGCCTGAACACGGAACGCTGGGACGAACACAGGCTGACAACCTGGTTTGATGTTTTCCTTCCGACACTGGACCTCTCAAAGCCCGAAGTGTATGAGATGCTGACCGATTCGGCCGTATACTGGATCAGGGAGTATGGCCTCGACGGCTTTCGCCATGATGCCACCAAACATATCCCGGCTGTCTTTTGGCGTACGCTGACCCGCAAACTGAAGGAGCAGGTAGTGCTGCCGGAAAACAGGCCCGTCTACCAGATCGGTGAAACCTACGGTGGCCCCGAACTGATTGGCAGCTATGTGAACAGCGGCATGCTCGATGCACAGTTCGACTTTAACGTATACGACGATGCCCTGGCCGTGCTGATCCGCCCTTCCGAATCCTTCGAAAGGCTCGATGCTTCCCTCCATCAGAGTTTGCGCTTCTATGGATCTCATAACCTGATGGGCTATATTTCCGGAAACCAGGACCGAGGTCGCTTTACTTCCTATGCCGGCGGCAGCCTTCGCTTCGATGAAGATGCGAAGCTGGCCGGCTGGACCCGCACGATAGAAGTGGGAAAGCCCGAAGCCTACCTGGTTACAGCCATGCTCTTTGCCTTTAACATGAGCATTCCCGGCCTGCCGGTGATCTATTATGGCGATGAGATCGGGATGGCAGGTGGCAACGACCCCGACAGCCGGCGGATGATGCGTTTCGATGAACTGAAAACGGAGGAGATGCAACTGCGGGAAACGGTCGGGAAACTGGCCTCGCTGCGACGGAATAACCTGGCACTGATATACGGGGATTTCGAAAGCCTGCTGGTAACTGAGCATACCTACGCCTTTTGCCGCAGCTTTTTCGACCAGATCGTCATCGTGGTCATAAACAAGGGACCGAAAACAAAAAACCTTACTTTTGACATACCGCAAAGGTTCGAAGGCATCAGCCTGCAAAGCCATTTCGGTACACTGCCGGGCCTGCGGAAAAACAGGATGTCTGTAACCCTCGGCAGCCGCTCATTCGACATATATACTGCTGAAAAATAGATGGAAATCTGGAAAAATACAGCGGCCGTGATCTTCGACATGGATGGCGTGATCGTCGATAACCATGCCTATCACCATGAGGCATGGATGACATTTTTTCAGAAATACGGACTGACCGTCGAAGGCGATGTTTCGCATTTCTTTGGCAGGACAAACCAGGATATACTGGAGGCTGTCTTTCCGGATGAGCTTGACCAGGCACACCTGTATCAATTTGCAGGTGAGAAGGAAAAACTTTACCGTGAACTGTATGAAGGGAATGTGGAAATGGCCGAAGGCTTGCCGGAATTACTTGAGAACTTACTGAAAATGGGAATGAAACTTGCTGTTGCCACTTCGGCCCCGCCGGGGAATGTCGACTTCGTGATGAAAAATACCGGCCTCCGCAGGTATTTTGATCTTGTGGTCGACAGCAGTATGGTGGCAAAAGGAAAGCCCGACCCTGAGATCTATTTGCTTGCTGCCCGTAAGCTGAATGTCAAACCCGCCAGATGCGTGGTGGTTGAGGATTCTGTTTCAGGTATCCGGGCTGCCCTGGCGGCAGGGATGAAGGTGGTGGCCATCACCACTACGAGTGGCAGGGAACGCCTTGCAGAGGCGGATATGATTATTGATAATTTTGATGAATTGGGTTGCCAACCTTAATAAGGTTGGCAACCCTTTTTCTAAAACCTTGATAAACAATGAAAAGAAAAATGCTGACCCCACAGATTATTACCATGATCCTGGCAGCAATGCTGCTGGGCGGTTTGCTTATTGCCGGATGTAAAGAAACCATCAGGGAAAAAACACCTCCCGAGTCATTTGTTATCCATCCCGAATGGAGCAAAAATGCCGTGATCTATGAGGTGAACCTGCGGCAGTACACCCCCGAAGGCACCTTTGAGGCCTTCGCCGCCCACCTTCCCCGCCTGAAGGAAATGGGGGTTGATATATTGTGGTTCATGCCCATCCATCCCATTGGTGAACTGAATCGCAAGGGAAGCCTGGGCAGTTATTATTCAATTAGGGATTACAAGGCTGTAAACCCTGAATTCGGGGATATGGACGACTTTAAGGCACTTGTCAAACAGGCCCGTGAGCTGGGCATGTACGTGATCCTCGACTGGGTAGCCAATCATACAGCATGGGACCATGCATGGGTGACTGAAAACCCTGAATTCTACCAGAAGGATGAAGAGGGCAATATGGTTTCGCCTTACGACTGGAGTGATGTGGTGGCTCTTGACTACAATAATGAGCAGATGCGTTCAGAGATGCTTGATGCCCTCAGGTTCTGGGTTGCCGAAGCAGGTATCGACGGCTACCGCTGCGATGTGGCCGGGCTGGTGCCGGTTGATTTCTGGGACAGGGCGCGGAGTGAGCTGGATGGGATCAAAAAGGTTTTTATGCTGGCTGAAGCTGAACAATCTGATCATCATGTCAATGCCTTCGACATGTCATATGCATGGGAATTGCACCATATTATGAACGACATCGCCGCCGGGAAAAAGAACACGAAAGACCTTGACCGTTATTTCAGCAGGCACGACTCCACTTTTCCGGCCGATGCCTATCGCATGCTCTTTATAACAAACCATGATGAAAACTCATGGAACGGAACCGTGTCTGAACGACTGGGCGATGCCGCAGGTACTTTTGCCATGCTGACTTTCACCTTGCCGGGCATGCCCCTGCTGTACAGCGGACAGGAAGCCGCTCTGGATAAGCGCCTCCGGTTTTTCGAAAAAGACACCATTGAATGGGGCGACTATGAATTGGCCGGTTTCTACAGCGACCTGATCCGTTTAAGGGAGGATAATCCGGCTCTCTGGAGCGGCGAGGCCGGAGGTAAGATGAAAAAGATCAAAACCACCGATGATGCCTCCGTTTATGCTTTCATCAGGAGAAAAGACAAGGATGCCGTCCTGGTCTTTGCCAATCTGAGCGGTGAAGCCAGAGAGTTCGGGCTTAAGGCAGGCACAAAGGAGCGCGTATTTGCCTTATGGCCGGAGGGAGATACGGTCACCCTTGGGCCGGAGTCAGGTTTTTCACTTTCCCCCTGGGAATACCTCATCATGACGGGAAAATGGGAATGAACCGTTCCGTTCCCAAATAGCTTTTCCCGGAAGCCGGAATGGCGTTCGCCGGATGCTGCCGCAGGCATGGCAAGCTCCTTATTTTCTTTACCCGTACCAGGGTTTTTGGCCCGCAATAAGCACTTTTCCATTTGGCCTGTCCGGTACTTTTTTTTCGAAAAGGCAAATTTTTCTCTTTTGCTGTTGCATCATTATTAATTTAACGTTAACTTTACATTGTGTAAATGGATGGCAGAATCAATACCGGAACTATATAAGCCGAATTCATATATTGCATATCTGTTTAATAACTAAAACTTTAATTCTATGGTAAGAAAAGTTACTGTCAGATTAATACTGTTTCTGACCTTTGTGGCTTTGCTCGTTCACCCGGGCATGGCCCAGGAAGGAACAGTCAGGGGGATGGTATTTGATGCCGAAGACGGTACGGGCCTTCCCGGGGCCTCCATCCTCATCAAGGGCACTGCGACAGGAACCACCACCGACATTGAAGGGAAGTTCAGCCTTACCGTTGAACCCAACACTGTGCTGGTGATATCCTACGTCGGATACCTGACGAGAGAAGTCACCGTGCAACCTAATTCAACCGTTGAGGTATCCCTGCAGATCGATGCCGAAATGCTCGATGAGTTCGTGGTGATCGGTTATGGTATCCAGAAAAAGGATGATGCCACCGGTTCGGTCAACGCCATCGAGTCCCGCAACTTCAACCAGGGGGCGGTCATCACCCCGGCCGAACTCATCTCCGGCAAGGTGGCCGGAGTTCAGGTCGTCAACAGCGGCGGTGCACCCGGAGCAGCTACCACCATCCGCATACGCGGCGGCTCATCCCTCCAGGCACTCAACGACCCGCTCATCGTGATCGACGGGGTGCCTGTCGATAATGAAGGGATCTCCGGATCGAGAAATGCCCTGAGCTCCATCAACCCCAACGACATCGAAAGCATGACGGTGCTCAAGGATGCCTCTGCCACGGCCATCTATGGATCACGTGCTTCAAACGGGGTTATCATCATTACCACCAAAAAAGCAAGATTGGGAGAAACCGATAAAAGGTTCCCCGTAAAAATTGAATACTCGGGTAAGTTTTCGCTCAATACGCCGACGCGTACGCTTGGTGTGTATGAAGCCGATGAATACCGGGGCCTCATCGCCGACCGGCATCCCAACCGGGTAGGCATGCTTGGCAATTACACTACCGACTGGCAGGATGAGATATTCAACAATGCCTTCGGAATGGAACATTATATCAGTGCCAGTGGCGCGGTAAGCGTGTTACCATACCGCTTTTCGATCGGCTATTCCGACCAGGACGGTATCCTGAAAACCGATAACCTGCAAAGGACCACCCTGGCATTGAACCTCAGCCCAACACTGCTGGGTGATAAGCTGAAGATCAATGTCAATACAAAATACGACAACTCCAAGAACAAGTTTGCCGATAACGGTGCCATAGCGGCGGCCGTTCAGTTTGACCCCACACAGCCCACCGTGATCGATGACGAACGTTTCGGCGGATATTACTACTGGGCACAGGACAATGGAAACCCTGTGGAACTGGCAACAACGAACCCGCTGGCTTTGCTGATGCAAAGAAGCGACCGTTCCACCGTTCACCGTTTCCTGGGGAATGCACAGTTCGACTATCGTTTCCATTTCCTTCCCGAACTGAGGGCCAACCTGAACCTGGCCGGCGACTTTTCGAGCAGCGACGGAAACATATTCGTCGATACCACCGCAGCTTTCGAATATGATCCCTTGTATGGGGGCGGCGTTGACAACTATTACCGCCAGGAAAAACAAAATCAACTGCTCGAGTTCTACCTGAATTACGACAAACAGCTTGTGAAACTGAACAGCAGGATAAATGCCATGATGGGCTATTCATGGCAGCACTTCTACAGGAGCAACTATACCATTAACTCCAATGTTGCCCGCACGCCGGAACTGACCGATACCATCGACGATCCCACTGAATATTACCTGCTGTCGTATTTCGGAAGGGTCAACTATACTTTCAGGAACAGATATCTCTTGACTTTCACCCTGAGGAACGACAATACCTCCAGGTTCTCGAAGGATAACAGAGCAGGCTGGTTCCCCTCGGTGGCCTTTGCCTGGAAGATCAACGATGAAGGGTTTATGAACAGGGTGGACTTTATTTCCCAGCTGAAGCTCAGGCTCAGCTATGGGATCACCGGCCAGCAAAACATCAACCAGGGCGATTATCCCTACCTGGCACGTTACACCTATAACAGGGCCGGAGCCTACTATCTGATCGGAAACACCTATTACAGCACCCTGCGCCCCGAAGGCTATGACGTAAACATCAAGTGGGAGGAAACCAGTACCTACAACATCGGGATCGATTATGGTTTTGCCGATGACAGGTTCTACGGCTCGATCGATCTTTACCTCAGGAAGACCAAAGACCTGCTGAACATCGTTCCCGTTCCGGCAGGCACCAACCTGACCAATGAGATACTGACCAATATCGGCAACCTGGAAAACAGGGGTGTCGAATTCTCGATATTTACCAGACCCATTGTGCAAAACGACTTTTCATGGGAGCTTGGCGCCAATTTTACCTATAACAAAAATGAGATCACCAAGCTGACAGCATCTGACGACCCGAACTACCCGGGGTACAAGGTAGGCGGGATCTCAGGTGGCGTGGGTAACACCGTGCAGATCCACAGCGTGGGATTTCCCGCCTTCTCATATTTCGTTTATGAGCAGGTGTATGATGCCGACGGAAAACCCATCCAGGGCATGTATGTTGACCGGAACGGCGATGGTGAGATCACCGACGACGACCGCTACCATTACAAAGACCCCAACCCGGATGTGATCATCGGGCTGAATTCCATGTTCCGGTACAAAAACCTCGATTTCTCATTCTCGGGCAGGGCTTATTTCGGCAATTACATATACAATAACGTGGAGTCGGAAAATGCCGTTTATGAAAGGTTGTACCGACCCGAAGGCCCCTATCTTTCCAATATTACCACTGAAGTAACCGAAACGGATTTTGTAAACCCGCAATACCTTTCCGACTATTACATCCAGGATGGTTCGTTCTTCAAAATGGATTACATGACCCTTGGTTACAACTTCTTGGATGTCGGAGAACAAATGTTCAATGTCAGGCTTTCGTTCACGGTTACCAACGCATTCATTATCTCCAGGTACAGGGGGCTTGACCCGGAAAGATTCGGGGGGATCGACAACAACATTTATCCCAGGCCCAGGGCATATGTGCTGGGGGTTAGCTTAACCTTTTAACGAAAAATCATCAACGATATGAAAAAGATACTTTCAATAGCATTACTGCTGGCGGGGTTCATGCTGATCCATGTTTCCTGCCACAAGGATCTCGATACCATTCCCATCAACAAGGATGTTGTTACGGCAGCAACGGTATTTGACGATCCGGCAAACTATAAATTGGTCTTGGCCAAGATCTATGCCGGCCTGGCCCTTTCGGGTCAGGAAGGTCCGGCCGGCATGGCCGATATCACTGGCATTGATGAAGGTTTCGGCCAGTACCTGCGTGGCTTCTGGTACCACCAGGAGTTGCCTACCGATGAAGCCGTTATCGGGTGGAACGACCAGACCATCAAGGACTTTCATCACCAGTCATGGGGCTCCAGCGATGTCTTTATCACGGCATTCTATTACAGGATATTTTACCAGATCGCACTCTGCAACGAGTTTATCAGGGAAACCACCGATGAAAAGCTCGACGAACGAGGTGTGAGCGGAACCCTGCGCGAAGACATCGGCTTTTACAGGGCCGAGGCACGCTGGCTGCGTGCCCTGAGCTACTGGCATGCACTCGATCATTTCAGGAATGTTCCTTTTGTGACGGAAGATGATGCCGTTGGCTTTTATTTCCCTGAACAGATACAGGGACCTGCCCTTTTCAATTATATCGAAGGGGAACTGAAGGCCATCGAGAACCTGATGAAACCAGCCCGCGGCAATGAATATGGCCGTGCCGACCAGGCCTGCGCCTGGGCACTCCTCGCCAAACTCTACCTCAATGCCAATGTGTATACGGGCCAGGACAGGTATACCGATTGCATCACCTATTGTAACAAGGTCATTGATGCCGGCTATTCCCTGCTTGGCAACTACGAACACCTCTTCCTTGCCGATAACGGCCCGGGCTATGCCGGTGAAGTGATCTTTTCGGTAAATTTCGACGGAATCAACACCACCACTTATGGCGGAACGAACTTTATTATCCATGCTGCCGTGGGAGGTGATATGACCCCCGAAGATTATGGCATTTCTGGCGGATGGGGCGGTACGCGCACCACCAGCGCCCTGGTCGGAAAATTTGACGATGCCAACGACAAAAGAGCCTTGTTCTTCACCGATGACCAGTCGCTCGAAATCGATGACATCTCTGATTTTAACCAGGGATATGCCGTGGTGAAATTCAAGAATATCAAACAAAACGGTGAGATCGGCAGCAGCCTCGACTTTGTCGATACCGACTTTCCCATGTTCAGGCTCGCCGACATCTACCTGATGTATGCGGAAGCCGTCCTGCGAGGCGGTTCGGGCGGGAATCTCGGCGATGCGCTTACCTACGTCAACGACCTGCGCGAACGGGCCAACGCGGGTACGGTAAACAGCCTTGACCTCGATTTTATCCTAGATGAAAGGGCACGAGAACTATACTGGGAATGCCACCGCAGAACAGACCTGGTCAGGTTTGGGAAATTTACCGGGGGCGAATACCTGTGGCCATGGAAAGGAAATGTAAAGGAAGGGATCGCCACCGACGGAAAATACAACATTTTTCCCATCCCCTCATCCGACCTCACGGCAAACCCGAACCTTGTCCAAAATTCAGGTTATTAAGAAATCATAAATCAATATACTATGGAAAAAATCAAATATATCTTTCTGCTTTTCCTGTCGTTGGCCGTGCTGTTTGCATGTAAAAAGCCCGACAGCGAGCCTGTACTGGATATGAGCCAGACTGTCGCGGCAGCCTTCCTGAACCCGGAAACCGGCGGGAGCTATGTGTTGCTGAGTGAGCTGGCCGATAGTACTTTCGATGAGTTCCAGTGGTCGGCAACCCGCTATAATCTCGGTAACCTGGAAACGGTCAAGTATTCCGTCCAACTGGATTTGGCCGACAGCAACTTCAAAAATGTTGCCGGCCTGGGAACGACAACCGACTTGTTTTTTGCTCCGACAGTGGGGGAGATCAATGCCAGTGTCCTGGCGCTTGGCGCCATGCCCGACCAGGAAGCTGACTTTGCATTCAGGCTGAAATCCTTTATCAATAACGCAACCAGCTACTCTGATGTGTATTCGGGTGTTATCACCCTCAGTATTACACCCTACGAGGATGTCGTTGTGACAAAGGCTATTTATCTGCTTGGCAGCGGGACCACCGTTGGCTGGGATAATACAAAAGCCCTGCCGATGACTGAAATTGAGCCGGGTACCTATGCAATCGTGGAATACCTTACACCCGGCTCCGACAAGTATGTCAAGTTCATCTCCGTACTGGGCCAGTGGGCGCCGCAGTGGGGAACCGATGCTACGGGAACTCCTGAGGAAGGGCCGCTTGTTTACCGCCCCGACGAAGGGGTGGCCGATCCGGCTGCCATTCCCGTTGCCGATGTGGCCGGCAATTATTACATCCTGGCCGATACGATTGGACTGACATACCAGACCATCCTCACCTCAGGGGAATTGTTCCTGGTGGGAAACGGCACACCCGCCGGATGGGATAACACCGCCGCCCTGCCTTTTACCCAGGATCCGGATACACTGACCAAGTTTACAATCCTTACCACACTGAATGCCGAGGGGGGGATGAAATTTCTTGAAGTGCCCGGTGCATGGGCCCCGCAGTGGGGTTCATACGACGGGGGACCCAACGGCGGAACACTTTCGTACAGGGTGTCGGAAAGCGTCCCCGATCCACCAGAAATCCCGGTGCCGGGACAGGCAGGCGAATACATGATCACCGTCGATATGAAGAAGATGATGTATTATTTCACGCCGCAGTAATGATCTGAAAATATAGTAATTATATTAAGGCTGAAGTTGAAATTTGTCAGGTGAGTGCCTGAAAAACAAATTCGTATATCTATGGAAATAAAAAAAAACACCTCATTTTTTGACTTCAGCCTTTAAATATTTGTAACTTTACAGCACATTAAACAATATATTGTTAAAACTTTTTATTAATTTTAAAACGGATTAATCACTAAAACTAAATGCTATGAAAAAATTTTTACTTTACATCATCACATTGTTTTTTGTTACTGGCGCCATGGCCCAGTACAATGTAACCTTCCAGGTTGACCTGAACGCCCTGGAAGATTTTGATCCGCTGACCACGGAGGTTTACATCGCCGGCGATTTTCTGGACTGGAACCAGCCGGGTACGAACCCCGACTATAAAATGACCCCCAACGTCGACGATCCGATGATCTATGAATTTATGCATGAATTCGAAGATGGCGAACATGTTGTGAATTTCAAGTTCTTCTTCGTGTATGATGAAACACCCAGCTGGGATAACGGTGAGTGGACCGGTGACCCAAACCGTCTGGCCGTTTTTATTGGTGAAGGCACTGCCACTTATATCTGGGCCGACAAACCCTTCGCCGTTACCTTCAACGTTGACATGACCAATGCCACCGAATTCGATCCGGTTACCGATGAGGTATTCATCGGAGGCAGCCTCGCCAACGGCTGGGCACAACCCGGAACCATTCAGTACTACAAGATGATGCCTGTTGTCACCGACGATGAAATGATCTATTCCATCAACCTCCTGCTTTATGCCGGTGATTACATGTATAAATATTTCCGCGTGATCGACGGCGTGCCGAGCTGGGATAATGGTGAATGGCCCGGCGACCCGAACAGGGAAGTCAGCGTGGCCGACGAAATGGAAGTGAACAATGTTTGGGCACAACAGGACGAAAGCATCAGCGAACTGGGTATCGATGTTATCAGTTCGGTGTATCCCAACCCCTGCCAGTCGTATGTGAACCTGGCACTGAACAACAATATCCGGGATATCCGGGCCATCGAAGTCTTTAATATCCTTGGCGAAATGGTTATCAGCCTGGAAGATGTTTCCCTGCAAAAAGAATACAGGATTTACACAGGTAACCTCAATACCGGCGTATATTTCATCACACTGCGCACCAAAGACGGTTACCAGGCTGCACGATTCGTGAAAGAATAAAATTACAGCAGCCAATAGCAAAAGAGATCATCCGCTACGGATGGTCTCTTTTTTTTTACTGACTGTTTGACGGGATCCATTACCGGCCGGTTCTGATGCCTATCCCTTTTTATGCGAACGAACCAATACGGCATAAAAATGTTAATATTATGAAATGCATAACTTTGTGGTCACCTAATACGCCGATATCATGACAAAATACTTTTTTCCTTTCGCACTTCTGTTCCTGCCTGTCCTGCTTTATGCACAGCTTGTTGTTACGGACCCCATGGTTCCGGTAACCGATCAACCCGTTACCATCACCTTTGATGCAACACAGGGCAGCGCCGGTTTGATGGGTTATACCGGCGATGTGTATGCCCATACTGGCGTGATCACCGAAGAAAGCCTGCTGCCCAACGACTGGAAATATGTTAAAAGCAACTGGGGGGTCAATATCCCTGAAACCAAAATGACAAGGATCGCCGACGACCTCTATACCCTTGAGATCACGCCGGGGATCCGTGAATTCTATGGCGTACCCGGGAATGAAGAGATCCTGCAACTGGCCTTCGTTTTCAGAAGCGCTGCCCAGGTGGGCGGGCAATGGCTGGAAGGAAAGACCGAAACCGGCGGCGATATCTTCGTAGACGTGGTGGAACCCGGGCTCAGCGTTAAGTTTATACAACCGAAACCTACCCCGGTACTGTTGCTTCAGGGCGAAGCCTTCGCGGTGGAAGTTTATGCGCATGAAGCCACATACATGGAGGTATACGTGGATGAAAACCTCATTCTGGAAGCCGATACCAACTACCTGCTCGACACCATTACCGCCATGGATGAGTTTACCCGCTGGGTGAAAGTAGTGGCCGGAAACGATGAGGCAAGCGTTGCCGATTCCTTTTATTATGTGGTCAGGCCCGATGTGAATATCGCCCTGCTTCCCGAAGGGATTCGCGACGGGATCAATTATACGGGCGACGAAAGTGTTGTGCTCAGCCTGCTGGCGCCGGGAAAGGAATTTGTGTATGTGATCGGCGATTTTAATGACTGGAATATCGGTAATGAGTATTTCATGGACATGACCCCCGACGGAGAACGTTTCTGGCTGGAAATAACAGGACTTGAGCCCGGCAACGAATATGCTTTCCAGTATCTGATCGATGGGGAGATCCGCGTGGGCGACCCCTATGCCGATAAGGTCAGCGATCCGTGGAACGATAAAAATATTTCTGAAAACACCTACCCCGGACTGATCGAATATCCCTTCGGGAAAACAGAAGGGATCGCAAGCGTGCTGCAAACGGCTCAGGAACCGTATAATTGGGAAGTTGACGACTTTGTGCCGGCCAAAACAACCGACCTGGTGATCTATGAATTGCTGGTTCGCGATTTTACCGGCAAACATACCTATGCTGCCGTGACCGACAGCCTCGACTACCTGGCGCGCCTCGGCGTTAACGCCATTGAGCTCATGCCTGTCAATGAATTTGAGGGCAACAGCAGCTGGGGATATAATCCTTCATTCTATTTCGCAACCGACAAATATTACGGTCCGAAGAACGAACTGAAAAGGCTGATCGACGAATGCCACAAGCGCGGCATTGCCGTGATCCTCGACATGGTGCTGAACCATTCATATAACCAGTCGCCCATGGTGCAGATGTATTTCGACGGGAACCGTCCAACCGACGATAATCCATGGTACAACAGCGAGCATAATTTCTCAAATACCAGCGCCCACTGGGGAAATGATTTTAATCATGAGAGTATTTACACACAGAACTTTATCGACAGCGTAAACAGTTACTGGATGAGCGAATACCGCTTTGACGGATTCCGTTTTGATTTTACGAAGGGTTTCAGCAATACCTATCATGGCGACAATGATCCCTGGGGAAGCAATTATGATGCCGACAGGATCAGCATCCTAAAGCGTATGGCAGATGAAATATGGGCAAGGAACGAAAATGCCATCGTCATCTTCGAACACCTGGCCGTAAACAGTGAGGAAAAGGTGCTGGCCAACCATGGCATCCTCATGTGGGGAAATGCCAATAATGATTATGCCGAGGCATCGATGGCATTCAATGATAACGGGAATTCCGACTTTTCATGGATCTCATACCAGAAAAGAGGATGGAACGATCCCCATGTGGTTGGATACATGGAAAGCCATGACGAGGAAAGGATCATGTTCAAAAATTATACGTGGGGAAGGGAACTCGGCAATTATTCCATACAGGATACCAGCACGGCCCTCGACAGGATCAGGCTGGTAAACGCATTTTTCTATACCATTCCCGGCCCGAAGATGCTATGGCAGTTTGGTGAACTGGGCTATGATTATTCGATCGATTATAACGGGCGGCTGGGCGAAAAACCGGTGCGCTGGGATTATTACGACGACTGGCGCAGGCGCTATAACCATGACTTCATTTCCTCGCTCATCAAATTAAAAACCGGTGAAGATGTTTTTGAGACCGATGACTTTGAACTGGATCTGTATGACGCACTGAAGTCGGTGAAGCTGTACCACCCCTCGATGAACCTTGTGGCCATCGGCAATTTTGACCTGCTGCCCGGTGAGATCAGCCCCGGCTTCCCGCATGCCGGCGAATGGTACGAATATTTTACCGGCGACACGCTGGTCGTTAACAGTCTGTCAATGAATATTCCCTTATTGCAGGGCGAATACCGGATCTATACCGACGTGAAACTGGAAAGCCCCGGCATCGGAACCGGCATTGACGACAGGCGGGTGGACCTAAAGGGCTTTAACGGATTTATATATCCCAATCCTTCCCATGGCGAAAGCTGGCTCAGGATCAGCACCGGCATGACGGCACAGGCCTTGACGGTCGATGTGTATGATCTTCCGGGAGCCCGGGTGGCAGGCATTCCCGCCAGGGATTATCC
Organism: uncultured Bacteroidales bacterium; assembly: GCA_964531985.1. Classification (GTDB taxonomy): domain Bacteria; phylum Bacteroidota; class Bacteroidia; order Bacteroidales; family B18-G4; genus B18-G4. The sequence goes on from CAZHFC010000040.1 coordinate 19,740, forward strand.
CCCCGGCGAACACCTCGTCGCGCTGCCGCTTTCCTCCCTTGCGCCGGGTATTTATTTTTGCGTGATCAGCTCCGGCCGGACAAGGGAAACCATGCGCATTATAAAACACTGATCCATCGTCTTTTAAAATGATGCGCCTGCATCAGCGGATGCTCCTCTGGTTTTTTTTAAACTAAAAGGGGTATTTTGATATTTTTAGCATGATTTTGGTAATGTTTTCGGCGAGCGGGGTTCATCGCCCATTAAGTCTTCCTAAAAGTCAAATACATGAAAACCGGAAAAAAACTCCTTTTCATCACTTTTTGTATTTGTTTTACCGCCGTTCTGTCCCAATCCCGGGCGCAGACCGTTCTTGTGCGGGACCTGTTAAACCAGCGGCCTGTTGATAACGTTGCCATCTTCAACCAGGCCTTTTCACAAACCACACTGACTAATGTTTATGGCATTGCCGATATCTCTTCCTTTTCCGGTTCCGACACTTTGTTTTTTCAGCACGCAGCCTATGTGGGCGATTCATTGCCTTACGCCGAGATTTCCGAAATGGGTTTTAATGTTTTCCTCGAAAGGAAGATGATATCCCTGAAGGAGGTTACGGTATCGGCTACGCGTTTTGAAGAAGATGTGAGGAAAGTTCCCAACAGGATCGTTTCCATCACGGCTGATGAAATAGCTTTTGATAATCCACGGTCAGCCGCCGACCTGCTGGCCGAGACCGGTGAGGTTTTTGTCCAGAAGAGCCAGTTTGGAGGCGGAAGCCCCATGATCCGAGGTTTCTCGGCCAATAAGGTGTTGATCGTGGTCGATGGCGTCCGCATGAATAACGCCATTTTCAGGGGCGGCAACCTGCACAATGTCATCTCCCTCGACCCTGCTGCAATTGAACGTACCGACATCATCTTCGGACCGGGTACCGTGATCTATGGCAGCGATGCCCTGGGAGGTGTAATGAACTTCACAACCATCAGGCCCGCGCTGAGTACCGACGGGAAATTCAATACCGGTATAAACTTTTTCGGGCGTTTTTCTTCGGCAAGCAACGAACGCAGCGGCCATCTCGACATAAGGCTGTCAGGAAAAAAATGGGCCTCGGTTACCAGCTTTTCAAATTACTGGTTCGACGACCTGCGGATGGGCAGGAACGGCCCGGATGAATACCTGCGCAGGCATTATGTGAGGACCGAAGGCGGAATTGACCAGATGGTGGTGAACACCGAACCCGAAATACAGCGCTTTTCGGGATATGACCAGATGAACCTGATGCAGAAGTTCAGGTTTACGCCAAATTCCAGGCTGGATATCACCTATGGCTTCCACTATTCCGAAACCTCTGATATCCCGCGTTACGACAGGCTGATCCAATACGGCAAAAACGATACCCTCCGCTTTGCGAGCTGGTACTATGGCCCGCAGAAATGGATGATGAATGTGCTGAATTCGTCCATGATGTTGAATACACGCATGATCACCGAGATGAAGGTGAGCCTGGCCTGGCAGCGTTTCGAGGAAAGCCGGCACAGCAGGAAGTTTAACGACCCGTGGTTCAGTAACCAATCGGAAAAGGTCGATATGTACACGGCCAACATCGACATTGAAAAACGCCTGGATGCAAAAAATAAGCTGTACTATGGTTTTGAAGGCATGTTGAACAATATAGTGTCGGCTGCCTTTGACCGCAATTTCATGAACGGTGAAGAAAAAGTGGCTGGGACCCGCTACCCCGACGGCAGCAATAAATATCAGAGCCTGGCAGCATATGTCAATTACGAGCACCTGTTTTCGGATGTGCTGGTTTTGTTTGCCGGGGCCAGGTATAATGATGTAAAACTGAAGTCGGTCATCAAAGATACCTCCATTTACCACTTGCCGTTCGATGAGATCAGCATTCAGACCGCTGCCCTGAACGGCAGTGCGGGTATCAGTTGGCGCCCATCGGACCCATGGCAATTCAGGGCCAACCTGTCAACAGGCTTTCGGGCTCCCAATCTCGATGACGCAGGCAAGGTGTTCGATTCCTCGCCGGGAAACGTGGTGGTGCCGAACCCCGATCTGAAACCCGAATACGCCTACAGCGCCGACGGGGCGGTAGAACGGACCTTTGCGGATATTGCATCCCTGGAGTTCTCGGCCTTTTATACTTACCTGCAAAACGCCATGGTACGACGGCATTTTGTCTTTAACGGGATGGATTCCATTCCGTATAACGGTGAACTGTCGCAGGTCGAAGCCATCGTGAATGCAGCCAGCGCCGAAATATATGGTTTCAGTGCCGCAGCACGGCTCAGCCTGGGCGAATATTTTTCTGTGCGCAGCAGTATTACCTGGATGGACGGAGCCGACAATGAAGGATATGCCATGCGGCACGTTTCACCCCTTTTTGGCATTATAGCACTTGAAATTGAGCTTGGCCCCGTCAAATCCGAAATCTCCGTGGTCTATAATGGCGAAATACCCTATTCCAGACTGGCACCCGACGAAAGGGAGAAAGCTTTCATGTATGCCGCGGATCATGATGGCAATCCTTATTCGCCGGCATGGTGGACCATGAATTTCAGGGCTTCCTGGAAGCTTGTGGAACAACTGATGCTGGACCTGGGTGTCGAGAATATTTTTGATAAGGGATACCGTCCCTACTCATCGGGGATTGTCGCCCCGGGCAGGAATTTTATCATTGCAGTGCGGGCAAACATATAAAACGACCCGTAACGGGATTTCCGGTCTGCCCGGGCACCGGAAAGGAACCTATTCAACCAGCCTGGCGTAAGCCACCGGAGGCTGAATGCTGTCGTCAATCTTTATTTCTACAATATGGCCATACTCTTTCAGCATCCGCGAAAGCCTGCCGTATTTTGCGCCTTTCTTTCTCATAAAAGCACCCATTTTGGCAAGATTGGCCCATCCGCTCTCATCTGCGCATTTGTTGACTGCCTCAACAATAATGCTTTCCATTTCAGCTTTTTCCATAATCCCCGTATTATATTAAACATAAATAAACTGAACAACGATCATTGTCTGCTCTTTTAAATGATAATATATACCGTATACAGAGTCTTATATCTGTATACCAAAGATACGACATTATCAGCCGTTTGTCAAATGATCTGGAAATCGCAGGCATGTTTTGGCATGCGGCAGGCGTGGGGAGGGGCTTCATTTCAGCGCAGACTGCTGCCCTTACAGAGCTGCGAAAACAAGGCGCTTACTTTTGGGATGAGGGCTTGTTGTTCATCGTTGCGGATAATATGGCTGGCGAGTTCTTCCTTCCTGCTAACAGGCATTTGCCTTCGCTCCCTTGCCAGAAACCCTTTTCTGCTTATGTTGTCCCTGTTCATCACCCTTTTCATGGCAAGCTGCGCGGGGGCGGTGACAAGAATGCAGTGGTCAAAGTGTTTATGGAAGCCGCTTTCGAACAGCAGCGCCGATTCGTAAAACAGGCAGGGCGCATCCTCTTGTTTTCCGGCCCAGCTAAAATAATCTTCGAAAACGAGCGGATGGATGATGGCATTGAGTTGGCTGAGTTTATCAGGATCGGAAAAAACGATCTTCGCCAGGGCCCGGCGTATGAGCTTGCCGTCCTTGTCGAAAACCCTGTTTCCCGCCAGGTCTTTCACCTGATCAATCACCGAAGGGAGCTCGTAAAACTTCAGCGCTTCGCGGTCGGCATAATAGATCCTGCCCCCCAGGGCTTCGAAGATCCTGCAAACAGTGCTTTTTCCCGCACCGATATTACCGGTAACGCCGATCTGTACCACTATTTCTGAATAATGAATTCTACACGTTCGGGGTTGATCCTGCTTATCCTTATAAAATCCGGGCTTTTCTCCACCCTGACCCGCAGGACGCTTTTTTCCCTGTCCTTTTCGGGATCGTAGGTAGCCGTCAGCAGGAACATTTCCGGTTTAACATCCTTAAAATCCCTGATGGCTACACGGTAGGTCAGGGTGACATTTTCGGGGAAGGTCCGGATCTTCAGGCCGCTGTCGTCCGAAATACCGCTTACCGGCAGTTCGATGCCCGATTCCGTATATTTTTCGACATTTACAATGGCTTTGATCTCCTTTACGGAATAAGTCACATTTTTATTCCTGACCGGCAGCACCAATGGCAAGTTGATCTCAACGGAGCTGTCGAGGTGCTTCAGGCTCTTTTTCTGGGTTGATATCCGGGTGATGGTATCAATGACCGATGCCGGCCCGCTGACCATGACCACGGGGGGGATCAGCCCCAGGCTGTCGTACAGCCCGAATTGGGGGCTAAAGTCCATTTCCAGCCGGGAATGAACAGGGACGGATTTGCTGATGACCTGTTCCATTTCAAGAAAAAGGGTATCGGGCGACATTCCCAGTATTTCATGCCCGAAGTCGAAACGATCCCGTATTTGTTTTTCCAGGCCTGCCGTAAGGATGTACTGTTTGTCGAAATACCTGCTGCGCTTCACGGAGACCTGGTTGAGGTCAACGGTAAGGAACTTTTTGAATGAAAGAAATTTCAGTGAAAAAAGCTTGCCTCCGGCGGCACGCATCCTCACGGTGATGATCCTGTCGGAATTGTTCAGGAAAAGGTCGTCGGGAACATTTTCGTATTGCAGCGGTATGCGGACTTCCGTCGTATATTCATCCGACATCTTGATAAGGAACCAGATAAAAAGCGATATTCCGCAACAAATCAGGAAAATATAAAAATGACCGCGGAAGGCTTTTTTCCGGTCAATTTTAAAGATGCTGTAGATCCGTTGCAGCGGCGTTCCCAAAGTTGTTTAATTCTTGATTATTTCGATTCGAGCTGGGCAGATGTGTCCATGGCAATGGCTGATTTCTCAAAGGTCAGCCGCACCTGGTTGCCAACGTCAAGGGTTACGGTGGTATCGGTTATTTCCAGGATTTTTCCATGGAGGCCGCCGATGGTAACCACTTTGTTCCCCTTTTGCAGGTTTTCCCTGAACTTGCGCTGATCCTTCGATTTCTTCATCTGTGGCCTGATAAAGAACAGGTAAAATACCACGATGATGAGGATAAGCGGTAAAAAATTCATGATCTGGCTTCCTTCCCCGTTTTCGGAGCCGCCAAACATAAGCAGGATGCTGAGTAAATTCATATATCTGTATTTAAGTTGTTAATGTTAAAGTTCACCGGGAGAGACGATCTTGGCTTTGATGCGCAGCACCGTGTTGGTAGGCTGGGTATTGGCCGCCACGGTCAGGGTTTTGTTCTGAAAGCCCCTCCTCCTTCTGGTATCAAAAGTCACTGTTACGATGCCTTCCTCACCCGGGGGGACGGCTTCTTTGGTATATTTTGATGCCGTGCATCCGCAACTGGCAGAAACATTGCTGATCACCAGGTCGGTATTTCCCGTATTCCTGAATTTGAAACTGTATATCACGGTTTCGCCTTCAATGACCGTCCCGAAGTCGTGCACGTTTTCATGGAATTCTATAACGGGCAGTTGTTTCATGTCGCTTTCACCGGAGGCGGTGATGGGGTTGTGAACCACTTTCCCGGGCATCTTGCCGCTATCGCCGGAGCAGGCAATGAAAGCTGCCGTGAATAGAAATATTGTGAATGTCCCGATTATCCTGTTCTTCATCATTTATTTTCTTTACAGTTGATCTTATCTCAGTATGGTGACCGCTCCTTTAAAAATGTCTTCACCCAGTTTCCCCCGGCATTTCAGAACATAAAAATAGGTGCCGTTTGGCAGGTTGCTGCCGTCCCAGTCGTTGGCGTAGTCAACGGCTTCATATACCTTATTCCCCCACCTGTTGAACACCACCAGTTCGTTGCTGATATAAAAATCATTGATGGGCTGGTGGTGTCCCGATCCTGTCATGAATCCACGGCTTGAGTTGTTTTCTTCAGGCGGTTTTATGGTGATGATGAAAGTATCGTTGGCACCGTCGCCATTGGGCGTGAATACATTCGGGACAAGCAGCTCAACGCTCTTCACCGTGATGGTGATGAGGTTGGAGTCGACGCAGCCGTTCATGGTTGTGTATTCGAATTTCACCACGTGTTCACCCATGGCGTCGAACGAAAAGGTTGGGTTGGGGAGGTTTGAGCTGGTGCCGTTTTCGAGCGCCCAGAAGAAGTTGCTGAGTGTGATGGAATCGGCCGACAGGTTTTCGAACCAGAAGGTGAGGCGCGGGTCCTGGATATATGTTGTGGTGTCGGTTGTGGTTTCTATCTCGGGCATGTCCCATACTTCGACCCAGTAGCTGGTATCGAAGCGGCAACCCGCTTCGTCGAAAAAGTGCACCCCCACAAAGCCTTCGCAGAGCCCGATGGCGTAATACGGGTCGCCGGGGTCTACGTTTGGCGTGTCCCATTCAACCGTGAGTTCGCCTGTTCCTCCGCCGGGGATCACCCTCACCTGCCCTTTGCAGTCGCCCCCCGGGCAACCCTTGTTTTCCTGGTTTTGCTCAAATTCAACATAGATCCGCGGGTACATGTCGAGCCTGATGCTGTCGCTGCACTGGTTTCCCTGCTCATCGGTAATTTCGGCGATATAGGTTTTGGAACTGGCCATGATCACCAGCAGGTTGTAGAGTGTGTCGGCCTGGTCACCGGTGTTCCAGCTATACCGGTAGGAGGGATCGTCGATAACCAGGAAGATGGTATCCTTGTAACACAGGCTGTCAGGTTCCTGCAGTATCCTTGCAAACTTAACCAGGCAGCTGTCCTGCCGGATGTTCCCGCCGGCTTCGCTGGCCGTTACGTCGTACATGCCTTTATCCGTTACCTTGATCCACCGCGTTGTTTCCCCCGTATTCCAGTAATAGGAAACAAACCCGCTTCCGGCGTCAAGAACCACGGTGTCGGTCCCGCAGAAAAGCGTGTCGGCCGTTTGGAAAACATTCACCGTGTCGGGTATCTGTCCCCAAAGAAAGTTTGCCATCAGGCTGAAAGTGATGATCGTAAGGATTTTTTTCATGTTTTGGCCGGGCCCTGGATTGTATCGGTATATTTTCAGCTTTCTGAACGGCAAAAGTACATAAAAATTGTTAGAAAACAGGCAGGCAAAACAGTCTGATCCCGTGGGGTAAGATCATGGCAAAACAGTCAAAAAGTCACCCGGCGGCAAGCCGTTAATGACAAATATGCCGTTTGCGGGGGCTTTTGAAGCCCTGGCAAATTGTTTGATCATGAGAATGCAAGGCTGTTAAGCCGGAAAGGAGAAATAAACATGAATCTGAACAATTTTACGATAAAATCGCAGGAGGCCGTTGAAAGGGCAACCCGGCTTGCATCCGGGGGAGGTCAGCAGGCTGTTGAAAATGTGCATATCCTCAAGGGTATTACAGAGGTTGACGAGAACGTGGTTCCCTTCCTGCTCAGGAAGCTGGATGTGAACATGCTTACCTTTACCCAGGCCCTCGACCGCATCATTGAAGGCTTGCCGAAGGTAAGCGGCGATGCAGCGCAGTACCTGTCGAATGATGCACACAAGGCCCTGCAGAAGGCTGTCTCCTTCCTCAGGGAGTTTAACGACCAGTTTGTGTCGGTTGAGCACATACTGCTGGGTATCCTGGCAGGCAATGACATGGCGGCCAAACTGCTCAGGGATAATGGCGTTAATCAGAATGACCTGAAGGCTGCCATTAAGGATCTAAGGAAAGGGGCCAGCGTGAACTCGCAAACGGCGGAAGAAACCTATAACGCCCTCAACCGCTATGCCCGCAACCTGATTGAACTGGCGCGCATGGGAAAACTCGACCCCGTGATCGGGCGCGACGACGAGATCAGGCGGATATTGCAGATACTGTCGCGGCGTACCAAAAACAATCCCATCCTGATCGGAGAGCCCGGGACCGGCAAAACGGCGATCGCCGAAGGGCTGGCCCACCGCATCATCAATGGTGAGGTGCCCGACAACCTGAAGGATAAGCAGGTGTTCTCCCTCGACATGGGGGCGCTCATTGCCGGGGCAAAATATAAGGGCGAATTTGAAGAAAGATTGAAAAGCGTGGTGAAAGAGGTGGTCGACTCCAACGGGGAGATCGTGCTCTTTATTGATGAGATCCATACACTGGTGGGTGCCGGCGCTTCGGAAGGCGCCATGGATGCCGCCAATATTCTCAAGCCGGCCCTGGCCAGGGGTGAACTGCGCGCCATCGGTGCCACCACGCTCAAAGAATACCAGAAGTATTTCGAGAAGGACAAGGCCCTTGAAAGAAGGTTCCAGGTGGTGATGGTCAATGAGCCGGATACGCTCGACGCCATTTCCATCCTGCGCGGTCTGAAGGAACGTTACGAAACCCATCACCACGTACGTATCAAGGATGAAGCCATCATTTCGGCGGTGGAGTTGTCGCAGCGTTATATCAGCGACCGTTTTCTGCCCGACAAAGCCATTGACCTGATCGACGAGGCTGCCTCAAAGCTCAGGCTGGAGATCAATTCGGCACCCGAACCCCTCGGGATCACCGAGCGGAGGATCAGGCAGCTTGAAATAGAGCGCGAAGCCATTAAGCGTGAAAAGGATGAGAAAAAACTGAAAGAGCTCAATGCGGAGCTGGCCGAACTCAACGACAGGCGCAGCCAGCTCAGGGCAAAGTGGGAAGCGGAAAAAGAGATCGTCGACCTTATCCAGCAACGGAAGCAGGATATTGAACATTATAAATTTGCTGCTGAGCAGGCCGAAAGGGAAGGCGACTTCGGAAAAGTGGCTGAACTCAGGTATGGAAAGATCAGGGAAGCCGAAGGCGACCTGGAGGCCCACAAGCTGAAACTGGAGGAGTTACAGGGCGACGACCCCATGATCAATGAGGAAGTGGGGGCGGAGGAGATCGCCGATATCGTGTCGCGCTGGACGGGCATACCCGTTTCGAGGATGTTGCAGAGCGAGCGTGAAAAGCTGCTTATGCTGGAAGATGAACTGCACCGGCGGGTGATCGGCCAGGATGAGGCCATCGGGGCCATCTCCGATGCCATCCGGCGAAGCCGGGCCGGGCTGCAGGATGCCAAAAGGCCCATCGGCTCATTCATATTCCTGGGGACCACCGGGGTGGGAAAGACAGAACTGGCCAGGGCGCTGGCCGAATTCCTGTTCAACGACGAGAACTCCATGGTGCGCATCGATATGTCGGAATACCAGGAAAGGCACTCGGTGTCGAGGCTGATCGGCGCACCCCCGGGATACGTGGGCTATGACGAAAGCGGGCAACTCACCGAAGCCGTTCGCCGCAAACCCTATTCGGTGGTACTGCTCGACGAAATAGAAAAAGCACATCCCGATGTTTTCAATATTCTTCTGCAGGTGCTCGACGACGGCCGGCTTACCGACAATAAGGGCCGTTTGGTCGACTTTAAGAATACGCTCATTATCATGACCTCAAACATCGGTTCCCATATCATTCAGGAGCAGCTCGGGGGGCAGTCGGGGGGCAGCAGCGAAGGCTTCACCGAAGATACGCGTGAAAAGGTGTTTGCGCTGCTGAAGAAGACCATCCGGCCCGAATTCCTGAACCGTGTGGACGAGATCATCATGTTCACCCCGCTGAGCAGGGATGAGATCAGGCAGATCGTAAAACTTCAGTTCGGACAGGTGGAAAAAATGCTTGCCGCCAACGATGTCGGCATACATATATCCGACGATGCCATCGACCTGATCGCCTCGCTGGGCTATGATCCGCAATACGGTGCCAGGCCCATCAAGCGTGTCATGCAGCGTCAGTTACTGAATGAGTTGTCGAAAATGTTGCTGTCCGGAAAGATCGACCGTTCAAAGGCCATACGGGTGATAGCCCGCAACGGGAAGCTGGATTTTGAAAACTGATGATTGCCCGCCGGCGGGGCTTTGCAGCCTTTTGTTGACAATGCCTGCTTGTAAAGGCACCTGCCCGCAGGTAGCGGTTCATTGGTAAGATCAGGCTTTATATTTCTATCGGATTTTTTGCCCGGCAGGCAGCGCCGCCTTGCCGCGACGGATGATTGAAAGGCCACGTTCCCCGGCTCCGGGGAACGTGGCCTTTTTTGTATTCAGATTTTTGATAATTAAATATGATTTGAATTTTTTGTTAGCTTTACCTGATCGAATAGGAAAGAGAGGAGCAAAGCGGTGCTGATATTGGTAAAGTTGGTTGTTTGGTTTTGGTTGCAGAAAATGAAGGCGCCTGAATAAATATAAAGAAATACAAACGTTTTATTATACATCCCCATGGGGTGTGTACATGCACATTTGTTGATGCTATAAACGTTGTTGTGTTTCATGCAAAGAGAGACCGTACAACTAAAGCCAACGCACATTTGGCACATTTGCAAGCTCAAACCCACAATCTAACGCTTCAGCTTGCAAAAGAGCCAAATTTTTGCCGACGCACAACCTAACGAATAAGATATGACAGGAAGACTTCAACTTATAGAGCAAAAGTTAATCGCAATTGACCCCGCTGGATTTCAAAATCTATGTGATGCCTATTTGATTCTACGAGAGAATGAATACAGTAGCTTAAATAGAACAGGAAGTCAGTTAGGAAAACAAAAAACAGTACTTGGTACTCCTGATAGTTTCGTGAGACTAGAGGATAATAAATTAGCATACATAGAATACACGACACAAGCAGAATCCAAAGTTTCGAAAATCATAGATGATATTGATAAATGCCTAGACGAATCAAAAACAGGAGTATCTCCTGAAAAATTGCATCAAATAATTGTATGTTTTAATTCCAGATTAACTGTCGAAGAAGAAGTTGAAATCCAAAAATATGCAGAATCAAAAAGTAAAAGGATTGAACTTATTGGTATTGATACATTAGCACTTGAGATTTTGTCTAAATATGTATTATTATCAAGAGATTTCTTAGGAATTCCTATTGATACAGGACAGATTCTTCCTTTTGACAAATTTATAGCTGAATATAACAACAAAGCACATCAATTATCCACGCCACTGGATAATGAATTTTTACATAGAAACGAAGAACTTCAAGAAATACTAAATTATCTGGAAACAGGAGACTTGCTATTGTTATCAGGTGCCCCTGGTGTTGGAAAAACAAAAATTGGAATCAAAGCTATAAAGGAATTTATTGAAAAAAATACAACGTATACATCTTATGCCATCGCTAAAAAAGATGTCGACATCTTTGAAGATTTGAGAATTCAATTAAGTGTTGATAAGGATTATATTTTATTAATAGATGATGGAAATAGACAACTTTCTAACTTGACTCAAATTTTAGGAGTATTTAAAGAGGAAAGAAAAGGAAATATTAAAATCATAATTACAGTCAGAAATTATGCCCTTAATGATATTTATAAATTGACTAATGACCTTGATAAACACATTGTTGACATCAAGAAATTTACAGATGAAGAAATAACACAAATTATTGCAAGTGATTCGTTTAAAATTCTCAATAATAAGTATCAAAAGAAAATTGTCGAAATAAGCGATGGAAATGCAAGACTAGCTGTAATGGGTGCTAGATTGGCGAATAAAAAACAAACAGAATTTTTATGGGGTGATGTTTCTGACTTATTCGATTCTTATTTCGATAAGTTTATTTCAGATTTTAATTTATTCCAGAACACGACAGTATTAAAAGTTTTAGGCATTATTTCTTTTTGTTTTACAATAAATAGAAATAATAAAGCATTCATTGAATCTTTATTAATGCTTTTCGAAATTGACTACTATGATTTTAATGAAGCAATTGAAGAATTGCATAAAAGGGAATTAATCGAAGTGCAATACGATCATGCTCGTATTTCAGAACAGGTAATGGCAACCTATTTTTTCTATAAGGTTTTTATCAAAGACAATATCTTATCATTTAGATTATTACTAAATAATTTTTTCACGGATTGGAAGCCTCGTTTTAAAGATTCAATAATTCCTGCAAATAACTCATTTGGTTATGAGAATGTAATTACAAAGATTGAACATGACCTTTCTGATTATTTACAGTCAATATCGGAGAACGAAGATGCGGTAATTAATTTTCTTGACTTATTCTGGTTTTATAAACCAGAGGATACAATAACATATTTTTACAATACGACCTCTCAATTACCCGAGCCAGAATCGCCTGTTTATTTGACAAATTATGACACCAATGATTTTGTCTATGAAAGAGAACAAACAATAGATTTTGTTTCAAGATTTTTTAATCATTTAACAGAATGGTTTAAACCATCAATTGAATTAGGATTTGAGTATATCAGGAAAAAGCCAGAACACCTTTCCGAATTTATTCAGAGAATTAGAGAAAACTTAATGTTTGATGAACCTGACGAGAGACTCGGTTTCAAACGACAAGTTGATTTTATAGATGTTTTAATCGAAAATTTCAACAACAATAAGCCACATTATATTTCTGCTTTTTTTGCTCTTGCAAAATCATTTTTAGCTCATTCTTTCAATGTTACACATGGTGGTAGAAAACACACATTTACTTGGTATAATTATCCTTTGCCATTTTATGAAGTGACGAAGAAATTGAGAACCAAAATTTGGGAAACGCTTTTTGAAAGTTATGAAACCTTTCCTGATGAAGTATTTGATGTAATTAAAGATTTTAAACCAACTCATCATGATTTAGTTCCAGATATAATGGATTACGATTTGAGCCTATTAGTCCCGTTCATTTCAGAGAGATTATCACCTAAAATTTTCAAACATGTACATTTTGTGCATGAAATGATTTATTGGAATGATAGGGAAGAGAAAATTACAAATAGGTCATATCGGGATTTAAAGCAAAAGTTTCTCACAGAAGAGTATTCCATGTTTTGCAAGTTAGACTGGAATAGGTTGAGAGATATAAACGATTTTGAATTTGATAATTGGAGAGAATATGACAATCTCAAATCTGAAGAGATTAGGAAAAATTTTGTTTTTAAAGATGAATCGGAATTCGCTAAATTATTAATAACTATTAGTAACATTCAATCTATAAAAGAGGACAACCATTTTTCTGCTAGTCAATCCATAGATATTGTTGTTGAAGAAAATTTCTTACAAAATCCAGAAATAGGATTTAACCTTCTTAAAACAATATTGAATAATTACCCATCAGGTCTGCATTTACTGTATAGTTCATTTAAAACAATCACAAATGAATCAGAAGAATGGTGTTTAAGTCTTTGGAATGAACTTGAAAAATGGGATAATGAGAATTCACTATTTTGGCGCATTAACTTTTTCAACTATTTGCCTGACTCTTATATTAATGAAAACTATTGCACAAAGCTATTTGCCACTATTCAAAGTATTGATAAATATGCTTATTTGTATTTAGAGCAATATTCAAAGTTTAACTTAGTTGATGAACACATCACAAAAAATATATTGAAAACAGTTTCTGATAAAATTGAAAAATTAAATATAGTAATTGTGTTTTCAGACGATGTGTTTGAAAAGAATATTAACTTTTTTGAAAATGATTATGAATTAATTAAACATTCATATTTTCAGCAATACAATATTAATCATTCTCAAATATTTGATTTTGAAGGTAAAGGTTTTGCAAAAATATTTGAGAATTATCCAGAATTTCTAAAAGATTTTATTTCAAAGTATTACACAGACCATTCATTAAGCAACAGGGATACTAGATTAAAACTCAATTTCCTTTGGAACAATAATTTGAATTTTGAGATTGTTGAAGAAACCATGGATTTGGTTATTGAAAGAAATCCTTATTTAGGAATTGGAGACCATTCAATTAATATATTCTTTAACGAACTAAATGAAAAACAATTAATTAATGCGAAGGAATTTATAAAACAATATCTTGTAAAAAATAAAGATGATTATCGGAAGATAAATCTAATGTTTGATGGAATAAGACATTGTTTGGATGCCCTTTTTGAAGAACTATTCCTTTTTTTTATGGAAATAAATACACAACCTGAGATATTTCAGAAAATAGATTGGGTTGGTAATGTTGGAGCTCAGGTCGGTGAAGTAAATTTTGGAGAATTGTATGCTAAAAGATGGGAGAATATTTTAGAGATAGTAAATAAATCAAAAGATACCTTAGCCATGATTCCAATTAAAGCATTTCTGAAAAAGAAAATTACAGAACATTACAAAAGAGCCGAACATGAAAGAGAAATGAATTTTTTAAGACCTGATTGGTAGCCACCCCTTCGCATCCATACACATTGCCAAGTCGCTCAAAATAGCCAGCGCACAGACCGAAACTTGTCAAAGAGTATGGCTGCCCAAACGCACGGACTGACCAAGGAAATAAAGCACGAAAACACAATCGAGTAGGCGGCCCCGGCCAGGGATAGCCGGGGTGCGCCTCTCACACCACCG
>CAZHFC010000041.1:0-31328 GCA_964531985.1 uncultured Bacteroidales bacterium
CAAAAAAAATAGCCACGAATTCACGAATGAAGAATGTATATCTTTTGCCTTCGCATCAAAAAAAATTGCCACGAATTCACGAATGAAGAATGTATATCTTTTGCCTTCGCAGCAAGAAAAATAGCCACGAATTCACGAATGAAGAATGTATATCTTTTGCCTTCGCAGCAAAAAAAATAGCCACGAATTCACGAATGAAGCATTGATATCTTTTGCCTTCGCATCAAAAAAAATAGCCACGAATTCACGAATGAAGCATTGATATCTTTTGCCTTCGCATCAAAAAAAATAGCCACGAATTCACGAATGAAGCATTGATATCTTTTGCCTTCGCAGCAAAAAAAATAGCCACGAATTCACGAATGAAGAATGGATATCTTTTGCCTTCGCATCAAAAAAAATAGCCACGAATTCACGAATGAAGCATTGATATCTTTTGCCTTCGCATCAAAAAAAATAGCCACGAATTCACGAATGATGAATTGATATCTTTTGCCTTCGCAGCAAAATATAAATAGCCACGAATTCACGAATGAAACATTGATATCTTTTGCCTTCGTGGCAAAAAAAAAACAGTATATTTGTTCTTTATCATAACACGCGCCGGGATCGGGCATTGACCGGGTCAGGCCGGAGAGAGGCGCAATCGGATAAAAATTGACAATGATGCCGGAGACCTACTACGAGAAAAACAAGGAGAAAATCCTGAAAAAGCTCAGGGAACGCTACCGTGAGGACAAAGCGTTCAGAGAAAAGACCAGGGCGGCCTGCCGGGCAAGATACCAGCTGGATCCGGAATACAGGGCCAAGTCACAGCAAAGGGCAAGAGAACGCTATCATACCGACGAGAATTACAGGCAGGCAAACCTTGAGCGGGCGAGAAAGCGACACATGAAAAAATGATCCATTTGGCTCCGGGTGCAGCCTGCCGGGTTCATCCATTTTAATGAATAAACAGCGGGCCGTCGGGTCCCAGCGGCAGCCCGAACAGCATCCAGGCCACCAGCAAGCCTGTCCAGAGAAGCCCGAGAATGATCGAATAGGGCAGCATGGTGGAAATGATGGTGCCGATGCCATAGCGCTTGTCGTATTTCTCCGCAAAGGTCACGATAAGGGCAAAGTAGCTCATCATGGGTGTGATGAGGTTCGTAAACGAATCACCAATCCGGAATGCGGCCTGCGTGAGTGCCGGATGGTATGGCGGGTCGATCAGCATCAGCATGGGGATGAATACCGGTGCCATGATGGCCCATTTGGCCGAGGCGCTGCCCATGAACATGTTGATCAGCGCGGAAAGAAAAACAAACCCTATGATCAGCGGGATGCCTGTAAGGCCGATACTTTGCAGCGTATGGGCGCCTTTGATGGCAAAAATGATCCCAAGGTTGCTGTAGTTGAAAAAATAGACGAACTGTGCAGCAAAAAAGACCAGTACAATGTAGCTGCCCATCGTGCCCATTGATTTTCCGAGGTGGGCCGCCACATCCTTGTCGCTCCTGATGCTTCCTACCGTAATGCCGTATGCCAGGCCGGGAAAGAAGAACATCAGCAGGATGCCGATGATAATCCCATTGAAGAAGGGTGAGTGCAGCACCGATCCTGTTTCCGGATCACGCAACAAGCCGTTTGCAGGGACAATGGTGATGGCAAGCAGGATGAGGGTAAGCAGCAGGGCCCATCCGGCATTGCGCAAGCCTTTCCTTTCCAGTGAAGAGAGCTTTCCGATGGGCATTTTTTCGGCGCTGCCTTTGTATTCTCCCAGGCGCGGCTCAACGATCTTCTCGGTAACCCATACGCCTACGGCGAGCACAACAAAGCAGGAAGCGAACATGAAATAGTAGTTCACGGCGGGATTAACGACCATATCGGGGATGATCATCCTTGCGGCGGATTCGGAAATGCCGGCCAGAATCGGGTCGATGGAGCCGATAAAGAAACTTGCCCCGAAACCCCCGCTCACACCCACGAAAGCAGCGGCAAGGCCCGCCATGGGGTGCCTGCCAAGTGCATGAAAGATCATGGCCCCCAGCGGGATCAGGATAACATAACCGGCTTCCGCCGCCAGGTGGGAGATGATCCCTGCCAGCACAATGGCGCCTGTTATCAGCCTTCTGGGAGCACCCAGCACCAGCGCCCTGATCATCGTGGCGAACAGTCCGGAACCCTCTGCAACACCAATGCCGATCATCACCACCAGCACATATCCCAGCGGTGGAAAGCGGAGGAAATTGAACAACAGGTTCTCATACATCCACCTGAAGCCGTCGCCGCTCAGAAGGTTCTTCGTATAGATCGGTGTGCCGTCAACGGGATGGTTGGCCGTAGTGCCGGCCATATGCCCGATCCAGGATATGATGACTACCAGAACTGCCAGACCCGCAAACAGGGTTGCGGGATGGGGCAATCTGTTTCCAATGATCTCAACCTTGTCAAGCATTCTCAAAAACACCGGACGCTTATCTCCTTTAGTGCCGGATGATCTTTTCATCTTTTTTGATTAAGTTATACGGGGGATAATGATTATTTGGGATAAATGAAGCGGTCATCGGTTTCTTCGATCACCATTTTTTTCCATTGGTCTGAATAGCCCGGAAAGACGGGTGGCTGCGGATAGCCGTAAGGATTGCGAAGGAATTCGCCATCCTGCTCCTGTTTGATGTTTCCGTCGAGGTATTTTACCAGAAGGAATTCTCCCAGTTCTTTCCATCGCCGGATGGTATAATCGCCCATGCTGCATGAATAGTCGGTCAGGAATTCACGGGCCAGTGCGGGGTCTGTTTCCCAAAGGGTAAGTGCGGCGGCATCGATGGCTGGCACCATGGTTTTGAATTTGGTTTCCAGTTCGCTTTGAACCTTGCGCAGATCCGTCATCACCCTGTTATAGAAGAGGTAGGCAAAATGTGCCACCCTGTTGAAAACCCAGAAGGCCGCATCATCCTTGTAGGTCAGGATGTCGCCGTAACCTTCGGCCCATGTTTCGGGAACCCTGTTGATGCCTGCATAGAAGGGCACATACACCGTGCTTCCGGCATCATCAACGCCAAACCAGATGATGCCGCCGATCGGGTCGGGCAGCCAGTTTCGCATCTGGGCAATATAGGAGAAGCCGGTCTGCTGGGTTACGGTAACCCTTTCGTTGAAATATTCCTGCCCGTCGTGCTCCCAGGTCAGCGGCCGCCAGCGGTAGGGCTTCCCGAAAGGCCCCGCGCCTGCGTCAAGCGACATGTCAAATTCGGTGCCCTGCAGATAATCACGTTTGAATTCCATCAGATCCTGCGGGCTAATTTTCCGGTCGGGCTTGATAAACAGGGGCATCCTCTTGCTCCAGTCCTTCCCGCTTGCATAATCCAGGTACTGGTCCATATCGCCGTTAACGCGATTGAAGAAACTCCATACACGCAGTTCGCAAAAGCGGATGGCACCGAAGTCAAGCGGAGCATAGGCATCGCTGAAACTGAATTCCGGATCCGGTCCCTCAAAATAGCCCTGTTTTTTTGCAAAGGAGATCACATCATGGGCGTAGACCACCTCCACATCATCGCCGAAGATCATATCCAGGTATTCCGAGCTGATGCTTTTTTCCCCGTCATGCAGCGGAAAACCCATGATACGAGCATGGTTTGCGTGTGCGGAAATGTAACTGTCAGGTATTCTTACAGCTACCCAGACCGCTCCCTTGTTTGCGTTATAATATTGTTTTGATCGCCGGTCGTACCTCATGTCGGTTCCCTTGCCGATCAGTTCCATGATCCAGACCTCGTTGGCATCGGCAATGGAAAACGATTCGCCTGAGCTTGCGTATCCGTGGGCTTCAACCAGTTCGGCAATGACCTTGATGGCTTCCCGTGCCGAGCGCGAGCGCTGCAGCGCCATGAACATCAGGCCGGCATAGTCCATGATCCCGCTTGTGTCGACCAATTCCTTCCGCCCACCGAAAGTGGACTCGCCGATCGCCACCTGGTGCTCGTTGATAAAGCCGACCGTCTGATAAGTATGGGGTGGCTGCGGGATCTGACCAATAGGGCGGGCCGTGCCGCGGTCATAGATGGTTACCATGCTCCCTTCCGGCCATTCAGCAGCCCGACTGAAATACAACTCGCCATACCGGATATGCGAATCGGCTGCATAGGTGATCATGGTTGAGCCGTCGGTTGAGGCGCCTTTGGTTACCAGGAAATTCGTACAGGCGGTGGAGTGGGAGGGGATCAGGTCAAGGAGCAGGAAAAAGATCAGGGAAAACCGGAAAAATCTATTCATTGGCAGTTTCAGAGATAGTGTGGGAAGCCAGGTATCTGCCTTCACGGTTAAAAAAAAGCCCACCTGAATGGGCATATCGGTGCAAATATAGAATTTTTTTTTTAAATGAGGGAGGAATAATTGATGTTTTGCGCCCCATTCTTATCTTATTGGCTGCGGATCATATGGCGGGCTGAACGGGATCCATGCAATATTCCCGCCTTACTTTTTTATGTGCCGGTGGCTTTCGGATGGCTTCCTCTTCCGTTCCCTGTATGGCTTTTCCGGGCACGGTGGTTCTGAATCCTATTGTCAGGCTGCCGGGGGCCGTGCAATAAAGGCATGCATCGGCCGTGAGGCCGCCGATGAACACCCGTGTCACGCCCTTTCCGCGCCCTTAAGGGGCAGGGGCGCCGCAGGAAGCGGTATCACGGATCATGATCGCAGTTTTTCGTTAAGATAGTTCTCATGTACCTGATAATCGCTGCCGGAGTATAATACCATGGCGATCCGCTGCACGCTTTTCAGTTTCGGTATCCTGTTGAGGATGGTATCCAGGGCGATTGGCACGGCCTCTTCGGGCGGGTAGCCAAAGGCGCCGGTTGAAATGGCCGGGAAGGCGATGGTCCTGATGCCATTCTCTTCGGCCAGTTGCAGCGCATTGCCGTAGCAATCGGCCAGGAGTTTGTCTTCAGGGTGGTCCAGCCCGTAGATCGGCCCAAGGCAGTGAATAACGTATTGATTGGGCAGGTCATGTGCACCGGTGATCACGGCTTCGCCCGCTTTGATGGGGGCCAGGGGGCGGCATTCCCTTTCCAGTCCCGGGCCGGCCGCCCTGTGGATGGCACCGGCCACGCCTCCTCCCGTGCGCAGTCCGGCATTGGCCGCATTGACCACTGCCTCCATATCCGGTTGGGATGCAATGTTGCCCTGTCGCAGTTCAAGGCTTATGTTCCCGATCTTATACTGTTTCATCGCTCCTCCATTTTTTGTTCATCCGGGGCATTTACGAAATAAAGGTACGGTTTTTTGCCATTGTTTTTGTAATAACTTGTTTTGTCGGGGGGACAGGCTGTATGTGCAGGCACGCAGCGGGAGATTCGACCCGGCGGAAAAAATGCTGAAAGCAACGTTTTGTGAATTGAATATAAAAAAAAGCCCCCGTGACCGGGAGCTTTTTGGGTTGATTCAGTACCCCGTAGGGGATTCGAACCCCTGTTACCAGGATGAAAACCTGGCGTCCTGGGCCTGACTAGACGAACGGGGCCTTGATTTTCGGACTGCAAAAATAATTGTTTTTTTGAATCCGGCAAAAAAAATTTGTCATCGGGGCTTCATTTTTGCCATAAATAAAATTATGGCCTCTTCCACCCGCCCGCCGGGGGCACAAGCAAGATTATCATTAACTTTACGGCTTAATTTTTTTATGATGACCAAGTCGGAAAAAAGAAACAAGCTGTTTGCCAGCCTGGTGGAAAAGGGAACCCTTAAGCAAAAGGTATTTCAGCAAACCCACAATGGCTTTATGCTTTTTAAGGAGGTTTTGCGCGAACTGGCCGATGAGTATGAGAAGGCCGGCCTCGACAAGGAGATCGAGATACCGGTGGAATTCAGCGAGAAAGGTGAGTTTGAAGTGCAACTGAAGTTTGCCGGCGATGTGCTGGTATTTATGATGCACACCAATGTGTTTGAATTCCCCCGCGACCATATCGTTCATAAGACTTCCTATGTGAAGGAAGATCCCGGCCGCTCCTTTTGCGGGGTGATCAACATTTTCAATTTCCTGCGCGACTCATTCCGCTATCGCCGTTTCAACGATGTGGGGTATCTTATCGGGCGGGTCTTCATCAACAGCGAACAGCATTTTTACATCGACGGGAAGAAGGAACTCCGGCTGCTGCCCAACAATTTCGTCGACAGCACCCTCGACCATGAAAAGGTATGCGGCATCGTTGAACAGGCCATGCTGTACACCATCAATTTCGACCTGCTCACTCCGCCCTACGACCAGGTGAAGGAGGTGAGTGCCATGGAGTTCCTTACGGCCCTCGACAGCATGCGTATGAAAACGGGCAAACGGCTTGGGTTCAGGTTCCAGGCCGACCTGGAGGAATGACCCGGGCGGTCATTCATGCTTTCTGTCAGAACATCTCCCTGATCTCTTCCTTTATGACCTTCAGCGCTGCATCGTGCGCGGCTGACTTCTTTTCGAGGTGCAGGCCGATGATCTTGCTGCCGAGGTCGGCGGCGCTGTTCTTCCCGTCCATCATCACGGCGGCGGCATTGATATCGCTGAGCACCTCTTCCTTTGCATTCTTGACCAGCTCCCATGCCTGGTCCGACATGTAGATCTGCATGGCCAGGTTGTGTTCGTACTCTTCGCGCACCACGCTTAAAAGCCTGCTGTGAAGCAGCTCCTTTTCCATGCCGGCTTCGCTCACCCGCAAAACCAGGTTTTCGGGGTTGATCCGCTCCAGGAAGAGCACGATGCGCTCGTATGCCTGGAAACGCAGGGGGACGGATGCGCGGCGGGTCTCATCTTTGCCGGCCTGCTTCAGCTCTTTGATCTCATGGTCGAGAAAAACCCGGATTACGTAAAATGAGGCGGCAAACACTACCAGCGAAGGGAGGATGTATTTCAGTATTTCAAGAAACTCGTTCATGGCGCGACTTTTGGCTTGTTGTTGTTAAAATGCAAATATAAGTGCAAAAATCCAGCCTCGCTTTCTTATGTAGCGGAAATTAGTACCTTTGCGTTTCTTTTTTATTTTAATGGCACGAATATGGAAATTTTGTCAGACAGAATAAACCAGCTTTCGGAGTCGGAAACCCTTGCCATGACAAGGAAAAGCCGTGAGCTGAAGGCTTTGGGACACGATGTGATCAATTTGAGCATCGGCGAGCCCGATTTCAACACCCCCGAATTCATCAAGCAGGCGGCGGTATCGGCCATCGCCCGCAACCAAACCCATTATCCCCCTGTTTCGGGCTATCCCGAGCTGCGCCGTGCCATTGCCGACAAGCTGAAGCGGGATAACGGGCTCGACTATGCCCCGGAACAGATCGTGGTATCGGGCGGTGCCAAGCACTCCATTGCCAATGCCATGCTCTGCCTGGTAAACCCGGGCGACGAAGTGATCGTGCCGGCACCATACTGGGTGTCGTACAACGAGATCGTGAAGCTGGCAGGAGGCGTGCCGGTGGTGATACAGGCCACCATCGAGCATGATTTCAAGTTTACGGCGGAGCAGTTGCAGGCAGCCATCACTCCGAAAACAAAAGTGCTGATATACAGCAGCCCCTGTAATCCTACCGGCTCGGTGTTTTCGCGGCAGGAGCTCGGGGCCATTGCAGACGTTATTGCCGCCAACCCACGGGTATATGTTATATCGGATGAGAT
Source organism: uncultured Bacteroidales bacterium (assembly GCA_964531985.1). Classification (GTDB taxonomy): domain Bacteria; phylum Bacteroidota; class Bacteroidia; order Bacteroidales; family B18-G4; genus B18-G4. The sequence continues at coordinate 7,637 of CAZHFC010000041.1, forward strand.
ATACGAGTTGATCCGTTTCGACGGCGAACATGTGAGCCTGGCCGGATTCGAAGCGATCAGGGAGCGTGTGGTGACCATCAACGGCGTTTCCAAGGGCTTTGCCATGACCGGCTGGCGGGTGGGATACCTGGCCGCCCCGGCCGTGATCGCCCGTGCGTGCGACAAGCTGCAGGGGCAGATGACCTCGGCAACATGTTCCATCAGCCAGTATGCCGCCCTCGAAGCCATGCAGTGCAACCCGGCCGAAAATGAGGAGATCAGGGAGATGGTCGGCATTTTCAGGGAGCGCCGCGACCTGGTGTACGGCCTGCTGCAGGAGATCCCCGGCTTCAGGAACAACCTGCCCCAGGGAGCCTTCTATTTCTTCCCGAATGTAAGCGCCTATTTCGGGAAACGCCATGGCGTGCAGAAGATCGACAATGCCACCGACCTCTGCATGTACCTGCTGAACCATGCCCACGTGGCCCTGGTGCCTGGCGATGCCTTCGGAAACCCCAATTGCCTGAGGATCTCCTATGCCACCTCTCCCAAATTGCTCATCACCGCCATGGCAAGGATCAGCGATGCCCTGTCGGAACTGGAATAAAACAGCATCAGGCAGGAATTCAGGGATACAAAAACAGAAAACCTTTAAAACACATTATTCATAAAATGGCCAGATTTTCCGGAATTATCGATTCATTCATGAATAAAAGGGTGATGATCGTAGGCGATGTGATGGTCGACTCATACCTCTGGGGCGTGGTCGACCGCATCTCACCCGAAGCCCCCGTGCCGGTGGTGGATGTGAGCCACCGTGAGGAACGGCTCGGCGGGGCTGCCAACGTAGCGCTGAATATCAAATCGCTGGGCGCAACACCCATTCTCTGCTCAGTGATCGGGGCGGAGATGAAAGGCGATGTCTTCCTCAACATCATGGAACAGGAAGGCATGTCGGCATCATACGTCTACCGTAGCCACGACCGCATCACCACCACGAAATTCCGCATCATCGGGAACAATACCCACCTGCTCAGGGTCGACGAAGAGGTGCGGCACGACCTCAGCCGGGAAGATGAAGAAAAGTTCCTTGAACTCTGCCTCGGGCTCATCAATAATGAAAATATCGATGTGATGGTCATACAGGATTATGACAAGGGCATACTCACCCCGGGGGTGATCGATAAACTGATCGCCAAAGCCCGCGAAAAGGACGTACCGGTGGTGGTCGATCCCAAAAAGAAGCATTTCGACCTCTACAGGAATGTCACCCTGTTCAAACCTAACCTGAAAGAGCTGAAAGAGGGCCTTGAGGTTGAATTTGCGGAACCGAACGAGGAAGTCCTGCAGGAGACCGTACGACTGCTGCATGAACGGATCGGCATGGACATCGCCATGATCACACTCTCCGACAAGGGGGTCTTTATATCATCGGGCAGGCCCGGGAGTGCCGAGAACCATCTGTTGCCGGCCCATGTGCGCAATATTGCGGATGTTTCGGGGGCCGGCGATACGGTGATCAGCGTGGCAGCCCTCTGCGTGGCCTGTAAATTGCCACTGAGAACCATTGCCGAAGTGTCGAACCTCGCCGGAGGTATCGTATGTGAAAAGATCGGCGTGGTGCCGGTCGAACGAAAGCGGTTCGCAGAGGAACTGGAGAAGTTGTAAAAGCCCGTCGGCGCCGCCATGACCCTAAAATTATCCTTTTCGGAAATATTCCTTAATATTGACCGTTAGTTAGAGTAAAATCCTTAATCCTTGAAGCGGACCCTACACACAGGCATGATCCTGATGGCGGCAATGATGCTCCTGCCACTGCTGGCCGACGCCCAGAAAAGAGGCGTGATGAACCTGCCCAATTACAATAACAGCCCATACCATTTCGGGTTTATCCTGGCCATGAACGAGATGCATTTTACCATCAAGATGGCCGACGGCTTTCAGAATGTCAGCTATGACTCCCTGCAGTCGCCCGATATCTACGCCGACTCCCTTAATCTGCTGAAAGTGGGTTCGGTACCTACCTACGGCTTTACGGTTGGCATCGTGGGAAACCTCCGCCTGGGCAAATATTTTGACCTCCGGCTGATCCCCTCCCTCGCCTTTGGCGAACGTTATCTCGATTATTCCATGCTGGCCTTTGACGATGGCGTACCTTCATATGTCGAGATCAGGAAAAATGTAACCTCCGCCCATATCGATGTTCCGCTATCTGTACGATACCGCTCCAAACGGGTACACAATTTCGGGGCATATGTGCTGGCCGGCGGCAAATATGTGCTGGACCTGGCCGCCACGCGTGCCGACAAGAAAAACAAACAGAACGAAACCCTTGTCAAGCTGCAGAAACACGATGTTGCCGCCGAAGTGGGGGTGGGGGTTGAATTCTACAACGCCTGGTTCAAGTTCGGTATCGAAATAAAAATGTCGTATGGCCTGTTCGACCTTACCGTTCGCGAAGGGAATATCTACACCGGCGGTATCGAAAAGATCAATTCAAAGGTATGGCAGTTGTCGTTCACCTTTGAATAATATCCCCATTCTTCTCTTTCACGCTTTGATACCTGCCGGATACGGGGGCAGTCAGATAAACAAAAAAGGGGGGTAATGCCTGAGAGCACCTTAACGAAAAAACCAAAAAAAAGCCGGGTCTACAGGGGACCCGGCTATGCTGTTTTGACTTATGTTAAAGGAATGATGTGATCAGTTTTCGAAGTCCTTCAGGTTTTCCATCAATCTTTTCCGTGTAAAGAATATCCGGCTTTTTACCGTTCCGATCGAGATGTCTAGTTCTTCGGCAATTTCCTTGTACTTGAATCCCTGTGTGTGCATCTCGAAAGGAATGCGCTGCTCGTCGGAAAGGGCATCGATCTCTTCCTGTATCTCCTTTTCGTAGATCTCCGAGTCGGGCATGACCTCCGAAATATTGTCGGAACTGTTTATGTGGTAAAGGTTGTCGGTGGTGTCTATGATGGTCCTCGAACGCATGTTCCTTCTGTAATTGTTGATGAAGATGTTTTTCATGATGGTGAAGAGCCATGCCTTGAGGTTGGTCTTGTCAACAAACTTATCTCTGAACACCAGTGCCTTCAGGTAGGTTTCCTGCAGGAGGTCCATGGCATCGTCATCGTTGTTGGTAAGTTTCCGGGCGAAATATTCAAGCTGCTGCTGCAGGCTTGTCAGTTGGAAGTTGAATTCTACGTTTGTCATTGCTTTAGGTTTTTGTTTAATATCGATGATGCAAAGTTAAACAATAAACCAATACAAAGTCAAGCTTTTTTTAAAATAAATTAAAATAAATCTAAATAAAAATAATAAATAGCTGAATATCAATGCAAAAAAAATACAGTAAAAGTGTACCGAAATAGAATAAAAATTTAATAATTGTTAAAAAAACATGAAAAAGTTAAACAGGAGGAGTGGGAAGAGGTGTGGTTGTGGGTGTTATTCGTACTGGTTTAGTACATTATCCCTGAACTCGATGGAGGAGCTGAACTTTTGTATGCCTGCCGGCAGCCGGCCGCTGATCTTTTCCGTCTGGATACCGGAAATATAGATGGGTGTATCCTTGAATTGCTCCGATAACTCACGGAGGTAAGCCCTGATATCTTCTTCTTCGGTGCTGGCCGAAAAAGATGTTACGATCACCTCTGGTTGGCTGTGTGCCTTGATGGAAGCAATATCTTCGAGCGGCACGCCCTGCCCCAGAAAAATGCTTTTATGGCCGCGTTTCCTGATCAGGTAATGGTATACCAGCAGTCCGATGTCGTGCAATTCCCACTGTGGCAGCACAAGCAGAAAGGTTTTGTATCCCGCACGCTTCTCAAGCGGCAGGCCGTCGATGGCGGTAAAAAGCTTCTGCCGCACAAGGTTCGAAAGAAAATGCTCCTGCGAGGGGGTGATGGAGCCGGTCTGCCAAAGCGTGCCTATCTTGCTCAGCAGCGGATAAATGACCATGAAGAGGGTTTCCTCAAAGCCGATCTTGATAATGGAATTATTCAGCACCTTCTCAAATTTCACTTCGTCCAGCTCGATCATGGCCACGATAAGACTTTCGATATGCCCGCTGTGCTCGGGCGAATGCATATTGTTCAGCTCAACGATCCTTTCGCATAATTGCTGGTCGCTGAGCCCGGCAATGCGCGAGATCTTATACCCGTTACTGATCAGAACGGAAATGTTGAGGATACGCTTCAGGTCGGTATCGCTGTAATATCGGATATTGGATTCCGTGCGTTCGGGAACCACGATATTATAGCGCTTTTCCCAGATCCTGATGGTATGGGCCTTGATGCCGCTGATCCGTTCCAGGTCTTTGATGGAATAATGGTTTGTCATGGAGTGCTGTATTCTCCAAAAATAACAACTTGTACAGGTAAATGTTTAAAGATTTGTTTAATATTATAAACATTTTTTTGTTATTAATGAAGGCAGGGTCGCGGCGGAGCCGAAACAAGGGCAAACATCTGCATTTAATTCGTAATTTCGCAGGCCGGGGCAACATATGGACAAGGCCATCAGAAATATTGTTATCATCGGTGCCGGAAATGTAGGCACCCACCTGGGCAGGGCGCTCAGCCAGGCAGGTCTTAATATCTGCCAGGTGGCGGGTTGGCGTGAGCAGGCCGTTCAGGCACTGGCTTCGGAACTCGGCACCGGACATACCACCTCCATGCATGAGGTGCGTAAGGGTTGCGACCTCTATATCATGGCGCTCCCCGATCAGATCATCGAGAGCATACTGCCGGAACTGGGCCTCACGGATGAATTGCTGGTGCATACCTCAGGCTCCATTCCGCTCGGCATCCTTTCACCCTATTCTGCCAATACAGGGGTGTTGTATCCCCTGCAGACCTTCAGTCGCAAACGCAACATCGACCTGCGGGAGGTGCCGTTTCTGATCGAGGCCAGCAGTCCCGCGAACGGGAAGCTGCTCCTCGACCTGGCCGGCAGGATCAGCCGGAGGGTAAGCCTCGCCGACTCCGGGCAGCGGCAGGCCCTGCACATTGCGGCGGTCTTCGCCTGTAACTTCACCAACCGCATGTACGACATTGCCCGTCGCATCATGGAGGAATACGGTCTGGATTTCAGCCTGCTGGTGCCACTCATCCGTGAAACGGCCGCCAAGGCCACCGAGATCGGCCCCGCCGGGTCGCAAACAGGGCCCGCATACCGGCGCGACATGAAGATCATAGAAAAACACCTCGACATCCTGGCCGGGCATCCGGGCATCCTCGAAATATACCGGGATATTACCAATAACATTCTTGACGAATCCTGAATAACATTATGACGAATTATAAAGAACTTCTCAGCGGCATTACCACCTTTGTTTTCGATTACGACGGGGTGCTCACCACGGGCATTGTTGTGCTCACCGAAAAAGGGGAACCGCTTCGCACAGCCAATGTGCGGGATGGCTATGCCCTGCAGCTTGCCGTGAAAAAGGGTTACAACGTGGCCGTGATCTCGGGCGGCAAATCGCCTTCGATGTACCGCCGGCTTGAATCCCTCGGCATTACTGATGTTTACCTGGGTGTGGCGCATAAGGTGGAAGTGTTCGAGCAATACCTTGCCGCCAAAGGCATACAGGCATCGGAGGTGGTTTATATGGGCGACGACATTCCTGATTACAATGCGATGCTGATGGCGGCCGTACCTGCCTGCCCGGCCGATGCAGTCGAGGAGATCAGGTCGATATCCAGGTATATATCCCATTACGAAGGCGGCAGGGGCTGTGTCAGGGATATCATTGAACAGGTGATGAAACTGCAGCACAAATGGATGAACGATGATGCATTCAAATGGTAAGGGTGGCTTTCTGATCAACTGGTTGCGCCTGCTGCGCTGGCCCAACCTGCTCATGATCATCCTCACGCAGTACCTGCTGGGTTACTGCGTGATCGCTCCGCGCATGCCGTCAGGCACTGACCTGCCCATGGGGCACCTGCTTTTCGCCCTGCTCGTGGCCGCCACGGTGCTGATCGCGGCCGGCGGCTATATCATCAACGACCATTACGATGTAAATACCGACAGGAAGAACAAGGCGGGAAAGAATATGCTCGACGGCAGGATCTCCGTGAGGAAGGCCCTTCGCGTTTATTATGTCATCAACGGTATCGCCGTTGCGCTCGGCTTTTTCCTGGCCATTCGCGCCGGGTCTTTCCAGCTCGGGCTGATCTTTCCGGCCATAGCCGGATTGCTCTGGTTCTATTCGTCGAGGTACCAGCGCATGCTGCTCTGGGGTAACCTCATCATCGCGGTACTTACGGCAATGGTCGTTTTGGTGGTATGGCTGTTCAATTTTGTGAGCCTGCTGTCGCATCCGGCCGAATTTGTTGATGCGATCAGGCAGATGGGTGCCGTGAGCCGCTATGTATGGGCCTATTTCCTCTTTGCCTTTCTGCTGAGCATGATCAGGGAAATACTGAAAGATATACAGGACCTTGCCGGCGACACGGCTTCTGGCTACCGCACCCTGCCTATCATATGGGGTGTGGCGGCGGCCAGGCTGCTCACGGCTTCGCTGGTGTTGCTCGGCATGGCGCTGCTGGCCTTTGTACAGTGGTTCTTATTTTCGCGTGAGCTGATGCTGCTGTTCTGGTATGTCATGCTGGTGCTGCAGCCCCTGATGGCCTACCTGCTGTACCTGATTGCCCGCCATGGCCGGAGCAGCGATTATGCACTGCCCGGAAATACGGCCAAGGTGATCATGCTGGCAGGTGTTTTATCCATGGAATTACTTTGTATCATTTAGCTGGCATGTTGTTAAAAAACCTCGATCCATATCGTATCATCCTGGCTTCGGCTTCGCCGAGGAGAAAGGAATTGCTTGCCGGACTGGGCATCTCTTTCGAGGTGATGGTGCGTCCCGTCAATGAGGATACTCCCCCGGGAATGAAAGCCGAAGCGGCAGCCCTGCTGCTGAGTGAACGAAAAGCTTTGGCTTTCAATGATATCCTGATGGAAGAGCGGGTGCTGCTGATCACGGCCGATACGGTGGTTTGCCTGGACGACCGCCTGCTGGGAAAACCTTCCAAGGCGGCAGAGGCCGTGGCCATGCTAAAGGAACTGTCGGGTCAAAAACACCGCGTGATCACGGGTGTTACCCTGAGAAGCAGCCGAAGGAATGTATCCTTTGCGGCCAACACGGATGTGTTTTTCAAACAGCTTGAAATGGATGAGATCCGTTATTACGTTGATCATTATAAACCTTTTGACAAGGCCGGGGCATACGGCATACAGGAATGGATCGGGTATACCGGCGTTGCGCGCATCGAAGGCTCATTCTATAACGTGATGGGGCTGCCCTTGCAGAGGTTGTATGAAGAATTGCGCAAGTTTTAGTATTTTTACTGGTGGAACCTCCGGGCAGCGGCATGGGTGAGCATATATATTGTATTGAATGCAGGGAGGTAACATATTATAGCAAAATGGATTGTTTTTTGATTATTGTTTATGGAAGAACCGCACATACTGGTAACCAATGACGACGGCTTTGAGGCCCCCGGCATCCTGAAGCTCACGGAGCTTATGCGTAAGCTGGGCCGCGTTACGGTGGTGGCGCCCGAAGAGCCCATGTCGGGCATGGGCCATGCCATCACGGTCAGGCATCCGCTGCGCCTGCGCAGGCGATCCCGGCAGGATGGTATTGAAATATGGACCTGCAGGGGTACGCCGGTCGACTGCGTGAAGCTGGGCGAACAGGTGGTCATGAAGAAAAAGCCCGACCTGCTGGTGTCGGGGATCAATCACGGTTCCAATGCCGCCGTCAATATCGTTTACTCCGGCACCATGGCTGCCGTGCTCGAAAGCAGCATTTCCGGAACGCCCGCCATCGGCTTTTCCATCTGCGACTACAGCCACCACCCCGACCTGGCCCATGTCGATAAGTATGTGCTTCGCATTGCGCGGGAAGTCCTGCAAAATGGATTGCCTGCACAGACCTGTCTCAATGTGAACTTCCCGGCGGTAAATGGTGCCGACATCAGGGGTGTGCGGGTATCCCGGCAGGCCAACTCCCGCTGGGTGGAAGAGTTCGATGAACGGAAGGACCCGTCGAACCGCGACTATTACTGGCTTACGGGCCGGTTCGAGCTGCTCGACCAGGGTGAGGAAACCGACGAATGGGCGCTTCGCAACAATTATGTTTCGGTGGTTCCGGTGCATCACGACTTTACCGCCCACCATGTGATGGAATATTTTCATAAACTCGACCTCAATGAATAATAGGAATTCGGTATGGTTTGGCGTGCTGGCCGGCATCCTGGCTCCCATGGCGGTATATGCTTTGCTCTACTTGGTAGTGGTACTGCTCATTGATGTGCAAAGCCATTTTTCCGGTTTCGACCAGAGCCTCCTCCTGCTGCTCAGCCCCATCCCCAACCTCTTCCTGATAAGGTATTACTTTGTTTCAAAGAAGTTCGACGATACCGGCAGGGGGCTGCTGCTTGTTACTTTCATTTACGTGATCGCCTATTTTATCCTGATCAGCTCGTGAGGGCCGGTTAGTTGAAAAACTGATAAGATTCCCGATGAAATATTATATCATAGCCGGCGAAGCCTCGGGCGACCTGCACGCCTCGCGACTGATGCGTGAACTGGGCAAGCTCGATCCCGAAGCATCATTCCGCTGCTGGGGAGGCGACCTCATGGAGGCAGAAGGGGGCGTGCTTGTGAAACATTACCGCGACCTGGCCTTTATGGGTTTTGCCGAGGTGATTGCCAATATCCCCACCATCATGCGGAATTTTCGCCTCTGCCGCCGCGATCTGCTCAGCTTCAAGCCCGATGTGCTGATACTGGTCGACTATCCCGGATTTAATCTCCGCATGGCCAGATTTGCGGCCGGCCGGGGCATACGGGTGTTTTACTACATCTCACCGCAGGTCTGGGCATGGAAACGTTCGCGCGTGCATGCCATTAAACGCTACGTGGAGCGAATGTACGTTATCCTGCCCTTTGAAAAGGATTTCTACAGCCGCTACGACTACGAGGTTGATTTCGTGGGCCATCCCCTGCTGGATGTGATCGATGCCAGGCCTGAGGGCGTGGGATCCGGGATCCCGGAAGGAGCCTTAAATGATGAACGGCCCCTGGTGGCCATCCTGCCGGGGAGCAGAAAACAGGAGATCAGGAAGATGCTGCCCGTGATGCTTGGTGCCTCCGCCCGTTTCCCTGCATGTCGTTTCGTTATTGCCGCCGCACCATCAGTCCCGGAACAACTCTATTCCGGCATCATCGGCAAACATGATGTGGAGGTGGTCACCGGCAGGATGCATGAAATCCTGCAACAGGCGCATGCGGCCATGGTCACCTCGGGCACCGCCACCCTGGAAACGGCCCTGATCGGCGTACCCGAAGTGGTTTGTTACAAGGGGGGAAGGCTCTCCTATTTCATCGCCCGAAGGCTTGTGCATGTAAAATACATTTCGCTGGTGAACCTTATCATGGACAGGGAAGTGGTGAAGGAACTCATACAGGGTGATTTCAATGAGAAGACGCTGACAGGTGAGTTGTCGCGCCTGATCAACGATCATGACTACCGTTCCGGGATGCTTGCCGGCATGCAAAGGCTTCGTGAGGTTCTGGGCGGTGCGGGTGCGTCGGCAAATACGGCGGCACTGATGCATGCCCGGCTGCTCAAAGGCGGCTGAAAGGACAATCCAAAACAATAAGCAACCTTGCTGCACCCCAACCCGCCGCCCGGGCCTGGTAAAAAAATATAAATTTTTCTGCGACTTTTTCCATTTTCCGGTATTAACAGATAAAGGCAGTCACGATCTGCATGTGAATACTGAAGAATGGCAAACCTCCTGTGGAGCAGGGCTCCGCTGCTCAGGCTGATCATTCCCTTTGTTTCGGGAATCATCCTGTCATACGGATATGACGGGCAGATGTCCTATGCCCGGTGGGGCATGTATGGGCTTTCATCTGCGGTATTTGCCGGTGGGTTGCTATACCCCTTGTTTTTTACATACCGGCGGCGCTGGATATTTGGTTTCATGATCATCATGATGATGTTTTTTGCCGGCCTTTCCGCCTCTGAGGGACGGAAAGAAAAGCGGGCGGAAACCCTGGCCCTGATCTCTCCCGAAAAGCTGACATACGTGGTGATGATAGAAGAGTGTTTCGAGCTGCGTGAACGCTCATGCCGCGGCGTGGTAAGCCTGCAGTATGTTGAAGAGGGCGACAGCCTGCGCCCCTGCAAGGGGAAGGTAATGGTATATACCGCCGTCGACAGCACACTGCCGGCCATCCCTGCCGGCCGATATATGCTGATACATGCATCGCTGAAGGAGGTGCAGCAGCCCCTGAACCCGGGGGGCTTTGACTACAGGGGATACCTTGCCCGGAGCGGCATTTTCCATAGTACTTACTTGCAGGCAGGGACCTGGGAGATTGACAAAAAAGGGGCTGCCTTCAACCTGAGGCATTATGCTTCCGGCCTGCGGCAGATGATGCTTGAAAAGCTGCAATTGCATGGCATCAGCGGGGCTGAACTGGGCGTGTCGGCGGCCATGTTGCTCGGCGACAGCAGCCACCTGGGCGATGAGGTCAGGGATGTATACGCACGCGCGGGAGCCATGCACGTGCTTTGTGTTTCGGGACTGCATGTGGGCGTTGTCTTCCTGGTGATGAATACGGTTTTTAGCTTTTTGAGAAGGAGCAAGGCAGGGAAGGCGATTTTACCCTTCCTGTTGCTGGCCTTTATCTGGGCTTATGCCCTGCTCACAGGGCTGGCGCCTCCCGTGGTCAGGGCGTCATCCATGATCAGCTTCCTTATTGCCGGTGGGGCGATGAAAAGGCAAACCAATGTTTACAATACGCTTGCCGCCTCTGCCTTTCTGATGCTGCTCTTCGACCCCTACGTGATCTTTGGGGCGGGCTTTCAACTTTCCTATTCCGCCGTGCTGGGCATTGTGAGCGTTCAGCGCCCCATTTACCGCCTGTTGTATGTCCCTTATCGCATCCCCGACCGCATCTGGGCCATCACCGCCGTATCGCTGGCCGCACAACTGGGTACACTGCCACTGGTACTTTTTTATTTCAAACAATTTCCCGCATACAGCCTGCTTACCAACCTGATCGTAATTCCTTTGTCGTCGCTGATCATTTATGCCGGCTTGCTGATGCTGCTGCTGCCGGTGGCATGGCAGCTTGCTGCGCTCTTTGCATGGATCCTCCAAAAGCTGCTGTTCGTGATGGACCGGGGCGTGTCGCTGGTGGAAGCGTTGCCATATTCGGCAGTTACCGATATCTCCATTGACGGGCCTATGGCATTCTTTATCTGCCTCATTGCGGGTGCTGCCGGTCTCTGCCTGGCAAACAACAGCAGAAAAGCATTCATGTTTGCACTTTTTGCCGCCCTTATGCTCTCATCATACCGGCTGGTCATGCATTACGGACAGTTAAGGCAGGAGGGGCTTGTGGTCTATGCCGTCAGGGGCCATACGGCCATCGATGTTTTTGCCGGCCGCTCCTGCCTTTTTGTCTCCGACAGCAGCCTGGCTGCCGACCCGGCTTTGCTGGAATATAATATCAGGCCATATCGTATGCGGAAGGGCCTGATGGAACAGGAAAATATCTTGCTTGCCGGTGTTGCGGGAAAACCGGATGCTCCCGGGCACTTGTTATATATTCCTGCCGGGAATCGACGGGTAGCCCTGTGGGAAGGGAAATTGCCGCGGCTGCCGGGGCCGGGAAGGCTGAGGCTCGACTGCCTGGTTCTCAGGGGAAGCTGCCCTTACCAGACTGTGCGCTTGCTGGAGTATCTTGATCCGGCCATGATCGTCATCGACGGTTCCGTGCCCTGGTGGAAGGCCCGGGACATGAAGCAGGCTGATTCCACTGTCGTGGTATGGGATGTGCTGGAACGGGGTGCCCGGGTCATTGAATCCTTGCAGGATGGCAACAGCACCGGCATGACTGGCACCAGATAAAAAAGAGGATGCCGGCGATGTGCCGGCATCCGAAAGATAAGCGCTAATTGATTAAGTAGATGGTTATAAAGGAGGTAAGCTGCCTATCCCGTTTCTTTAAGTAAATTTTTAAACCCGATTTCGGCCAGTGCCCTGATGGTGTTGTTTTCGAGAAAATCGGCAAGATGTATCTCAATGCCGAAGTTTTCCTTAACTTCCCTTTCCAGTTCAACGGCACCAAGTGAGTCGAGTCCGTATGACAGAATGGGACTGGAAGGGTCAATCATGTCGGGTTGTATATCCAGTTTATTGGCAAGCCATTGTCTCAGCCAGCTTTCCAGGTCGGCGGGGCTGATATCTTTTTCGACTTGTGGTGTTAATGATGATTTCTTGTACGTTTCCTGTTGCTTCCAGGAATAGATACGTTGGAATTCATTTTTCATCCAGATCTCCCTGCACCTGGCATGCCTGATCTTTCCGCTGCTGGTTCGGATGATCCGGCCGGGGCCAATGAGTTCGATGGCATAGACCGGTATTTCATGTTCATTTGAAACGGCCGACCGGATGGCTTCCACAACAGCTTCGGCCTTGAGGTTGCGAAGGGCTGTGCGTTTAATTTCCTGCACGATGACCAACCGCTCATGTTTACCTTCTTCAAAGGAGAAGGCGGCACAGGCATGCGGCTGGAGGGCGGGATGGCATTGTTCTACGGTCGACTCAATGTCGGCCGGAAAATGATTCGCTCCGTTGATGATGATCACTTCTTTCATCCGCCCCGCGATAAACAACTGGCCTCCGCTGATAAAACCCAGGTCGCCTGTCCTCAGGAAGGGGCCTTCGCCAGAGCCGGCGATCCGGGCCCGGAACAGGCGTGCTGTTTTCCGGGGCTTGTTCCGGTAGCCCTCACATACCGACTTGCTCCTGATCCATATTTCGCCAACGGTATTTTCGGGGTACGGCCGGCGTGTGTGTGGGTTGACAATTTTTACTACATCGTCCAGCCAGGGATAGCCGCAAGCGGTCAGTTGCATGCTTTGCACCGGATCAGTTGCGGGTTCTGCTTTCCCGTCATATTCAAATGACTTTCGGTCGATGCTGATAATTTTTGGTTTTTCGGCATGATGTATGCCGGTTGCCATAAGGGTACATTCGGCCAGGCCGTAGCAGGGAAGGAACATCTTTTCCTCAAAGCCGCAAACGGCAAATGCCTTTGAGAATTTTTCGAGGCTTGCGGGCCTGACCGGTTCCGATCCGCAGAAGAACACCTTTAAGGAGCGCAGGTCAATACTCTTTTTCTGCTTATCGTCAATGCGGTCGGCCAGCAGCTCCAGTGCGAAATCGGGGCAACCCACCGTAGTGGCCTTGTATTTTGTGATACCCTGCAGCCAGATCAGGGGGCTTCGCAGGAAGTCGTAAGGGTCGATGATCACATTGGTGCCACCCTTGTAGAGGGGTTGCAGCAGCGTGCCGATCAGTCCCATGTCATGGTAAGGCGGCAACCAGTTCACGCTCACGAGCTTTTCGTCATGTCCGAAGGCCGTGCTGATCACTTTTGAATTATGCATGATGCCTGCATGTGTGATCATGGTGCCTGCCGGCTTTCCGGTTGTGCCCGAGGTGTACTGCAGCATGATCAAGTCGGCAGGGCTGGCAGGCGGCGGGGTGAAATCTTCAATGCCGTTAAGCGGGTTGTTGCTGTAAACGATGCGTGGAACATCCAGGGCTTTTCGAAAATCCTTTTCCCGGCCGGTGAACAATTCTTCAATCCGGTTTTCAATAAGCAAGAGATTGGGATTGGCATCATCAAATACCGACCAGAAGCGTGTGTTCTTTTTGTTCTTTTTGGGCGGATGTACCGGAACGGCGACCACTCCGGCGAAGAAACATGCCAGCAGTGATTGCACAAATGCAAGCCCGGGGGGGAAGATGAGCATGCAACGGTCGCCTTTACGGGCTTTCCGGCTGATGGAGGCTGCAATACCGATGGAAGATGAAATGAGCTTGCCATAGCTGATCCGCCCGCTTTCATTCCCTTCTCTGTCGAGAATGATAAGGGCGGTTTTATGACGATTTGCTGCTGCCCGGTGGAGGAGCAGTTCGTTGAGCGTGGTGAACGCTGTGGCCGTCTTTATTGATGATGCATGGATTTCCATACATCGTCAAATGTAGATTTATTCGCACCCGCGTCTGGGTAAAATATTGCTGAAGCGCCGATAATCGAAAGTGAAGCTTCTTTTTTTGCAACTTAAGCAGAGATGGTTAATTTTTAATTTTTTCCTGAAAAAGCTCAGGTATCCATCCAGGCTTTGAAATGAGTGGCTTTGGCCTTGCTGATGATGATCGGAATGGAAGGCTTGGGCATGACCTTAATGCTCAGCCTTTCGTTGAAATAGGGGTTGATCTCCGCTACGGACTCCCTGGATACAATAAACTGCCTGTTGGCTCTGAAATAATAGTCGGGGTTGAGCTGTTTGCCGATATCATCGAGTTTGTGGTTTACAATGAACTTGCCGTTTGATGACGTAACGGCGTATACCATGCCGTTTTCGATAAAAAAGTACGCTATTTCGGCCACCGCCAGCGGGATCAGTTTGTCTTTTACCTGGATGAGGAATGATTTCCTGTATTGCTTCTTTTTTTCGCCCCTCAATTCTTCCAGCAACTCCAGTATCTTCTTTTCATTTGAAAAGGCATTGGATGCTTTTAGTTTTCTGAACTGCCCGAGGGCGTATTTTACTGATTTCGTATTTACCGGCTTGAGAATATAATCGATGCTGTTCACCTTGAAAGCCCGGATGGCATATTGGTTATAGGCAGTGACGAATACCACGGGAAAGTCGACCGTAACCTTTATGAATAGTTTAAAGATGTTTTCGTCGGAGAGCTGGATGTCGAAGAAGGCCAGATCGGGCGGGGGGTTTTCCATTATCCATTCATGGGTTTCTTCCACGCTTTCGAGCACGGCAAGGATGTTGCAGGAGGGTTCCACTTCCTGCAGGATGGCCGTGAGATTGCGGCTGGCGCCAATTTCATCTTCCGCTATCAGGACGTTCATGGATGTATCAGGGGTAGTTTTATGATAAACTGGCTGTTTTTTTGCTGAATGATCACCTCCCTGGCTGCCATCAATTCGTATCTTTTCATCAGGTTGGGTATACCAAGACCGAGTTTATTGCCAACGTCGGGTTTATAGTTTATGTTGTTGCTGAATATAATATAGTTGTTGTCATTCACAATGCTGATCAGCAAGGGCGTAGTCTGCGATATCTGGTTATGCTTGATGGCATTTTCGAGCAGGAGCTGAAAAACCATGGGTGGAATGAGGCTTTCCTTCACCTCCTGGCTGATATCGGTTTTTAATATAAGGTTCTTTCCAAACCGTTTTTCGAGCATATACCTGTATGATTCGAGGAATTTTAATTCCGATCTGACTTTCGTCAGCCTGGCCATATCCGTATCGAGGATGTAGCGGTAAACGTTTGAGAGGTCGTCGACAAACTTCAGGCCTTCTTCCTTGCTTCCCAGGCGGATCACCGAGCTGAGGGTGTTCAGGGTGTTAAAGAGAAAATGCGGGTTCACCTGGTCCTGGAGGGTTTTGAGCTGTATGCTGAGGTTTTCTTCTTTCAGCCGGTAGTTCTCAATTTCTATGATCTTCGATCTTACGATCATTTTCAGTGCGTAGGCAATCAGCACGCCGAGGGGGTGCAGCAGGACATATTTCCACAGGTAGAAGAAAAAGCCGTAACGCATCCCAAAGGGGTTGCCCACCGTATATTCGGCAAAGGCCACGGTGGCCCAAAGCAAAGCATACAGCAAGGCAAGGTTGTATAGGATCAGGAGGATGAGCCTGATGTATTTGCTTAAACGGGCAGGTGTCAGGTAAGGTGCCCATTTGTAATTAAAATAGATGAACAGGAGCATGGACACGAAGGCATGTCCGAATTGCCAGAGGGATCTTCGCAGGATGAAGCCGGTATTGAAAAATGGGTTGGAGGCACTGTCGGAGGCTGTGAATATGCCCGAAAAGAAAGGGAGCGTATTGAGCAGTGCAATGGTCAGGGCTGCCACAACAATGAATGTGTGTTCGTACTTTTTAAGGCTGGCGAAGGCCATGGCGGTAGAATTTTTTTATCGGTAGCTTTTTGTTAAGTTCTTATTCAACTGGCATTTTCCTGAAATCCAGTATCCTTCCCTTGTTCCTTCTTTTGTCGGGGTACCTTACGGCGTAAAACACCCGTACATAATAGGAAAGCAGGTCTTTGAGCTCTTTTCTTTTCACGAGGTGCTGGATCTTGTCGGTTTCATAAAGTTTATTGGTGGTGATGATCTCACGGTCGACGTTGAAGCCTCCGCCCATGACCACGCGCGGGCCGGCAAATTCAACCAGGGAGCCTTCTTCACCGATGATGATGTCGCCCTGTGTTACGTAGCTTGCATAGGCGCCTCCGGTGGTGGGCCCGGTGATCACCGAGAGGTAGAGGATGCCCTGGTTTTTGAGGTCGAGCAGGGCCATGTTCATTTTGGCCATCTGTGCCAGCGACATGGGGCCTTCGTTCATGCGTGCGCCTCCCGAAGAGCATACCGAGATGAGCGGCTGTTTGTGTTCAACGGCATAGTCCACGGCCCGTTTGAATTTTTCGCCGAAAACAGCGCCGAAGGAACCGCCGAAAAACCTCAGGTCGGTAAGGACAAGAACAATGTCTTTGCCTTTGATCCGGGCGGTACCGGTAACCAGACCTTCCTTCGAGAAAGAATTTTGCATGGTCTTCTCGAGGTTATCCCTGTAGCTGCCAAAGTTGTAGAAATCGCCGTTCAGCATCTTTTTGAACGACAGGTCCCCTTCAATTTCACGAAAAGTGTTATTGTCGCAGATCTTTTCAATGTGTTCTTCCACCGTCAGGTATTCGCCCTTGCCGCATTTGGGACATGCATAGAAGTTGTCTTTGTATTCCTGCAGGGAGATGAATCCGCATCCTCCGGCTACCCTGAAGAGATTTTTTTCAGGGTCCCATTCTTTTTCGCAGTTGACGAGTTCGGTATCTTCGATCCCGAGTTTTTCGAGATGTGCCTTGATCAGGTGCATGATCTCAAAGTTCTCCTGCTCCACGTCGATGGTCTTAACCTTGAGGGGGAACTTGCGTTTGGTCTTTCTTTTGGCCAGTTTGTCGAGATCGTCGATGAATTCACCGTAATGCAGCACTTTTTCGCGTCTTTTGCTTTTAAGTTTTCTGATGACCGACGGCTTCAGCGTCCTTTCGCCTTTTTTTGATTTGGGCAGCCACTCGTTCAGTGTCCTGATAAGGGATTTTTTGATGATGTTGCAGCTAAATTCATAGTCGACATGGGCTCCATCTGCAGGTTCGGGCAGTATTTCGTCGATCATCCCGATCTGCCTGATATGCTCGGCGCCCGGCCTGAGGATGTTGAGTGCATCGGGCAGTACCTCTTCCAGGTCTTCGCCGGCGCTGAGCCTTTTATGGAAGATGATCCGGCAGCAGCTTTCGGGTGCGATCACCGAGTAGATGGCATTTTCGAGCATAAAGCCTTTGTCGGCCACCTGAATGGCAAGTGCGCCGCCGCTGCCACCCTCGCCGATCACATAGGAAACCGTGGCCGTGTTGATGTCGCAAAACCTGCTGATGCAGTCGGAGATAAGAAACGATTGCCCGCCCATTTCCGAATCCATGGATGGATCGCCGCCATATGTGTCGATAAAGGAAATCACGGGGATGCGGTTTTTTTCTGCCTGGTCGAGCATTTCAAGCACAAAGCTGAAGCCTTCGGGCTTAACCATGCCGGTAGCCTTGCTACGCTTGCCTTTTCTGGCTTTTTCCTGCCCCAGGATGATGCATCCTATGCCGTTTATGGTGCCGGTTGCCGCAATCAGTGAGGGATCGGGTGAGCCATAGTATATGATATCGTCAAACACCCCTTCGATCACATCGGAACTTCTGATGCGCCTGGGGTGCCTGACCAGGTCATACCTTTCCTTATATGTCTTTTGAGGAGTGTGGTCATCTTTCTTAACCATGAAGCAGTCATTTTGGGTTTCAATCTGACAAAATTAAGGCATAAAGTTAGAAAACTTTCGATATGTTCGAAAAAATGACCGGATTCTGCCCTTAATCATCCCGCTAAGCTGAACCCCTGTCGCAAAACTCAGGAGGTTCGGCGACTGAAAGTCTTGTTGGAAGATCTTTTACGGGAATTCAGGCCGTTAAATACTTTCCTGTTAAGCCGGGCGGTCATCAGACGCAGTTTTTTCCTGCCTTCGGCCAGTTCCTTCAGGATGATTTTTTTGTCTTTTTCGGGCATATTCTCAATGCCTGAGAAGAGTTCAGAATAATAAGCGATACTTTCTTCCAGGTTTATTCCGAAATCGAGCAGTTGCTGGTTGACCTTTGGTTCCGGGGGAGTTCCCGCTTCAATGATCCTGTTTTTCAGGAAGTCGAGGTTTATCGACAATTCTTTTATGAACATATGCGGCCTGTCGGTGCGGCTGATCATGTTTGCCCTTCCATAGATATGGTCGGTGATCTCTTTCAGGCTCATCGTTTTTGAGAAATAGGCCAGGTTGGGTCCCGGGCATACGGAAACACCGCTGCCTTCAATCTTCGTATCGATATCGTTGAGCAGGAGTGCCGAGGTGCCAAGCCCAACGCAAATACATGATTTGTCTACGATGTTGTCATATTTTTCCTGGTAGCGGGCCACAGAATGCATTTCCCTGTCGAGTTCCTTCAGTTTCATGCGCTGGAATTGGCGGGATGCTGCGCAAATGCCTTTTTCAGAAAATTCATGGTTGAGTGCCACGAATTTCCTGGGACAGCTGCTGCCGGGCTTTCCCTGGCTGATCGCTGCCTGTTTTTCCATGTCTTTGCTGTTTCCCCTCAGGCTGTTGAACGGGATACCCAGCGGGGATATATTACTCAGGTAAAGGCTGTTTTCATCTGCTTCCTGAAGTTGTTTCAGGGTGGTTTTATCAACGTTCGTAACCTCAGGCACCAGCAGGAACGGACTTCCCCAGCCTATGGAATCGAGCCGGTAATGATCGATCAGGAAGCGGTGTTCATCGGCCGTGCCAACGCCTCCCTGTGCCGTGAACTTAACCGGCAGCGGTTGTGCGGGTGGTGTCCGCTCTTTGCTTTTCATGGTGTTGCAAAAAACATCATGTATGGATTGGATCAGTTCCTGCCTCAGGCTCCTGAACTTTTCGAGGATGGGGCCCAGGAGCTGGCCGTCGGTGGCAAACGCATGGCCGCCGCAGTTCAATCCCGATTCAACCCTGAATTCCGAAACCCACAGGCCTTTTTTTGCCAGGAATTTTCCCTGGATCAGGGCCGATTTGAAGTCGCTCACCTTTAAAACGATCTTTTTCTTGATACTCCAGTCCTTGCCCGGATGGAAGTCGCTGAAATTTTCCAGATAGCTGTATAACCTTGGGTTCATCCCTGCCGAAAGCACGAGAGAGGAAGAAAGATCGCTGTTTGCGTATCCCCTGACCGCCGCATGGGCATCGTTAAATTCACTTGCCAGCTTTTTTCCTTTGCGATAGTTTTCCTTGTCGACTTTGGTCATGATGTTCACATCGATACTGCCTGTCGAGAGCTTGTCTTTGATCCAGTTCCTGATCTCCTGAAGATCGGGGTACCCGGCCTGAAATTTTTTAAATTCTATCCTGAAAGGGGATTGCGTGGGCAGCATCCCGAAATACGACCTGATTTCATCAAGTTTTCCCGTAGCCAGGGTTTTCAGCTCCAGGTATTTCTTTTCCGCCAGGCTGTTCAGCAGATTCAGGTAAGAGGTGATCCTCTTCGCCCTGAAATCTTCGAATTTTTCGCTTATTTCCGTGTAGGGGACCCCGTACCTGTTACAATATACCTTTCTCATTTTTTCGAGCAGGAAGTCGTCGACAAGCGAAACCACGGAGTCGATGCCCAGGTGGGCCACCCTGACCGGTGTATCGACCGTATATCCGATCCCCATCACGGGGATATGAAAATTATGTGTGTTCATCATCATATATGGTGTTTCTGTACACAAATTATGCCGCAATCCTTCTTTCATGCTGACCACTGTCAGCGTTTCAGCGGGAAGTGCCTGAAATAATCCATAAAAAAGGCCAGGCACCCTCTGACAATTTAAAACTGGCGAATATTTTCAAAAGGGAACCTGAGAGGTGGGTAAAAAAGCCGGATTGCTTTATTTGTGTTTTTTTACTTGCCTTGCGATCAGACCTTTGGGGCCTTTTGCCAGTTCAAAATTAACAATATTATTTTCTTTTATCGGTTCCAGCAGGTCATTTGCATGGACAAAGACACTCTGGTTGGTGTCCATATCCCTGATGAAGCCGAAACCTTTGTTTTCGTCGAAAAAGCTGACCACGCCTTTTCTTTCCTGGTTTGCGTCCTCATCATGTGCCCTTTTCGGAATTCCGATTTCAATTTCTTCTGCTTCGATGTCGGTTTTACTGGCAGGGTCGGGCGGGGTATCGGTGATCACCCCGTTTTCATCCACATAAGCGATCATGTCGTCGAGGCTGGACGGCCCGTCACCTTCCTTCTTCGCCAGCCTTTTCTTTTCCTTTTCTTTTCTCTTTTTAGCCCTTTTGTTTCTTACTTCTTTCTTATTGAATGATTCCTGCGATCTGCCCATATTTAAATTTTAGGTTTATACAATGATGTTGGTTGCGGGAAACGCGTCCCCAACCTTCCATTTCATTTGTTTTCCTGTAATGCTGTTGCAGTGACAGGAGGGATGCTCTTAATAATCTTTTTTGGGACGTGCCTCATTTACCGTGATCTCACGGCTTTTCACCATCATTCCGTTCAGTTTTTCAATCGCTTCGCGTGCTTCGTCATCGTTATCCATTTCCACAAAGCCAAAGCCTTTGCTCCTGCCATTGTATTTGTCGCTGATGATCCTTGCTGAATTCACTTCGCCGAATTCCCCGAAAAGTTGTTCGAGGTCATTTTCATTTACCTTATAATCAAGGTTTCCTACATAAATGTTCATAATTGTTTTTTTTAATGATTCGTGTTTAATCGGTTAATAAAACCCAATAATTGGAAAGGAAGGCAACGATGAACTAATGGTCGGTGGAAAATTAGTCGATGGGAGCACAAACTTCAAATTCTTGAATTTTTACAAAGGTACGTTAATATTCACAGAAATCAACTTTCTTCGAAAAATACTTTCCTTTTAGCTGCCGAAATGTCCATCCATGTTAAAAGGATATGGGGAGCCGCCAGCCGGGATTTTTTGCCGGGAGCCTCCCTTTTTGCTTATCGCTCTCTAAATGTTGTATCTTTACTGTTCATTATGACAAAGGAAACAAAACTGGCCGTACTCATCGACGGGGATAACATCCCCTCCGGGTACATAAAGGAAATGATGGAAGAGATTACCAAGTATGGTACGCCTACCATCAAACGTATTTATGGCGACTGGACCAAGCCGCACCTGATCAAGTGGAAGAACCTTTTGCTTGAGAATGCGATAAACCCTGTTCAGCAATACAGTTATACAACGGGTAAAAATTCCACCGACTCGGCCATGATCATCGATGCCATGGACATTTTATATTCGGGAAAGGTGGACGGGTTTTGCCTGGTTTCTTCCGACAGCGACTTTACACGGCTGGCCACCAGGTTGCGCGAAGCGGGCATGGTGGTATACGGCATAGGCGAAAAGAAAACCCCGGGGCCGGTTATTGCTGCATGCGACAAGTTCATTTACCTGGAGATATTGAAAACAGATGGTGATATGGACGAATCGCAGAAGAAGAAAGCGAAATCCGAGTACGACAAGGTCACTTCAAAGGTGATCAGGCTGCTGCGAAACTCCGTTGACGATGCGGCGGATGAGGATGGATGGGCTTTCTTGGGCGATGTGGGATCCCTCATCCTGAAAAAACAACCCAATTTCGATGCCAGGAACTTTGGCTTTGAGAAGCTTACGCCACTGTTCCGGTCGACCGGTCAGTTTGAGATTGAACAAAGGGACCACGCCGGCGGAAAGTCGAAACTGATATATGTGCGGAACAAAAAACCGATTGCATAAAGCCCGTTGTCCCGAAAGCTTTTTTTAATCCGCCGTCGTCCCGCTTATCCGGTATTTCGGCGGTCGCGAAGGATGTGGTTAAAGGCTCCGTTGTTCTTTGCCTGAACTGCTATTTCATCGTGGGTTTAATATTATTTATTATGAAAGAATTCAACATGAAAAGAACCTCAGTAAGGGGGTTGCTTTTAATCGCACTGATATCAGCTTTTGCATGCGGGGGCATCCGTGCCAGTGCACAGCCCTATCAGGCTGGTCATGTTTCCATGGTATTTACTGATGATGACCGGAACGGCCGGCAGATTCCGGTTGAGGTTTACTACCCGGCCGAGCAGGGTGGGGAAGAGGTGCCGGTGGCACCGGGTGAGTTCCCCGTTCTTTCCCTGGGACACGGCTTTCTGATGGATGTCGGTTCCTATTCGAACTTTACTGATATCCTTATCCCCCCCGGGTATATTCTTGTGCTTGTCGACACGGAAACGGGCATTGCACCAGGCCATGAAGATTTTGGCCTCGATCTCTCTTTTGTCCTCAGGGCGATGAGGGATGAAGGGCTTGACCCGGCTTCCCTCTTTTTCGGTTCCGTATCGGGCAGGTCGGGGGTGATGGGCCATTCAATGGGGGGAGGCGCATCCATGCTGGCTGCCGCAGGCGACACTTCCATTACCGTGGTGGCCAATTTTGCCGCTGCCAATACCATGCCGTCAGCCGTTTCTGCTTCGGCAAACATACAGCAGCCCACGCTCCTGTTTGCCGGCTCCGAAGATTGCGTTACGCCGCCTTCCATGCATCAGTTGCTGATGTACGACTCACTGGCTTCGACCTGTAAGACCTTTATCAGCATTAACGGGGGCGGCCATTGCTATTTTGCAGATTATAATTTTTTATGCACCCTGGGAGAAAACTCCTGTGCGCCCGTGCTTACGGTGACCCGCGAAGAGCAACAGGAAATCACATTCGGTTTTCTGCTTCCATGGCTGGATCATTTCCTCAAAGACGATCCTGCCGCATGGAATATATTTACCGATTCCCTCTATGCTTCCGGAAAGATCAGCTATCTGCATGATTGTTCCCTCACCGGGCTGCCGGAAGGCGAAAGCGGGGGGGCGGAAATAAGGATTTATCCGCTGCCATTCAGGGATAAATTGATCATTGAGGGCGGGGAGAGCATGCATGTGCTCATGATCATTGATCAGACGGGCCGTGAAGTCGCATCCTTTTCACTGCCTGCCGGATACAGCAGGCATGTGAGCCTGGGATTTCTCAGGCCGGGTATCTACCACCTGCTGTTCCTGGGTGCTGACGGCAACAGCAGCTCTTTTAAAGGGATGAAGATCTGAAGGCGGATAATCTTCTTTAAAATCCCGGATGATGCAGCTGCCGGTCCGGATTCGGGCTTCCGCTGCGCGGAAGATTGCCCGATTTTGAAAGCTGAAATCTGAAATCTGAAATCTGAACTGTAGCAGGAACGGTTGTTATCACAAAACAAAATGAAACAGCCTGTTTCCCCGTCCCCCGTCCCTCGTCCCCCCTTTAAACCAGGCGGGGGAGGGCAATGTGATTGCGCGATTGAACGATATTCGAAAATGTCATCCCGACCCCGTGTAAACGGGGGAGGGAATCCCCGCCGGTGGGAGAAGGCATGACAAGAAGCCCCTCAACCCCAAACCCCTTTTTGCCCGGGGAGAAGGCATGACAAGAAGCCCCTCAACCCCAAACCCCTTCTTCCCTCG
>CAZHFC010000042.1:0-30410 GCA_964531985.1 uncultured Bacteroidales bacterium
AAGAATCGGGTAATTTTGAAAGGACTATCCCGCTGCAGCGGGATTTAGTTCAACATCGTGTATAAAACATTTGGCAGTCAGCGGATTATCGAGCGTTTCAGCTCGTATCAAAAGTACTTGTAATTTGACAGGAAGGTGCTTCGAAATCGGCAACTAACCATACCGCCAAACGTTGGCACAAGCATAGCAACGAAACACACACTGTAATATCCTAAAAGCATAACTTTAGGTCATTATGATATTATTTTTTACCTTTGAAATAAAAAATGTTTGAAAGAACCATTGGAGCAAGAATAATAGACAAAATCAATAGCGGTAAAGCAATTGTAGTAGTTGGCGCAAGACAAGTTGGGAAAACCACCCTGCTCAAAGAAATTTTAAAAGACAAAGAATATCTTTTCATTGACGCAGACGACCCCTCGACACGAAATCTCTTGGAAAGTCCAACCACTGAAGAAATAAGGACTATCATCGGTGAACATAAATATATTTTCCTGGATGAAGCTCAAAGGATTCAAGGTATAGGCTTGACACTAAAAATTATTGCAGACCAATTTAAAGGAGTTCAACTGTTTGTTAGCGGTTCTTCCTCATTTGATTTAGGCAATGCATTAAATGAGCCATTGACTGGAAGAAAATGGGAATACGAATTATTTCCGATTACATGGGAAGAGTATGAAAACAAAATAGGCTTCATTAAGTCAGAGCAACAAATTGAAAACAGATTGCTTTTTGGTCTTTATCCCGAAGTAATTAACAACCAGGGAAAAGAACGTGAAACTTTAAAAAACCTTGTTAGCAGTTACTTATACAGAGATATATTAGCCTTTTCAGACATTAGAAAACCAGAAGTTCTGGAAAAGCTTTTACAAGCCTTAGCTTGGCAAATAGGAAGCGAAGTCAATTATAACGAATTATCAAATCTTGTCGGGATAAATAAAATTACCGTACAAAAATACATTGAGATATTAGAAAAGGGATACATCATATTCAAACTCAATAGTTTTAACAGGAACATACGCAACGAAATCAAGCTAAACAGAAAAATTTATTTTTATGATAACGGAATCCGAAATATGCTCCTGGGAAACTTCAATCAATTAGATTTACGAATAGACAAAGGAGCATTATGGGAGAATTTTCTGGTTTCCGAAAGGAGAAAGCAAAATTTATACAAGGATACATTTGCTAAAATGTATTTTTGGCGCACAAAGCAACAGCAAGAGATTGACTTCGTTGAAGAAAAAAATGGCGAAATTTCAGCATTTGAATTTAAGTGGAGTAATAAAAAGGTAAATTTTCCGCAAAAATTTATTGATACTTATAAAGCAAAAGGAATTTTGATTGACAGGAGAAACTTTAGAGAATTTGTGAAAATATAAAAATGCCAGTGCCCAATAAGCAGGAATATGAGCGGTCTGTAAAGCTTGTCCCGGTTTATCGGGAACCCGGCGGGTATTCCATGTTGAACTACATCCCATAACCCAAAGCGAAATTAATGCTATGTACCCCCACCGGCGATGACATTTATTGTCAACTGTCAACTGTCAACTGTCAACTGTCAACTGTCAACTGTCAACTGTCAATTGTCAACTGTCAACTGTCGATATTTATTTATGATTTGTACGGTAGGAAGCAGGATGAAATTATCATTCCCAAAGGCCATGAGCAAATCAGGGTTGATGTTTCCGGCTACCCGGCCGGTGTTGGTCATGGACTCAGTGCTTCAGTGCTTCAGTGTTTCAGTGCCTGCCCCGAGAACTCGGTGGCCTGCCCCGAGAATCGGGGGTTACATGGTTAAAAGGGGTACGAGGTACGAGGTACGAGGGACGAGGAAATGAGCAATTTCTCTTCGTTTTATGATAATGAAAAAGATTTTGCATACGGTTAATTTTCTATATTTGCCTGTAAATTCTATTATTTAACCTAAAATCAAAGAAAAATGAAAAAACTGTTAATTGTTACGGCTGCAATTTGTTTTGGTCTTTATGTATCAGGACAGGATCTTTCTTTCGGGTTTAAGTTCGGCCCCGGTTTTTCGAACATGCACGGTGAGGCGATTTCGGATGCAAGGGATTCACAGAACAATAAAATCAACCACACCATGGTGGTGCCGCATCTCGGTGCATTTGTCAATATCGGGTTTGGGATGATATCGGCCCAGGCAGAATTAAACATTGCCCAGAAGGGTTATAAAGTGAAGAGGACCCACTTCGACGGAAGCAAGGATGATTTCAAGGTTCAGTTCAATTATCTCGAGATCCCATTCCTGGCCAAGGCAAGCTTTGGCGAGGACTGGCCGGTTACAGTATTTGGTGAAATTGGCCCTTTCGTAGGGTTGCTGATGAGTGTTAAGGTTGACGGCGATAAGGAATATGATGACATCGTAGGGGGCATGATCGTGAAGGAGAAATATAAGGAAAACTTCAAGGGTATGGATTTCGGTATTGCCATCGGAGCAGGTGCCGTATACAAGATCACGGATAACCTCGGCGTTCTGGCAAATCTCCGGTATAATCTGGGGATCATGAAGATTGGCGATATAACTGTACCGGCCGGCGTATCAAGTGATGATGTAAACGACCTGAAAACAGGCGTATTCAACATCGATTTCGGTGCAGTTTATTATCTCGGCAATTAACAGGCAATATTTGTTTATTACAAAAGGCTGTCTCAAAAAGGGCAGCCTTTTTTTTCGGTCTGCTGTCGGGAATTTTATTATTTTTAATCCCGTAAACCTAAAAACCATAATGATGAGAAAAAATCTACTATTGCTTCTGGCGTTGTTTGTGCTGACCTTGCCCCTGCATGCGCAGGTCAGCGGAGGGGTTAAAGGCGGCCTGGCCATGGCAACCATGAATGCCGATGTTCCAAGCGGTGTTGATAATCCCTTTAAGCTTGGCTTCTATGGCGGCGGTTTTATCGTGATCGGCGGCGGCGTGCTGAGGTTCCAGCCCGAATTGCTTTATACGCAGAAAGGCGTGAGGTTCGAAAGCAAGAGTTCGGCCGAATACTGGCGGGCTACCTACAGCTACCTCGAACTTCCCCTGATGGCCAGGCTGCAATTTGGAATTAACAAGGTAAACGTATATCTGAATGTGGGCGGATACGGAGCCTACTGGCTGAGCGGAAAAACCACTACTTACACCTTGAATCTGCAGGGCCAGCTTGAGGAAAATTCAGAGGATTATGAATTTGATGAGGAATTCGATAACCGGCTGGACGGAGGACTTGTATTTGGTGCAGGCGTAAAGATCCTGTTTTTCTTTGTCGAAGGAAGGTATTCGATGGGCCTGGTCAACTCAAAGAAGGAGGGCACCGATAAAGACAAAACCAAGATGTCGTACATAGGCGTTGCCCTTGGGGTGCAATTCTGACCGGCCTGAAAAAATTACGCCGGCCCGGGCCTGTGTACCTTATACGTTGAACCGGATGTGCAGGATGTCGCCTTCCTGTACCACATAGTTTTTGCCTTCCACCCTGAATTTGCCGGCATCTTTCACGGCCTGTTCGGAGCCGAGCGTGTAGAAGTCGTCGAAACGCATGACCTCCGCCCTGATAAACCCCCGCTCCAGGTCGCTGTGGATCACCCCGGCCGCTTCCGGAGCCGTCATGCCCCTGCGAATGGTCCAGGCCCTGACTTCTTTTTTGCCCGCGGTAAAGAACGATTGCAGTTCGAGCAGTTTGTAGGCCGACCTGATCATTTTGTTCACCCCGGGTTCTTCCAGGCCCGCATCCGCCAAAAAGGCCGTCCTGTCGGCAGGATCCTCCAGTTCGGCAATTTCTGCCTCCAGCCTGCCGGCAATGATGAGCACTTCCGAATCCTCACCCGCAACCGATCGCTTGAAGGATTCAACATAGGCATTGCCGGAAGCTGCCGAAGCATCGTCAACATTGCAAACATAGATCACCGGCTTGTCGCTCAGCAGGTCAAGGTCATCAATAAAACCTTTCTCTTCCCCGCTGAGGGGGACGGTCCGGGCCGACTGGAAATCTTCGAAATGCGCTCTGTAAACATGCAGTATGTCGAGTGCTTTTTTTGCATTTTTATCGCCCGACTTGGCCACCTTTTCAAAACGCGCGATCCGTCTTTCCACCATTTCAAGGTCTTTAACCTGCAATTCCAGGTCAACGATCTCCTTGTCCCTGCCGGGATTGACCGAGCCTTCGATATGCGGCAGTTGTTCGTCGTCAAAGCAGCGTACCACATGGATCAGGGCGTCGCACTGCTGTATGTCGTTCAAGAACTTGTTACCGATGCCCTCTCCCTTGCCTGCACCCTTCGTAAGACCGGGAATGTCGATGATGTCGACGGTAGCCGTTGTCACTTTGTCGGACCGGATGATCGAATTGATCTTTTCGAGCCTGTCGTCGGGCACGCTGATCATCCCGATGTTCGACCTGGTGGCGCTGAAGGCAAAACTGCTGGCTTCAGCCCGGGTGTTGCTGATGCAGTTGAAAATGGTGGTTTTGCCGATGTTGGTGATGCCGGTGATCCCGCATTTAAGGCCCATGGATGGATTTTTTTTGAGGCTGCAAAGATACAAATTAATGACACCCGAAAACCCGCCGGCATTTCCTTCCATAACGGCCTGCGTTAAATAATGGCGCGAAAGCTTTTAATATTTGGAATAATTATCTACTTTTGCACCCCGTTTTGCAAGGGTTTGCCCGGACGAACAAGGTCCCGCTGTACCGCAAGTCCTTCCATCAATTGTTAAACCCATCCGAAGCCCCCGGGTACAGGGGAAGGCCGGATACAAAGATGATTAAATGACTGATAAAAAAGACCAGGTCAGCGAAGATGCCCCTGTAAAGGATGAATCCGCAGCACAGGAAGAGATCGTTGATAACAAGGCTGACGCAGGGGAAGATATTCCCGCGGTGCAGGCCGGTGAAATTGAAGAAAAGGATTTGACTGCCGGAACCGATGCGGAAAAAGCGCCGGAAGGCGATACCGGAACGGATGCAGCGGTGCCGGATGAAGCTCCTGAAGAAGAAGCTCCTGAAAAAGAAGAGATTCCAGCAGATGTTCCCGTAGCGGAAGAGAAAGCTGAAGAGGAAACGGAAACGGAAGCCACGGAAGAATCTGAACCCGAAACGGAGGAAACTCCCGAAGAAAAACCAGACCAGGAAGAGGAAAGTGCCGCCGGAGCCGTCGAAGAGAAGGCCGCCGTCAGGGCAGAAGGCGAAGGCCCGGCCGGTTTCGACTGGGATACGGCAGGTACCAGGGGCGACATCTACTCCGATAAGCAGCGTACCGAGCTGGAAGACATCTACAACAAGACCATGAGCTCCATCGTGGAACACGAAGTGATCGATGGCACCGTGGTTGCAAAGAACAACCGCGAAGTGGTGGTCAACATCGGCTTTAAATCCGACGGAGTGATCCCGCTGAACGAATTTCGTTACAACCCGAACCTCAAGGTTGGCGACACCATCGAGGTTTATGTGGAAAACCAGGAAGATACCAGCGGCCAGCTCCTGCTCTCGCACAAGAAGGCAAGGATACTGAAGTCGTGGGACCGCATCAATGAGGCCTTCGACAAGGATGAGATCATCAACGGTTACGTCAAGTGCCGCACCAAGGGCGGGCTGATCGTGGACGTTTTCGGGATAGAGGCTTTCCTGCCGGGATCACAGATCGATGTGAAACCCATCCGCGACTATGATATTTATGTTGACAAGACCATGGAATTCAAGGTTGTAAAGATCAACCAGGAATACAAGAACGTGGTGGTGTCGCACAAGGCATTGATCGAGGCTGAACTGGAACAGCAGAAGGCCGAGATCATGTCGAAACTCGAAAAAGGACAGGTGCTCGAAGGAACCGTCAAGAATATCACTTCTTACGGTGTGTTTATTGACCTGGGCGGTGTTGATGGCCTGGTGCATATTACCGACCTCTCGTGGGGCCGTATCAACCATCCCGAAGAGATCGTTAACCTTGATGAAAAGATCAAGGTGGTGATCCTTGATTTCGACGATGAGAAAAAACGGATCGCTTTGGGTCTGAAACAGCTTACCCCGCATCCGTGGGACGCCCTCGACGAAAAGCTCAAGGTTGGCGATAAGGTCAAAGGCAAGGTGGTCGTGATCGCCGATTACGGCGCATTTATAGAAATCGCCCCCGGCGTGGAAGGATTGATCCATGTTTCGGAAATGTCCTGGTCGCAGCACCTGCGTACCGCACAGGATTTCCTGAAGGTAGGCGATGAGGTGGAAGCCGTGATCCTGACCCTCGACAGGGAAGAACGCAAGATGTCGCTCGGCATGAAGCAACTCATCCCCGACCCGTGGGAAAATATTGTCACCAAATATCCCAAGGATTCCAAACATACGGCAACCGTCAGGAACTTCACCAATTTCGGCATTTTTGTCGAACTGGAGGAAGGCGTCGACGGCCTGATCCACATTTCCGACCTCTCATGGTCGAAGAAGATCAAGCATCCGGCCGAGTTCACCAGGATCGGTGAAGATATCGAGGTTGTGGTGCTCGACGTGGATGTGGAAAACCGCAGGCTGAGCCTCGGACACAAACAACTGGAGGAAAACCCCTGGGATGTGTTTGAAAGCATCTTTACCGTCGGATCATTGCACAATGCCACCATCGTCGCCAAGAACGACAAGGGCGCGGTAATAGCACTTCCATACGGGGTTGAAGGATTTGTTCCGAACAGGCATCTGCAGAAGGAAGACGGAAGCAACGCAGGCGCCGACGAAACCCTCGATTTCATGGTGATAGAGTTTTCGAAGGAAAACAAGAAGATCATCCTTTCCCATACCCGGACCCACCAGGAAAAGATGGCCGATGAAAAGGCCCGTGAGGATGCCCGTGGCAAACAGGTACAGCGGACCACAAAAAAGGCCGTTCAGAAATTGCAGGACAACCTGGAGAAGACGACCCTTGGCGACCTCGACGGACTGGCTAAGCTGAAACAGGAGATGGAACAGGCCGAAAAAAGGAAGAAGGCGGAGCCCAAAACCGAAAAGGAGAAAGAGGCTGTGACAGAGAAGAAGGCCGAAAAGAAAGAGGAAAATGCCGTAAAGGAAGAAAAGGCCGAAAAAGCTGAAAAACCTGCAAAGGCTGAGAAAGCTGCAAAGGCAGAGAAACCTGCAAAGGCTGAGAAAACTGAAAAGGCTGAGAAAACTGAAAAGGCTGAGAAAGCAGAAAAGCCCGAAAATCCTGAAAAGGAAGAAAAGGAATAAACAAATATCAACAATGAAAAGGGTGGCCGCATTTGTCCGGGTCACCCTTTTTTTTTAACTTGCGGCATGACTTTTTCGGTAAGCATACTGGGCAGCGGTGCTGCCATCCCCTTAACGCACAGGAACCCAAGTGCACAATTGCTCAATATTCACGATCAGTTATTCCTGCTGGATTGTGCGGAAGGGACGCAGTTGCAGTTAAGGCGCTATCATGTCAGGTTTCAGCGCATCAACCATATTTTTATCACCCACCTGCATGGCGATCATTATTATGGCCTGATAGGCCTGATCACCACCATGCATTTGCTGGGCCGCAAAGAGGAGCTGAACCTTTATGCATACCCCATGCTGGCCAGGGTGATCGAGATCCAGCTTGAGGCTTCCAAAACGGAACTGAATTTTCCGCTCAACTTCCATCCCGTAAACCCGGAAGTGTCTGAAGTGGTCCTCGACAATGAAATACTGACGGTGAGCACCATTCCGCTAAATCACAGCATTCCCGCCTGCGGCTACCTCTTCAGGGAAAAGAACCTGAAACGGAACATCCGCAAGGAGTTTCTGATCGGAAAGCGCCTGACGAACGAGGAGTTTTCGCGTATCAAGGAAGGTCATGATTATACGGATGAAAAGGGCATGGTCTATAAGAATGCAGAGATCACCATCCCGCCGAAACCGCCGCGTTCCTACGCATACTGTACCGATACGGCATACCACGAGCCGGTCATCCCGCATATCAGGGGTGTCAGCCTGCTTTACCACGAATCTTCGTTTATGGATGACAGGGCCAAGGATGCGGCCAAAAAATTTCATTCGACTGCTTCGCAGGCTGCCTGGATTGCCAGGAAGGCAGGGGCCCGTAAGCTTTTGCTGGGGCATTATTCGGCCCGTTACAATGATCTTGACGATTTGCTTGCCGAAGCCCGCAAGGTATTCCCGGGTGCCATACTGGGTTACGACGGCCTGGTTATTGATCTTTGAGCGCCCTGAACAATACTTCCACGGGATGCAGGGCACTTCTCCCGGTGCCATCCATGATCTGTTGCCGGCAACTGGTGCCGGGAGCCGAAATGATTAGCGCTTCTCCTGCCTCTCTGATGGCCGGGAAAAGGATAAGTTCTCCCACTTTCATCGAGAGTTCGTAATGTTCCTTTTCATAGCCGAACGACCCGGCCATGCCGCAACAGCCTGATTTTATCTCTTCCACAACATAGTTCTTCGGGATACCAAGCATGTTGAGGCTGGATTCCACACTGCCGACGGCTTTCTGGTAGCAGTGTCCGTGAAACTTCACCCTGGCGGCGTCGTCCGTAAAATCATCGCGGCTGATCCGGCCTTCCCTGAACTCCTTCGAAATAAACTCTTCGATGGTGAAGCAGTTCACGGCAAGCGATGAAGCCTGTTCGCCGGCTTCCCCGCTGAGCAGGTCGGGGTATTCGTCCCTGAAAGTGAGAATGGCCGAAGGTTCTATGCCAATGAGCGGGCTTTGGGCAGAAACCAGCTTGTGAAGCAGCATCACGTTTTGTTTTGCCATCCGGGCCGCCTTCCTTACAAGGCCTTTCGAGAGGAAGGTGCGCCCCGAAAACCTGTGTACGGGTATTACCGGGTCATAGCCAAGGCGGCGAAGAAGCCTGATGGCGGCGATGCCGGTTTCGGCATCATTATAGTTCGTGAATTCATCTGCAAAAACATATACCTTTCTGCCCGTTGCGCCTGCCGGCAGTGGATGCCTTTTTAACCACCTCCTGAGCGTTGTACGGTGCAGCAGGGGGATGCTCCTTTGCGGGGCGAAGCCGAGGATATTTTTGAGGATGCCCGCCGTGAATGCATTCCGGGCAATGGCATTGAAGGCGCCGGGGAAGATGGCGCCCACACGGTTCAGATGTCCGATCCGGGCAATGACGCGTGTTCGAAGCGGAATGCCCCGTTCATCATAATAATGCTGCAGAAACTCAGCTTTGTATTTGGTGATGTCGACATTGGAAGGGCATTCCGACTTGCATGCCTTACAGGAGAGGCAAAGGTCCATTATCCGGAAGATCTCTTCATGGTTAAAAGGGTTTTCCTTTTCTGAGTGGGTGAGGAACTCCCTGAGAATGTTTGCCCGTGCCCGCGTGGTCTTATCCTCATCGCCCGTGGCCATATAGCTCGGGCACATGGTTCCGCCGATGAGGTGGGTCTTCCGGCAATCGCCCGAACCGTTGCATTTTTCCACTGCCCTGAGGATGCCTCCCTCCCTGGTGAAGCTGAACAATGTAGGCGGCATCCTGGTTTCCCTGCCGGGAATATAGCGCAGGTGGGTGTTCATGGGGGGGGTGGCTGTGATCTTGCCGGGATTGAAGATGTTTTCCGGATCCCATGCCTGTTTGATCTTCAGCAACAGTTCATAATTCCTTTCGCCGATCATATAAGGGATGAAGGCTCCCCTGAGCCTGCCGTCGCCGTGTTCGCCGCTCAGGCTTCCTTTATATTTCTTAACCAGCACGGCCACTTCTTCCGCTATGGTATGAAAAAGCCCCACGTCCTTCTCATCCTTCAGGTTCAGTACGGGGCGGATGTGTAATTCGCCCGTACCTATATGGGCATGATAAACGCAATTCAGACTGTATTTTTTCAGGAGCGCATCAACCTCATTCATGTAGGCGGGCAGGTCCTCCGGCCGCACGGCGGTATCTTCGATCACGGCCACCGGTTTGGCATCGCCCGGCATATTCGAGAGTACGCCCAGCCCGGCTTTGCGCAAAGCCCATACTTTGGCCATGTCGTTCCCTTCAAGCAGGGGGAAATAATATCCGAAGCCCTTTTCACGCATCTCAGCCTCCATATCGCGAGCCAGCCGGATGATCTCCTCACGGCTATCCCTGGCAAACTCGATGATGAGAATGGCGGCGGGGTCACCCTCTATAAAAAAACGGTTCTTTAGCTGGTTGCGGTTGTCTTTGGTGAGTTCGAGCATCTGCCCGTCCATCAGTTCCACTGCCCCGGGTTTATACTTCAGTGCCACCAGGTTCCCGTTGAAAGCCTCCTGCAGGCTTGCACAATGCACACATACCAGGGCTTTTTCCGCGGGCGGCAGCGGCACGAGGTTCAGCCTGATCCCGGTGATGAAAGCCAGCGTTCCTTCTGATCCGGCGATGAGCCTGGAGAAGTTGAAAGGCTCTCCGCCCGGCGTAAACGGCCCGCTGTTCAGCAGCAGGTCGATGGCGTAGCCGGTATTGCGCCTTTTGATGGCCGGGTCGGGGTATTCGGCCCGGATGGATGCCTGGTTCAGGGGTTCGCTGAGAATATCCCTGATGTTGCGGTACAGGCTTCCCTCCAGGTTGCCGAGCCTGCATTTTTCATCGAAGGCGGCATCGTCCGTCATGCCGAATTCGGCCTCCGTTCCGTCGGAAAGGATGGCCCTGACCGAAAGGGTGTGGTCGCGCGTGCTGCCATAGATCAGCGAATGTGCGCCGCAGGCATTGTTTCCCACCATCCCGCCGATCATGCAGCGGCTGGAAGTGCTGGTCTCGGGACCGAAAAAGAGACCGTGGCCGGCCAGTTCGCGGTTCAGTTCATCCAGCACCACGCCGGGTTCCACCAGTACCCATCGCTCTCCGGCATTGATCTCAAGGATGCGGTTCATGTATTTCGACACATCGGCGATGATGCCTTCGCCAACCACCTGCCCGGCCAGCGATGTCCCTGCCGTACGCGGGATCAGGGGCCATTTGTTTTCCGCCGCGAAAAGAACCAGTTCCCTGATGTCGGCGGCATGCCTGGGCCGCGTTACCAGCAGTGGCACCTGCCGGTAGGCGGATGCATCGGTTGCATACTGCAGCAGGCTCGAATGATCATCAAAAACATCGCCTTCGAGCCTTTTCCGCAGCTCATTTACCTTGTCTGCTGTAATGCCGGCCATTATTTTTTGTAAAAATCAGTGCTTTCAAATATCTTGTCGGCCGAACGTGCAATAAAACCGGAAAAAATATTGCCGTTTTCGTCGGGGTAACGCCTGGCAAATTCATAATAGCAGGCAGGTATGCTGTGTTTTCCTTCAGAAAAATCAACTTCGACCAACCCGGCACGGGTGCTCGACTGCTCAAGCAATTCCTGCGGGGAGCCTTTGATCTCCCCGGCGGAGTCGTTGAGCAGGAATCCGCGTTCCCTGAGAAAAGCATTCACCTTTTGCAGGGAGTCGTATTTCTTCAGGTGGTTGACGCTTACGGTAAAATGGTTGGCGCAGAAACCATGGACGTAAACCCATGCTGCATATTCCGATTCTTCGCGCAACCTAAGGTAACGTTCATAGGAAGGCCGGCCCCATACGTTTCCCGCAAATACCAGTTCACCGCTTTCGGGAAGCCCTTTTGGGATCTTCCCGCTAATCCCGCGGACAGTCTCCTGCAGAAAAGGGCTGAAATGATCCGTTATCAGCTCACTGATGAAAACCCTCGGCGCATCCTTGTCGGCCTCATGTTCATAATGCTTCGCATACAGGTGCTTTTCTTCGAAATGGTAATCGCCCCTGTAGACATAACCCGCCCGGGTGAATGTTTTTGCCAGCACATCAATGCCTGCAGCGGGGATGTTGAAGGTGCGGAAGGCGATATGGTCGTTCACCACAGTTTCGCCTTCATCCGTAAATGAACGGTATATCTCGCCGGCATGCGGGTTTTTTGTAATATAATCATGCCAGAGGCGGTTCAGTATTTCTTCTTTTGTCATCTTTTTGGTGTGATTAAAAAAGTCCATCCATCAGTTGATCCTGTATAGCGGGCTCCGACAGGCCTGCAAAGTTAGTTTTTATTAATACATCTATTATTGACCCGGGGTGATGAAGGCATCCGGTCAGGCTTGCTGCAAGCTCCTCCATGAAGGCTTGCCCGTTTCGCGTGAACCGGAGGCTGCCGATTGTCCCTTTTTCTGTTTGCAACAACACCCTGACGGATGAATTGTTTATTTCTATCGTTTTGTCGAGGCTGTACCCGGGCGAATACCCGAAATTCCACCCGGGCTTTGCATATTTTTCCTTTGCCAGCCTGCCAATGGTTTCCCTGTCGGCCGCGGTGAAACGGTAATCCCTGATGCCGGGGAAATCCTCCCTTGCCTGCCGGATGATATGCTCCCTGAAGGTTTTCATGTCCATCCCTGCAGGGAGATGGTCGATCAGGTTGGTGATCCGGCTGTCGACCGAGCGCAGCGCGCGGCCGTGGTAATGGCGGTGATCCGGCCGGATGCATTTACGGAGTTGTTGCAGGTCTGTATCGAAAAGCAGGGTTCCATGGTGGAGCACCCTGTTTTTGTGAACGTGGGCCGCATTGCCCGAAAACTTGAGCCCGGCGGTAAAGAGACTGTTCTTGCCCTCCAGCACCGCTTCTACAGAAAGGCCGGCCAGTCCCCTGATCACCCCGGAGGTATGGCGTGCATAGTCGACCAGTTTTTCTTTTTCGCCACCGGTCACGATGCTGAAGTTAAGGTTTCCGCGATCGTGGTAAACGGTGCCGCCTCCCGATATGCGCCTGATCACGGGAATATTGGCCTTCCAGGTATACGGGAGGTTGGCTTCTGCCGCCGCTGCCTGGTGCTTCCCAACCACAACGCTGGCATCGCTCGTCCAGAGCATGAACACATCTTCGCTGAATGATTTCAGTACGTATTCCTCTGCTGCCAGGTTGAAAAAGGGGTCGGTTTCTTTGCGGTCGATCAAAAGCATGGCAGGTCAGAATGGATCAGATTCGGATTTTGGATATCTTTGGATGGCGCTGACATTGAAAAAGCGCAGTAAAGATATGAAAACATCTTCGATCATTAACCATTACGGCGAAGAACGTGAGACTTACCTTGGTCCCGTGGCCCCGCCCTTGTTTCAGACCTCCAACTTTTGTTTTCGCTCCGCGAAAGAATTGAGGAAAGCCCTGCACAATGAATTCAGTGAGCCGGTATACAGCCGGGGCAACAACCCCACTGTGGCCATTCTGAGGAAGAAAGTCGCCGCGCTGGAAGGCATGTCCGACTGCCTGGTGTTTGCCAGCGGAAGCGCCGCTGTTACGGCAACGGTGCTCAGCCTGCTCTCTTCGGGCGACCACATCGTTTCCGTTAAAAAGCCTTATGCCTGGGTTGGCTATTTCTTTTCGGAAATGCTGCCGCGTTTTGGCATCGGGGTGAGCATGGTCGACGGCAGGGATCCCGGAAATTTCATGAAAGCCATCCGGCCGGAAACAAAGCTGATCTACCTGGAGAGCCCCAACTCGCTCACTTTTGAAATACAGGATATCGAGGCAGTGGCAAACATGGCGTCGGAGCGCAACATCCTTACCATGATCGACAATACTTACTGTACGCCCTTGTACCAGAAACCGGCCGGGATGGGTATCGACATCGTGGTGCATTCCGCCTCGAAGTATTTCTCGGGGCACAGCGATATGGTGGCCGGGCTGGTGTGCAGCAATGACGAGATCATTCAAAAGGTATTTGTTTCGGGCATGATGGCGCTGGGCGGGATCATCTCCCCCCATGATGCATGGCTGATGTTAAGGGGCCTGCGCACCATGCCCCTTCGCCTGGAAAAAAGCAGGCAGAATGCTGAGGCCCTGATCCGTTTCCTCGAAGGCCACGCCCGTGTTGAAAGGGTCATTTACCCGTTTTCAGAATCATTTCCCCAGCGGGAACTGGCCGCAAAACAGATGAAAGGGGCAAATGGTCTTTTTACCGTCGTGCTGAAGGAACCCGGCAAAAAAAGCATTGACAGATTATGCGAAAGCCTCGAACATTTTTTGCTCGCGGTTTCCTGGGGCGGATATGAATCGCTGGTGCTGCCGCTGGATGCAGTGGGCAGTCATGAAGGCATGCCCGCCCATGCGGTCAGGGTTTATGCCGGGCTGGAAGAGGCCGAAACCCTGATCGGGGATTTCAGGCAGGCACTGGACGATTATTAAGCCTTGCGATAAGTGATAAAATGAGCTGATTGAATATTCTTCATCAACCAAAATACAGGGATTATGCATAAAGTTTCACCTTCCTTTCTCCTCCTGCTGATGGCCATATTGCCTTTTTCGTCCTGTTCGCTCTTTGATCAGGCACGTGACATGAAACAGTTTGCCAAATGCGAGTTCAGGCTGAAGGATGTGCAGGATGCAACGCTGGCCGGCGTCTATGTGCAGGATAAAAAGCAGTTTTCCGACCTGAGTTTTTCCGAGGCGGGACA
The DNA here is from genome assembly GCA_964531985.1 of uncultured Bacteroidales bacterium. Lineage (GTDB taxonomy): Bacteria > Bacteroidota > Bacteroidia > Bacteroidales > B18-G4 > B18-G4. The sequence continues at coordinate 14,393 of CAZHFC010000042.1, forward strand.
GATCAGCATGAGCGCGATCAGGGGTAAGTTGCCGCTCAGTTTCACTTTGCGCGTGGAAGTGAGAAACCCGAACCCCAGGCCTGCAACCATGAACAGCTTTCTGTGGGAACTGTTTATCGACAATGTGGAGATCACCACCGGCAAGGTAAGTCAGGATGTATATGTACCTCCCGACGGTGGCATCGCCATCATGCCTGTAAACATCAATGTTGACCTTTTTCAGGTGCTGTCGGGCGAGTCGGCCGATGCCGTCACCAACTTCGGGATGAACCTGAGCGGGACGGGTGGGGCTCCCAGCCGGATAAAACTCAGGGCGAAACCCAATATCTGGGTGGCAGGGAAACGCATTTCATACCCGGGATATATCACCATCAGGGGCGACTTTGTTTCCGAATAGGATGGAAGTGCGTCACGGCCCGTCTCGTGTGCAGGCCGCTGCGGATATTTTCTTAATTTTGCTTTCGTTTTGAAGAAGCTGGAGAAATACCTCGACCGGGAGGTCTTTGAACTGATCGCGTCTGTTGCCCGTGAGATGGGTGTTGACGCCTATGTGATCGGCGGGTATGTCCGCGACAGGATCATGGGGCGGGATACAGGTGATATCGACATCCTGGTGATCGGGAGCGGCATCGAACTTGCCCGGCAGGTGGCTGCCAGGATGGGGGAGGGGAAGCAGGTCAGCTATTTTAAGAATTTCGGAACGGCCATGCTCCGCCATAAGGGAGAGGAACCCCTGATTCTTGAGTTTGTGGGTGCCAGGAAGGAGTCATACAGCAGGAATTCGCGCAAGCCTGTGGTGGAGGACGGAAGCCTGGAAGATGACCAGCGGCGGCGCGATTTTACCATCAATGCCATGGCGCTGTCGCTGCAAAAAGATGAATACGGAATGCTCCTCGATCCCTTCGATGGCATCGGTGATATCCGCAGGCGCCTGATCCGCACGCCCCTCGACCCGGTGATCACCTATTCCGATGACCCCCTGCGGATGATGCGGGCAATACGCTTTGCGGCACAACTGGATTTTTCCGTTGAAAGGGATTCGTTCGTGGCCATCCGCCAGAACCGTGAACGCCTGAACATCGTCTCCATGGAGCGCATCAGCGATGAACTTAACAAGATCATCATGACCCAGAAGCCTTCCATTGGTTTTTTGCTGCTCGACAAGGCGGGCCTGCTGCAGATGATCTTTCCGCAGTTTGTGGCCCTCAAGGGAGCGGAAACGCATGATGGCAAAGGCCATAAGGATAATTTCTTTCATACCCTGGAGGTGCTCGACAAGCTGGCTGAAAAGTCGGATGACCTCTGGCTCCGTTGGGCTGCCATCCTGCACGACATTGCCAAGCCGCTTACCAAAAGATTTGATCCCCGGGCCGGCTGGACTTTCCATTCGCATGAGTTTGTGGGCGCGAAGATGGTTCCGGCCATTTTCCGCCAATTGAAGCTTCCCATGAATGAAAAAATGCGTTTTGTGCAGAAAATGGTGCTCCTGCACCTGCGGCCGATCGTACTGGCGCAGGAGACCATAACCGATTCTGCCATCAGGCGCCTGCTGTTTGAAGCGGGCGACGACATCGATAAACTGATGACACTTTGCGAAGCCGACATCACATCAAAGAACCGTTCCAGGGTGCGGAAATATTTGGGAAATTTTGCACTGGTCAGGAAAAAGCTTGTGGAGGTGGAAGAGAAAGACCGCCTCAGGAATTTTCAGCCGCCCATCCCGGGCGAGCTGATCATGGAAACCTTCGGGATAGAACCCTGCAGGCAGGTAGGGATCATTAAAAATGCCATCAAGGATGCCATCCTCGACGGGATCATCAGCAATGATTACGCGGAAGCATACGATTTCATGCTTGAAAAAGGAAAAGAGCTTGGGCTTGAAAAACGCTGATAAAGCTGTGCAGGCCGGCAAAGACAAGCACCTGCTCGTGGTCTGCGGCCCGACGGCCATCGGGAAAACGACCTTCGGCATACGCCTGGCCCGGTATTTCGGAACCGTCATCATCTCCGCCGATTCCAGGCAGTTCTACAGGGAGATGCGCATCGGTACCGCTTTCCCGGAACCGGAAGAACTGGCGGCCGCCAGGCATTATTTTGTGGGCAACCTCTCGGTAAAGGATGCGTACAACGTGGCCCGGTATGAGGAAGAGGTGCTGCAGCTTCTCGGATCCCTTTTTCAGCAGTCGGATATTGTGATCCTCCTGGGCGGCTCCGGGCTATATATCGATGCCGTTTGCAAAGGCATTGACGAATTGCCCGATTACGACCCCGCCCTCAGAAACAGCCTGAAAAGGGATCTGACAGAAAAGGGCCTCGGTTTTTTGGCTGATAGACTTTTGAAGCTTGATCCCGAATACCATGCCGTTGCCGACCTCAACAACCCCAAGAGGGTGATGCGGGCGCTGGAAGTATGCCTCCAAAGCGGAACGACCTACAGCTCCCTGCGCAAAAACCTGCCCCGGGAAAGGCCGTTCAATATTGTCAAAACAGGCCTGAATACCGACCGGGAGATCTTGTTCAAAAAGATCGATGAGCGTGTGGACATGATGATGGAGAAAGGCCTGCCCGAAGAGGTGAGGTCATTGCTTCCCTGGCGTTCCTGCAATGCCCTGAACACGGTTGGCTACAAAGAGTTGTTCGCATATCTTGAGGGGGCGGTTAGCCTTGAACAGGCGGTTGTGAACATTAAAACAAATACGCGGCGTTATGCCAAAAGGCAGCTTACCTGGTTTAAAAGAGATCCGGATATAAAATGGTTCGGCCCTGATGAAGATCAGCGGGTGATCGATTTCCTGCGTGAGCAGGGAATCGGCAATTCATGAAAGGCATCCCTGCATCATAATTTGTCAGGATCATGTTGCGCGGGATCGCCGGCCGCCATCCCTGCCGGTATTTACAGTTCCTGATGATAACGGATCAGTCCTTCCATGGGATCCTTTTCAATGCTGCCGATCGATATGCCCAGCTCAAAGGCGGCTTCGCTGAGCAGATGCCTGAAATGAAAGGCTACCGAGCCCGTAAAGCTGACCGGGATCATTTTATAACCCGGGTACCGGGCCACGTTTTCGGTAAAGAACGCATTGAATGATGAAAGGATGATACCCCTCACGGCATCTTCATGTTCAAATTTTGCCATGAAATGCGTGAATGAGCCGAGGAACCCCCCGGGATTGTCATTGCCGTATGCTTTTCCCAGTATGTCCTCGAGTTTGAAATGATATGTTTCGTCGAAGGCCTTGCTGACTTCCGCAGGCAGTTTGCCTCTCATGACAGCCTGCAGGAACAGGATGCCTATATGGGCCCCGCTGCCTTCGTCGCCGAAGAGGTAGCCCAGGGAGGGAACGTTGCTGGTGATCCTTTTCCCGTCGTAATAACATGAGTTGGAGCCGGTGCCCAGTATGCATGCAATGCCTTCGTTCTGGCCCAGCAAAGCACGGGCAGCGCCCAGAAGGTCGTGCTCGACTTCAATTTCGGCATCGGGAAACTTCCCGGCAATGGCACTGCGGACCACTTCACAATTCCTGTCGGTGGAACACCCCGAACCATAGTAAAAGACTTTTTCGACGGCAGGCAGCCCGATGGCAGGGATCAGCTCCTTGTCAAGGATCCCCTCTATTACAGAAGCATCCATATAATACGGGTTAAAGCCCCTGCTCGGGTGTATGTCGGCATTCCGGCCGCTGAGCAGCGCCCAGCTTGTGGTGGTTGAACCGCTGTCGGCAATCAGGATCATCGTTTATCGTATTTTTTGGATAAAGATAAACAATCCGGCGATCTGTGCCCGCCTTGCTGTTATTTTGTGCTAAACAGCTCTGGCGTAAAGGTCAGCATGAGATAGGCCCAATAGGGCGAATGTATGGGGCTTCCTGAAACTTTCTTCACCTTTTCGAGTGTGCCGCTGGTGAAGTATCGCGAAAAACCTGCCTGAACAGTGAGTTCGGGCATTACCCGGTAAACATAGACCAGGTCGAGCTCCGATCCCAGGTCTTTGTCGTCGATTACTTCGTTGCTTATCAGCACGGGCCCTGCCAGGCTGAAAAAGTGATAATATGCGCTGAGACTGTGCTTTTCGTTAATGCGACAGGCAAGGTTCGGATAAATGTCGATAAGTCCGCCGTTGGCAGTGCTTGACTTTTTATATGAATAATAATTCATGTAACCGTTGAATTTATATACGGCCCCGTATAAGGTGTTGAAAGTCCTTTCCTTTAGCGAATAGTTATCGTTGCGTGCATCATCCCCCGACAAATATTCACCGCCGATCCCCAGCCTGAAAACACCAAATTTTACACCCGGGTGGAGGGCCAGCATATAGGCCGAAACATCCTTGCCTGATTGCGCTTTGCCGTTTTGAAGGTAAATTTCGCCGCTCAGGTCGAAGTGCTTCAGCGTATATTTTGTCCAGAGCCCGTAGGTGCCTGTGATGTAAATAACGCCCGGGTTGTCAGTGTGCCTGAAGCCGGAGGCGATGGCCATGACGGAGGCGGCCAGGTTCTTGTTGAACTTTTTCCTGATGTGCAGGTAATTCAGTGTTTTGATCAGGTTGGTATTGCCAAAGAAATCACTTTCATAAATTGTTCTTCCGTTGTTTCTGTTCATCAGATTATTGTAGGAAAGGGCAAGGTCGAGGTTCCAGTCATTCTTTCTGAACTCGTAAACGGCGGCATCGTATGATATCCCGAACTGGTTCCAGTTCCTGCCGGCGATGAGGCGCTGATCATCGAGTTTGAGTTCCTGCCGGCCGATCTTCAGGGCGCTGTGCCGTCCGATATTCAGCCTGAACCATGCTTCCTTGATGTCGACGCCCGAGTTTGAACCGAATACCCCGGTGGCTGAATAGATGTCGCCGTCGCCCCACAGCCTTACATCCTGCAAACTCAGCCTGAGCTGGTATTTTTCGCGGGTAAAGTCAAAGTTCAGGCGCGTGCGCTGCGTAACATAATACTGTGCGTTTAATGAGTCGGGCAGGGGTGAGCCTGCACCCAGGTTCATCTCGAAACGGGGGCGTAATTCGGCAGAAACACTGAACTGCGACCATGAAACAAGCGGCAATGCCATGAGAAGGGATAATACGGAAATTGCAGTAAATCTTTTCATTATTCAGTATTTTGTTGTTGTTAAGAGACAAATATATCAATTTCCTTCAAGAATGTATTTCCTGAGCTTTTCTGTTTGCGGATTACGGAACAACTCATTTGGGTTGCCTTTTTCAATGATCTCTCCGTAATACATGAAAACCACATGGTCGGCCATCCTTACCGCCTGTCGCATGATGTGCGTGACGAGGATGATGGTATACTGCTTTTTCATTTCCGTGAAGAGGTTTTCGATGATCCTGCTGGAGATGGGGTCGAGGGCGGATGTGGGTTCGTCGGCAAGGATGATGCTCGGCTTCACGGCCAGCCCCCTGGCCAGGCAAAGCCGTTGCTGCTGTCCTATCGACAGGCTGGAGGCGGGGCTGTGGAGGCGGTCCTTTACCTCATCCCAGAGACCGACCTCACGAAGATGCCTTTCAACGACACAAGCCGTCAGTGCCTTGTTGCGGATGCCTTTCAGCCTCAGGCCATATACAACATTCTTATAGATAGACAGGGGGAGGCAGTAGGGGCGCTGCGAAAGCAATCCCATTTTTTGCCGTATGGCGGGGATGTTTTGCCGCGAATTGAGGATGTCGTCATTTTCAATGAAAATGTTCCCGCTCACTTTCAGTTCCCTGTACAGGTCGGTCAGCTTGTTCATGCATTTCAGCAGGGTTGTCTTGCCGCATCCCGAAGGACCGAGCAGCACCGTGACTTTGTTACGGGGAATGTCAAGGTTTACATTCTTCAGGATATGGTTTTTTCCGGCGGTAGTATTAAGGTTCCTGATCCTGACAATATGTTCGGGTTTCGTCTCCTGGGGGGGCTTGCTTTCCCTGACCGCTTCTTTCGTGATATCGTTTGGTAAATACATGATATATGCTTATTTGATGATTGTTTTTGAATATTTTCCTGACAGATGTCTTGCCGTAAGGCTGATAACAAGGATGATGACAGTGAGGATGAGGGCTGCCGCGAAGGCCCGCTCCCGCACTTCGGGGATGGGTGACCCGAGCTGGAAGAAGATGGCCAGCGGCAGTGTGGCGGCGGGTTCATCAAGGTGTCTCGGGATAAGGTCGGTATAGCCGGCAGTGAACAATACGGATGCCGCATCGCCGATGCCGCGTCCGAACGACAACAATACGGCGGTGACGAACCCTGACATCCCCTGTCTGAAAAATATCCTGAAGGCTGTTTCGCTCCTTGTTGAGCCCATGGCAAGGCTTGCTTCGAGCAGGCCCGCCGGCGTGGCAGCCAGCACCTCGTCAAAGGTCCTGATCATGATAGGGGTGATGAGCAGGGCAACGGTAATGGTTCCTGCCAGCAGGGAGGCCTGCATGCCGAAAAAGAGCATCAGCGCAAATCCGAATGCGCCGTAAACGATCGAGGGAATTCCCCATAAGGCGTCGAGCAGGTAGCGGATGGTGTTTTGCGTGCGCCTGTACCTGTATAGGTGTACGTTGATATACAGGGCAGCAGGCAGGCCGAGGATGATGGCGATGAGGGTGGCGCCAAAGGCAATATACGCGGATCCGGCAATGGCATTCAGCACACCGCCCTCCCCGCCATAGTAATATCCCCCTTTGGGCAAAGTGAAGAGCATGCTGAAGGAGAGGCTGCCAACCCCCTTAACGAAAATAATGATAATGATGAGCCCGAGCAATGCCATGAGCGAATAGGTTGCAAAACCTGCCAGAAAGATGAAGAATTTCTCTTCGATGCGTTTTTTCCGTTTCACCGTTTCTTTGTTTTATGGATTAAGTAGCGGAAAAAGAGGTTGATGAGCAGGATGATCACCAGCAGTAAAAAAGCCGCAAACATCAGTGCCGAGTCGTAGAGCGGAATTGAAAGCATTTCGCCGTAATTGTTGGCGATCAGCGCCGGCAAGGGGTATCCCGCCTCGAAAGGGTCCAGGCTGATCTGAACACGGTTCCCGACCACCATCATCACGGCGAGCGTTTCGCCGAAGGCCTTGGCCAGCCCAAGCCCATAGGAGCTTATGATGCCGGGATAACTTTTTCTGATCACGACATGCTTTACCGATTCCCAGCGGGTGGCGCCAAGGGCCAGCGATGCCTCCTTCAGGCCTTCCGGCACCGTGTTGAATACCTCAATAAGCATATTGAGCATATAAGGGATGCACATCACTGCCAGTACAATTCCTCCGGCCAGGATGGAATAGCCCGATGCATGCACGTTGAAGACCGGAGCGAGATATTCCCCAACCAGCGGGACGATCACCAGGATGCCCCAAACTCCGTATACCACTGATGGAATCCCTGCCAGGATATCGATCACGGGATGCATGATCCTTACAAGTTTTCGCGAGGCGAATTGTGTGAGGTAGATCCCTGAAAGCAGGCAAACCGGGGCCGCGAAAACAAATGAAAGGGCTGTAACGTAAACCGATCCGAAAATAAATGGCCTGAAACCGAAATGGCCTTCTTCGGGCGACCAGGCGGAGGACGTTACGAGACTTGTAAAGCCTTCCCTTTCGAGCAGGGGGGCTGATTTCATGTATAATGCAATGCCTATGACAAGGGGGAGAAGCAGGATGAGGCAAAGCGAAAGGATCATCCAGTTTCCTGCGATTTTGTCCTTGAGGCGGCGCATGAACATGATGGGTGCTTCTTAATCCAGTTTCTTCAGGTAGGCATTGATCTGTTCACCGCTAACAGGTACGTAACCGGCTTCGGTTACCAGGTGCTGGCCTTCGGTAAGGGTCCACCTGATAAAATCGAGCACCGCCTGTTTTTGCGGCTTGCCGCCGGCAACAAAATACAACTCCCTGGCCGGGGGCGAAGGATATGCACCCCTGCCTATGGCGTCAAGGATTTCATCAAAGGTATCGTAAAAGTCTTCCTCCGGGTCGATCCGGCCATTGCCGTTCAGGTCGATCGGGATCACTTCAATGCCGCTTCTTTTTGTGCCGCTTTTGATGTCGTAGATAAAGATGGTATTATTGAATCCCATTCCCAGCGGATCTGCGGCCACTGCCTCTGCCAGGCCGGGGTCGCCGTAAATGCCGATGCCCTGAAGGTTTTCCTGTTTCCCGCCAAGGTATTCTGCCCAGGTGCCCGCTGCACCGCATGCATCGGCGCGGGTGTAAACCCTGATGTGCTGTCCGTCGTGCTCACCCGTGATGTCGTCCCATTTATTCAGCTTGCCCGACATAAAAATATCTGCAAACTCCTCCCTGCTCAGCCCGCGTTCCAGGAGGATGTCGAGACAGGGGTTTTCACTGCTGATCGTGGGTAAGACTGCATCTATGCTCAGCCCCACCCACCAGACGCCTTTATCTATCTCCGCCTGTGAAATGGCACGGGAAAACATGCCCAGGTCGACGGCCCCCGACAGGGCATCGGCCATGCCTTTACCGGCTCCGCCTGCCGAAATGTTGAACCGGGTGCCTGGGTGCCCGGCCTCATAGGCTCCTGCCCATTGTATGACCAGCGGATACAAGGCGAAGGCGCCGGATATGCTGATGGTTTTTTGCTTCTTCTCCTCCGGGGTGCAGGAAATGATGCAGAGGGCCATTAACAGGATGACGGCCCGTGCCGGGAATTTTGTTCTTTTCAACATATTGTATTGATTGAAGTTGGGAACAAAATTATCCCGGCAGGGGTGATTATAAAACAGTCAATAAACGTAATCGGATCACTACGTTTTTGATCCCGCCGGTAAGTGAAAAGGCGGATCAGGCTATATCTCGACGATGCCCGAACGGATGGCATACATCACCAATCCGGCCGTGTTTTTCGAGGCAGTTTTCAGCAGCAGGTTCTCACGGTGTTTGTCGACGGTCCGCTTGCTGATGTTCAGGTGCTCCGCGATCTCCTTATTGGAAAGCCCTTTGCAGATATGGAACAATACTTCCTCTTCACGTTCCGATAATGCAGAGTTTTTGCCGGCAACGCTTTTGCGGCTGATCCCTTTCAGCAGGCCGTCCATGATCTCCTGCGAAAAGTAATTCTTCCCGGCCATGACATTCGCCATGGCTGATTCTACTTCATCAATGCCGGAGTTCTTAAGGATAAACCCCCTGGCTCCGGCATTGATCATCTGTATGTAATAGGCTTCGTCGCCATACATGGAAAGGGCGATAATGTTCAATTCCGGCCTTTGCTCAAGGGCCCTGCGGGTCGCTTCAATGCCGTTCATCAGGGGCATGTCAACATCCATGAAAACAATATCAGCATCTGTTTTTTCGAGCATTTCAATAAATTCTGTGCCGTTTGCGGCCTCATGAATGTCGCCGGTCAGCGGAAGATTGCTGAGCAGCAGGCGCAGGCCTTCCCTGAAAAGGCGGTGGTCGTCGACAATGATGATATTAATCTTTTTCATTTTTTTCAATTCTGATCATGATATCAACCTGCATGCCTTCGCCGGGTTCGGAGAAAAGATCGAAACTGCCGTTCAGCGATTTGATCCTCGACTGTATATTGAAAAACCCGAGCGTTGGCTGGCCGGCACCGGCTTTCCGGGTGTCAAATCCTATGCCGTCGTCGATATATTTCAACGTGAGTATATTCCCTTCAGTCATGAGGTCGATGTAAATATGATGCGCATTCGCATGCCGCAGGGTGTTGGTGATCAGCTCACAGGCAATACGGTAAAGCACCATTTCCACATTATGCGGAAAACGTTTGTTCTCGATGTTGCTGTTGAACCTGATCTGCGGGTTTCCAATGATCTGGAGCCTGTTGATGAATGATTTGACCGCCCTGTGAAGCCCCATGTTTACCAGAACATGCGGGCTGAGCTTGTTGCTGATGTCTTTGAGGGTGCCGATCGATTCGTCGATTAGCTTCTCGGCATTCAGGAGCAGTTCCTCATTGTTTTTGCCTTTATACCTGCTGGCCGACAGCGTCATTTTAACCGATGACAGCAACGGCCCCAGGCCGTCGTGCAATTCTTTGGCGAAATGCTGGCGTTCATTCTCCTCTGTTTTCAGTATGGCTGATAAAACGCTTGATTCATTTTGTTTTCGCAGTTCATCGATCTGTTTTTGCAGGTTAAAGATCCGCCTGATAAAGATCAGGCTCAGCAACATGATCATGGAGATCACTACGGCAATCCAGCTGCTTACCAGCCAATTGCTGATCTCATCTTCAGGATTAAAGACCTGGATGATCTCAAAAACCCGCCTGATGGCCATCAACAGGAACCCGGCAGAGATCAGCCACCATGCGATATTCGTCCGGGTGCGCCGGATCAGGGTCATGGCAATGATCGCTGCTGAAAACTGCAGGATCACGGAAAGGATGAGCGCTATTTTTAATGACATCTGAAAATTCTATAGATCAAAATTATATATATTCGGGCAATATTTTACATGGGCCTGAATAATAATTTTTTAGGCGTAACGTGCAAGGGAATTATTTCCCTGCTGCAAACTTTTCCACCCGCTCAAAGGCAAGCTTCGAGCTGATCACTGCCATGGGGATGCCGGCACCCGGTACTGTGGATGCACCCACATAAAAGAGGTTCCCGAACTTCTCGTCGTAGTTGTGCGGCCGCAGCGGACCGATCTGCCACAGATTGTGCGAAAGCCCCAGCCCGCTGCCACGGTGCAGGTTGAACTGCTGCTGCCAGTCTTCGGGCGTGTAAACGGTCCTCGAGATAATAGCGGGCCTGATGTCTTTCCCGATCCTTTCCGACAGGTCGTCGATGATGCTGTCAACAATGATGTCACTGTCGCTCCAGTCGGGCTTGTAACGCAGGTCGGGCACGGGGCAGACGATGAACACGCTTTCGCAGCCTTCGGGGGCGCAATCCTGATTGTGTTTCGAGAGAACATTTACATAATAATAGGGCTTTTGCAGGGTGCCCGGGTTTTTGTGAACATCCCTGGCATATTCGTCGAAATTATCACCCAGGAAATAGTTATGATGATGTACACCGGGGAGTTTGCCCCTGATGCCAAGGTAGATGGTCAGGTATCCCATGGTCCATTCCTTTCGGTCGAGTTTCCTGCCTGAAAAGGCTTTTCGCTTCAAGACGCTGCCCCTGAAAACCGCTGCATCGGCATTGACCACAAAAATGTCGGCCTGCCATTTCCTGCCTTCCCGGTCGATGAGGGCCTTCAGCCTGTCGCCATCGGCCTCAAACCCGCTGATCTCTGTATTGTAAGTGAATTCTACGCCTTTCTTTTTCAGTTCGTCCGCCAGCCCTTCCACGATCCTGTACATCCCGCCCCTGACATTATAGTATCCGTCGTGCCGGAATTCGGTGTACGACAATAAGGTATAGATGGCGGGCGTGTCGAATGGCGTCCGGCCAAGAAAGAAAGCCACGAGCGAAATGATGCGCCTTGCATCCGTGGAGTCGAAATAGCGGTTTACCTGTTTGTTAAACTTTCTGGCAAGCACCGGCAGGTGGGCGGGGTTCACCTCCATGAGCGAACGCAGATAGGAAAGCATGGAGTCGAAGTTGCGTTTCACCACCACGTCAATGGTGTCGTGGAACAAGCGCCCGCATTTTTCAAGGTATTTCTCCATCTTTTCTTCAAAATCGGGTTCTTCCTCTTCAAACTGGGCCGCCAGTTTCCTGATGTCCTTGTGCAGCAGGTAGGTTTTCGGGCTGCCGCTGAAGTTCACGGCGTAGAGCGGGTCCAGTTCAATAAATTCAAAAGGAAGCTCGATGTTGCAGTCGCGGGCGAATTCGGCGAACTCATATGACATGCTGAAGAAGCTGGGCCCGGTATCGAAGGTGAAGCCGTCCTTTTTAAGCTGGTTCAGCCTTCCGCCGGCCTGTGCATTCTTTTCAATCAGGTGCACCTTGTATCCCCGGCTTGCCAGGCGCATGGCCGTGGCCAGCCCGCCTATGCCTGCACCCGCTATGATCACGCTTTTGCTCATTTGTTCTATCCGTTTATATTAAGATCGATATCATTCAGTTTCGGATGACCCTGCCTTTCCAGCGAAATTCCTTTTTCATTCTATTGCGTATCGCCTGCAGGATGAATATCCCCAGAACAACTTGCTGGACGGGCAGGTAGATCATGTTTTCCGCAATATTCTGGCGGCCGCCGATGCTTACAAGGGCCCTGCAGCTATAGATCATGGCCAGGCAGACGAAAAACCAGGGCCAGCCGGCACCGGGCGGGATAAAAGCAATGCCTGCGGTTGTAACCGCCCAGAACAGCAGGGCGGGGATAAAGTACCCGCCAAAAAACACGATCACGTTTTTGGAAAAGCCCTGCACCGCTTCGCTGAATCCCCGGTACATCCTGCAACTGACCCGGCTGTCGCCGGCCCGGCAGGAGATCTTCAGCCCCGATTTTTTATAGTAACGGGCAATGCCGATGTCTTCAACCGGGTTGTTTTTCATGACCCGGTGGGGATGCAGTTCTTTATATTCCGCTGCCGCGAAAAACATGAACTGTCCGTTTGCAGCCGACAGGGAGGGCCTTCGCGATATCCTGACCAGGATCAGCGGCAGGAGTGTGAGCAGGATGTAATTCATGAGGGGCACGGTGATCTTTTCGCCAAGGCTTTTCATGATCTGCCGCGGGAAGATGGAGATGAGGGCGAGCCCGTGACGCTCAGCATGGGCAATGGCCTGCCCGATGATGTCGCCGCCTATGCGGACATCGGCATCGAGGAAGAGAAAATACCTGCCTTTCGCTTTCTGCGCTAGCGTATGGCAGGCATGGTTCTTGCCAAGCCATCCCTGCGGAAGTTCCTTTGTCCGTATGAGCCGGATGCGTGCGTCGCGTGCCGCATATTCTTCAACGATGGCAGCCGTTTTGTCGTCGCTCTGGTCATCACAAACGATCAGCTCGAAATCATCGTGATCCTGTGAAAGCACATCACCCATGATGCTGGCAATGTTTATTTCTTCGTTGCGGGCGGGAATGAGCACCGAAACCAGGCCCTTGCCCGGGGCGCCATGCCGCATCCGTTCACGGAAAATGACATTGACCAGCGCCAGCAGGAGTTGCAGGGCAGTGAAGGCAAAAACAATGATGGCCATGAGGGTGATCATATCTCTTTCATTTGCCGGTTTTTGTTGATGCAGGCCTGATAGAAGCGGTTGTATGCCGACTCTATTTCTTTTGTATCGTTTTTGTTTCCGCTGTATTCTTCCAGGTAAGTGAAAAGGCTGGGCCTGGGCTTTGAGAAATACTCAATAAGATTGGCAGCAAAGATGAGCTGCACCTCCCCCCTGGTCCGTGAAAGGATATATTCAATGCCTTTTTCGAATTGAAATTCAACAGTATACAGGCTTTGTATCTCTCCCTGGGGGAACATCAGCACAAGGCTGCCGCTGTCGGAAAGCAGTTCGGCCGCATGTGCCATTGTCTCCATCACGCTTCGCGTACCCTTTTTAACAGAGAACCCTCCGGCATGCCTGAAATACCAGTGCTTACGCAATTGGTCCTCAAGCATCATGAAATGGAATTTCCGTTTGAAAACCTTTGCATTGAGGTAGTTCAGCCATAACCCATCCCACCAGCTCATATGGTTGGCCACGAGCAGCAGGGGCAGCTTTTTATCCCGGTATTCACCCTGTATGACGACCCTGTGAAAGCGTTTTTTTATACTGCGTTTCGCGTAGCGGGTAAAAAACGGCGATATGACGGGATGGTGCCTGGCCCTGATGATCATGGCAAAACAAGTTTATAGATCATGAGAATAAAGAAGAAAGCGAACTGGCAGAGCAGGATGATCACAGCCAGTTTGTTCTTCAGGTTTATCCTGCTTCCCATTATCAGCGACTGGAAGATGAGCGCGGTGGCAAACCAGGCCAGGTAGTTGCGAAGCGGGATGGTCCCGCCTTCCCATGTCCACATCTGCAGCATGGGGGCGGTTTGTTCCATCACCAGGTCGTAGGCTACCATGCCTGCGGCAGCCGGAAAAATTTTGAGGACTGCGGGCATTTTCAGTGGCTGTATGATGGAGGCGAAGCAGTAGGTCAGCATCAGCCAGTTTATCCCGATCAGCAGCGGCGTGTCGAAGACCTTGATCCCGAGTCCGTCGCCATAGGCATAGTTTCCGAAGATCAAACCGGTTTTTACCCCGATGATCTCTATCGCGATCCCCGCAAGGATGATAAAAGCAAATACAGCAAAGGTCCCGGGTCTGACGGCAGCTTCGTGAAACCACATCAGGAGAATAAAGTTCAGCAGCAGCGCCCATTTGGTCAGACATATAAAGACATCCTGCGTGGCAGGGATCATGAACCCCGCCAGCCCGACCAGATAAAAGATCAGGAGGAACCTCGAAGCTTTTTCGCTCCGCGGCTTGAGGCTTTGCACAAATTCCCGGTATACCGTCATTTTTTTGAAACAATAAAACAATTGCCCGGCCCTGTCAGTTGAGCCTGAGTTTATAGATTAGCGCGGCTTTGGCCAGCAGGAGGAGTTTTTTTGGTCTTCCTACGCTGATCCGCTGATCCATGATGGTGGCCGCGGGTTTTTTCCTGATCTTGCGCAGCAACTGCATATAATACAGGTATGCTACCAGCACGGCCAGCCTTGTCCGGCCCGGAAGCCTGCCGATGCCGGCCCTGGCTTCGAGAAATTCCGATTCAATGCCGGCAAGGAGCCTTGCCTTGATCTCATCATCGAGTGATCTGTCGACCAGCTCAGGGAAATAGGATCGATGCAGCAATTCCCTGTCGGCTTTCAGGTCGCGTAAAAAATTGATCTTCTGAAAGGCTGATCCCAGTTTCATGGCCGGCATTTCGAGCTCCCGGTAGTACTGCTTGTCGCCGTCAACGAAAATTTTCAGGCACATCAATCCGACCACCTCGGCTGAGCCATGGATATATTCCATGGTTTCCTCTTCACTTTTGTAATCCTGCTTGACCAGGTCGGCCCGCATGCTTTTCAAAAAAGCATTGATATGTTCCTGCGGGATATGGTATTTTTTTACCGTGCCGGCAAATGCATGCAATATCGGATTGAGGCTGATTTGGTTGTCCATTGCCTCCTTCAGGTCGCGCTCAAAATTGCTGAGCAGCAGTTCACGGTCATTGTCGAGGAAAGTGTCTACGATCTCATCGGCAAACCTCACAAAGCCGTATATGCTGTATATGGCCTTTCGCTGTTCAGCAGGCAGCATCCTCACCGCCATGGAAAATGAGGTGGAGTAGGTCCTGGTAACCATGGCGCTCGTCCGGTATGCTATACGGTTATACAGTTGTTCCATTGCGGTTTGCAATAATACCGTCGGGTATTACCAATCATTTTACTTATACGGTTACGGAGCCGTGAATGTTCATTGTTCCTCATAAAGATATGGAAAAATCCGGAAGCTTCGCGGAAAAATTGTATTTGTCATCCCGTTCGCGCCAGCGGGGGCTTTCGCTGCGCGGTGTATGTTATTCCTCGTCCCGGAGCCTGTCCTGAGCTTGTCGAAGGGTCCCCCGACCCCCGTCCCAGAGCCTGCCCTGAGCCCTTCACTTCGTATAGGATAACCCGCCGGCGCGCGTCTCTGACGATTGCAAATGTCAGCGCATTTCCAAACGCGCAATTTAATACGTGATCATTTGTTTGCTTTTCCGGATGATCTTAATCAGCGGATCAGGATCTGCATCATTCCTTGCCGAACTGAAGAGATAATTGAGTTTGATATAAAGTAATGATCTCGTCAGGAGACGAGAAAACAGTTGCACGCGTTCGGAAACGTGCGCCAGCGGGAGTGTTGAACAAATGAGCTATGATGTCTGGGGCGTTCGAAGGGATCCGGTAAATTGGTTTCCTTCTATTGCCAACAATGAGCCAGTGATTACAAATCTTGGATTCACAGGACATGAGCATCTGGACAAATTCTCCTTAATAAACATGAATGGGAGGGTATATGATCCGGTGATAGCTAGATTTATTAGTCCAGACCCGATTATTCAAACCACCGCTTTTGCCCAAGGGCTTAACTGCTATGCATATTGTATGAATAATCCATTATCTTTGGTAGACCCAAGTGGTTATTCAT
>CAZHFC010000043.1:0-29440 GCA_964531985.1 uncultured Bacteroidales bacterium
ACGCACAAATGCCAGTAAACAACCACTGGTCATCCCGACCCCGGGCACCGGGGGAGGGACCACCCGGCTGTTTGGCTTTAAGCAATCAGATGCCTCTCGCTGGCGGAGTGATTTCAGGCAGAGGAGCGCGCCGGCGGGCTCGAAACGGGCGAAATGCCGTGTCAGCCCATGCACAAATGCCAGTAAACAACCACTGGTCATCCCGACCCCGGGCACCGGGGGAGGGACCACCCGGCTGTTTGGCTTTAAGCAATCAGATGCCTCTCGCTGGCGGAGTGATTTCAGGCAGAGGAGCGCGCCGGCGGGAAAACCCTGCTTTCGTTTTTTTAGGGAAATCAGTCGATTTTTATGTAAGTTTGTGAACCGCCATTACTAATCATGAATGCGGATGAAAGAGCAGTATTTCAGCCCTGAAACAATCGAAACCGAATCGGCAGCCATGATCGAGGAGGTGAAGAATTATTCGGGTGTGCGGACCTTTCAGCCAAAATCAGGGAAAATGGCATTGCTGGTTATCGATATGCAATACTATTTCCTTAAAGAAGATGAACATGCATTCATCCCTTCTGCCCCTGTGATCCTGCCCAATATTCTGAAATTGATGAAGGCATGCAAGGGCCTCCTGATACCTGTTATTTTGACACGTCATTTGAACACTGACGAAGATGCCGGCATGATGGGCATCCGCTGGAATGAACTGATCAAAGCAGATGATGCACGGAGTGAAATATATGCCGATATATTATCCATGGGAGGAGAGGTGCTGGAAAAAAGTCAGTTCGATGCATTCTATAAAACCGGACTGGAGGAAAAGCTCCGTCAAAAAGGGATTGAACAGCTGATCATTTGCGGAGTGATGACCAATCTTTGTTGCGAAACCACCGCCCGCTCGGCTTTTGTGCATGGCTTTGATGTAGTGATGCCGGTTGATGCCACAGCTGCATATAACTACGAATTTCACCTGGCTGCTTTTCTGAATTTATCCTATATGTTTGCACGGCCAATGAATACATTTTCTCTCATAAACAAACTTCTGAATGCCTGGTGAGCAAATCATTATCGCAGGGGGCGGGCCGGCCGGTTGTGCCTGTGCAATCCAGCTGAAGCGCTATGGCCTTGACCCTTTGCTGATTGAGAAAGACAGCATTGGCGGATTGGTGAAGAATGCATGGAGGATGGATAACTATCCTGGTTACCCGGAGGGGATATCAGGCATAGAGATGGTTAGCAGATTGAAGGATCATGTTGAGCGCTTTGCTATAAGAACGCTGAACGCTGAACTTGGAAATCTGAACTTTGAAATGAGTAAGGGGTTTGTGGGGGAGTGTGATGGTACAACATATACTTCCCGGTATTTTGTGATGGCTACCGGAACCAAGCCAAAGCATAGGGGAGAAGGATATACCGAGGTTTTTCCATTACGCCACGAAGAAGGAAAAAGAATTGCCATAGTAGGTGCCGGGGATGCAGCCTTCGATTATGCAATGACGCTATCGCCCCGGAATACTGTTCATATCCACAACCGTGGAACAAAGATAAAATGCGTTCCTGCCCTGCTTGAAATGGCACTGGCTCAGGACAATATCACATATGTTGAAAACTCATCGCCTGCCGGTAATTACGATTATACTATTTTTGCCACCGGCCGCGAACCAGATCTTGATTGTTTGTCGGAGCAAATGTTAAACTTACGGCCTCAACTTGAAGCGGATGGCCTTTTATATGTTATTGGAGATGTCAGGAACGGAATGGTGAGGCAGACCTCAGTTGCCACCGGCGACGGAATCAGGGCTGCCATGGCCATCAAAGACAGGATCAGGAAGGAATGAGAGTAATCAGTAAGACTGAATCGAATAAGATCGCTTCGGTATATGTTGCCGGTAACAGCGAAGGTAAACTGATCGAATTTGTTGAATCGGTGCAGCCACCGTTTGATGTCGGCAAAAAATGGGTGATCATCGTGTCAACGCTGTTCGGCTGCCCGGTCGACTGCAGTTTTTGCGATGCGGGCGGCAGTTACCGGGGCAGGCTGAGCGCGGAGGAGATCTTTTTCCAGATCGATTATCTTGTTCGGCAAAGGTTCCCTTCCGGAAAACCCGAAACCGAAAAGTTTAAGGTACAGTTTGCCAGGATGGGTGAGCCGTCATTCAATCCTGCCGTGCTGGAAGTACTGGAGCGTTTCCCCGGGGAATACCCGGTCGCCAACTTCGTGCCCTCCCTTTCGTCGGTGGCACCCCATGGTACGGATCACTTTTTTGAACGTTTGCTGCAAATAAAGAAGGATATCTATGATCATTCTTTCCAGTTGCAGTTTTCATTGCACAGTACCGATATGACCCAACGCGACGAACTCATCCCGGTCAGGAAATGGGATTTTGAACAGATCGCTGCCTACGGCGGGCGTTTCTATTCGGAAGGCGGAAAAAAGCTGAGCCTGAATTTTGCCCTTTCGAAAAACTACCACCTCGACCCTTCCGTATTGCTGAAATTCTTCGATCCCCGTATGTTCCTGATCAAGATCACGCCTGTGAATCCCACCATTAAGGCCACCCTTAACGGAATTGACTCATTGATCGTTCCGGGCGTTAAAGGCCCTGCTGTTGCGGATGAACTGAAGCTGGCAGGCTATGAGGTGATCGTAAGCGTGGGCGAATGGGAAGAAAACCGTATCGGCAGCAACTGCGGCCAGTATATCAGGGCGATTGAACGCAACGGCAGTGTGCCTGCCGGCAGTTATTCCTGTAAGCTCGAAAATATTTAGGGATTATTCCGGGCTTTGCCCCTTATCCCCCGATTCCCCGGCCTGGGGGCGCTTTGTCCTGGTCAGAAAGCGGTCGTATAGCAATAACATGATGACAGTGGCAAAGCCGATCCCCGAAAACAGCATCCAGATGTTTGAAGGATGATAGCTTGCCCACAGAAAGTCGGTCAGCTCGCCCGGGTTCATATTCATCAGGCCGGCGGCCCTGTTAAAGTATTCGTTTTTCGAAAAATGCTCCGATACCGGCGGTACGTCAAGGCCCCTTGCACTGATTTCAAGTGAAAGAAGGTAATACTTATCACTGATCCTGGTATAAACATCACCGGACAATATCCCGGCCAGGAAATTCCCGCCGGCCAGCGGAAGGTAATAGGTGCCCATGTACATGGCCAATTTGTCTTTCGGGGCGATCCGGCCGATATATTCCAGTATCCTGGGTGAACTGGCCATCTCCCCGAATGCAAAAATGAGAATGGAGAGGAAGAGGTAAAAGCCGTTCTGGGTGATAAACCAGAGGGCGATGCCGATGGAACTGATGAAAAATCCCGTGATTATGGTGTTTACGGGTTTGTATTTCATGATCAGGGATGAAACGAGGACCTGGAAGATCACGATATAAAGCGCATCGATATTTACGATCATTTCGGGGTTGATGGTGCCCTCGCCTGTGCTGATGAAGTTGGCCAGCCATGGCCAGATACCCGACAGCCATTGGTAAATGGCAGCCGTATTTACCCATTGCTCAATAAAAACCGGGAGCGTAAAGAACAACTGGTTGTACATGGTCCAGAATCCCGTAATGATCACCAGGAAGATGACCAGCCTGGTATCGGACAGTGCTTTCCCGAGGTTTCGGAGAATCTCGCGGATGATCCTCCCGAGCGGTTCCCTCCGTTTTTCCCTCGGGGGTTCCCTGTAAAAGAACAAAAGCAATAAGAGGTTCAGAATGATCGCTGCCGATGACATCCAGAAAGCATATTTCCAGTCGAGTTCCCTCAATTTCGAGCCAACCACGGGACCGATAAAAGCCCCTACATTCACGATCATATAAAAAATGCCAAATCCCAGCGATGCTGTTTTTTCGGTAGTGGTTTTAGTAATGGTAGCGGTGATCACGGGCTTGAAAAGCCCTGCCCCCAGTGCCAGATACAGGAAGGCAAGGAACATGGAAGCGTAGGTGGTTACATACGCCATCATCAGGTAGCCGCTTCCCAGGATAAGATATGAGATTATAAGGATCCGCTTGTATCCGAACTTGTCGGCTATGGCGCCGGTGATGGTCGGCAAAATATACAGTATGCCGACCACCGTTCCCATGAGCAGGCCTTTTTGTCCCTGCGTGAAGCCCAGAGCTCCTTCATCCTTTGAGCCCGTAAAATAGAGGGCCAGTAAAATGAAAATGCCATACCAGGCCCAGCGTTCGAATAACTCCATGATGTTCGCCGTCCAGAAAGTGGCGGGAAAGCCGAAGCGTTTTTTCAGGGTCTTTGCCATTCGGTCATTGTTTTTGCAAAGAAACAAAAATCATTCAAATCCCCGGCCGGGTATGCTTTGATAGTAAAAAAGCATTTCATGGGGGAATACCCTTACTATATCAAATTTGTGAAACATCAATAGTTCAGGTAATGCTGCACTTTTCTGAACATTGGATCATAACCAACCACTTTCCTGAGCGTGTCGGCACAGCTGATGCTGCCGTTCCTGTCACGGTAATTGAAAATTGCCTTTACGGTTTCATAGTCCAGGTAGGGATGCTTCAGCAGCGTTTTGAATTCCGCTTCGTTTACATTCATCTTTATGATCCGGCCGGTGTCGGCCTTCACATGTTCTTTTATCATATCGTAGCGCAGGCTGTCCATTCCGTAGACTTCAAGCAGTTGTTCCGGAGAAAAAAAACCGCCCAGGATTTCCCGGTATTTCAGGATACGGGCCGCAAAAACAGGGCCGATCCCTTTGAGTTTGATGAGTTGTGTAGTGTCTGCAGTGTTTATCTCTATCATCAGGGGGATTTGTCCCGCGGCGGTTTTTTTTTCCTGGTAACGCGGCTTTGTATATACCGGTTTTTCCTGTTTTTGCGACTTTACCGTATCATTTGAAATTTCTTCAACACTTAGCCTGGCGTTGAATTGACGTACCTCTTCGGCAAATGCCGGTAAGCCGGCCTTCTTTGGTTTGATGAATTGCGGGAGCAGGGCATTGGCGCTTTCTGCCATGACGATCAGCATTATCAATGCAATTATTCCGCGTCTCTCGGCATAATTAAAGGCGAGGAATGCTTTTACCTGTTCCAGCGGCAGATGCGTTTTTTTCATTTCGGCGGGGCTTGTATCTGTTAATACCCAAAATGCCGGAATGTCACCATTTTTTTTTCAACAATTTGAATGGCCGGCATCAAAACCTTGTCAGGCCAATGCAGGAACAGGCCGGCAAGCCGGGCTCAGGGGGTGGCTGAAAAGGATGAAAAGTCGATCAGGCCCAGGCCGTTCAGGAAAACAATGGCAATGGCTATGGGGGCCACAAAACGGATAATGGTCATGAAAGTGCTGAAGAGGCGGCCTTTGAATCGTCCGCCGTTGGTGATCTCATCCCTGACATTGCGTTTCCCGAGGAACCACCCTGTAAAGACGGCGATGATCAATGCGCCCAGGGGCAGGATGATGTTGGCTGCCAGGTAATCGAAGATGGAGAAAAGGTTCTTGCCGAACAGCCCGAGATTGTCGAGGGGCCCCTGCGAAAGGGTGCAGAAGATCCCCAGCATGAAGATAAGCGTTGCAGATACGATGGTGGCTTTTTTGCGGCTCAGCTTCAGTTCTTCCGACACATAGGCCACTACGATCTCGAGTATGCTGATGGTTGAGGTGAGGGCGGCGATGGCCAGCAGGATAAAAAAGATGATGGCCCAGAAATATCCGCCCGGCATCGACTGGAATATGTTTGGCAGGGTGATGAATATCAGAGCCGGCCCTTCGTCGGGTTTGATGCCAAAGGCAAAAACCGCCGGAAAGATGGCAATGCCGGCCAGTATGGCAATGATCGTATCGGCTGCCGTGATGGCATAGGCCGATTGTGTGAGGTTGTCTTTCCTGCTTACGTATGAACCGTAGGTGATCAGCACGCCCATCCCGATGCTGAGCGAAAAGGCCGCCTGCCCCAGGGCTTCCAGTATTACGTTGGCATTGATTTTGGAAAAATCAGGGTTGAACAGGAACTTCAGCCCTTCGCCGGCGCCCGGAAGGCTGACGGAGCGGATACAGATAATGACGATCAGCACAAAAAGCAGGGGCATGAGTATTTTGGTATACTTTTCAATGCCTTTTTTAATCCCCCTGAATACGATAAAGGCGGTCATGAACATGAATACCCCCTGCCACACAACGGGCATCATCCCGCCCCGCTGAAAGCTGCTGAACATGTTCTCGAGCTCCGGTGTCGATTTCCCGCTGAAACCGTTCAAAGTTGCCTGCAAAAGGTACTCAAGCGTCCAGCCGGCGATGGTTGAATAATAGGCCAGGATCATGAAGGCGGCGCCCACGCAAACCAGCCCGAAAAGGTACCATGGCTGCCCGGGCTTCAGCAGCTTGAATGATCCGAAGGCATTCTTTTGGGCGCGCCGGCCGATCAGCAGCTCTGACAACATGATGGGCAGGCCGATGGCGATAATAAACAATACGTATATGATAAGGAAGGCGGCACCACCGTTCTCGCCGGCTACGTAAGGAAATCTCCAGATATTCCCCAGTCCGATGGCCGAACCGGCCGCTGCCGCGATGATGCCAATCCGGGAACCGAAATTATCTCTTTTGCTTGCGTCAGGATTGGCCATTTGCTTCGCTGTTGATTATCGACATGCAATATTACAAAAGAAATCATAATTCCCGGCAGGGAGTCATGAACGGGGATACGGAAGTTATCAGCTGCCGTTGACCTGGCCGGAACCGATCCGTGCCCGGACGGGTCGGCTTCATCGGTAGCGCCTGATCTCTCCTGATTTCAGCCTTTTCATGTAGGAGATGAGGTCGCGGCGGACTTCCGGTGCCAGGAGCAGCAGGCCGGCTATGTTCGGGAATGCCATGCACAGTATCATCATGTCCGAGAAGTCGGTTACGGCGGCCATATCGGAGGATGCGCCTACCACGATGCAAAACAGAAAGAATAGCTGGAAGATGATATTGGTGACTTTTCGTGTGCCAAAAATCTTTTGCCCGAATCCACCCAGCAAGTAGTCGAAACCTTTCAGTCCATAGTACGACCAGGAGATCAGGGTTGAAAAGGCAAAGAGCGTAACGGCCGCCAGCAGCAGGTAAGGGAACCAGGGGAATACCGATCCGAAGGCCGCGGAGGTCAGCTGCACGCCGGTTAGGCCGGAGTGGTCATTCCAGTAGCCGCTGAAGATGATCACCAGGGCGGTCATGGTGCAGATGATCACCGTGTCGATGAAGGGTTCGAGCAGGGCGACGATCCCTTCACTGACAGGCTCGTTGGTTTTTGCCGTTGAGTGGGCGATGGAGGCACTGCCGATGCCTGCCTCGTTGGAGAATGCTCCCCGCTGGAAGCCATAGATCAGCACGCCGATAAAGCCCCCCTTCATCGCTTCGGGTGAGAATGCGCCGTCGAAGATCAGTTGAAGGGCAGTGCCGGCGTAGTTGATGTTCATGGCAATGATGATCAGGGCGGTGCCCACATAGAGTATGGCCATCAGGGGGACGATCCTGGCCGTTACTTTGGCAATGCTGCGGATGCCGCCGATGATGACCAGTCCGACGAAAAAGGCCAGCACGACTCCGTACCAGGCACCGAAATCGGCGATGCCCGGGAAGAAGGTTTCCGAAAGTTTGAAAGCCTGGTTGGACTGGAACATGTTGCCGCCTCCCACCGATCCGCCGATCACCATCACCGAGAAGAGAAAGGCCAGTATGATGCCGAGCCAACCCAGGTTCTTCTTTTTCAGGCCATACTTCAGGTAGTACATGGCGCCGCCGGATACTTCCCCTTTTTCGTTTATTTTCCTGTATTTGACTCCGAGTGTGCATTCCACGAATTTGGACGACATGCCGATCAGCCCGGCCAGGATCATCCAGAAGGTGGCCCCCGGCCCGCCGATGGTGATGCCGATGGCTACCCCGGCAATGTTGCCAAGGCCTACCGTAGCGGAGAGTGCGGTGGTGAGCGCCTGGAAATGCGATACTTCCCCATGGTCGGAGGGATGGTCGTAACGGCCCCGTACAAGACCGATGGCATGCCGGAATCCGCGTATGCTGATAAAACGCATGAAGACGGTAAAGAACAATCCGCCAAAGATCAGCCACAGCACGATGAGCTTCAGGGGCGCCGTAACGGGTTCGCCGGCGGCATCAACCACAGCCGCGCCCTCTTTGTCGTACACCTGGTCGTCGTAGATCCCCGACCAGGAAAAGGGATCCCAGAAAAGGATATCCACCAGTACATCCACCATGGGCGTAAAGGCTTGGTTGATACGGTGGCTCAGGGTGTAAGCCTCTTTCGTATGCAGGCTCGTGTCGGAGGGTGGCGGGTTTTCCGCCCGGCAGGGAAAGGCCATCATGATCATTGCAGCTGCAAGCATGATTGCAGGAAGCAAGCCCCTCCGGTGCCATACCCCTTTCATCGACCCCTGCTTTGATTTTTCAATTCCTTCATCTTGTCAAAATAGCTTTTCGTTTCACGCACGATCACACCCGAAAGGAGGATCAGGGCAATAAGGTTGGGGATGGTCATGAAGGTGATCACCATGTCGACGAAATGCCAGACAAGCTCGATGCTGAAGACCGACCCCAGGAAGACGAAGATGGCATAGAGGTAGCTGTAGGGTTTGATATATTTTTCGCCCAGCAGGTAGTTGGCTGCGCGGGAACCGTAGTATGACCAGCTGATCACCGTTGAGAAGGCAAACAGGAGCAGTCCCAGCGTAACGATATGGAGGGCCCATGCGTGCAGGCCGATATGTTCGAGGCCGGTGCTCATGCCAACGAGGGTCATGCCCACACCCATGATGTCTTCCTGCCAGGCGCCGGTCACAATGATGACCAGGGCGGTGAGGGTGCAGATGATGAGCGTGTCAATCAGCGGTTCCAGGGAGGCTACCAGGCCTTCCCGTGCCGGGTATTCGGTACGTGCTGCAGCATGGGCAATGGGGGCGGAGCCCTGCCCGGCCTCGTTGGAGAACAAGCCCCGCCTGATCCCCCAGGTCATGGCCAGGAAAAGCCCCCCGAGCAAGCCGGCTTCCCTGGCATATTCTCCATGGAAAGCATCGTGGAAGATCAGCCGGAAAGCCGCCGGTATCTCGGCATGCATGATGGCCAGTACCGTTACGGCCGCAATAAAATACATGATGGCCATAAAAGGAACAAGAAAGGAAGTGACCTCGGCAATGCGCCTGATGCCCCCGACGATAACCAGCAGGACAAGTCCCGTGATCACGAGGCCCGACAACCATACTTCAATATTGTAACTTGATGACAGGGCATCGGTGATGGAGTTGGCCTGCGCCATGTTCCCGGTGCCCAGTGAACAAAGGATGGTGGCAATGGCGAAGATCACGGCAAGCACCCTGGCGCCTTTGCCGAGTTTGCTCTTAAGCCCGTGCTCCATATAATACATCGGGCCGCCGGATACGGTGCCGTCGGAGTTGAAACGCCTGAACTTATGCGAAAGGGTGCACTCGGCATATTTAAGGATCATGCCAAGAAAGCCCGTTACCCACATCCAGAAGATGGCCCCGGGCCCTCCAAAATAGATGGCCAGCGAAACCCCGACAATATTCCCTGTCCCAACGGTTGCCGAGAGCGCAGTGGTCAGGGCCTTGAAATGGTTCACATCGCCCTTGTCGCCCTTTTTGTCGTATTTGCCCGCCACTACCCTGAGAGAATGGAAAAGTTTGGTCACATTCAGGAATTTGAGCCTGATGATGAAATATATGCCGGTGGGTACCAGCATGGCCAGCACGGCATAACTGCCGATATAATTATTATATGACTGGATCACTTCGTCGATCGACTGGAGTATCGGATGCATAGTTTTGGCTTAGGTGCAGCTAAAATAAAAAATCCTGTTCAGTCTTTGAATTCCTTTATATGGCTTCATTGCAGTAAAGAATGGTTCTAAATAATTTTCGGGACGCAGGGAGGATATCAGGGCTGTTTCAGTATCTGGTATCCGATGGAACAATCGAGGCAGCGTTTCCGGTCGCACATCACTTTCTTCAGTTGCAGCAGGCCTTGCGTCTCGAGGCTGTTGGCAGCCGCAATGCCGGCTTGCCGCCATCTCCGGGTTATGGCGTTGTCCTCGGGGGGGAGTGATTCGAGAAATTCAACGGCCCGGTTCAGAAAGACGTTCTGCCCGCTTTGCATGCCATAGGCGTAGATCAGGGGTATGATGGCGTTTATCAACAGCAGCTGAATGCCCAGTTCGCCGAACTTTTTTTTAAGCGTTTTGCTTTTCTTGTCGAAAACATAATGCTCATCCCAGTAGGCGGAGGCCGTAAGGCTGAATATCCCGCGGAGCTCCTGTATGCTCGCGGCGGTGATGATCTCCTGGAAAACACTCTGGTATTTGGTGTATAGCGCTGCAAGCAGGCCGATCCTCAGGGTGGGGAACCCGGCCGGCCGCAGGCGGAGGAAATTCCAGAGATAACCGGGCATGGGCACCAGGCTGTGCTTTTGTGCCAGGTATGCATGCTCCTTTTTTAGTCTTCGCGGGTATTCCCCTCTCAGGCGGCGTTTCAGCAGGCCCGACTGCCCGAACAGCAAGGCCTCGGCCTGGAAGGATTCATGATGGTATTTCATCAGAAGCCTCACCGGCAGCGAGCAAGCAAGCATCTCAAATGGCGTGGTGTTGATCCTGGCGCCGAACTGTTTCGAAATAAGCCGGTAACAACACTCTTCCCAGTCGTTGTTGCAGCCGGCATACATTTCCGTAACCACGGCCGTTTTTTCTTTCAGCCTGTCAATGCCCATGCTGTTCACCATGTTAAGCCTGATGAGGGGAAGGCTTTTTTTCAGGAGGTTCATGCAGGGTACCCAGAGCAGGTTGCCAATGATCTCACGGTAACGCATGATAAGCTCCGGGTCGAAACAGCCGTCGATACAAAGGGTATTCATTTCATGGCCGTTTATGTCCTTAACCACGCAATCGCGTTCGGCTACCACATGCAGGATCACGTTCCTGTACGACTCGTCGCGCTGATGCCCGTGCCGGTACCAGTCGGAAGCCCGCAGGTGGATTTCAACATTCCCCGCCCAGGCCGTGTCGTCAAGCCTGATCCTGGCACATTGGAAATCGGGGCCTGCATCATGGTTGTGTATTCCGGGATGCAGGATCTGCAGGCTTTGACCCTGAAAGGTCGTTAATCCGGGTTTCAGCATCCTGTATTTCCATAAAAAATGAAAAAAGGATTCGGGAACGTTTTTTAAATCCATCATGGCTCGTTGCTTTCATTGCCTTCTTTCTGTTAATACCTTTTTTGCGAAAAAGTCGCACATTTTTATGACTTTAGATCATTGAGCGGGGCGATATTGACCGGAAAATCATGATGGGGCATTGCAATTGAACAGGAATTGTTTATTTTTGTAAAAATATTTGCTTAAGCAGCAAAATGGAGCAGGCAGGGAATATCGTTTCCAGAATTGAAGAAAAGGTTTTGGAACTCCTTGACCGGCACCGGAAATTGAAGCACGAATGTGCTGATTTACGAACCCGGAATGCAGAGCTTTTAGCACTAATTGAATCACAAAAAATAGAAATATCAGATTTTAAGGAACAAATTGTAAAACTAAAAATCACAAAATCACTGACAACAAGCAAAGGTTCAATAGAAGTGAAAGCGAAGATTGATGAACTCTTGCGGGAAATTGATAAATGTGTGGGACTTTTGGATCAGTAATGTAGCCTTGATTGGCGCAGGGACCTTATGGATGAATTAGCGATAACAGTCAAAATAGCGGATCGTCCTTACAAAATGACGGTCAGGACAGATGAGGAAGAGGTCATACGAAAGGCTGCCAGGTTAGTTAATGAAAAGATTGAAGAATATGCAAAAATGTACGCTTTTAACGATAACCAGGATTTACTTTCGATGGTGTCGTTGCTTTTCGCCACCAAATCGTTAAAAGCCCTGGCTGATGGTGAATCCAGGCAAAAGGAATTGATTGTCAGCCTGGATGCCCTGGAAAAATTGCTTGCTGAACACATCGAGGGTTAGTCCCCGCCGGCGTTCTTTGAAAATATTAAAATATACCCGCATTAATTCATTTTTGGTTTGTAAACTCAACATTACATTCATTAGGGTTTGCTCATAAGTAGTTAGAACAGGCCTCAGCCCGCTCCGGCGGGATCCCTGCCATGCAGGGACAGTGGAAGTTCGACCTGCTTGGCATCCCTATCCATGTCTATCCGGGGTTTCTTAACCCTTGAATTATTGCGGGTTTTTTTTATTTTCAGGCATTTCGCCGGTAGCGGCCTTTCCTGATATCCCGTCATCAGTATTTTCCGGTTCCCGCTTTCATTTGCTGCTGTCATTAATTATTTGTTTAATTAAATACCAGTAGAGATGTTAGATATCGTATATATTGTCGTTTCCGGTGTTGCGGGCCTGTTGGCCGGAGCGCTTGTCACCGGGACCCTGCTCAGGAAGGCGGTTGAAAAGAAGAGCGAGAAGCTGCTTCGCGAAGCGATGGAAAAGGCCGAAGTTTACAAGAAAGATAAAATCCTGCAGGCCAAGGAAAAATTCCTGCAACTCAAGATCGAGCACGACGCGGTCATCAACGAAAAGAACAACCAGTTGCAGCAGGCCGAAAACAGGATTAAGCAGAAAGAATCGGGCCTTTCCAAAAAATACGAAGAACTTCAGCGCAAACAGAACGAAGTCGATATGATCCGTTCAAACCTGAACGGCCAGCTTGAGATCCTGGCGAAAAAGCAGCAAGACCTCGACAAGATGATCAAGGAGGAGGTCGTTAAGCTTGAATCCATTTCGGGCTTATCGGCCGCTGAGGCCAGGAACGAGCTAAAGGAAACCCTGCTGGAAGATGCGCGCTCGGAAGCACAGGTCTTCATTGCCGAAGTGGTTGATGAGGCCAAGCTCACCGCCAACCAAAAGGCTAAGAAGATCGTGATAGAGTCGATCCAGCGTACGGCCGTTGAGCACGCCATTGAAAATACGGTTTCGGTATTCCATCTCGAGAGCGATGAGGTAAAGGGCCGGATTATTGGCCGTGAAGGGCGCAACATCCGCGCCCTGGAGTCGCTCACCGGCATTGAGATCATCATCGATGACTCGCCGGAGGCGATTATCCTGTCGGGTTTCGACCCGGTGCGCAGGGAGATCGCCAGGCTGTCACTGCACAAGCTGGTAACCGACGGCCGTATCCACCCGGCCAGGATTGAGGAAGTTGTGGCAAAAACCCGTAAACAGATCGAGCAGGAGATCGTCGAAACCGGCAAGCGTACCGCTATCGACCTGGGCATACACAACATGCACCATGAGCTGATCAGGATGGTTGGCAAGATGAAATACCGCTCATCATACGGGCAGAACCTTCTGCAGCATTCCATTGAAGTGGCCAACCTCTGCGCCACCATGGCTTCGGAACTGGGGCTCAGTCCCAAAAAGGCCAAAAGGGCGGGCCTGCTTCACGACATTGGAAAGGTGCCCGACAATGAGCCTGATCTGCCACATGCCATCCTGGGGATGAAAATGGCTGAAAAATTCAAGGAAAGCCCCGACATTTGCAATGCCATCGGGGCTCACCACGATGAGATCGAAATGGAATCGCTCATTGCGCCGATCGTCCAGGTTTGCGATGCCATATCCGGTGCGCGGCCGGGCGCAAGGCGTGAGGTGGCCGAAGCCTACATTCAGCGGCTCAATAAGCTTGAAGATCTGGCCCTCGCTTACCCGGGCGTGGTAAAGACCTATGCCATCCAGGCAGGAAGGGAACTGCGCGTGATCGTCGGGGCCGAAAAGGTTACTGACCAGGAAGCCAATCAGATATCCTACGACCTTTCGCGGAAGATACAAGACGAAATGACCTACCCGGGCCAGATCAAGATCACCGTGATAAGGGAAACCCGCGCCATCAGCTATGCCAAATAAAAATGCCGGGGCTGCCCGGCAGGGCGGCCCCGGCATTGGCATGCCTTTATGAAACGGCTCTATTCCGGATCGTTCAATATCTGCTGCTCTTCAAACATCCTGATCAGCTCCTCGGGGCTCTTACCCAGGTTTTCAATGGATATCTCGGCATCGTCGGCAAACTCACTGTCGGGATATTTTTCAAGAAACTCTTTGTAAATGGCTTCGGCGATCTCCAGCTCGCCAAGATAGTTTTCATATACATATCCCTTCAGGAACAAGCACTCGGGACCCTTCCTGAAATCAGGGTATTCCCTGATGATACGGTCATACAGTTCAACTGCCTTTCGGCCTTCGGCCATGTTCATGTAAAACTCGGCCCCCTTGTACAAATACTCAACAGCCATGCTGTCGCCGGGATTTTTGTCGGCATAGCCGAGGTACATCTCAACAAGCTGCAGGGCTTTCTCCCGGTTGATAAATGCATCCTCCGAACTGAATAATTGTTCCTCGGCTTCATTGATCTTGTCAATATCCGTGTTACCGGATGGGGAGCAGGCTGCCAGGCCCAGCAGCAGGGCCGGAATAAGCATAATTCTTGTAAATCCTTTCATATGTGTCGTGGTTTTTATTGTTGTTTATCTTTTTCTCCTTGGCTTGTTGGGGAAGATCATCTTGTAGTCAACATCAATATTCCCGGTTGAAATGTCATGCAATTTCCTCTTCAGGAGCAGCCTTCGCAAAGGATTGATCTTTTCCACGAAAAGGGTCCCCTCCAGGTGGTCGTATTCGTGCTGGATGATCCGGGCGATAAGACCGTCATATTTTTCTTCCACCAGATTGAAATCGCGGTCGTGGTATTCAAGGGTGATAACGGGCTTTCTGATCACGTCTTCCCTCACCGTTGGCACACTGAGGCATCCTTCGTTGAAACTCCATTCTTCGCCGCTCTCATCAAGAATGAAGGGGTTTATGAAAACCTTTTTAAAGTCGCGCGCTTCAGGATGCTCCTCTGCATAAGGGGTGGCATCCACGATGAACAGCCTGATCGACTCATTTACCTGTGGGGCTGCCAGCCCGACACCGGAAGAGGCGTACATGGTCTCAAACATGTTCTCTATCAACTCATCAAGCCCGGGATGCCTGGGTTCGATCTCGCCGGCTACCTTTTTCAGGGTAGGATGACCATAAGCTACAACTGGCAAAATCATGGCGCTGTTTAGTGTTAAATTTTTTTCATGTCGAGGTAGGTCTGCAGAATGATGGCAGCACTGACCTTGTCGATGAGCGATTTGTCTCTCCTGTTCTTTTTGCTGATGCCCGAATCGAGAATGGCCTGTGCCGCAATCTTCGATGTAAAACGTTCATCAACCCTTTTTATTGGCATGCCCGGAAATGCCTTGCTGAACTTTTTCAGGAAAGGCCTGATGTGGACTTCCGATTCCGACGGGCTGTTATCCTTTTGCCGGGCCTCACCCACTACCACACAGTCAACATCCTCGGCGGAAATGTAATCCTGAAGAAAATGCATCAATCCGGCAGTGGCAACAGTAGTGAGCGGATTGGCTATCATGCCGAGCGTGTCGGTCACGGCAATGCCGGTCCGCTTCAGTCCAAAATCGATGGCAAGGATCCTTCCCATATTCGGTCTATATCGTTAACCGTATAACGAACAAGTTATTCATTGATTATGTTCAGCCTTTTGGCCAGCTGTTGTTGAACGGACAGCTGACAGGCAATGCAAAATTATATTTTTTTTGCACCTGTTTGGCCTGAAACATTGAGTTTTCGGTGGAAATTGTCTAATTTTGAAAGTTATTATAAGCCGGTGATGAAAGCAGAGAAATTAAAAAACCGTATTGAAGCAGCCTGGGATGATCGTTCCCTGCTTGGGCGTGAAGATGTGCAGGAAGGCATT
This sequence comes from uncultured Bacteroidales bacterium, assembly GCA_964531985.1. Taxonomy (GTDB): domain Bacteria; phylum Bacteroidota; class Bacteroidia; order Bacteroidales; family B18-G4; genus B18-G4. Next base: position 15,766 of record CAZHFC010000043.1, read on the forward strand.
CGGGAGGTGATCGGCCTGCTCGACAAGGGGCAACTGAGGGTGGCAGAGCCTGCGGGCGATGGCTGGCAGGTTAATGAATGGGTGAAGAAAGCGGTGATCCTGTATTTTCCCATTACGGAGCTGGCCGTTTCCCGGGCCGGCCCCATGGAGTTTTACGATAAGATCGGGCTGAAGGAAAACTATCCCGGACTGGGCGTGCGCGTGGTGCCGCACGCCATTGCCCGTTACGGTTCCTTCATCAGCAAGGGGGTGGTTATGATGCCCTCTTATGTCAATATCGGGGCCTGGGTGGATGAGGGTACCCTGATCGACACCTGGGCTACTGTCGGCTCCTGCGCACAGGTCGGCAGGCATGTGCATCTCAGCGGGGGTGTCGGTATTGGCGGAGTATTGGAACCGGTGCAGGCCGCCCCGGTCATCATTGAGGACCATTGCTTCATCGGGTCCAGGTCCATCGTAGTGGAAGGCGTACATGTGAAAAAGGAAGCCGTGCTGGGAGCCGGCGTGGTACTCACGGCCTCCAGCCGCATCATCGATGTTACCGGGAAACAAGCGGTCGAATACAGGGGGGTGATACCCGAACGCTCGGTCGTCATTCCCGGAAGTTATCCGAAAAAATTCAACGCCGGCGAATACCAGGTACAATGTGCCCTCATCATTGGTAAAAGAAAGGCTTCCACGGATATGAAAACATCCCTGAATGAGGCCCTCAGGACTTTCAATGTTCCGGTGTAGGTAAAGAAAAACGCTTGGTTTGAAAAAAATACTCATCATACAAACCGCCTCTATCGGCGACGTGATCCTGGTAACTCCCGTGCTTGAGGCCATGCACAGGCAATACCCGGATGCCATGATCGACCTCATGGTGAAAAGGGGAACGGAAACCCTGTTCACGGGTCATCCCTTCCTCAGGAAATTGTATGTGTGGGATAAGGCCGGGGCCAAACTTAAAAACCTTTATTTCATTCTCAAGGAGGTACAGGCGGAACGTTACGACCTGCTCATCAATGTGCAGCGTTTTTTCCTTACCGGCTTGCTCACAGCTTTTTCTCGGGCCGGAATAAGGATTGGCTTTAACAAGAATCCTTTTTCACTGTTTTTTTCGCACAGGGTAAAACACCGCATCGGGGAGCCAGGCATACACGAAGTGGACCGCAACCTCTCCCTGGTTAAGCACCTTGTAAAAGACCCCGTAAGGAGGCCCGTATTGTACCCTTCGGCACACGACCTTGCCCTGGTTTCCCAATACAAAACGCATCGGTATATTTGTATCGCGCCAGCCTCGCTCTGGTATACAAAACAATTTCCCGCTGAACAGTGGACGGCTTTCCTGAAGAAACTGCCTGAAGGACTGCATGTTTATTTCCTTGGATCTGCCGGCGACCAAAAGCTTTGCGATGAGATCATCAGAAATTCGGGACATCTGCAGGCCATGAGCCTGGCCGGCAAGCTTACACTGCTGCAAACGGCAGCCCTGCTCAGGGATGCGGCAATGAATTTCGTGAACGATTCGGCCCCCATGCACCTGGCCTCGGCGGTCAACGCCCCCGTTACGGCAATCTTCTGTTCAACCTTGCCGGATTTTGGCTTCGGTCCCCTGTCTGATGATTCATATGTCGTCGAAACACCGGAATCCCTGGCCTGCAGGCCCTGTGGCTTGCATGGCCGCAGGGAATGTCCCGAAAAACATTTTGATTGTGCATATACGATAGAATTGGATCAATTACTTAAACGCATTCATTGAAAACCTGACGAAAAGTGAAAGAAGAGATCAACCGGACACTTGAGTACCTGAACACAGGCAAGATCATCCTTTATCCCACCGATACCATCTGGGGCATTGGTTGTGATGCAACCAACCAGCAGGCGGTCGACAGAATTTACAAGCTCAAAAACCGGGTGGAAACCAAAAGCATGATCATTCTGCTCGATGACGAGCAGAAACTTCCCCTTTATGTGAAAGAGGTTCCGGACATCACCGGCGACTTGTTAAAAAGCATAAACAGCCCGCTGACCGTAATCTTCAGTGATGCGAAAGGCCTGGCCAAAAATGTGATTGCCGCCGACGGCAGCATCGCCATCAGGGTAACACGGGATCCTTTTTGCAGGGAGCTGATCAGGATGTTTGGCAAACCCATCGTATCCACATCTGCCAATATATCCGGTTCCGAAGACCCGATCACCTTCAAGCAGATCCCCCAGGTGATCATGAAAGGGGTCGACTATGTGGTGGACCATCATCGCGACAGGGTCATAAAAACAAGGGCTTCACGAATAATCAGGCTTGAGCCCAACGGGGAATTCACCATAATCAGGGAGTGATGAAGTTTGAGTCTGCCATCATACAGTTTACACCGGTTTGGGGTGATATCGATGCCAACACCGCCCTGATCGGGGATTACCTGTCGGAGGCTGCCGGTGCCAGGCTGGTCGTCCTGCCGGAGCTGGCTTCGACGGGATACAATTTCCCAAACCGCGAAGCAGCATGGCTATTGTCCGAAGAACCCCGCAAAAGCCGCTACATATCCATGCTGCTGTCGGTGGCTGCCAAAAACAGGCAATACATCGTGTCGGGTTTTAACGAAAGGTCGGGGGATAAGATATATAATGCTGCCATACTGCTGGGGCCGGATGGCATACGGGGCATCTACCGTAAAATGCATCTTTTCATGAACGAAAAGGAACTCTTTACACCGGGAACAGGCGGCCTTTGTGTTTATGATACCGGATTTTGCCGCCTGGGTCTGCAGATATGCTTCGATTATCTTTTTCCCGAGCCATGGCGCATCCTGGCCATGAAAGGAGCCGAACTGGTCTGCCACCCTTCGAATCTGCTGACGCAAAACGCTGCAAAGGTTTTGCCCGGCATTGCGCTGATGAACAGGATCAGCATCCTCACGGCCAACCGTACGGGAAGCGAAGGCGAACTTACATTCAACGGTGGCTCGATGGTAATCCTGCCATCAGGCGATGTGGTGGCAAAGGCGGCGGAACAGGAGCCCGCCATCATCAGGCAAATGATCGATCCCGCCCTTTCCCGTGATAAAATGATCACCCCCTTGAACCACGTATTCAACGATCGAAGGCCTGAACAATACCTGCCCGATAATTGTTGAACTTTAATGGCCTTAAAGCCATATTTTGTCAGGTATTTTTTTTGGAACACCCGAAAACAATAGAGATCATGTACAGGAACAAACGGTTGAAAGTTAAAAGCGAAGATAAGATATTCAGTATCAAGAATACCGATCCCAAAGTCCTCGAGGAATGGTATTACCTGATGACACTGGGCCGGCAGCTCGACGAAAAGGCGCCGAATTACCTGAAGCAGGCACTGGGATGGTCATATCATGCACCCTATGCCGGGCACGACGGCATACAACTTGCCATCGGCCAGGTCTTTGACAGAAAAAAAGACCATTTGTTCCCTTATTACCGCGACATGCTTACGACGATCTCGGCGGGCCTGAATGCCGAAGAGATCATCCTCAACGGGCTTTCCAAGAAAGATGATATTGCCAGTGGCGGGCGGCACATGTCAAACCACTTTGCAAAACCCGAATGGAATATCCATAACGTATCTTCCTGTACCGGTAACCATACCCTGCACGCGGTTGGCGTGGCCAGGGCCATGAAATATTATGGCAACGGCGGTGTGGCCATCAGTTCCCAGGGCGAGTCTTCAACTTCCGAAGGCTATGTGTACGAAGCCATCAACGGGGCGTCGAATGAAGAACTGCCCGTGATATTCGTTTTCCAGGACAATGAGTATGGTATTTCGGTGCCCAAGAAGGACCAGACGGCCAACCCCTATGCCGCCACGAACTTCGAAGGTTTTAAAAACCTGGAGATCATATATTGTAACGGCAAGGATGTTTTCAATTCCATGAATGCCATGACCCTGGCAAAGAAATGGGTGCTGGAGAACGGAAAACCCGTGATCGTTCATGCAAACTGCGTGCGCATGGGTTCGCATTCCAATTCCGACCGCCATGAGCTTTACCGCGATGATCAGGAACTGTCGGAAGCCATCGGGCAGGACCCCCTGAAAAGATACAGGGAACGGCTGGTTTACTCGGGTATTTTTACCGAAGACCACCTTAACGAACTCGACGCCAGAGCTAAAAAAGAGATCTCGGCCGCCCATAAAAAGGTCATTGCATCCCCCGATCCTGATCCCGCTTCCATATTCGACTTCGTCATTCCTGAGCCCTGGGTGCCGGAAAAATTCAAGGACGGCATCCCCGACGGCAGCGGCAGTAAAATGCGTTTTATCGAAGCCCTGAACAATACCCTGAAAGAAGAGTTCAGGCGAAATCCCGATACTTTTATCTGGGGGCAGGACATTGCCAACAAGGATAAGGGAGGCATCTTTAATGTAACCAAGGGCATGCAGCAGGAGTTTGGCGCCAAACGCGTTTTCAATGCGCCTATTGCGGAGGATTTTATTGTCGGTACAGCCAACGGTATGAGCCGTTTCGACAAAAAGATCCGTGTGGTGGTGGAAGGGGCGGAGTTTGCCGATTATTTCTGGCCTGCCATGGAGCAGTTGCTTGAACTTACGCACGACTACTGGCGTACGAACGGACAGTTTTCGGCCAATGTCACCATCAGGCTTGCTTCGGGAGGATACATCGGCGGAGGTTTGTATCATTCGCAAACCATCGAGGGTGCCCTGGCAACCTTGCCCGGCATACGAATCGTGTATCCGTCATTTGCCGATGATGCGGCGGGATTGCTGCGTACCTGCATGCGGTCGGAAGGCCCCAGCATGTTCCTCGAGCCGAAAGCCCTTTACAATGACCCGCAGGCCGAAGCACAGGTGCCTGAAGGATTTGAGGTTCCTTTTGGCAAGGCACGGGTGAGGCGGGAAGGTTCACAACTGAGTATGATAACCTACGGAAATACAACCCACCTCTGCCTGAAGGCTGCCGCGAAGCTTAAAGAAGAAGACGGCTATGAAGTGGAAGTGCTCGATCTGAGATCCCTGGTGCCGCTTGATGAAGAAGCCATTATCAATTCTGTGAAAAAGACCGGGCGGGTCATGGTGGTACACGAGGACAAGGTATTTGCCGGCTTCGGCGGGGAGGTTGCCGCCCTGGTCAGCAGCAGGGCCTTTGAATACCTCGATGCCCCCGTCAGGCGGATCGGGTCAACTTTCACACCGGTGGGGTTTAACAGGATTCTGGAAGCAGCCATCCTCCCCAATGCAGACAAGATCTATGATGCGGCAAAGGAACTGCTGGCATACTGATCATTGCGACCGGATACAGAAAAAAATGATGATATCCCGGCCGTTAACTTTTTTTAACATGCCTGACAGGCAATTTTCATGGCCGGTCGGGCTTTTTAACTACTTTTGAACATCCCAAACATTAAATATTTTTATCATGCCCAATAAAATGATCCGGACATTCATGTTGTTCATCCTGATGATGGCCATCGCCCTGCCCGGTCTGAAAGGCCAGAGCCAGGAAGTAAGGGACAACATCCAGAAGCTGGTGGCCGTGTACCAGATACTCGACTATGCCTACATCGATTCGGTGGAGATGGATGAATTGGTTGAGCATGCCATCATCGCTACGCTAAAAGACCTTGATCCCCACTCTTCCTATATTCCCAAACGTGAACTCGACCGGATGGAAGAGCCGTTGAGGGGCAGCTTTGAAGGCATTGGCATCACTTTCCAGCTCTATAACGACACCATACTGGTGATTGCTCCCATCCCGGGCGGACCATCGGAGAAACTCGGGATCATGGCCGGCGATAAGATCATCCGGATCAACGATACCATCGCCTACGGCGAAAAAGTCAACAACCAATACGTAATGGACCGTTTGCGCGGCAAGAAGGGAACAACCGTCGACGTAAGCATTTACCGTAAAGGCAGAAACGCCCTGATCAACTATTCCATTGTACGCGACGAAATCCCCATTAACAGTATAGATGCGGTTTTTATGGCTTCGCCCGAAACCGGGTACATCAAGCTGAACCGTTTTTCGCGCACCTCCGTCGATGAATTCAGGGAAGCGGTGGCCGATCTTCGCGGACAGGGTATGGCCAACCTCATCCTCGACCTGAGGGGTAATTCGGGCGGCTACCTGGGCACTGCCGTTGACCTGGCCGACCAGTTCCTGCCGGGTGGCAGCCTGATCGTTTATACCGAAGGGCTGAAGTCGCCCGAACAAAAATACTGGGCAACACCGGGCGGAAGTTACCTGAAAGGCAAACTGGTCATCCTGATCGATGAAGGCTCCGCCTCCGCCAGCGAGATCGTTTCCGGGGCCGTCCAGGACTGGGACCGCGGCATCATCATCGGACGGCGCTCCTTTGGAAAGGGTTTGGTGCAGCGGCCTTTCCCGCTTCCCGACGGCTCGGTGGTCAGGCTTACCACATCACGTTACCATACACCTACCGGAAGGAGCATTCAAAAGCCCTACGACAATGGCGTGGAAGATTATTATATGGATATCTATAACCGTTTCGTACACGGGGAATTCATGCACCCCGACAGCATCAGCTTTCCCGACTCGCTCAGGTATTATACACCATCAAACCGTGTGGTCTATGGCGGGGGCGGGATCATGCCCGATATATTCGTTCCCTGGGATTCAACATGGATATCAGACTACTATACGGACCTTCGCCGGAAAGGCGTGCTGAACCGCTTTACAGTGAAATATGTTGATGAACACAGGGAGGAGATCCTGTCGGAATTTCCGGATGTGAAGGAGTATGTCAGCGGATTTGTGCTTGACGAGGCCTTTATGCAGGATTTTATCGCTTTTGCCGAAACGATGGAGGTTGCCTATGACGAAGTGGGCTACCGGACGTCGGAGATCTACCTGAAACAGCAGATCAAGGCATGGATGGCCCGCAACCTCTGGGATGTGAATGCATCCTACCGGGTGTTTTCCGTGATCGACGACGGCTTTATCAAGGCCATGCAAGTGATTGGCGACGAAGCCCTCTTCAGCGAATGGAAAATTCATTATTAACATCCTTTGCCAAAGAAAATATTTGTCTAAATTTGTTCACCCGTATTAACAAATCAACAGCAAGAAATGGCAGATCTTTCAACCACCTACATGGGAATCAACCTGAAAAACCCCATTATCGTCGGGAGTTCGGGGCTGACAAATTCGACGGACAACATCATCGAAATTGAGAAAAACGGCGCCGCAGCCGTGGTGCTCAAATCATTGTTCGAAGAACAGATCGCACACCTGGTCAATAAGACCATGCACAGCAGTTCAAGTAATTTCCAGTATCCCGAAGCCGATGATTACATCAGCAACTATACAAAGCTCAACGATGTTGAAAATTACCTGAACCTGATCAGGGATGCCAAGCAGGCCGTGCAGATACCGGTCATAGCAAGTGTTAACTGTATCTCTTCCGCCGAATGGGTCACGTTTGCGTCAAAGATCCAGGATGCCGGCGCCGATGGGCTTGAACTGAATATTTTCATCCTGCCCTCGGATCCCAAAAGGGATGCACTGCAAAACGAAGCCGAATATTTCGAGATCATCGAAAAGGTAAAAAAACAACTCAATATCCCGCTTGCCATTAAGATAAGCTCATATTTTTCCGGCCTGGCCAATATGGCCCTTAAGCTTTCATGGACAGGCATTCAGGGTATGGTATTGTTCAACCGCTTTTTCTCCCCCGATATCGATATCGACAAATTCAGGATTACCGCCAGCAATGTTTTCAGTCAGCCCGAAGAACTTTCCATGTCATTGCGCTGGGTGGCCATGCTTTCGGGCAGGCTGCATTGCGACATTGCCGCTTCAACCGGCATTCACGACAGCAGTGCCGTGATCAAACAACTCCTGGCCGGCGCCAGGGCGGTGCAGATCTGTTCGGTGCTGTATAAAAGCGGCTTTGAACAGATTGGCCTCATGATCAGTGAGCTGGAGGCCTGGATGCAAAAGCACGGCTTTGAGACCACTGCCGACTTCATTGGCAGGATGAGCCTGAAGGAGACCGATAACCCTGCCGCCTACGAAAGGGTGCAGTTTATGAAGCATTTTTCGGGAATTGATTGATCCCGGCTTTTTCAGGCGCCTTCACGATACAGAGATCCTTTCAGCTTATGCAGCAAAACAGGCCGCTTTGATAATACCGGCATCGGTTTTTATGTGTAATCGGTATACCCTTCCCGGCCCTGCGTGTAAAAGGTGTTTTCATCCCACGGGCTGACCGCGCTGCCCTCATAAAATTTCCTCACCAGTCCGGGGTTTGAGATAAAGGGCTTTCCGTATGATACCAGATCGGCGATGCCGCCGGCGACGGCCTTGTTCCCGCTTTCGGCATCATAACCCCCGTTTGTCATCAGCGTGCCTGTGTATAGCTCCCTGAAGTGAGGGGTGAAGCCCGCGGGGAGGCTTTTTAAGATCCCTGCGTTTCTGTTTAAGGGTTCGATAATATGGAGATAGGCCAGCCGAAAATCGTTCAGTCGCTTCACAACATATGTGAACAGCCCCGCCGGATCCGAATCGTGAACGTCCAGCCTTTCGCCGCCGGGTGACAGGCGAAGGCCGGTCCTTTCGGCTTTAATGCGCCCGCTTATCTCTTCCACTACCCCGAACAAAAAGCGTGAGCGTTTTTCAATGTTGCCGCCGTATGCGTCTGTCCGCCGGTTGGTGCCGTCGTGCAGAAACTGCTCAATGAGATAACCGTTGGCAGCATGGATCTCGACACCATCAAACCCCGCCTTTATCGCATTTTCAGCCGCCTGCCCGTACTGTCCGGTGATTGCCAGTATCTCTGCCTTGTCAAGGCTGCGGGGCTGTACCGTTTGGGTAATCCCGCCAGGTATTTTGATGCTGCCCCTTTCACGAATGGCGGAGGCAGATACCGGCATCTCGCCATCTGTCTGGTAGAAGGGGTGGGAGTGACGGCCAACATGCCAGAGCTGCATAAAGATCCTTCCGCCTGCGGCATGCACGGCCCGGGTGATGTCCTTCCACCCTTCAATATGATCGTTGGTATATATGCCGGGTGTATAAGGATAGCCGGTTCCCTGCCGTGAAATATTGGTGGCCTCGGAAATGATCAGCCCGGCACCGGCCCTCTGGCTGTAATACAGGGCCATTACCGGTGAAGGCATGCCATCGGCACCGGCCCGTGATCGTGTAAGCGGGGCCATCACGATGCGGTTGGGAAGCAGGATGTGGCCCAGCGGAAAGGATGAAAACAATGGTCTGTCCATGCCTGATAATGAACCCTTACGGAACAGTTAACATTTTCCTGAACAATAAAAGAATAAAAATGTTTACCTTTAAGTTGGATTATCTGGATAAAAATCATTCGTGAATACCCAAACAAACTTTTATTATGCCTTTTTACCATCGTCTGGGGAAAATACCCCACAAAAGACATACGCAATTCAGAAAAGCCGATGGCAGCCTCTTTGCCGAACAACTGGTTTCAACGGAGGGCTTTTCCGATGATTATTCGCTGGTTTATCATCACCACCCTCCGACCAGGGTAAAATCCATCGGCAAACCCTTATCCGTGCTTCCAGTTGCAGCCGTTGAAACAAACCTGCAGCACAGGAGTTTTCAGGGTTTTAAGATCAGGCCGGTAAAGGATTACCTTGAAAGCAGGACGACCATCATGTTCAACGACGATCTGTCCATCATCCTGGCTGCACCCGAAGACAGCATGGAAAGTTATTTTTTTAAAAATTCGGGCGCTTCCGAAATGATCTTTGTCCACGAAGGCGAAGGCGTGCTGAAAACCATGTATGGCCTTCTGCCTTTCCGGCCCGGCGATCACCTGATCATCCCGCGGGGGATCATATACCAGCTCCGTTTCGAGGGCAGGGCCAACAGGCTCCTCATTGTCGAATCCTATTCTGCCATCGGTTTTCCCCGGCGATATGTCAGCAAAAAAGGGCAATTGCTTGAGCATGCTCCTTTTTGTGAGCGCGACATCCGCGTTCCGCGTGAACTGGAAACCCACGATGAAACGGGCGGGTTCCTCATATACGTGAAAAGGGATCATATGATCTTCCCCTATCAATATGAAAATCATCCCTTCGACCTGGTGGGCTGGGATGGCTATCATTATCCCTACGCATTTTCCATTCACGATTTTGAGCCCATCACGGGCCGGGTGCATCAGCCGCCGCCTGTCCACCAGACTTTCGAAGGCCGCAATTACGTGATGTGCGCTTTCGTCCCGCGTCTGTACGACTATCACCCCGCAGCCATTCCCGCCCCATACAACCACAGCAATGTTGATTCCGATGAGGTATTGTACTACGTTGACGGCGAATTTATGAGCCGAAAGCATGTCGACCGCGGGCAACTTACCCTGCACCCTACCGGCATTCCCCACGGGCCGCATCCCGGAACAGTCGAAAAAAGTATCGGGCAGAAAGAAACCAATGAAATGGCTGTGATGATTGACACTTTCAGACCCTTGAAACTTACGGCAGCAGCAATGGATATCGAGGATCCGGATTATTACCTGAGCTGGCTCGATGAATAATACTAACCATAAACAAATTGAAATGAGCGAAGACTTTTTACCCATTAACGGCACCGACTACGTTGAGTTCTATGTTGGCAACGCCAAACAGGTGGCCTATTATTACCAGACGGCCTTTGGCTTTCAGCCCCTGGCTTACCGGGGACTGGAAACGGGCGACAAGCAAAAGACATCCTATGTTCTGGTCCAGGACAAGATCCGTTTTATGTTTACCACGGCTCTTGTACCCGACTCCCATATCGCCGATCATGTGAAGGAACACGGCGACGGTGTCAGGGTGGTGGCCCTTTGGGTAGAGGATGCAACCGCAGCCTGGAAGGAAACAACCTCACGGGGAGCCATATCGTTTATGGAGCCAAAAACCGAAAATGACGGACAGGGGGAAGTGGTCATGTCGGGAATCCATACGTATGGCGATACCGTGCATGTTTTTATCGAGAGGAGGAACTACCGGGGAGCTTTTTTGCCGGGATTCGAAAAATGGGAACCTGAATACCGGCCCAAAACTGTTGGCCTGAAATATATTGACCATATGGTGGGCAATGTCGGCTGGGGCGAAATGAACAAATGGGCGCGTTTTTATGAAGATGTGATGGGATTCAGGCAACTGATCTCTTTCGACGACGACGACATTTCGACCGAATTTACGGCCCTGATGAGCAAGGTAATGTCGAATGGCAACGGCAGGATCAAATTCCCGATCAATGAGCCTGCCAAAGGCCGTAAGATGTCGCAGATCGAAGAATATATCAATTTTTACAGGGGCGCCGGCGTGCAGCATGTGGCCATGGCCACCGGCGATATCATCCAAACCGTGCGTGAGCTGAAGCGCAGGGGAGTTGAGTTCCTCCAGGTACCCGGGACCTATTATGATACCGTGACCGATAGGGTGGGGGAGATCGACGAGCAGGTCAAGACCCTTCGCGAACTCGGTATTCTCGTCGACCGCGATGACGAAGGATACCTCCTTCAGATATTCACCCGCCCGGTTGAAGACCGCCCTACGGTGTTTTATGAAATCATACAGCGCAAAGGTGCACAATCGTTCGGCAAAGGGAACTTCAAAGCCCTTTTTGAGGCCATAGAACGTGAACAGGAGCGGCGCGGAACCCTGTAATCCGTAATGAATGAAAAAAATAAATCCCATGATACAGGTAAATGATCCTTCATTGAAAAGCTGGCTAAACGTGCCGCCCGATTCTGATTTTCCCCTGCAGAACATCCCTTTCGGCATTATGCGCGCCCCGGGCAAGACGCCCGTGCCCGCCACCCGCATCGGAAATACGGTGGTTGATCTGTCGGTGCTTGCCGGGTTTGGGTATTTCGACCAAATGCAAATCCCCGGTCAGGGTGTGTTCTCAGCGCCGGTGCTGAATGATTTTATCGCACTGGGCAAGGAGGTCACAGGCGCTGTACGAAACCGGATCGCCCTGCTCTTCAGTGAGGGCTATAATGAACTGCGGGATCATCATGCCGCCCTGGAAACTGCCCTTTTCGATGCCGGCGCAGTGCAGATGATGATGCCCGTATCCGTGGGCGACTATACCGATTTTTATTCAAGCAGGGAACATGCCACCAATGTGGGCATCATGTTCCGCGATCCGGAAAAGGCCCTGCTTCCCAACTGGAAACATATTCCCGTGGGATATCACGGCAGGAGCTCGTCTATCGTGGTTTCGGGAACCGATATCATGCGCCCGCTCGGACAAACCATGCCGGCAGATGCTTCCATGCCCTCTTTCGGGCCCAGCAGGCAGGTCGACTTTGAACTTGAAATGGCATTCATCACCAACCGCCCAACGCGGCTTGGCGAACAGGTGCCGGTAGGAAAAGCCGAAGACTACATCTTTGGCATGGTCCTGTTCAATGACCTGTCGGCACGCGACATACAGAAATGGGAATACGTGCCGCTGGGACCCTTTCTGGGAAAGAATTTTGGCTCGGTCATTTCCCCCTGGGTGGTTACCCTCGAAGCCCTCGAAGCTTTCAGGGTTGATGGTCCCGGGCAGGATCCGCCGGTTTTGCCTTACCTGCGCTCTTCCGGGAAAAGGAATTTCGATATCCGCCTCGAAGTATACCTGAAACCTGCTGATGGAGAAGAAAACCTGGTCTGCCGTTCAAACTTCCGTTATATGTACTGGAATATGGCGCAGCAACTGGCGCATCATACCGTGAACGGCTGCAACATCAACCCGGGCGACCTTTATGCCAGCGGAACGATCAGCGGTCCTGAACCCGGCAGCTACGGGTCGATGCTTGAACTGGCATGGAAAGGTACGCGGCCGCTGAAGCTGCACGACGGCTCCGAAAGAACTTTTATCCTTGATAATGATACCGTGATCATGCGCGGATACGCGAAAAACGAAAAATACAGGATCGGATTTGGTGAAGTGTCAACCACCATTCGTCCGGCATTAAAATATGAGGAATAATGATGCAAGCAGACCCTGCGAATATCCCGCTGCCAAAGCTGCACCAGCTACTGCTGGGCAGCGTGGCCCCCAGGCCCATCGCTTTTGCCAGCACGCTTGGCAAAAACGGGAAGCCAAACCTCTCACCCTTCAGCTTCTTTAACGTGTTTGGCATCAACCCTACCACCCTTGTCTTTTCCCCCTCGAGGCGGGGAAGGGATAACACCACCAAGCATACTTATGATAACATCAGGAAATTGCCCGAAGTGGTGATCAATGTTGTGAACCGGGAAATGGTGAAACAGGCCAGCCTGGCCAGTTCCGAATATCCGAAAGGGGTGAACGAATTCATTAAGGCGGGCTTTACGATGATGCCTTCCGAAAAGGTCAGGCCGTTCAGGGTGAAAGAGTCGCCGGTGCAGTTCGAATGCAGGGTCCGCGATGTCATTGAAACAGGCAGCCAGGGCGGTGCCGGCAACCTGGTGATATGCGAAATCCTTCTGATGCATATCGACGATGCCGTGCTGGACGACAAGGGTATGATCGATCCCGACAAGATCAGGCTGGTGGGCAGGATGGGCGGCGACCATTATTGCGAGGCTTTCGGGCCGGCTGTTTTTGACGTGGAAAAACCGCTGAAAGAAACCGGTATCGGGGTGGATATGCTTCCCAACGGGGTAAGGCTCAGCAAGGTACTAACCGGCAACGACCTGGGCAGCCTGGCCAATGTGAAAGCCCTGCCGGATGAAGTCGCCATGGAA
>CAZHFC010000044.1:0-25335 GCA_964531985.1 uncultured Bacteroidales bacterium
TCCAGTGATATAGATGAATTTAAAGATATTTGTAAATTTTTGTCATGTACTTAGTAGCCTCATATAAATTGCTTTTAACATCTGTTTTTAAATTAGCACAAGTTAGTTGTCGATAGACCTTCAAACAAGGGAGGATTAAGGTAGTTTTTATCCTACCCTGCATGGTAGGTTTTGACCAATGAATCTTGTTTTCATTAGTCATATATTCCCTGTCCTTTTTTTTCTTTCTCTGCTATTCTTCCTTTGCTTCTACAATTCAACTACGCATGGAAGCAATCAAACTCTCAACTGTTCTAGCTCAACTTGATGAAAAGCTCAGCCCGGATGGAAACCCTAATACCTTTTCAATAAAATTTGTCAAAAGAAACGGCGAGCTGGTTTTTTATAATCGCTGCATTTCAACCGGATTAAACCTGAATCTTAAATCCAATGCCATGAGAGGCGTCAGACTTGTGGATCGGGAATTCAATCCCCTGGAAGAAAAATGTTAATTTTTTCACAATGTGAAAAAATAACACTGAAAACCTTAGGGTGTATGGCCTTTCGTGGCCGAAGGGTGGCAGTCGAGATCGGGAATATAGGGCTTGATGTCGAGCAGGGGGGTGTTATTGAGAATATCCATGGGAGATGTGCGGATCAAGAGGTCTTCGATGCCATTGATCCTGACAATGTCAAGGCCGATCTTGTTGATGCGGTTGGGTGAACGGCTGGCAAAGAGGCCGGTTTTTTCACCCCCCAGGCGGGGCGGATGGGCAAATAAATTGGTTTTGAGTGAACGGTCGAAATAAAACAATACGATGATGTGGGTGAATTCGTCGAGACGGTAAAGTGCATCGCGGTATTCTTCCCTGATGCTGATGCTGAAATCTCCGTCCGCCTCCGGGTCGGGCCTGAAAGGAGCTGTCTCCTCATAGGGCGTATGGATGATACCGATGGGGTGGAATTCGATTTTCATGGTGCAGGTTTAGCGGGTGCCTTTCAGCCATTCGTGCCAGGCCTCCATGCCTTCCCCGCTGCGGGCCGACAATTCGAAGAACTTCAGCTTGTGGTTCACCCGCAGGGCGTAATCCTTTGCACGGCCGGTATCGAAATCAACGTATGGCAGCAAATCGGTCTTGTTGATGATACAAAGGTCGGAAGTCCTGAACATGTCGGGGTACTTGAGGGGCTTGTCGTCGCCTTCGGTCACGCTGATGATGACCACACGATAGGCTTCTCCCAGGTCGAACATGGAGGGACACACCAGATTTCCGACATTTTCGATGATAAGGATGGCATTTTCTGTCAGTTCCAGTTCCCGGGCGGCTTTGTTAACCATGCCGGCATCGAGGTGGCAGCCGCTGCCGGTATTCACCTGTACGACAGGCGTGCCGGTGGCATGGATGCGTTCGGCATCGTGCATGGTCTGCTGGTCGCCTTCGATGATGAAAAAAGGTATCTCGTTCTTCAGCGCTTCGATGGTGCGCTCCAGCAGGGTGGTTTTCCCCGAACCGGGAGCGCTGACCATATTGATGGCAATCACGCCCAGTCCTTCAAAATAACCCCTGTTCCTTTCCGCCAGCAGATTGTTCTTATGAAGGACGTCCTGTTCAAGCCTGATCTCGCGGTCGTGGTGGTGATGGTGCCCGGCAAGTTCATCCTCGTGGTGATGGTGATGTTCATGGCCGTCATCATGGGAATGGGTATGGGTATGGGGATGGCTGTGGGGCAGCCCGTCGTGTTCATGATTGTGTGTATGGATATGTTCGTGTTCATTGCCGTTTCCGGGCTTCCTGATGTGTACGCCATCGTCGTGGCCGCATCCGCATGTTCCGCACATAGTGTAAGGTGGTTAAATGGTTATTACTAAAATCTGATGCTCTTTATTTTCATTTCGCCTCCGGCGATAAGATCTGAATATAAATGTCCGCAGGCCGGGCAGGGCGTGATGATGTCGACAGGCTCGAACTCGTGTGCACAGGCCAGGCAACGCATACTGGCGGGGATCTCCCTGATGGTGATCCTTGCATGCTGCATCATGCTCAGCTTTACAGCCTCCTCAAGGGCAAATTCCAAGGCTTCGATGACAACGCCCGACATACTTCCGATCTCAAGTTCCACTTCGGCAGCCTCTTTTGCACCGTGCTCTTTCAGTTGTTCCCCGACGGTTTCAACGATGCTCAAGGCAATTGACAGTTCATGCATGCCGTTTTTTTTGCAAAGATAATCAATAACCTTTGGCCCTTGCCTCAATCATCCATTGAAAAGCGCTTATTCTGCCTTCTTGGCAAATGCTTTTTTCAAGGCCTGCTGAAGGGTGTATTTTGATTGATGTAAAATATTTTCTTGCTTTCGCTCCGCAAATTTTGTAATTTAGGAAAAGGAATCGGCAATTTCGCCATTCCTGCTTAAAAGTTGGAGGAACCCAAACATGCAGAAAAAAGTTTCACTGATCGTAAAATGTCCCAAATGCCGGCATTTGCTGATGGATGATTCCCATCTGATCAACAACCGCAAGGCCATCCGCCTGATCGTTCAATTACCCGAAGGAAAGCAGGGCAGCATATGGCTGAGCTCCATCTACGGCGATTATAATTATACTTCCGATTTTTCCATCCCGGAAGGGGAAGTCGTGGATTTTATCTGTCCGCATTGCCATGAAAGCCTGGCGCGCCCGATCAAATGCGAAATCTGTGGCGCCCCGATCGTATCATTTACATGCAGCATCGGAGGCAGGGTGAGTATTTGTTCGCGCAACGGTTGCAAAAACCATTACGTGGTTTTCGAAAACCTCGACACGGCGATCAGGAAGTTTTACACTGAATACGGCTATTAGTCTGTGTTCTGATGCGGGTCTGATTCCTTCTGCAGCCCTGTATTGTTAATAAATTAACAGATCCTTGGCAGTTGTTCGCCCGCCGGCAGGTCGATGATGCGGTTTCCTCCCACACAAGTTTTCAACCAGGCTTTACCGGGGTGATCGGGAACGATTTCGCCGATGATACGTGCATCACGACCGTATTCATGCTGATGCATGCATTCAACGATCTTTTGCGCATCGGCCGCCGCAGTCACCATCAGCACCTTGCCTTCATTGGCCACGTACATGGGGTCGAAACCAAGCAGTTCGCACATACCCCTCACATTTTCCTTTACCGGAATATCTTCTTCATTGATCACAAGCCCGTGGGGCCTTCCCCTGACCAGTTCCCCGATGACGGCCGACAATCCGCCCCGCGTGGCATCGCGCATGAAACGGATATTCCCCGAAACCTTCATCACGGATTCAATAAGCCCGTTGAGCGAAGCGCAGTCGGAGAGAAGGGGCGATGAAAGCTGCAGTTCGTTCCTGGCGCTCATGATGGCCATGCCATGGTCGCCGATGGACCCGTTGATGATGATCTTGTCGCCGGGAATCATCTTTTCACCCGTGCCAATGCCAAGATGCCGGGCTTCGATCACGCCCAGGCCGGCAGTGGTGATGAAAAGCTTGTCGCACTGCTTACGCCCCACCACCTTGGTGTCGCCGGTAACGATTTCCACGCCGGCCTTGCCGGCTTCCTGCGCCATGCCGGCTACGATGCGTTCGAGTTCGGCCATGGGCAGCCCTTCCTCGATGATAAAAGCGGCACTCAGCCATAATGGCCGTGCACCCGAAACAGCGATATCATTTACCGTTCCGCAAACGGCCAGCTTGCCGATGTCACCTCCCGGGAAAAAAATGGGATCCACCACGAAAGCATCGGTGGTGAAGGCAATATGCCCGGCTTCTGCCCGCATGATCGCCGAATCGGTGTGCAGGTCAAGGTGCGGGTTGCTGAAATATTTCATGAACAGCCCGCTGATCAGCTCGTGGGTGAGCTTGCCGCCGCTTCCGTGGCCCAGCAATATCCGTTCGTTCTTATTTGTCTTCATTTAATATGCCGTATCACAATGTTAATTTATGCAGGGGCTGTATGTCAGTCTTTACCCGCAATGCTGCCTGCCTTGTCCTATGTCCGGTAGCGGTACCAGGCGTGGCATGCTCCTTCGTTCGAGACCATGCAGGCCCCCACGGGGTTGAGGGGTGTGCACACCCTGTCAAATAATTTGCATTCGCCGGGGGTCGCAAGCCCTTTGAGGATATCCCCGCAGCGACACCCCTTGTCTTCCCGGGTCTTTTCCACCTCAACGGGGATGGTCTTTTCGGCGTCCATGTCTGAATATTCCTCCCTCAGACCGAGTCCGCTCGATTTCAGTATTCCCAGCCCGCGCCACCAGTCATCCCGCGGCTCAAATACTTTTCTGATCATTTCCAGGGCTTTCGGGTTGCCTTCCGGCCTGACGGCCCGCCTGTACTGTATCTCCACTTTGGGCTCCCCGCGCTCCATTTGCAGGGCAAGCATCAGGATCGACTGCATCAGGTCGAGGGGTTCGAATCCCGAGATTACGCAGCCGAGCCCGAATTTTCCGGGAATATCGCGGTAGATCGAGGTTCCGGTGATGGTGCTGACATGGCCGGGGGCGATGTATCCGTCAATTTCAACCCCTTCGTCGATGAGGGCCTCCATGGCAGGAGGCATCACCTTGTGGGAACTCAGCAGATAGAAGTTTGTAATCCCTTCCTCCCTTGCCTTCAGGATGCCGGCAGCACTGGGCGGTGTGGTGGTTTCAAAGCCGATACCCGGGAATATGATTTTTTTGCCGGGGTTTTGTTTTGCAATTGCGAGTGCATCAAGGATGGAGTATATGATCCTGATATCGCTGCCCTTGCTCTTTTCTGCATCCAGGGTGGATGAGGATCCCGGCACCCTGATGAGGTCGCCGTAGGTGGTGATGATCACATCGCTGCGCCTGGCATAGGAAACGGCCTGGTCAATAAATTTCCGGTCGGTCACGCATACGGGGCAACCAGGCCCGGAAAGCAGACGAATGTTTCCGGGCAGGAGGGAAGGGATGCCGAATTTATGTATGGCCATGGTATGCCCGCCGCAAACTTCCATGAAGCGGAGGCTGCGCGAGGTGGCTTCCCTGATCTGCCCGGCAAGCCTGAGCACCATCTCCTTATTCCTGTATTCGTCTATATATCTGATCATGTGAAGGTGTTCCTTAGATGATCCTCTCGCCGCTTTTCTTTTCCTCCTCATCCATTTGCCTGTTGAGCGCATCGAAGTCTTCGAAGGTCTGCAGGGTTTCCAGGGCTTCTTCGGGATCCAGTTTCTGAATGGCAAAGCCGGTATGGAGGAGGATGTAGTCGCCTGTCTGAACGTCGTCGAGAAGTTGCAGGTTGGCCTGGTAAGTAACCCCGCCAACGCTGACGGTGGCCATGTCACCTTCAATGGAATCTATTCTGGCCGGTATGCTGAGGCACATGATAATGGTTTTAAGTTAATGTTTACTTCTGCGGGCGGCAGCGATCAGGAGTTGTCCCAGGGCGATGCCCCCGTCGTTTGCAGGGATCCCGGCGGGGCTGAAAACGCTGTAACCCTCATTTCGCAGGCGGTTTTCGATCCCTTCCAGCAGATATTTGTTCTGAAAGGTGCCGCCCGAAAACACCACTTTCCTGATATCCGCAGCCCGGCTCATCCTGCTTACGGCTGCAAAAATAATATTAATCACCGTATTATGAAACCTGGCGGAGATGAGCGGAGCAGGCACACCTTTCAGGATGTCGTTGCACACGTCCCTGATCAGCGGCCGCGTATCAATGCTTTGACCTGTTTCGAACCCGTAAGCGGTGGTTTCCGAAGCTTCAGCGATGCTTTCCAGCCGCATGGGGGCTTCGGCATGGAATGAGGCGTGGGTACACAGGCCGCTGAGGGCCGAAACGGCATCGAAAAGGCGGCCCGCGCTGGAGGTAAGGGGGGTGTTGATCTTCAGGTCGATTGCCTGTTCAACGATGCGGCGCGACGAAGGGTTTATGGTACTGAGAAATGGCAGTGGCAGCGCGTGGTAATCGCTGCCGAAGGCATCGATGAGGTATGAAATGGCCATCCGCCAGGGTTCTTTCGTAGCCATATCGCCTCCCGGCATGGGTACATAACGCAGGTGCATCGCCCGTTCGAACTCGTGCAGTTCGCACAGCATGAATTCCCCGCCCCAGATTTGCATGTCGGTTCCAAGGCCCACGCCGTCGAAACTTACGCCGATCACCTTTTCGTCGAGTGAATGTTCGGCCATGCAGGATACAATGTGGGCGTGGTGGTGCTGGACGGCCAGCGAGGGAAGTCCCGATTCCTGTGCATAACGGCTCGAAAGATAGTCGGGATGCAGGTCATGCACGATCAGGCGGGGTTCAGACCTGAAGAGCTTTTTGAACCTGCCGGCCGATTCACTGTAAAACTCGAGTGTTTCGGCATTCTTCAGGTCGCCGATGTGCTGGCTCAGTATGGCCTGCCTGCCCTTGCCGATACAGAAGCAGTTCACGAGCTCTGCCCCGCAGGCGAAGATCCCGTCAACATCCGGGCCGGTATTTACGGGGCGCGGGACCCATGAACGTGAACGGCGGATGAGCCTGGGTACCTTGTTCACGACCCTCACCACCGAATCGTCGGTACGGTTGTGGATGTCGCGGTTGTTCAGTACCACGGCATCGGTGACCGGGGCCAGGCGTTCCATGGCTTCCCCGTTGCTGATGATGATGGGTTCTTCGGATATGTTCCCGCTGGTAAGCACGATCACATCCGTGTTTAATTGGCCGAAGAGAAGATGGTGGAAAGGAAGGTAAGGCAGCATGCCGCCGATGGTGTTAAACCCGACGCTGACGCCGGCGGCTGTTTCTTTCTTTTTATCCAGGAGGACGATGGGCCGCTGCCAGCTTCCGAGTATCTGCCGTTCCGCCTCACCAAGCCTGGCATAACGCCCGGCGGTTTCCATATCCCTGAACATGACCGCAAAAGGTTTTCCGTCACGGTTTTTCGCTTTGCGGAGCCGGTCAACGGCTTTTTCGTTGCGCGCGTCGCAGGCCAGGTGAAAACCGCCCAGCCCTTTCATGGCCACGATGCCGCCCCGGTCGATCAGCGCCGCCGTTTTCTTTAGAACCTCATCTTCATTTTCTTCAATAATCCCCCGGCTGTGCAATGTGTAATGCGGTCCGCAGTGTTTGCATGCAACGGGCTGGGCGTGAAAGCGGCGGTCGAGGATATTCGTGTACTCTTCCCTGCATTTTTTACACATCA
Source organism: uncultured Bacteroidales bacterium (assembly GCA_964531985.1). Lineage (GTDB taxonomy): Bacteria > Bacteroidota > Bacteroidia > Bacteroidales > B18-G4 > B18-G4. The sequence goes on from CAZHFC010000044.1 coordinate 7,137, forward strand.
CGAAAGGGGCCATGGTGGTGAGGGGGCGGTCGTAGGGAAGGCCGCGTATGATGGTGAATCTCGGGCCGCAGTTGGTACAGTTAATAAAAGGGTAACGGAGTCGGTGCGGCTGCTTTTTCATATCCTCCAGGCATTCGTCGCATACGGCAATGTCGGGGCTAACATCCGTGATCTCAGCGGAAAGGTCTTCGCTCTTTTTGATGGAAAAGGAAGTGTGGTTGTGAACGGATGCTTCCGAAACGCCGATCCGGCTGATCATGGATGCGGGCGGGGCAGCCCGGCGGATCGATAGCAGAAAGGCATCCAGAGCGGCTTTTATGCCTTCGGCATGGATATGGACACCGGTGTTGTTGTTCTCAACCCATCCGTTTATGCCGTGGTCCATTGCCTTCCGGTAAACAAAAGGCCTGAAGCCCACACCCTGCACCAGTCCCCTGATGCGGATCTCATGCGCGTATATTTTAGTATTTTTATTCACGGGCAGGGCCTTTGCCGCAAAAATACGGCATTTACCGCTGCCGCGATAAAGGTTTTTGTGACAAAGGCCTGTTCGGCCTTGTTAATTGATATTTTTGCAGCATCAAAAATGAACCGATGGAAGCAAAACTGCCGCGACACACGGTCATGAGGCTGAGCCTTTACAGGCGTTTACTGCTCAAATACCGTTATCTTGACGAACCATACATCTTTTCTCACGACCTGGCCCGTATGCTGGGCATCAAGGCAGTAAAGGTCAGGCATGACCTTATGCAGCTTGGGGTTTCAGGCGACAGGCGAAAGGGCTACCATGTGAACAGCCTGCTCGGCCGTATATCGGATAAGCTGGGAAGGCAGGGCGAAGCGGTTGTCCTTGTCGGGATGGGGATGCTGGGCCATTCACTGCTCCGTCATATGCAGGGATCGGAGAACCCGCTGAGGATTGTCGCCGCTTTCGACATTGACCCGGGCAAGGTCGGGAAGACCTTCGACGGCATCCCATGCCATGGTATTGCAAGCCTGACGGATATTGTGGCACAGCAGCAGGCCGGCATCGCCATCCTGGCCATTCCCCCCGACGATGTGGCGGGTGTGCTTCCCCTTATCCTGGATTCGGGGATCAGGGGCATCCTCAACTATACTTCCCTGCACCTTGACGTACCGGAGGGGGTGATCGTGAGAAATGCCGATCCGATGGCCAGCCTTGATGAGATTGCCTATTATATCGATGCCTGATCATCAGCAAAAAACTGCCTGAACCAGCCTTCCACTGCAATTTTCAATTTGAAATCGTTCTAAATATTTGGAAGCCGTTGGCAGTTAGGAAAAACAGGTTATTTTTGCCTTGTTAAAGTTTTAACAAATTCGGATAAATTCAAATAAAACCTTATTAAAGTGTTGATTTTATGAGAGATAAAGTGCAAGAAATCATCGGGAAATATCAGAATGACGAAACGCGTCTGATGGATATCCTGATTGAGATCCAGGCCGGTTTTAAACATATCCCGGCCGAGGCGATTGAGATCATCGCAAGGCAACTGAACATGTCGAAAGTGGATGTGGAGCAGACTTTGTCGTTCTATCATTTCTTTACCACAAAGCCCACGGGCAAGTACACTGTATATCTCAACGACAGCGTAGTGGCAAAGATGATGGGCCGGGACGAGATTGCCGGGGCTTTTGAAGAAGAGACGGGCGTGAAGTTCGGATCTGTTTCCGAAGACGGGCTCATTGGTCTTTTCAGCACGGCCGACATTGGCATGAACGACCAGGAACCTGCTGCCCTGATCAATGATGTGCCTTTTACCAACCTGACCATCTCCAGGGTGAAAGCCCTGGTTGCGGGCTTCAGGGCCGGCAAGGACGTGAAGGACCTGATCGGTGCCACGGGCGACGGCATGAATGCCGACCCGCGTATCCATTCCATGGTCAGGAACAACTGCCCGAAGAAAACAGGTGCCGTGCTGTGCCTGGAGTATGAAACCGGCAGTGCCCTCAGGCGTGCCCTGAACAATTCGCCCGAATCGGTGATCGAAACGGTGAAACAGTCCAATCTCCGCGGACGCGGCGGTGCAGGGTTTCCGGCAGGCCTGAAATGGGAATTCTGCCGTAAGTCGAACAGCGAGATCAATTATCTTGTCTGTAACGCCGATGAAGGGGAACCCGGCACCTTCAAGGAAAGGGTGATCCTTACCGAAATGCCCGAACAGCTTTTCGAAGGAATGGCCATCGCCGCCTATGCACTCAAGGCCAAAGAAGGCATCCTTTACCTGCGCGCCGAATATCTTTACCTGAAAGACTACCTGGAAGATGTGCTGCAGAAGATGAGGGAAAGGGGCTTCCTTGGAAATAATATCCTCGGCCACCAGGGTTTCGACTTTGATATCCGCATACAGCTGGGTGCCGGCGCCTATGTCTGCGGCGAGGAATCGGCCCTGATCGAATCCATGGAAGGCAAACGCGGCGAACCGCGTAACCGCCCGCCATTCCCCGTACAGGCAGGGTATCATAACAAGCCTACCGTGGTTAACAACGTTGAGACCCTGAGCACCGTCGTTAAGATCATCCTTCACGGTGCCGACTGGTTCAAGGCGATCGGTACCGGCGAATCGGCAGGTACCAAGCTGCTCAGCATTTCGGGCGACTGCCAGCATCCGGGCGTATATGAAGTAGAATTTGGCATGACCATCCAGGAAATGCTGGATATGGCGGGTGCCACTTCCGTACAGGCCGTTCAGGTGGGTGGCCCTTCGGGTACCTGTATCAATAAGAACAAATTCAATCAAACCATTTCCTTCGAGGAGCTTCCCACCGGGGGCGCCATGGTCGTGATCGGGAAAAACCGTGACCTGCTCAGGGATGTGGTCATGAATTATATGGAATTCTTTATCGATGAATCGTGCAGTTCATGTGCACCTTGCCGTTCGCTGACGGTGATCCTGCGCAACAAGCTTGAAAAGCTGCTGAACGGCTATGGCACCAAAACCGATATCGATGAGCTCTATACATGGGGGAAATACATGAAGCAGGCCAACCGCTGTGGCCTCGGCCAAACCGCCGCCAACCCCATTCTTACCACCATCGAGAACTTTCGCCCGCTTTATGAGGCCCTGATCAGTAGCGACCAGGATTATGTTTCTGAGTTCAACATGGATAAAGCAGTGGCGGAATCCTGTAATTATGTGGGCAGGGTGCCCAATATTCACTAATTGCATTAACAGAATCTGAAAAGACTTAATAATATGGACGAAAAGATCAAATTTACCATCGACGGAAAGGAATGCTGGGCAAAACAAGGCCAGAGCATCATCGATGCCGCAAAAGAGAACGGCATCTTCATTCCGTCGCTTTGTCACGTTGAAGGAGTTAAGCCTGCCGGTTCCTGCCGCATCTGCAATGTGCAGGTGAACGGCCGCAATATGACTGCCTGCAGCACACCGGTCAGCGAAGGCATGAACGTCGAAAGCAAGCTGCCCGAGCTGGAGGAGATGCGCAAAGCCATCGTTGAAGTGATGTTCGTGGCGGGCAACCACTTTTGCCCGGCCTGCGAGAAAAGCGGCAATTGTGAACTGCAGGCCCTCGGCTATCGCTACCTGATGATGGTTCCCCGTTTTCCATACGAATTTCCTGTTAAAGGGGTCAATGCCGACAGCAGATACATCTACCACGACAGGAACCGCTGTATACTGTGCAAGCGCTGCGTGCGCACCGTCATGAAGGAAGGCAAACATGTTTTTGCATTCCATGGCAGGGGCGGGGAGAAGCTTCATGTGGAGATCGATACTGAACTGGCCTCCCGTCTTAGCGAGGCAGAAGCCCAGGATGCCATGGACATTTGTCCGGTCGGGGCCATCCTGAAAAAAGAACGTGGCTATTATTCACCTATCGGAGAGCGCAAATATGATAAGATGCCCATCGGTAGCGATTATGAAAACAAATAAAAATAAGGAGACCATATAAATGAGCAAACCAGTAGTAGCAACAACATCGCTTGCCGGCTGTTTCGGTTGTCATATGTCCATTCTCGATATCGACGAGCGGATACTTGAACTGATCGAGCTGGTTGAATTCAATAAATCTCCGGTCGACGACATCAAGACTTTCACCAAGCAGTGCGACATCGGCCTCATCGAAGGCGGATGCTGTAACAGTGAAAATGTCCATGTCCTGAAAGATTTCCGGAAAAATTGCAAAATCCTCGTTTCATTGGGCGAATGCGCGATCATGGGCGGTCTGCCGGCATTGCGAAATGGTATTCCGGTTGAGGAATGCCTGCGCGAGGCCTATCTCGACGGCCCCACGGTCGGGTTGAATCACGAAAAAGTGCTTCCGAACGACGATGAACTCCCGATGATCCTCGACAAGGTATATCCCTGCCATGAGATCGTGAAGATCGATTATTACCTGCCGGGATGTCCGCCCAGAGCCGATCTGATCTGGAATGCACTGGTCGCCCTCGTCACCGGCGATGAATTGAAATTACCCTATGAAGTAGTAAAATTTGACTAAAAAGGAGACCTTTACATGGCACAGAAAATAACCATAGAACCGGTAACCCGCGTGGAAGGACACGGCAAGGTTACAGTACATTTGGATGACCAGAATAATGTTTCGCAAACCAGGTTGCACATTGTTGAGTTCAGGGGTTTTGAACGTTTTGTACAGGGCAGGCCCTACTGGGAAGCACCCGTGCTGGTGCAGCGCCTCTGCGGGATCTGCCCCGTAAGCCACCACCTGGCGGCAGCCAAGGCCCTCGATGTGATCGTAGGGGCCGGAACCGGCGATGGCCTTACACCGACCGGCGAAAAGATGCGCCGCCTGATGCACTACGGACAAATGTTCCAGTCGCATGCCCTCCACTTCTTCCACCTGGTATCGCCCGACCTGCTGTTCGGTATCGACGGCGACCCGGCCATCAGGAACGTGATCGGCGTGGCACTGATGCATAAAGACCTTGCCGTACAGGGCGTGATGATGCGCAAATACGGGCAGGAGGTCATCCGGGCCACAGCCGGTAAAAAGATCCATGGCACAGGCGCGATCCCGGGAGGCATCAATAAATACCTGAGCGCGGAAGACAAGGAATCATTCCTGAACGGCCCCGATCCCCTCAATATCGAACAAATGATCACCTGGTCGCATGGCGCACTCGATTTCTTCAAGGATTATTATAAAAAGAACAAGGAGTTTATCGACAACTTCGCGCAGTTCCCGTCCAACCACCTCAGCCTCGTGCGCAAAGACGGTGCACTCGACCTTTATCATGGCGTTCTGAGGGCTGTCGACAGTGAAGGGAATAAGATACTTGACGATGTCGACTACCAGCAGTACAACGACTATATCGAAGAAGAAGTGCGTTCGTGGAGTTACATGAAATTCCCCTACCTGAAACACCTTGGCAAGGAAAAAGGATGGTACAGGGTAGGGCCGCTGGCGCGTTTGAATACCTGCGACTTTATCCCGACGCCTTTGGCGCAGAAGGAATTCGAGGAATACAAGGCGCTTACCAATGGCAAGCCCAATAACATGTGCATGCATTATCACTATGCCAGGCTGATCGAGACGCTACATTCGGCTGAGATGATGCGTGACCTGCTCAACGATCCCGACCTGATGGAAGGGGAACTCACCACCCGGGGTACCAAGGTGCCCGAAGGCGTCGGGCTCATTGAAGCACCGCGCGGAACCCTTTTCCACCATTACAGGATCAACGAAAAGGACCAGATCACCATGGCCAACCTCATCGTTTCCACAACAAACAACAATGAACCGATGAACCAGTCGGTAAACAGGGTGGCCAAGTCGTGGATGAACGGACATACCGAGATCAGCGAGCCCATGATGAACGCTGTGGAAGTCTCCATCAGGGCCTATGACCCCTGCCTGAGTTGTGCCACGCATGCCCTGGGCAAGATGCCGCTCGAAGTGTCATTGTATGATGCAGGCAATAACCTGATCGATAAAAAAAGGACCTAATAGGACATTGGAAGTGTTGATCTATGGATATGGCAACCCCGGCAGGCAGGACGACGGCCTGGGCAATGCCTTCGTGAACCGCATCCGTGAATGGGTGGCGATCGAAGGCTTGCACGGTTTCGATTTCGACAGCAACTACCAGTTGAACATCGAAGACGCCGAAGCCATTTCCGGGAAAGACCTGGTGATATTCGCCGATGCCTCAAAGGAAGAGATTGATGATTTTTGCCTGAGCAGCGTCGACGGAACGGCTGATCTGTCGTTTACAACACATGCCGCCTCGCCCGGGTATATCGTAAAACTCTGCCATGAGTTGTTTAACCGGAAACCCCATGTCTTTTTACTTCATATAAAAGGATATGAATGGGATTTTAAGGAAGGGCTCAGCAAAAGGGCATTGTCGAACCTCGATGCCGCCCTCTTTTATATGAAGAAGAAGTTGCTGCATCCTGAATCATTACTGAAAAGAAACCTGAAATATTGTTAACCATCTATTCAAAGCATAATAAGTATGGATCTAAAAACACGTTACATGGGATTGGAACTGAAGAATCCAATCATTGTCAGCAGTTCAAAACTTACCAGCACCATCGATAATATCCGCAAATGTGCCGACCAGGGTGCGGGCGCCATCGTCCTGAAATCCTTGTTCGAAGAACAGTTGCTGGCCGATGCGGAACGCCTGATGGATAAGGATGATAAGTATTTCTGGTACCCCGAGGCTGTCGATTTCATCAATCAGCATTCAAAGGATCACGGTGTGAAGGAATACCTGGCCCTGCTTGAGGAAGCAAAGCGGTATACCACCATTCCCATCATGGCAAGTATCAATTGTACCAGCCCGAACGAGTGGCCGAAGTTCGCCAAAACACTTGAAAATGCAGGTGCCGACGGCATCGAGCTGAATATTGCCATCATACCCATGGTCGGGAATATCAGCAGCCTCGAGATTGAAGATACCTATATCGAGATCATCCGGGAGGTAAAGAAACAAACAAAACTCCCCGTTTCGGTAAAATTCGGGCCGCTCTTCACCAACCCGGTAAATATTGTACAGCGGATGGATGAGGCCGGCGCCGATGCCCTGGTAATCTTTAACCGCTTCTATCGCCCCGATATCAACATTCACACCGAAACCATCGTACACAATAACATCCTTTCGGCACCGGAAGAAATGACACAGTCGCTGCGCTGGGTATCTGTCCTTTCCGACAGGGTAAAATGCGATGTGGCCGCCAATACCGGCATTCACGATGGCGAGGGCATGATCAAGCAGCTCCTGGGAGGCGCCGATGCCGTACAGATCTGTTCAACCCTCTACAGCAACGGCATCAGTTATATCGATACCATGCTGCAGGACCTGAGAAACTGGATGGAGGCCAGGAAGTATAATTCCATCAGCGATTTTAAGGGAAAGTTTGCCCGTGATAACGAGCATGCGGCCGCTTTCGCCCGCGTACAGTTCATGAAGAGGAATTTCCTTTAGAATTTTTCTTATATCAAATATCAGGGCTTGCCGGTTTTGGCAGCCCTTTTTTTTTGCCGGCTGACGGGGGTCCCGATTCATCGGGATAACTCGCCCCGATCAACAATATTCCAATGCTTGCCCCGAAACCTCGGTGGCCTGCCCCGAGAATCGGGGGCTACATGGTTAAACTGTTATGCTGATTCAGATACTTTACTCCAACCCACACCCACACACAGCCATGTAACCGTGTAACCATGGAACACTTTTCCCGGTATCCGGTACCCGGAATCCAGTACCTCAACTAAACAAATCACCGCGTGTCCCGAGAACTCGGGGAATCACCGAATCAACAGTATTTCAATGCTCCCCCGAACATCTGGGGGTTAAATGATAAATATCATAGCCCACGAATTTATTCGCGGGTCGAATTTGATGCGCGGGACACTCCGAACCTGATTTTACCTGCGATTTCTATTCGGTTTGTGGGAATGATCATTGCTGCTTTACTTCCTCTATGGTCTTTCTGCGGTCGAAGGCGGGATCATAGTCTTCTGCGATCAGGCCGTTTTCGCCGATACGGTAACCAAAATGGTTCCGGCCGGTTTTTACAATATCCTGTCCTTCACAGGCCGAAATGCCCGTCCACTTGCAATTCTGGCAATGCTTACTGCCATTGATCTGTATGCCCCAGCATTCATCATGCGAAAACATGGATGTGTCTACACAACGCATATTGCTCAGTTTTTTCAAAACTAAGCAATATTAATATAATAACAAACAATATGTGTTAAATTGTTGGCAGAAGCAGATATGAAGCCTGCATTTAATAACAAATTCTTATTTTCAGAACTGCTTAATCAATGATCGACGTAACCAGTTTACCATGTATGATGCCCTTGATGGCAATCAGGCGGTCGGCCAGTGCCTTTAGTTCATGCGCCCTGCCTTTCACCGAAATGGTCTCAAGGCAATGATGGTGATCGAGATGCACGTGCTGAACGGCCAGGATCAGGTGGTGATAGCCGTGTTGTATTTCGGTCGACTTATTCTGCAGGTCGCGCTTGTGGTGGTCATATACCAGCATGATGGCACCCGCCACCTCCTCGTTCCCTCCCCACCGCTCTTCTACTTTCGCCCGGCTGATCAGATGGCGGATGGCCTGCGACCTGTTCGGAAACTGCTGCCTGATAACCAGGTCGTCGAGGTAGTCGAGATATTCCTTTTCCAGTGAAACACCAAATCTTTTTAAACCCATCGTGTTATCAATATATACATTAGTAACATACAAAATTATACAGGAATCCGGATTTCAAAAGAAAAATCAGTAATTTAACATGATCTTAATTCTGGTGTTGCCCGGATTATTGTCAGACATATTTGAAATGAACCCTGATATTTGTTAAATTAGCCGTTACTAACCAAAAAATCAGATCATGAATTCAGAAATCGAAAAAACAGGCGGCATTCCTGATCCCGACGGAATGAACCTCAGCCTTTTTGCCATGAGCAATCTGAGAACCGTTGCCGCATGGGCATCTTTCCTGGCCATCGTGGGTTTTATTTTTATCGGCCTGATGGTCATTGCCGCATTCGGGATGTTTGTTTCCGGCAGTATGATGTACGGCGGTATGTCGACCGGCATGGGCGGTTTTATTTACCTCCTCTTCGCGCTGATCGGTTTTTTCCCGGCGCTCTACCTGTACAGGTTTTCCATCCTGATGAAAAAGGCTGTTGCGCAGCATGATGCACTCCGGCTTGATTATTCATGCAGTAACCTGAAAAAATATTTCCGCTATGTTGGCATTCTCACCATCATCATAATTGTTATTTACTTCATAGTAATTTTTGCTTATCTGGCTGCGTTGATGTAAGCTTTATAAAAGTTCGACAATAAGTGACTGCCGGTTCATATTTTTTTGATGTTGAATTGAAGCACTCCGTGGAATAATCAAATGATCACGACTAACAGATATTTCATCAGGCTGGCATACCGTGGCACGGCCTACCACGGCTGGCAGTGGCAGGAAAATGCCCTCACGGTGCAACAGGTATTGGAGGAATGCATGGGTGCGCAGTTGGGTGCCGCTGTTTCCCTGACCGGCGCGGGGCGAACGGATACGGGGGTGCATGCAAGGGAGTTTTATGCCCATTTTGATCATCCGCTGAAGTATGAAAAACCGGAATTGCAGGATATTGTCTATAAGCTGAACAGTTTTTTACCCGGCGATATCTGTATTTTCGAAATTCTTCCGGTTGCCCGGGATGCACATGCACGTTTCGATGCCCTCTCGCGTACCTATGAATATATGATCACCACCCGCAAAGATCCCTTTAACATTGATTTTGCCTGGCATTTAAAGGCCATTCCCGATGTGGAATTGATGAAGCGCGGGGCGGAAGTGCTTTATGATTATGAGGACTTTACCAGTTTTTCGAAACTGCACACACAGGTAAAGACCAATGTTTGCAGGGTTACGGAGGCTTCCTGGGAGTGGCGCGGGCATTTGCTTGTTTTCAGGATCACTGCCGACCGTTTTCTCCGCAACATGGTGCGGGCCATCACAGGAACACTGCTTGATCTGGGTTACGGCCGCATCAGCCTTGACGGTCTGAGAAAAATCATTGAATCGCGCGACCGCTCCGCGGCAGGGATGTCGGTACCCGCCCATGGCCTGTTCCTCGACTCCGTTTGTTATCCCGGAAGCATTATTTCCACGGATGGCGACACGCATGTTGATTAGCCTCGTTTTTCCAGCAGCCTGAGGGCTTTCCGGACTATATGCCCGGCAGTCATCCCGTATTTTTCCATCAGCTCCCCGGGTTGCCCCGATTCCCCGAAGCTGTCGTCCATCCCGGTCATTTCCATGGGTACCGGCATGTGTTTTGCCAGCACTTCGGCCACGGCGCTTCCGAGGCCCCCGGTTATCTGATGTTCTTCTGCCGTAACAATGCCTCCTGTTTCCCTGGCCGCCCGGATAATGCAGGCTTCATCGATGGGTTTGATGGTATGCATGTTGATGATGCGGGCCTGTATGCCCTGTTTTTTCAGAATGTTATGTGCTTCCAGTGCTTCCCACAGCATATGCCCGGTGGCGATGATGCTGAGATCCCGGCCTTCCTGCATGACCCGGGCCTTACCGATCAGGAATTCCTGGCTTTCGTCTGTGAAGTCGGGGACGGGCGCCCTTCCGAAACGCAGATATACGGGGCCTTTTGCTTGTTCAACGGCAGCCATGACGGCCAGTTTCGTTTGCGTGGCATCACAGGGTGAGATGACGGTCATGCCGGGGAGCACCCGCATGATGGCGATGTCTTCCAGTGCCTGGTGTGTGGCGCCGTCGGGACCTACGGATATCCCGGCGTGGGCGCCGCCGATGATGACGTGCAGCTGGTTGTAGCATACCGATATCCTGATGAAGTCGGTGGTGCGCAGGGCTGAAAAAACGCCGTAGGTTGCAAATACGGGTATTTTCCCTTCAAACGCCATCCCTGCAGCCACGCCGACGCAATTCTGTTCAGCTATTCCCATCGAAAAGAAGCGTTCGGGGTAGTTGCGTGCAAAGCGGTCGGCCCCTACCGAAGCCGTTATGTCGGCTCCAAGGGCCACCACGTTTTTGTGTTTCTTTCCGGCCTCATCCAGGCCTTCGGCAAATCCTTCCTTCGTGGGACGGTCGCCCCGGTTTATATAGGTTGTTTCCATCATCGTCCGTTTTCTATTTCCCTGATAAATGTCTGCGCTTCCTCTTTCGAGGGGGCCCTGCCGTGCCAGCGGTGGTCGTTTTCAATGGCTTTTACGCCTTTTCCCATCACGGTTCCGGCAATGATCACCGATGGTTGCTGTTTGACGGCTGTCGCCTCTTCAAAAGCCCGAAGGATGCCGCTGTGATCATGCCCGTCACATCGGGCCACATGCCAGCCGAAGGCTTTCCATTTGTCTTCGAAAGGTTCTATCTGCATCACTTTTTCGGTGGCCCCGTCGATCTGAAGCCCGTTACGGTCGACCAGCACCAGCAGATTATCGAGCTTGTGGTGTGAAGCGCTCATGGCCGCTTCCCAAATGGATCCTTCCTGCATCTCGCCGTCGCCGTTGATACAGAAGATCCGGTGTTTTTTCCCATCTGCTTTGGCTGCCATGGCCATTCCCGTGGCAACGGAAAGGCCTTGTCCCAGCGATCCGGCCGACAACTCCAGTCCGGGCAGTCCATGCTCGCGCCCGGGATGTCCCTGCAGCCTGGAGCCCAGCTTGCGAAGGCTGAGCAGCTCTTCTTTAGGGAAATAACCGGCATGGGCCAGTGTTGCATACAGAACGGGCGCCACATGGCCGATGGAGAGGATCAGCCTGTCGCGCAAGGGCCAGGCGGGTTCATGGGGGCGGTGGTTCATGATGCCGAAATACAGGCAGGTGAACACATCGGCAAGACCAAGCGAACCGCCCGTATGGCCCGATCCGGCTTCTGCCAGGCTCCTGACAATATCCACTCTGATGCCGGCGGCAATTTCCCTGAGTTCCTGCTGACTGTGTTTTTGTTTCATCCGGTCAGTTTTTTATAGTGATGCGACGATCAATGATTGTTATTGTTATTATGTATGGCGATAATGAAATTCACTCTTTTTCTCATATGGTTGCTGAATGCCGGCATGATCACTTTCCTGATTCAGAAAGCACATCCGGTACCCCGCCTTTATCATCACAGGAGCGGGTAGGCAAAGGCATATTTGAAAAAATAAAAGGCACATACCCCCGAATATACCAGTTTCAGGAAAGTGCCCGTAAGGAAACCGATGAATGACCCGATGGCCGCAACCAGCGCTTCACCTCCGTTCCTGCCTCCGGTGGCCTCCCCGATATAGGCTCCCACGAAGGGGCCCAGGATGATGCCGAACAGGCCGAAGGGTCCCAGCACAACGATGGAAGGGAGGATGAAGATGCCGAATATCAGTCCGATGGTGCTGCCCCATACGCCTCTTTTGGTTCCGCCAAACTTCTTCGTCCCATAGATGGGAACCACATAGTCGAGCAGGGTTACCAGCAGCATGATGCCTGCCAGCGTCCACATCAGGTCAGAGGAAAAGCGGGGCGGATCCATAAACTGCAGCAGTATCAGTGCTGCGTAAGCCACTGCCTGTCCGGGCAGGATGGGGAGAATACAACCAACGAAACCCACCAGGAGCAGGAGGATGCCGGATATCAGAAGAATAAGGTCCATGACAGCTTTGGTTTGAAGACAAAAATATAAAAAATGAACGCTGCCGCGATCACCTTATTTTACAGAAATCGCCCCCGGCGCCCATTTATGAACGGGCTTTCATAATGCCGCCATGAGCACATCCATGATCTCTGAAGCCCTGCCTGTGAGGAATATGTCGGTGATCCGGTGGGTATAGTTGGATTCAGCCGTATTTACTTCGATGATGGTGGCCCCGTTCTCTTTGGCCATGAAGGGGATCTGTCCTGCCGGCATGACTTCTCCTGTAGTACCGATCACCAGGAATACATCTGCCTTTTGGGCAGCCGCCACGGAAGCTTCAAAGGCCAGGGGTGGTATTCCCTCTCCGAAAAAGATAAAATCAGGCTTGAGAAGACCGCCTGTAGCAGGGTGCATGGGCGGAATGGCCTCAAGGTCGGCGTGGGCTACGGGGATCAGTTCGCGTGTTTTGGTACACATCAGGTTGCGCGAATTCCCGTGGAATTCATGGACCAGGGTGCTGCCGGCATCCTGATGCAGGTTGTCGATGTTCTGGGTGATCACCTCCTTTAAATATCCCAGGCGTTCCATCTCGGCCAGCACCTCATGGGCACGGTTGGGAAGGGCCTTGCCAAAGCAGTCGTAGAAAACTTCCTTGATCACCTTCCACGATTCGTCAGGGAACTGCATGAAGTGACGAATATCGAACAACACGGGATCGTATTTATTCCAGATACCCTCATCACCCCTGAAGGGAGGGATGCCGCTTTCAACTGAAATGCCTGCTCCCGTAAAAGCCGTTACATGTTTTGCGTTGCGGATCACATCGGCCGCCCTGAGTATGCTGTTCTGTAATTCTTCTGTCATCATAGGGTAAAAATCTGAAATTAATCCCTGCCCATTGTTAAAAAGGCTTTAAGATATTGTTAATCCGGTTCGCGCTTCGTGCGGCGGTGATACAGGTAAAAGAACAGGCCGCTGGCAAAGAGCAATCCGCAAGCCGGCAGCATTACCGACAGGGCAGGGGGGCTGGTCTGGTAAAGAACCGACAGGGCCGCAATGCTGCTGATGAAGATAAGGATGATCCCGCCTTCGTATTCCCTGAACCACGCAAAGAGGTATCCGATGGCCAGAAAGCCCGGAAGGGTTACATAGATGCTGTCCATGCCGTTGTCTTCCGATAGCATTTGCGGCCAGGCGTAAACAAGCAGGAAGACCAGGTACACGGCCATGCCGGCCATGCCCGAAAGGCGGGCAAGTATGCGATATCTTGCCATCCCTGATTTCGCGGCAGGTTTTTCCTCAATCATGGTTATTCCTTTCTTCCTTTCCTGAACGGGCATGGATCCTTTCCGACCACAGGCCAAGCAGTATCCCCAGCCCGACGCCGATGCCTGCACCAAAAGTGAACGAGCCGAAGAGGCTGCCACCGATCAGGGCACCGATGCCGATGCCAATCACGATCCACATGAAGAAAAGCGGTTTTCCACTTATCTTTTGCATAGCATTTGTTTTGAGGATAAATATACATAAAAGAATGCAAATCCTTGCCAAAATCGGCACGCCCGGTAAATATTGCCCTTCTTCTGGCAGGCTGGATTATATTTGCAGGCAGGAAAATATGATGGCAAAACGAAATTGGTTTGATATTGCGTATCTCCGTGAGGGTGATCCCCTGCAGCAAGCCGTTTATGAGGCAATACATGGCAGCGGGATAATGGAGAAGCTGGCCGCCTATACTCCCGTGCCGGCAGGCTCATATCCCATTGGCGTGTATCTTCCGGGCAGCGATATCGATATCATCTGCTGTTTCAACGACCGGGATATGTTTTACCATGAACTGGCACTTTATATTCAGGCCTTCAATAAGCATTCGATGACCATAAAAACAATACGGGAAATGCCAGGCGTGATCGGGCGGTTTGAATACGGCGGATTTGAATTTGAAGTTTTCGGGCAGGCGCTGAACGTTGAACGGCAATACGCATTCAGGCATATGCTGGTTGAGCACAGGCTGCTCCAGGAACGCGGCGACGGTTTTCGCCGGGAGGTCATCGCCCTGAAAAGAAAAGGCCTGTCCACCGAAGAGGCTTTCGCCTCCCTGCTCGGCATTGAAGGTGATCCATATGAGGGCCTTTTAAAAGCGGAAGCCGGACAAGGGCCATGAAAAGGCCTGCTGCCCGGCTTCTTGCAGTAACAGAAAATCCGTTGATGAAGTTTTCGCTTCCGCTGAACTATTTGACCAGGTGTACATCGAGTTGCGGGAACGGGATGTTCAGCCCTTCCTTTGTGAAGGTCTTGTAAACTTTTTCGTTCATATCAAAGAACACATCCCAGTAGTCGGCACCTTTTGCCCATACCCTGACCACGATATTCACTGAACTGTCGGCCATTTCCGAAAGGGCAATAAACGGTTCGGGATCATCCTGTATGCGTTTATCAGCCCTGATCAGTTGCAATAAGACCTCTTTCGCCTTGTCGTAATCATCGCCGTAGGCGATACTGAAGGTAAAATCAACCCGCCTGTCTTCCATGGTGGAGAAGTTGGTCATAGAGGTATTTGATAGCTGTGCGTTCGGGATGATGATCACTTTGTTGTCGGGGGTATGCAGGATGGTGGTGAATATCCTGATCTCCCTGACCGTACCCTTATGTCCGGCACCGTCGATGAAATCGCCCACTTTATATGGCTTGAAGAGGAGGATGATGATGCCTCCTGCAAAGTTCTGCAGGGTTCCCTGCAGGGCCAGGCCCACGGCAAGACCGGCGGCACCGATAATGGCGATGAAGGATGTGGCCTCTATCCCCACCATGCCCATAACGCTTACGAATAAAAGTACTTTCAGCAGGATGGAGATCAGGCTCCTGAGGAATCCCTGCAGCGAAGGATCCATATTCCTTTTTCGAAAAAGCCTGCGCAGGCTCCTGCTGATGATGCCGATGATCCATAGACCGATAAGCAGCACAACAATGGCACCCAACACCTTGAGCCCATAGGTGTAGAGCAGGTCGGAGATCTGCTCCCAGTTTACATTCAATGAATTCATGATCGTTTTGTTTTAGTGGTTGATGATGTTAATGAAATTGATTTGTCGTTTTTTAAAATCCTGAAAGACAATAAACATAAAAACAACAGGCTTGTTCAGTAAAGCCCTGTGATTTCTTCGGTTTTTCCCGCTTTACTTCAGCCAGCGGTCGAGCCAGTTAAAGAAAGTCCGTTGCCACAGCACCCCGTTCTGTGGTGAAAGCACCCAGTGGTTTTCATCGGGGAAGAAGAGGAATTCGGCTTCGATGCCCCGCAGGACGGCGGCGTTAAAGGCGCTCATTCCCTGTGTGTATGCAATGCGGTAGTCGCGTTCGCCGTGGATCACCAGGATGGGGGTATCCCAGCGGCCTACAAAACGGTGGGGGCTGTTGGCATAGCTGTTCATGGCAACGGGGTTATTCTTTTCCCAGAAAGCCCCGCCCAGGTCCCAGTTCACGAACCACATCTCTTCGGTTTCGAGGTATTGTGCCTCGAAGTTGAACATCCCGTCGTGTGCAATGAAGGCACTGAAGCGTCCATCGTGGTTCCCGGCCAGCCAGAAGACCGAAAAGCCGCCATAGCTGGCACCAACCGCACCAAGGCGCGATTCATCAATATAGGGCTCGGCAGCCATTGCATCAATGGCCGACAGGTAATCGCGCATGTTCTGTCCGCCGTAATCGCCGCTGATCTGCTCGTTCCATTCCTGTCCGAAACCCGGAAGGCCCCGCCGGTTGGGGGCAACAACGATATATCCGTTGGCTGCCATCATCTGGAAGTTCCAGCGGTACGACCAGAACTGGCTGACCATGCTTTGCGGTCCTCCCTGGCAGTAGAGCAGGGCCGGGTATTTTTTTGACGGATCGAAGTGGGGGGGATAGATCACCCAGGTAAGCATGTCCTTGTTGTCGCTGGTTTTGATCCAGCGCTTTTCGACCTTACCCATGGTGATCGTGTCGAGCAGTTCCTTATTGGTGAAGGATAACTGTTCGGCATGCCCGTTTGTGGGATCGACCGTAAAGATTTCGGTCGGCATCGACATGGACTGCCTTTCGGCGATGATCCTGTCGCCCGCAAAACCAATTGATACGTAATTGTGTATCCCCTCAGTTAACTGCCTGTATTCTTTTGATGGCAGGTCAAGGGCGAAGATCTCGTAGGAACCCCGGTGGGGGCTGATAAAAAAGATCTGATCGTTGCCATGCCAGGTGAGGCCGCCGGCATTCTGGTCGAAGTTCCGGGAGTAATCGGTTACTTGTCCGCTCTCCACATCAAAAACCATGATGCGCGTCTTGTCCGATTCGTAACCATCGCGCTCCATGCTTTCCCAGGCTATTTTCATACCGTCGGGAGAAAATACCGGCGCCATGTCGAAGCCCATCATGCCTTCCGAAATGTTCTCCGTCGAGCGGCCGGGAAGATGGTATAGGTAGATATCGGAATTGGTGGAAAGGGAGTATTCTTTTCCCGTCAGTTTTTTACATGTGTAGGCAATGTAGTTGCCGTCGGGGCTCCAGCAAATCTGCTCCATGCCCCCGAAAGGATTGAGTGGTGAGCCCCAGGGTTCGCCTTCCATGATGTCGAAGCCGTCTGCGAAGCCTTTTTCATTGTATTCGGCCACAAAAATATGGCTGTAGCTGTCACCCCAGTGATCCCAGTGGCGGTACATGAGGTCGTTGTTGACCCTGCCGCTGGCTTTTGGCAGGCCCTCGTACAGCTCCGCGAAGGGGTTTTCGCGCGGGACATCCTGTATGTAGAGGATGTTTTTGAGGTCGGGCGAATACTTAAAGCCGTTCAGACCGCCCTTCACCTTTGAAACCTGACGCTTATCGCTTCCGTCGGGGTCCATTTCCCATAGCTGCATGCTGCCTGATCCGGCGGAAAGATATCCGATCTTCTTCCCGTCGGGGCGCCACTGTGCATTGAATTCGCTTTTGGGCG
This sequence comes from uncultured Bacteroidales bacterium, assembly GCA_964531985.1. Lineage (GTDB taxonomy): Bacteria > Bacteroidota > Bacteroidia > Bacteroidales > B18-G4 > B18-G4. The sequence goes on from CAZHFC010000044.1 coordinate 24,709, forward strand.
TAAGGGTCAGTTGCAGGGCTTCACCACCACCGGCATCCAGCAGGTATAGCTCACGGTTGCTGCGGTTGTGCTGTATGCTGTAATAACTGACTCCATAGAGGATCTTTTCCCCGTCGGGGGATGTCTGTACATCGCTCAGCCTTCCATAGGCCCACAGCACTTCGGGACTTTGAAGGTCGTTTTCAACGACAGGCATCTGTTTGCCGATGATCTCACCGGGTGCTTCCCGGTCTTCCGGACAAAAATCGCTGCATGCGGCGAAGAACAGCATGATCAGCGACAGGACAAGAATTGTTCTTATTTTTTTCATCTTACATGGTTTTTTTTAGATTATGTGGAACTGATCCTTTTTAAACGGAATGTAAATATCGGCAATTTTCAGCAATATCCAAAACCCGTTGTATTTAAAACAAACCCCCGTCCTCGCTTCGCCCGGCTGTGGTTTGTTTCCCTGTCGAGGGAATCACGAAGCGCGCAGTTTTTTTGTTGCCTTCGGCGATTCTGCGCCGGGGGAGGCCAACAACAAAAACCCTGGCCTCGCTTCGCCCGGCTGTGGTTTGTTTCCCTGTCGTGGGAATCACGAAGCGCGCAGTTTTTTTGTTGCCTTCGGCGATTCTGCGCCGGGGG
>CAZHFC010000044.1:25435-29120 GCA_964531985.1 uncultured Bacteroidales bacterium
AGGCCAACAACAAAAACCCTGGCCTCGCTTCGCTCGGCTGTGGTTTTCTTTTTCATCCCTCACGCTCAAGCAAGCTTGGCGCTCGGCATAAAAAAGAAAACCCCATCCCGATTACTCGGGACCGGGTTTTTGTTGTAGCGAGGACGAGAATTGAACTCGTGACCTCCGGGTTATGAATCCGACGCTCTAACCAACTGAGCTACCTCGCCATGAAAACGGCAGCAAAGATAGAAAAATTTTATTTCAAAACCGTGAGGGATTTTAGAATATGCGGCGCCATGGCCTGCCTGGATCATCGGGCAAAAAAGTATTTTTAGGAATATACATTAATACCGCTTAAGTGTATCTACCGGAAACAGTAAGTGATTTTACCGGATTTAAGGTATAAACCTTAGGATGCTCTCCGATCATTTCTTAGTTTTATGAAACCTTTTGCCATTCATTTAGTATAAAAACCAAAGTACGGAATGGTGCCAATCCTTTAAAAGGAAAGAATAAACGGACCAAAAACAAATATTTCAGGATAATGATGAAGAGGTTAGTTTTAACGGCGATAATACTTTCTTTCATGGCGCAGGGAATGAAATCGCAGGATGCGGAGATCACCCCACTGCTTGGTTATGCGCTCCATGCCGATTTACGCTTCATGGAAGGCAGGATGGAGTTGCAGGACAAAGCCAACGTGGGCATAAATTTCAGTTTCCCGACCTACAACGCCAGCGGAAGGGTCGAATTTCTTATCTCAAATTCATTTGCACAGGGCAAATGGATCGAATCCGACGATTATGCCAACCTGATGTCGACAACTTCCTTCAATATGATGGTCAGCTATTTTCAGGCCAGCTGGGTATGGGAAACGGAGATACAGGATGAACTGTTTTACTTTCTGGGCGGAGGACTGGGATTGATGAACTATAGCATCGCGACGTCAGACGCCAGGAATGTTTTGCGTGTGTCGGGCAACATGCAAACGGGCCTGAAGTATTATTTCAACAACGGCCTTGGCTTCCGGGCGCAGGGGCAACTGGTGCTGCCCGTATTCATGGGCAATGGAACCCACTTCAGGGGGATCACCGATTCAACCGGGGTGAACAGTTACCTCACCGTGAACTCAACCACCTTCCCGGTCAACTTCCTTCTCAATGTAGGTATTTTCTTCCGTATCAGGAACTACAGGTAAACAGCTTTATATTTATCTGTTATCTTTTATTGCCCTGCCGGGATGCCGGCAGGCTTATACATTATTTAATTAAACGCATCCGTGAAAGCTGTTTTTATCCGCAGCTTCAGGATTTTTGTGTCATTTTGTAGGTAATTCCGCGTTTTCCAAGTTCTTCGAAGAGAAAGCCGACACAGGCGGGGATCATTCCCAGGTATTCGGGCGGGGAGACCCCGATCCGGTCGTACATCCCGTTCAGCAGCATGCGGGCGGTGACGGTGGCGGTGTAGCCTGTTGTCCTGGCCATGGAATGGATGCCGCTTTCTGCATCGTACTCGTCAAACAGCTCATAGGTAATGCTGGTTTGCCTGCCTTTGAGGATTCCGCTCACGATCACCTTCATCACGGTGATGTCGGCCTCTCCGTCTTCAAGTTTCCATTGCGGGAAGAGCAGGGCGGAGGTGAGGTCGAGTGGCTTTACCATTTGTCCGTCGACCGGGATGGGGTCGGTGCCGAAAAAGCCTGTATTGCGCAGTACTTCGATCAAACCCGCATGTCCCGGGTAGCGGAGGGTCTTCTCTTCCATGTCGGGGATGTCCATGGTGCGGATCAGCGAACGCAGTCCGTCGCTGATGAAGGCCTCCAGCGTTCCGATGCCTTCCACATCGATCAGTTCCTTCTCGCTCAAAGGCTGCAAAACCTGCTCCCTGCCGCCGCGGACCACCCTGGCCGGGCGTGTATATTCTTCAATCACATCCGAAGGGGAAAACACCGCTTTGTATTCCCAGGGATACATTCGCAGGCGGGGCAGTCCGCCAACCATGATCTTTACCTTCCCGGCCTTGTCGAGCATGCCGGCGGCATGGGCAGTGAGAATATTGCTCATGCCCGGGGCTACGCCGATATCGGAAACGGCCACCACGCCCTTTTCCCTGGCGAGATCGTCGAGCAGGAACATGTCTTCGGGGAAAAAGGCAATGTCGACGACATTCCTGCCGCAGTCGATCACCGTTTCAAGGGTCTTGAAGCCCATGTGTCCCGGCACGGCATTGATCACCAGGTCGTGCCCCTCAATGATATTCCGCACAAGCTTTTCCTTCGACAGGTCACAAAGCAGGGGCTTAATGTCATGGCCGCCGGTAGCCTTATCCAGTGCCTGCCGGCTGATATCGGCCAGGCTTACTTCATATTCACCTGCAAGGTCCCTGGCCATGGGGCCGCCCACCAGGCCGCTGCCCAGAACAATGATCTTCTTTTTCATGATCGTTTGATTTTTCTGATCTGTGTTAGTACAAGTCCCGAAATTACAATGATAATCCCGCTTATCTTCTGAATGTTGAAAACTTCGTCAAGAAAATACCAGGATGCCAGTGCCGTGATCACCGGTATCAGGTTGCTGTAGACATTGGCCCGGCTCACGCCCAGTTGCCGGATGGTATAGGTGAACAGGATGTATGCCAGTGATGAGGCAAAGACGGCCAGCGAGAATAGGGCGGTCAGCAGCCTGGCATCGGGCCTGACCTGCAAAAATCCTTCAAGGTCGAAAAAAAGAAATAAGGGCAGGAAAAGTATGACCCCGATCAGGTTCTGCCAGGCAATGATGTTAACGGGCGAATAATGCTGCGTGAGCCTCTTCAGGAATACGGAATATATGACGGCCGATACCACCGCGAACAATAGCAAAAGGATGCCTGCCGGACTGGCACTGAGGCTGAAATCGGGATTTATAAGCATGAACATGATCCCTGTAAAGGAGATGAAGATGCCAATGATGTTCAAAAGGCTGATCCGCTCCCTTATCATCATCCAGGCAGCCACAGGGCTGAACAAGGGGATGGTGGCGATGACCACGGCCGTGATCGAGGGCGTGGAATACTTCAGTCCGAAATTCTCCCCGATGAAATAGAAAAAAGGATTGAAAACGGCCGATAATAATATCAGAAGCAGGTGCTCTTTCCTGATAATTTGCAGTTTCCCGGCCAGCAGCAACCCGGCAAAAAGGAAAACACTCGAAATGGCCAGCCTCAGGAAGATCGTCGTAACGGGCTGGTAGTAGTCGAAAACGATGGTTGTCCAGATGAACGAAAGCCCCCAGAACAGCATGGCAAATATGGCAGCCAGGTAAACGAATGAAGGGTTTTTCTGTCCTGTAGCCATATGCCCGCGTGATTGAAGCGCCAAAGATAATGAACAATGAATTACGAAAACTGAACGATAAAACCTGAACCCGGTATTTCCCGGGGCAGGCACTGACAGATCTGAAATCTGAAATCTGAAATCTGAAATTTGAAATCTGAACTGTAGACGGAACGGTCGTTATCACAAACCGAATAGAAATTGTATGTAAAATCAGGTTCGGGGTGCGGGGTATGAGGTTCGGAGTGTCCCGCGCACCAAATTCGACCCACGAATAAATTCGTGGGCTATGATATTTATCATTTAGCCCCAGATGTTCGGGGGAGCACTGAAATACTGTTGATTCGGTGATTCCCCGAGTTCTCCATTAGGTTTGCAGTTATTAACAAT
>CAZHFC010000045.1:0-16927 GCA_964531985.1 uncultured Bacteroidales bacterium
GTGGGCTGTCCCAGGCAGACGGGCTCCGGCGACCAGGTAAAGTATACCGTGGGCCGGGATGGTACCTCCACCGCTTTGCTTATGGTGTCGTAACAAAGCAAACCGCTTGAATCAACGGTTAAGATCAGGCTAACATCATAGGTGCCTCCCAGTCCATAGACATGCAGGGGGTTCTGAAGTCCGGATGTATCACCGTCGCCGAAATCCCACAGCCATTCCACCTTGTTAAAACCGCCGGGGGCAGTGGAGAGATCGGTAAAGGCAATGGTGTCGCAGCTAAAGACGTTGTAGGTAAAATCTGCCTGTGGCGGCTCGGCCAGGAAGATGGTATGGGTGATGCTGCTCTGGCACAGCCATACCGCCGTAACGGTGAGGGTCACATCCATGAAGCCGTAGTTCTGGTAGCTGTGTGTCACATGCTGCCCGCTGCCGCTGTTGCCGTCGCCGAAATCCCACTCCCAGTGCAGGATGGGGGCGCTGCTGATGCCGTTGAAGGTGACGGGCAAATTGCTGCAGGCAGCAGTGATGCTGCTTGTAAAATCTACGTCGGGATAAGGAAATACCGACACTTCCTGACGCACCGTATCCGTGCATCCCAGGTCGTCGGTAAACGAAAAGGTGACCATGTAAATACCCGTGTCGGCGTAAGTATATTCGGGATTTGGCAGGGTGGAGGCGTTGCCGTCGCCAAAGTCCCAGAGCCAGCTTACCAGGTTGGCCGATCCGGTTTTCGTAAAAGTCACAGCCTCGCCCAGACAGACCGAATCATTCGGGCTGATGACAAAGCCGGCATCGATGGGCGGGTATACCAGCAGGGTGGTCCCGATCACGCTGTCGCAGCCCCAGACAGAGGGAAGGGTGTCGGAATAAACCCCGCTGCTGCTCACCCATGTGCCTCCCGGCAACAGCAGTGAATCGCCGTAACAGATCTCAAAATACTGCGTCTGGTCGTACACGGGGTGGATATGCAGGATCATTTCGTCGATGGAGTCGCAGTTGAGGATGTTGGAGGCGATGAAGGTCAGGGTAACGGGTCCCAGTTCATCTGGGGCCGGCACATAAACCGGCACTACCGCCGTGGGATCCACGAAATATCCGGCCCCGCCCGACCACATGCGGTAGTTTTCATTGTATGCGGCGGGGAGAAGGCTCGAATTGGCGAAGTCGTAGGGGAGCCCCTGGCAGTGGTCTTCATCGGATCCCGCATAGGCATAGGCGCCCTGGGTCACGTAAATGGAGGTCATGGAAGTGTCGTTGTGGCAGGGCGACATGCCGTGGGCCACCATGAAGAGGTTCACGGTGACATTGTATTCAAGATCGCCCGGCGTATAGACGGGTGCCAGCAGCGTGGGGTCGTTGAAGCTGCCGGCTCCGCCATACCATTCTATGGCGCTGTAGTGGCTTGCCGCAGGCGGGTCGGGCAGGGTCGAGAGGTCGATGGGGACATCTTCGCAGATGGCGGTATCCTGCCCTGCATAGGCTTCGGGAAGGGGAAGGACGAGGAGTTCGTGCCAGGCTTCCGATGTGCAGAACGAGAGGGTGACGGTATAGGTGCCGGGCAGGTTGTAGGTATGGCTCACATCACGGCCGCTGCCGCTGTTACCGTCGCCGAAGTCCCAGTTGAATGTTGCAAAATTATGGCCGCTAAAGGCGCTGAAATCAACCAGGTAGCCCTCACAGGAAGGGGAGGGGTTCATGCTGAAGTCGATGAGGGGCGCCACCACCACCCGCTGATGCTCCATGGTGTCGCGGCAGCCATTGGCATTTCCGGCAACCAGCTGCACGGTGTAAATGCCGGGGATGGCATAGGAATGTGTGGTGAACATGCCGGTTCCGGTATTGCCGTCGCCGAAATCCCACCACCAGTCGGTGATGTCGGGGGTCCCCGAAGCCAGGAACGACACCACTTCGTTCACGCATGAGGTGTCGTTGGGGTAGATGATGAAGTCGCAGGAGGGCAGGCCGAAGACCGTCACCTGCCGGCTCACGGTATCGCGGCATGAGTTTTCGTTATAGACGTAAAGGGTTACGTCGTAGATGCCTTCCGCGCCGTATGCATGGTTCACGTCCTGTGTGGCGGCGGTGGTGCCGTCGCCCAGGTCCCAGTGCCAGGCAAGGATATTGGTGGATGATGTTCCGGTGAACGACAATTCTTCCAGCATGCATATGGAGTCGTTCGGGAAGATGCCGATGGCGGCCACGGGCAGCTCAAACACTTCAAGGGTGATGATCACGGTGTCGCGGCAGGCGCTGTCGTTCACCACCACCAGCATGGCGTCGTAAAGGCCCGGTGCCTGGTAGGCATGTGTCACCTGCTGGCCGCTCCCGCTGTTGCCGTCGCCGAATTCCCAAAGCCAGCCGGTGATATTGGTGCTGCTGTACGCGTCGAAGGTAACGGCTTCGTTCACGCAGATGGAGTCGGTGGGGTCAGCTGTAAAGCCTGCCTCGGGACCGTCAATGATGCTTAGTTGCATACTGGCGGTATCGTGGCTGCATGGTGCTTTTCCGTATGCAATCAGGCTCAGGGTGATGGTGCCGAGTTCACCGGGCGCAGGGGTATAAACAGGATGCAGCATGCCTGCATCGCTGAAACTGCCACTGCCGCCATACCATTTCAGCGAATCGTAGCTGAGGGCGGCGGGCGCAAGGGAGGAGCTGCCCAGGTCAAAGGGGTAGTGCTCGCAGATGCTTTCGTCGGAGCCCGCATCCGCCATCGCGGGCTGCCAGACAATGTGCTGCCTGGTCACCGTTTGCGAGCATACGTCCAGACGCACGTCAAAGGTGTCGTATGTGGTGTATACATGGTACACATCCTTGCCAGTGGCGGTGTTTCCGTCGCCGAAGTCCCACAGCCAGTCGGTGAAAGTGGCGTCGCCAATACCATGGAACCAAACCGTGTCGTTCAGGCAGCTCGCCGGCGAAGGGCTTATGCCGAAGTCGATGAGCAGGTCGACCACCACCCGGCTGCTGCTGATGGTGTCGCTGCATCCCGCCTCATTGGTTGCCACGAGGGTAATGGTGTAGACGCCGCCGGCAGGGTAGCTGTGGGTGACCACCTGTCCGGTGGCGGTGTTGCCGTCGCCGAAGTCCCAGCTCCAGCCGGTGATGTTGGTGCCTGAGGTGTCGATGCCGCTAAAGATGATCACCTCCTGTGTACAGGCCGTGTCGGGCGGGCTGCTGAAGAAGCCCGGGGCCGGGACGGTGTCGATGGTCAGCAGCATCCACGAGGTGTCGTGCTCGCAGGTGCCTGTGCCGTAGGCGATGAGGCCCAGAGGGACGGGGCCGTATTCGCCGGAAGCGGGATAATATAATGGCAGCAGGGTGCCCGGGTCGCTGAAGCTCCCCGAACCTCCGATCCAGCGCAGGCTGTCGATATAGGAAACCGTGGGCGGAATTGCGGATGTGGCAAAGTCGAATGGTACGTTGTGGCAGCTATGCCCGTCGGAGCCGGCATATGCCTGCGCCGTGGGGAAGATGATGACCTGCACGGTATCGCGGCTGATGCATCCGCCCGGGCGCGTGGTGATCAACTGGTAAACAAGGGTGTCGGGCAGGGCAGGGTTGCCGTTGTAATACAGCACCGGGTTGGGGATGTTGGCGGCGCTCAGGTAGTTGGAGGGTATCCAGATATACGCCTGCCCGTTCACGGGACCGGAGCCCATCTGCAGGTCCTGCCAGGCGCATGCAAGGGTGTCGGGGCCGGCATTATACAGGTGGATGTCTGTTATGCCCGTCACGGTCTGGCTGCAGATGCAACTGTCTTCCTCGAGGCGGATCGCCGCCAGCAGGTCACAGACCATGGCTGCAGGGATGCGGAAGCTGACCGATGCCGGGAGGCTGTCGCCTGGCGCCAGGCCGCCGGAAAATATCCTGTGGGTGTGCAGAAAGCCGGCGGGATCTTCATCCGGAAGCCCGTTACCATTGGCATCATAAATGAAAACCACGTTCAGACTGTCGCTGTTCCACAGCATGCCGCCCGTATTCACCACCGTATAATCAATATAAACCAACTCGGCCGTATCACCGTCGGGAAAGCTGTATGCACGGTAATCCCCGAATGCAACATGATCTTTTTCAACCGGCAGGGATGTTTGAATGCTGGAAGTGATCGACTGTATGAGGCAGATGCCTCCGGGCTCCGTCGAACAGGGCACGGAGGCCACAAGCATGGCGCTTGTTTCCAGAATGATGTTTGCGCATTCGAGGCTTCCGGGGTCCACATCCACAAGCTCATAGGTAAAAACGATGGAATCGTTTACCGCCAGGTCGGGCAGGATGTCGAACTGCAGGTAACGGACGCCTCCGATCACTAAATTGTTTGCCAGTCCGGTGGGCCCGTTGTGTATGCCCGTCAGCGAGCCGGCAACATAGTCGTAGGCGTCATCGATGGAGGCGGTCAGCTTTTCGATGCTGCTCACGGAGTTGGGCCCGAGGTTGATGATCTTCACCTTGATGGTGGTGGCATGGGAACAGGTTGGCAGGTATGCGGCGGTCTCCGTGCTGAGCACGTAAAGGTTTACATTGGTCGGCAGGCCGTCGATGAGGATGGGAGACGAATAGGATTCGCGGGTCCGCACATCCCCGCAGGCATTGGAGGCGGAAGCAATGATCTTTATGGCGGTCCCCGAGATGAGGTCGCAGTCGGTCAGTATCTTATACCTCAGCTTATAGGCGTTTTTCGGCACGCTGTCGACCCCTTTCAGCAGCAAAACCCCGTTCGGATCCGTGGAGATGGAATAAACCCATTTGTTGCTTCCTGCCGGGAGGTTTAAGGGGTCGGAGAGCGTGGCCCAGACGGATGAATTGTAGGGGTATGAAAACTCCGATTCTCCGGGCAGGATGCTCACTCCCGGAGGCACTTCCACCGTCAGGAGCAGGTCATAGCCAAAGGAAAGCTGGGTATTGGTGACCGTGGCCTCGTATTCAAGGGTGTCGCAGAGGAGCAGGGGGTTTACCGGTGAGGTGATGGCCAGGTTCAGGTTCACATCCTTGGGGTCGAGAAAGAGGTAGGTGTTGTTTTCGTTGCAGCCATATGCCACGGGCGGGTAACCGAGTTCGGGGTTCACGGGGTAGCCGGCACAATTGTGGGCATGCCGCACCAGCAGGCTGTCGTAGCTGCAGGATGTATACACGGCGCGGATGCGGAAGCTCATGCAGGTGTCGGCAATGAAGGTGCCGAGCTGACTCCAGTATTTCCCCGGGCTGTATTGTGAAAAGGGAACGGGCGAGGGGCTGCCCGAAGTGATATCAAGGACTTCAACCACTTCAATGCCCTGTGATGCGCTTTCAAATGCCAGCCAGTTGTATTCGGCGTCGAGGTCGGTGATGTTGCAGAGGCGTACCTCCCAGTAAATCGTGTCGATGGTGCCTTCGGTGGTGGTGATCAGGGGGGTCAGGTCGACTTCGGAAGAGCGGTATGGCCTGGTACGGCTGTTGGTCGCCGATTGGCTCACGCCCTGTCCGTCCCAGTAAAACTGGTATCGTCCCGATGTGAACATGTTATACTGTATGCTGCTGCCGGCCTGGCAGGAGGGGATCACATCAAAATCGATACGGTCCTGGTTGTTGCTGCAGTCATAATATGCGGAATATTTCCAGGAGGGATCCCGTGCAAAGATCAGTTGTGTTACGCTGATACCCGTGTTGATGATGGGGTCGGGGATGACCTCGGATGCCAGCCCTCCCGATGCCGTGCGGTACCTGTGCCGTGCGCTTCCCGACTGGTACTGGAATCCGGGGGGGAGTTCAATCACCATGGAGTCGAGCACCACGTATGGCCGTACCTCGTTCGGGAAAGGGATCACCCCGCCGCAGTCATCCAGCCACCTGTTTATCTGACCATAATAATCGAGATTCATGCAGCCTTCCAGGGTGGTGGGATCGATGTAGGTGCTTCCCGTATAGATATAATTGCTTCCCAGCACGTTAAACACGGTACCGCGGTCGTTGCAGTATTCTTCCGTATTGTTGTCGACCCAGTAGAAGCGCGCCCGTAGTACAGGCACGATTTCCCAGTTGGTGCGCGCCACATTCCTCACCTGCCCGCTCACCACGTAGCGGAGGGAGTCGCCGGCCGAGAGGTTCAGGCCTTCCAGGCAATTCCCGGGCTGCAGCAGGGCGCTGATATCCAGTTTCAGGCTGCTTGTTGAGCCGTTGGTAATGAGGGGTACGGGGTTTATACAAGTATACCAGAGTGCAGTTTCCGCATCGCGGAAGAACAGGGTGTCGGTCAGGTAATCAAAAAAGAGGTTGTTGCTCCATCCGCCCGGCAGGTTGTTGTGGTAAAGGATGAAATACAGGCTGTCGATGCTTCCCTTCAGCACCCCTGATGCTTCGACCCTTATGGAGTCGCGGGCCATGGCATAATCGAGCTGTATGCCCGGGTCACCGGCATCGACACGCTGGCTCAGGGTGTTGTCGGTCCATCCCAGTGTGGTCCTCCTGATCTCGAAGGAGGCGATGTAGGGGTGGGTACAGGGACCGGGAGGGCATTGCAGGCCGAAGACCGGCGTTTCGGAGCACCAGTAGGTGAAAAACCTGGCGGGAAAGTTCGTCTTGTCGCACCAGAATTTGAGGCTGGTCGATATGGTGCCGGTGGGGTTGTGGGGAGCTGAACAATCCACCTCGACAGGCACCCTGAACCACCCGCCGCTCAGGATACGGTTTTTGTTCAGGAAGTAGGTCACCGTGTCGCCGTTTATCAGGGGTGTGCCCATGCCAACACCCTTGAAGGTGGCCGTGCCGGGGGCGATGACCAGGCCAGGAGGGAGGATGAGCTGGTAGATCACCGAGTCGTTCGGACAACCGTCGTTGTCGACACGGGTGGTGGTCACAACCTGTTGCTCCATCCACACGGGGTCGCCGTTATAAATATCGGGGGGGATGATATGCTGCTGTGTATTCGTGTTATAGGTCATGAACTGAAGCACACTGGTTTGGGGAGGGAATGAGGCGCCCGGCGAGAGGCCGCACTGGTCGGTAAAGTCGTAGCCGTATCGGAACGACTGCCAGCTGTTGTTGGTCCATCCGCGGCCGCAGCTGTTGCCGGTCGCGATGGTGGATTCTGCCTGGTCCCAGTCGTACCAGGTGTGCGCCCTGACGGTTACCGTATGCCCCACGGGAAGGTCGTCGTAGAAGCCGTCGCCATCGGCGTCTTCAAGCCCCACACCCGCTCCGTCGGGGTCTTCCGTAAACTGCCAGTTCACGTAATAGGCAAATTGTCCGTTGCCGGCACCGGCGGCGTAGTTGTAGCTTGCTTCCTGGTACATCCCGTTCACCGAGAAGGAATCCACCTTGTTGATCCAGTTAGCGTTGGGGTAATAGACGCTGGAAGCTGACGAGAAGCCTCCGAGGGTGACCAGGTCGTAGGCCGTTCCGGCACCCGAGCCGTTGTTCGTTATGGTGAATTCAACATATCCCGAATTGTCGATAAAACCCCACGACTTGCGGTTTGCCGTGTAGGAGAGGTCGGGAAGGGGTACGCCGGCTGCCGGCGACACCGAAGGGAATGCGCTGTAGTAGTCGCAGATATCACCCATGCATCCCCAGGCTGCCTTGAGGGTGCTTTGGCCGTTGGAACAGCCCAGAAGCCTGACCTCCTCGCTGACCACGATGGTTTCGCCGTAATTGAACAGGCCGTTGCCGCCCGGAAGGTCCGCTCCCGTAATGATGATGGTATCGGTCAGCAAGGGGCCCGGACCGGTGTCCTTGATGAGGGTGCCGATGCTTACCGACAATATTTCAATGTCAGGGCCGTGCTCATCCAGCAGGAACAGCGTGTCGAGGGAGGCGTTCAGCCCCTGCTGTTCGATGGTGATATCGCGGAAGAAACTTTGGTTCACGGGGATGACCGCCGCGCTGTTCGTAATGTTCGTGATGATGAGCGAAGGGAAGTAATAGTTCTGCAGCGGGGGGTCGGTGCCGCTGCTGCTGTTGCTGCCGTATGTAAGGATATAGTTGAAATTCTCGTTATTGGCATACCCGCAGATGAGCCTTGCGTTATATTCGACCGTATGGGCGGTATTGTTCAGGATGTCGGGAACGTTGAATTCCGGCTGGTTGAGGTTGCTGATGTCAAGCTCCGTGGCACCGTTCACCGATCCCGGCATATAGAGGCAGCCGGCTGGCAGGTCGAGCAGCAGCGTGGACCCCGACAGCGTGTTGCCGGTTGTGTTGGCCACCAGCAGCGAAAAGGTGCTGTCGGGGCCGCAGATGATCATGGAGGAAGGCTTGCCGGTGGCCGACACCATCACCTGGGCCTGCGATGTTATTGCCGGAAAGGACAACAGCCATAACAACATGATCCCGGGAAAAGGCCTGCCGGGCCGGAGGAGTCTCTTTAGTATTTGACTAAAAGTCACTTAGAATATTTCTTAGGAGCCTATAACCATCAATCACCCCGAAAGATAGGAATAATTGGGAGAACAAAACAATATTATTGGTTTTGGAGGTATAATATTTTTATGGGCGGAGGGTGTTGTCAGCAGCCTGCTTTCCGCTTTCACGCTATTTGTGATATCTGCCCCGGAGGCTTGCGGAAAGTGATCTTTATCTGTGTTTTTATCCGGGTTGAGAAATTACTGATGATGCGTTAACTTTTAGTTTAGATGCTGAACATATTGATTTTATTCGCATTCAGGACATTTATCTGTTTTTCAGATTTGAAATGGAGTATTGCTGCATAACACAATCAAATTATAATGATATTCCTTTCTCCCGCAAACGGGCGTGCGATTCTCAACACGTTACCAATCGCAACAAATTAATAATTTGATTTCAGCGGATTATTGCGAGGCTTCAGATTAGCAGGAATCTTTATTATTACTCGTCAGCAGGTATACGCCAGCGGGCTTAGCTGAGAGCTGAGATCACAAACAGCACCACTATGAGCCCTAAGATAATAGCTATTATCAAGCAACCAAAGTTCAATGTCTGCAAAAAACATCCCTCCTTTTCAGGTTCTTTAAACACCCGAGCGCACTTAGGACAAGAGTAAGCCCTTGTTGATACTTCAGTGCCACAGTCTGGGCATTTCATTAAAGCCATGATACCTTTAAATTGAAATGTTGATTAATAATCCAGTTAAATGCCATTTCTATTTATAGGTATAATAAACCTCATAATTGGAAGTCCCTTCCAATGAAATAGCGATAATTCCTGCCTTGATCGGATAACCATCATTATCATATTCATAAGTTACTTGAGATTCATATTCAGTCATGCCTTCCGTGTTTTTAAAAATCATTGCTCTGGGATTATTGAAAAACAACAATTTACGTGCTTTCACAATAGAGGGTACGTTATATCCGAAATTAAGATCAACCCGATCAAGCACTTCAATGATACCAGCAGCTTTCAAAGTATAGAAATATGGATTAGGATTAGGGTCATATATGATCTCTCCATTAAGTAATTCTGATCCAAATCCGTCTTTCCATACCTCGATAAGTGCAGGATTACCGTTATTGTCGTATTCAATAACATCTCCAGATTCAAAAGCGTCATATGGTGCCTGGTATAACTCGCTCATGTTTATAGTTTCATACGCATCAGTTATTGAATTTAAGTTTCCATTTTGGTCGAAGTTTAAAAAACTGCTTGATTCTCCATCCGTATAACTGCTAACCCGGTTTTCTCCATCATAATTAACCGTATATGTGTAATTATGAGTAGGATCATCTTTATTAATTATATTGACTTTCTTTATGAGCTTTTCTGGTACAGTTCCATTTGCATCATTAAATTCATCTTCAGAATCTTTTTTGCACCCCATAAGGATTATGCTTATAAATAGGGTGGTGATAAATAAAATATTGCTTTTCATATTTTCTGATTGGTTTTTGGATTATATATTATTTAATTCTCTCTTTTATTCATGCCAGAAAATTAAGGAAAATATCTGACTTAACTTACTGTCCTGTTTTTTTTTTACGTAATTATTTCCTATTCATCAAAGAACACGTTGGCCCCTCCGAAACTATCGTCATGATGCAGGTTATTCACATAATTGTTATTCGGTTCCTCGCCAGGCGGGCAATTCATTCTGGGCCATTCCAGTCCCGCTTCACTAAAGACCAGTGCATCGCGATGAATGTATATTCCGCCGCCACGCCAACCCGACCAGCCATTGGAAATAACGTTATTATAGATTTTCGATTCAGAGGGTCCCAGATAAATTCCTCCACCTGCGGCCTGAGCATCTCCCTGTGCCTGGTTTTCATCAATATTGTTATTATAGATATCCCCCGCTGTTCCCGAACCAGTTATATAAATCCCTCCGCCTCTTCTGTTCGCATGGTTTCCGGTTATTTGGTTATTGCTGATCAGCGCATGGGTTTCCTGTCCCCAGCTGTAAACAGCAATGCCGCCTCCGCCATGGGCATTGCTCCATGCCTGATTACCCGATATCACATTGTTCTGAATGATTGCCTCCCCATGATACGTTAGCATGATGCCGCCGCCAATCCCATGACCGCTTCCCTCTGTTCCGGCGACGTTGTTCGTAATCGTATTCTCAGTAATGCTTGCTGTCGATTCTCTGTATATGACGATGGCTCCGGCCCGGTCTGCCTTGTTACCTGTAAAGGTATTGTTCATGATTTCAGCAAACGAAGAAAAGCTTATCAATACGGCCCCCGCATTATTATCCCCGGATCCTGTGTTGTCCAAAAATGTATTATTATTAATTTGAGCCGATGAAACAGCGGTAACCTTAATCCCGCCGACTCCAAAATCTGTGGTATTGTTTTGTATGGTGTTTCCCGTGATCATTGCAGAAGATTCGTCGGTAGAAGTGCTGCCGATATGGATAACGCCATCTCCACCCTGGTGGTCTTCAAAAAGATTGTTGGATATGGCCGCTGAAGATTTGTCAAATACGTAAATAGCCGCCCCTCTCCCGGATGATGCCTGGTTTGCCTGAAATGTGTTATTTTCAATAAGGGGTGAGGATTGCTTACTGACAGCAATGGCTCCGCCATAAGCCGCTTTGTTATCGCGGATAACACAGTCCCTGATTACAGGCCTGGATCCATTTGTTATCAATATTGCACCACCATTGGTATTTTCTGCATCTCCGTTGATTATCGTAAATCCCTGCAAAACAGATAAATTGCTTTCCCCGCTGTTGAAAGTAACCACAGGGCCATTTCCGTCCCCGTCCAGAACGGCAGACGAGGCAATGTCCCGGGTTCCATATCCGGCACTTTTGACAATCACACGCTTGCCCATAAGATTGATACTTTGTTTATAAATACCCGGCTCAACGATCACTGTGTCCCCATGGTTTGAAAAATTGATCGCATCCTGAATGTTCACAAATTGTTCCGGCACCCTGATACTCTTAGCCTTGACGATTGAGTCGTTGTCTTCTTTTTTACAGGCTATGAAAAATACCGAAGTCATGAACAAAGCTACCAGCGCAAAAATTAAATGATTTGTTTTCATAGTATATAGATTTTAAATGGTTTTGTATAGTTATCCCGAGGACATCAGAAAGACCTACAGAAAATAAACAGACACTTTCATATGTCCTTGGGCTGCATGTAAAAGAACAAAGATATAAAAAAAATTAAATTTTGGGTTTCCCAGTCACCTGATCGGGCAAGCGTAAGCCATCACAACGTGAAGCATATAACAATCATCTGATTTTAAGGACAGATAGTGTAAATTTCACTGAGGTTTCTACAGCTTAAGAATTGACAATTATGTCTGGCTTTAGCCTTATGGTTATGAAGAAGTCAGAATTTCCCAAAACCCGATAACCCGGGTACTGAAGGAGTATGAGGCTGGCAAAAATTTCCCGGACATTTATCGGTAAATAAAGATCAATCGCAATACTTTTTACAAGTGGAAAAGGTAGTGTTACATTCAGTGTGTCTGGGAGTGTCAGTCTTCTTTGAGTAGCTTTGCATGCTAAAGTTACAATTTTACCAATTGTATATTTTTCGCCTCCTATTATCTTGTATTATCCTCTGGATACGCTCGCTGGCAGGCTTTGCGGGCGCGGGAGCCAGTCATGCGGCGGGCCGATGATGGCGGGAATGCCCGTATCCGGGCGGGACGGGTGGAACCGACCGTCCGAAATTGGCAGAGATTACGATATCGTCCGCCTTCGGCGGATGTCACGCGGGATGAATTCGACTAAGGTTTCCACTGCCCCGGAGGTTTGTGGAAAGTGAACATAATATGTATTCTTATCCGGGTTGAGAAACATAAAATGTGATTTGGCAAGTTGCTGGCAGTTGTATGATCAGCCATCAGACCGTGATAACATTTTAAATTTGGATTTCCTGTAAAATAATCATATATTTGTTGGCAATAAACAACGTTAAATACAAAAATTCATTTAATGATGGATAAAGCCAACAAAAATTGGGTTGCGATGAGTGATGATGCCATTATAAAATCAATCGGAGCGTTTATAAAACATCAACGGATAGAAGAAAACAGAACTCAACAAGATGTTGCCGATGATGCAGGAATTAATCGAACAACATTAAGTTTCCTGGAGAACGGCGATAATGTGAATATATCCACACTGATCCAGGTATTGCGTGCCCTGGATTTGTTAGATATACTGGATGTATTTACGATAAAGGACCAGATGAGCCCCATCGAACTTGCAAAATTGGAAGAGCAGAGGAGAAAAAGAGCAAGTAACAAAAGAAAAAACATAAAACCTGAAAGTAATTGGTAATGGTAACAACAGCATTTGTTAATATTTGGGGATCTGGAGTTGGTGCAATAGCCTGGGATAAAAATACAGGTTTGGGCAGTTTTGAATATGACCCTGCATTTAAATCCAAATCAATTGATCTGGCTCCCTTAAAAATGCCAATTGATTCTGATAGAAGAATTTTTTCATTTTCAGCGCTGCGAAATATATCCACATTTAATGGTTTACCGGGATTGCTGGCAGATTCATTGCCGGATAATTATGGGAACAGACTAATTGATGCCTGGTTGGCCGGGCAGGGAAGAGCACCAAATTCCATGAATCCGGTCGAAAAATTATGTTTCATCGGATCTCGCGGGATGGGCGCATTAGAGTTCGAACCTGCTAAATTTAAAAAGGCCAGGAATACATTTGGTGTGGAGGTTGATGAATTGGTTGATCTGGCAAAGAGGATCTTACATAAGCGCGAAGGTTTTAATGTAAACCTGAATGTTGATGAAAAAAAGGCCATGCAGGATATGCTCAAGATCGGGACTTCAGCAGGAGGAATGAGAGCAAAGGCCATTATAGCCTATAATGAAAAAACAGGGGAGCTTAGATCGGGACAAACGCGTGTGCCCGCCGGTTTTGAGCACTGGTTGATAAAACTTGATGGCGTAAATGATTCAAAACCCGGAAATTCAAAAGGTTATGGCAGAATTGAAATGGCATATCACAATATGGCAGTTGATTGTGGTATTGAAATGATGGAATGCAGGCTTCTGGAGGAAGGAGATAGAGCACATTTTATGACCAGGAGATTCGACAGGGAAGGATCTGAGACAAAACATCATATTCAGACTTTATGTGCGATGCAACATTTTGATTATAATGATGTTCTTGCATACAGCTATGAGCAATTATTCCAGACAATGAGGCTGTTGCGCCTGCCTCACCCCCGGGCAGTGCAAATGTTCAGAAGAATGGTATTTAATGTTTTGGCGTTTAACTGTGATGATCATGCCAAGAACTTCGCATTCAGACTGAAGGAAGGCGGTAAGTGGGAGTTGGCCCCGGCATATGATGTTTCCTGGTCGTTTGACCCATCCAGCCAATGGGTGGGGCAGCATGCATTCAGTGTTAATGGAAAAAGGAAGAATATTTCAGTGGATGATATGCTTGGCATTGCAAAATCTATCCGGGTAAAAAATGGCAGGGAAATCATAAACCAAATACGTGACGTTGTTGGTAAATGGCCTGTATATGCCCGACAAACAGGTGTATCGTTAAAAAAGATCCATGAAATAGATTCGGTATTGAAATCAGGCTAAAAATATAAGTGAGTATTTCGGTCTAAACAACATCAATCGGTACGAGTGGCACACTATACTCCGGTATGGCTGGCACAAGTTGGAGCGGTCTATCCATTTCGGTGGTGAAATCAATACTTAGAGGAAGAAAACCTTTTTTCTCCCCTGAAAATGTTGTGTAAATAAACTCGTTACCATTGCTGCCGATGCCGCTGAAAAATGAATCTATCTTATTCGGAAAAAGGCTTTTATGAATTTTATGGCTTTTCCCAATGTCATCTTTGGCGAAATAGAAGGTCTGGTTTTCTGCAGGAAAATCAAAGGTTAAGATGTTAAAGAATAGATTCTGTTTTTGCATTACTCCTTAGTCTTTAGCTTACTTTTCATTTTATCAGTCAAATAATATGTACCTGTTTTTGGTGCACCTTTATATTCAACCAAACCAATCTTTTTAAGCAAATCAATATATCTCTCAATTGTGGAAACAGATAAAGATAATTTCTTCGCTATCATGTTGGCTCTTATTTCCTTATTTCTCATAATAGCATCAACAACAGCAATCATCCCATTTCTAACTGCACCAGAAATATCTTCAATTACTCCCTCATTTACTCCTTCATTTACTCCCTCATTTACTCCTTTAATTACTCCTTCATCTACTCCATTATTTAATCCATCACTTACACCATCAGTTTCTTCTATAAGAGAAGGTGTATAGTTCTTCTTAAAGAATGTTACCCTGAAAGCAATACCTGGCTCTTTCCATGAAAGTTCTATTTCGGGATAGGCTTGCAGTTCTTCTTTGATGAGTTTTAAGCCGTTTCCCCATTGCTCTATTATGCCGAGACGTTTGAAAACCGGTGCCAATATTTTGTTTCGGATGTCGGACTGGCCTGAATCCATATCGCTGAAATCGACCGATGGCATTAATTTCCCCGGACTGGTAATCTCTATTTTATCATCGAAAACGGCAATTTTAATGTCTTTGCCGGTCATGGAGTAATCCCGGTGGATCACCGCATTCCTGATCACTTCACGGATGGCAATGATGGGATATTCCCAGCGATCGTTTCGATACACTCCTGTATAATCAACTGAACTTTGGGATATATGCCGCAGCACAAACTGGTAGGCTTGCTCGGCTTGCAGGCTCACATTTGCATCAATGGTTTTCTGGTCGATGAAATTGCCCGGAACAGTCCCTTTAAAACGGGCACATTCAATTTTGGCATAAGGGAATTGCTGCTTTCGCAAAGTATCATCGGAAAGTAAAATGAGGGCAATGGTGGGCAATTCTTTGCCTTGTTCGGCCCTGTACAAATCAAGCTTCGACAATGCCTGTTTTGTGACTTTTTCTCCGGTCTTTTCAAGAAAGAGTTCTTTAAACGCATCAATATTTACATTGTCAAAGGGCCTGCTAAAGATCAATTCACTGTCGAAGGAGATGTTCTGCTTTTGTCTTTCCAGCTCGGCAATGATCTCTTCCGATGCCTGGCGATTGGACGAACCTACACGGATAAAGGTCCCGTTTTTCACTCCCTTGTTTTTCAAATGGTAAGGAGGTGCGCTGCCCTTGTGGATTCTGGTAAGGATGATGTGCTTGCCTTCATGGTTCAGGAAAAGGATTTCCGGTAAAATTACCGGAGCACATTGGTCGTGAATGATGTTGCTGATCTTTTCTTCCAATTCAATCAAACTTTCTTCATTTAAGCCGATAACTTCCCTGGGTTTATCCTGAATACCAAAATAGAACTCACCCCCGGCATCGTTGGCAAAAGCTACAATGGTTTTTGCAAGTTCAGTTTTGGCAGGTAATTCGATTTTAAATTCGAGCCGCCTGCCTTCGGGTTGGTTTAATATTTCGGAGAGTTTTGGCACTGTTATTTTTGAATTTCAACTAACAAGTTGATTATTTCATCTATATGTGTGTCATCTGAGATTATTATTTTGGCACAAGGGGCATTATTAAACTTCTGTATGAAGTACTACCCATTCTTTAGACCACAATTCTCTTTTTCTTAATTGAACTAATAAAAGAAAATGATGTAGTAAAAATAGTGTTAATAAACGGAAATAAATCGTGGAGTTATTCTGGTTATTGACACCTTTTCTTTTTGCTTACTTTTTCTTTTGTTAACAACATCATATTCTGTTAATTACAATGACACTTTTTTATACAATTGTGCTGGAATTTATCTTCCGATATTTCATTGTTAGGGGGGCAGTATCCGCCGGAATGTCATACTTGTTGTATCAACATAGTATTTTTATCCAACTATTTCTTTCCGGGCTCAGGGGGGTCAACATGCTCCGGAATATCCAACAGCTATTATATTGTAGGCTGGAGCCTGTCTAATACCATGGAAGCCGAATGGGTTGTCAATACGCTGAAGGTAGCCATTGAAAAACATGGTAAGCCAGAGATCATCAATTCAGACCAGGGCAGCCAGTTCACTTCGGATGAATATGTGGATTATGTGAAAAGTCTCGAAACCGTTAAAATATCAATGGACGGAAAAGGAAGGGCTGCGGATAATGCTTTTATCGAACGATTCTGGTAGTGTTACATTCAGTGTGTCTGGGAGTGTCAATCTTCTCTAAGTAGCTATGCATGCTAAAGTTACAATTTTACCAATTGTATATTATTCGCTTCCTGAAATCTTGTTTTATCCTCTGGATACGCTCGCTGGCAGGCTTTGCGGGCGCGGGAGCCAGTCATGCGGAGGGCCGGCGATGGCGGGAATGCCCGCATCCGGGCGGGACGGGTGGGACGGACCGCCCGCAATTGGCAGAGATTATGATATCGTCCGCCTTCGGCGGATGTCACGCGGGATGAATTCGACTAAGGTTTTTTCTGTATCTGCAGTTTTTGTACCTGATTGACCAGTATCCCTCGTCGCTTCGCTCCGCGGGATGAATTCGACTAAGGTTTTTTCTGTATCTGCAGTTTTTGTACCTGATT
>CAZHFC010000045.1:17027-24893 GCA_964531985.1 uncultured Bacteroidales bacterium
GACCAGTATCCCTCGTCGCTTCGCTCCGCGGGATGAATTCGACTAAGGTTTCCACTGCGCCGGAGGCTTGTGGAAACCAAGTCTCATTCACTTTCCCACGCAGAAATTCGAAAAAATATTCCCCAGGAGCTCATCGTTGGTGATCTCGCCGGTGATCTCGCCGAGGTGGTGGAGGGCCTGGCGGATGTCAATGGCGATAAGGTCGGTGGAAAGGCCGGCGGCAAAGCCTTCATCAATGCTGTTGAGGGCTTCCGTTACGCCCTGCAGGGCATGGTAATGGCGGGCGTTGCTCACGATCACATCCCCGGTGCCGGGCTCTGCCGAGATGGCACTCAGCAGGCTCTCGGCGATCATGTGAATGTTCTCCTTCCGCTTGGCGGAAACAAACAGGCATTCCACGTCGAGCAGGTCGCGGAAATGCGGGGGCATTTCGCCCAGCAGGTCGATCTTGTTGGCCACCAGGATGAAATGCTTACCGGCGGCATGCTCCGGCCCGAGCTGCCCCCTGATCTCTTCCAGTGATTCCAGCACTTCGTGGCAGTCAGTGGAGCTGATGTCGAAAAGATACAGGATGATCCTGGCCTGCCGCATCTTTTCAAAAGTACGCTCAATGCCCAGGCTTTCGATCTTGTCGCCGGTATGGCGGAGTCCGGCCGTGTCAATAAAGCGGAAGGCCATGCCGTTGATCACGATGGTGTCTTCGATGGCGTCGCGTGTGGTGCCGGGGATGTCGGTGACGATGGCTTTCTCCTCGTTGAGGATGGCATTGAGCAGGGTAGACTTGCCCACGTTCGGGGGGCCGGTGATGGCCACCGGGATGCCGGTCTTCAGCACGTTGCCTTCGGCAAACGACTGCGCCAGGCTTTCCACCTCTTCCCGGATGCCGGCCAGCAACCTGCCGAGGGCGCTGCGGTCGGCAAACTCCACGTCTTCCCCGCTGAAGTCGAGCTCTAACTCGATGAGGGAGGCAAACTGCATGAGCTGCTGCCTGAGGTCCCTGATCTTGTTGCCAAAGCCCCCGCGGACCTGCTCCATGGCCAGCCTGTGCGCCGCACGGGAGTTTGCGGTAATGAGGTCGCCCACACCCTCCGCCTGGCTGAGGTCGAGCCTGCCGTTGAGGAAAGCCCGCAGGGTGAACTCACCCGGCTGTGCCAGCCTGCAGCCGGCCCCGAGCAGCAGCCCGAGGATACGCTGAATGATGTAGGCCGAACCATGGCAGGAGATCTCAACGGAATCCTCACCGGTATAGGAATGTGGCTTTTTGAATACCGATAACAGCACTTCATCGACCAGCCCGTCAGCATCCACAATGCTGCCGTAATGAAGGGTGTGCGTGGCCGCCTTCCCTATGCTGAAGCCCTTCTTCCTTGCTTTGAAGATATTTCCCGCCAGGGTGAAACAATCCTTTCCGGATACCCTGATCAGGGCAATGGCAGATACCCCCGGCGGCGTGGCCAGGGCACAGATGGTGTCGGCAGTGTCCAGCTTCATCATATCACAAAGATAATACTTAAAATTCGCGCTTGCCAGTGTATGCTTGGAAATGTGTGTTGAAAAGTGATTCAGTGCTTGCCCCGAGACCTCGTGGGTTTCATGGCTGCCCCGGGAATCAGGGCAAACCACCGAGGTTTCGGGGCAGGCCACCGAGGTTTCGGGGCAGGCCACCGAGGTTTCGGGGCAAACACTGAAACACTGAAACACTGAAACCATGAAACCACCGAGGTTTCGGGGCAGGCCACTGAGGTTTCGGGGCAGGCCACCGAGGTTTCGGGGCAAACACTGAAACACTGAAACACTGAAACCATGAAACCACCGAGGTTTCGGGGCAGGCCACCGAGGTCTCGGGGCAGGCCACCGAGGTTTCGGGGCAGGCTACCGAGGTCTCGGGGCAGGCACTGAAACACCCGATTCTCGGGGTTCGGGGAAATGGCCAATCTTCCGCGCAGCGGAAGCTCCGTCTTTTATTGGTGCAGGGCGCAACCTTTGCCGGTGTATGCCTGCGCCATCAATAAAAGAAATGCTATATTTGCATCCTTAAAAACAAATACAGGTACTATGAGCGTGCTGGTTAATAAGGATTCAAAGATCGTTGTGCAGGGCTTTACAGGCAAGGAAGGCACTTTTCATGCTTCACAGATGATCGATTACGGGACCAATGTGGTTGGAGGGGTGACGCCCGGCAAAGGCGGACAGGAGCACCTGGGCCGTCCGGTTTTCAATACGGTTTCTGATGCCGTAAAAGCGGTACAGGCCAACGTTTCGCTCATCTTTGTCCCGCCGGCCTTTGCCGCCGACGCCATCATGGAGGCTGCCGAAGCCGGCATAAAGGTGATCGTATGCGTTACGGAAGGCATCCCGGTGGCCGATATGATCGGGGTGAAGGAATACCTGAAAGATAAGGACTGCCGGCTGGTAGGTCCCAACTGCCCGGGGGTGATCACGCCGGAGGAGGCCAAGGTAGGCATCATGCCAGGCTTTATACACAAAAAGGGGGTGGTGGGCATCGTTTCACGCTCAGGTACCCTCACCTACGAAGCCGTCGACCAGCTTACCAAGACAGGGCTGGGCCAAACCACAGCCATTGGCATAGGGGGCGATCCCATCCTCGGCACCACCACCCGCGATGCCGTGGAACTCTTCATGGCCGACCCCGAAACAAAGGGCATCGTAATGATCGGTGAGATCGGCGGTAATATGGAAGCGGAAGCCGCATACTGGATCAAAAACCATGGCAATAAACC
The DNA here is from genome assembly GCA_964531985.1 of uncultured Bacteroidales bacterium. Taxonomy (GTDB): domain Bacteria; phylum Bacteroidota; class Bacteroidia; order Bacteroidales; family B18-G4; genus B18-G4. The sequence goes on from CAZHFC010000045.1 coordinate 19,769, forward strand.
GGTGGTGAGCTTCATCGCCGGCGCTACCGCACCCAAAGGCCGTACCATGGGACATGCAGGAGCCATTATCGGTGGCAAGGCAGATACGGCGGAAGCCAAAAAGGCCATCCTGCGCGAAGGCGGTATCCATGTGGTCGACTCACCGGCCGACATCGGACGGAAAATGAAGGAAGTACTGCAGAAGGAAGACTGAAATCTGTCCATCCCTTCTGCGTCTGGCATGGTCATCATTCTTTCCCGGATCAATCAGGGTGCCATTCGTAGGTGTTCATGGCACCATTAAACCTTTTCGGCTGCGGGAGCAAACCACAGAAGTGAAAATATGTCTCTTCTCTGGCTTTCCTTACCAGTTTTATTATATTTGGTGCCTGCAATAACCCCAAACTTTACAATTATGAAGAAAACAGCGCTTCTGATCATTCTGGTTTTTTTTACTTTTTTTTCTTGTCAGGACAAGGATGACAATACGGAATTACTCCCCAAAAACAGGGATATCTCAGGTTTATGGGAGTTTACACTGGTTCCGCATGAGATATATGCCGATACGGTGATCAGTCATGGGCAATCGGCTGCCGACTACGAAACCTACACTTCCGTTAATGATCAGGTATACCTGTATCAGGATGGGAATGGCAATGTAGTGGGTTTTGCCGGTACTTTCAAGATTTCCGGCAAAATAAGCGGCAGCAGCCTTGAACTGGCTGTTTATGCAAATCCCGACGGATTGTATATACCGGAGAGGCCTGTGGAAGAGATGATCAGGATGTCGGAGATAGGGCTTGAGATAGATGATTTCGGGCTGATGGAAGGCATGGGGCATTATCTGGATGATCCCTATTTCCAGGATCTCAGGGATGACCGATACAAAGTGTTTGCGCGTAAGATCAACAATCTTGACAAATCTTTCCCATCGATGGCAGACTACCACAGCAACCTTTATCTGAAGGGTATTAAAGATGATATCTGTAAGGTGATCTTTTCCATTACCTCCTGGGTGATTGCCAGCCTGACAGACGGCGTGGTCAGGCCCATGAGTCAGGACTGCTGGCTGCACAAGGATGGCGGCGGGTATTATGCTTTCGGGCATGAAGGCCCAGGCAGCTTATTGCCCATCCTGACCCAGGCAATCTATTATCCGCTGGAATGGTCGTGCTGCAAGGTCAGATCTTATGGATTCGAAATATCCATCGGTGGCGAGAACATCTCCTATGAAGCACTTAAACAGGCAATTACGAGTACTTCAGTCCAGGACATCTTTAACAAGCTTGGCTTTGCCGGTTTCCAGGAGCTGGAACAGGCCATGGATGAGTTTTACCAGGAATACGGTGGTTTCGGCATCAGTATTTTTTACGATACGCATACAAATAACACAGGATTATACGTGAACCATGAAAAGGGCAGCGGCGCTGAAAATTCGGCACTCGTTCATGCCATGAAAGGGGCCTTTGGAAGTGATTATGTGTATGCGGGAAAGAATATCCATGATAACTGGCACCTGCGCAGGAGCGATTTCCTGGTATGCAATACCCCGATCGTGATCTGTTATGTGATCGGAACGCATAATGTTAACTATAATTAAAAATTCAGTATCCAGGAGCCCGGGAAAGTGCTTCCATAATTGTTTTTTCCCTGCTTTGCGGCATCAAGGCCGGGATAGTCGTTGATGCTCACGCGGTACTGTCCCTGGTTGTTCCTGAGAATGCTGAGCCTGGCTCCATCCAGCTTCTGGTACTTTCCGGCTTCGCGTCGGGCGTCGGCTTCCGACTGGAAGCTTCCGATGATGACATAGTATCGGCCGGTTTTTCCGCTGATGACGGGGATCCCGCCCGGTCCGCCGGGTGTCCCGGCAGGCTGCACGTCGCCGGCAGCATCCTTTGAGCATCGCACAGGGGCGGGGAGGGGGTCGCTGCGCTGGCCCATCCAGATCACGGCATAGTTCTTATACATCCCCACGCCCATGGCCCGCCAGCTTTTTTTCTCCCATGCCTTTTTGTTGAGGAGGAAGTCGTTGGCCTCATCGATCTTCTTCCAGAAACGGAACACCGTATCGGGAACGGCGTCAAAAACTTCGGAATAGGCCAGCTCATAGCCTTCACCGGTATAGTTCGTGAGTTCCGATGGCTTGTTGCGGATGCAGACCTCCTTCGGTATGTACCTGTTGTGGCAGCAGGCTGTCCAGCTGCCTTTGTCCGACCAGCTGTTCAGGCTGCAGATGCCGGTGTCGGGGTGGTTGGTGTACAGGTCGATCACATGGGTGCGTGCCACATGGCAGAGCGAGGCCGAAAGGGGGATCTCCTTCAGCCCGCCGGCCTGGCGGTGGGCGTTGATGAGCCCGGCAAGGCGGTGCTCGTCGTCGGTCAGGCAATAGCCGTCGGGAACACTCTTCTGGGCGGAGGCCGCGCAGATGAACAAAAACAAGCCCGTGCCAATAATCAGAAACTTCGGTACTTTCATGATCCGCTATTTTGATCAAAAGTAATAAAAATATTATCGGGCTCCCGTGATTGAATGCTTAAGAGTCATAATTTTGCTGAATGGGTTTAGGCCATAAAGCGACGCCGATAAAGGACTTTTTTGGGAGTAGCGCAGGCTGTCATGAACGAGGTCGAAAAACCCGATACGTATTTCCAAAAACATTTTGGCTTATATTTGAACCAATAACCGGATAAACATGGAAAACAGGCCTTCGCATGGTTTTGGCACGGCGCCGGTGTTTTTTACCGCCATCTCGACCATTTTGGGAGCCATACTCTTTCTTCGCTTTGGCTTTGCCGTGGGCACGCTTGGTTTTACCGGCGTGATGCTGATCATTCTTCTGGGTCATCTGGTGACCATCCCCACGGCCCTGGCCATTTCTGAAATTGCCACCAACAGGCGTGTTGAAGGGGGAGGGGAGTACTTTATCATGTCACGTTCTTTCGGTCTGAACATCGGCTCCGCCATCGGGCTGGCCCTTTACCTCTCGCAGGCCATCAGCGTAGCCTTTTACGTGATCGCCTTTACCGAGGCCTTTGAGTTTTTCTTCAACTGGATGCGCGAGAGCCAGGGCATCGACCTTCCGAGGCAGGCGGTGAGCATACCGGCCATGCTCATCCTTTCCATCCTTATTCTGGTTCGAGGGGCAAACCTGGGCGTAAAGGCCCTTGTGGTGATCGTGCTCATCCTGGCCGCATCTCTTACGCTTTTCTTCCTCGGATCCACCGAATATGCGGCAGAGCACGGCACACGTTTCTTCGACTTTGAATACCGCAACAGTACGCATTTTTTCCTGGTCTTCGCCATCGTTTTTCCCGCTTTTACGGGTATGACAGCCGGGGTGGGGCTTTCGGGCGACCTGCGCTCGCCCCGCAGGGCCATACCGCGCGGAACCCTGCTGGCAACCTTCCTGGGCATGGTGACCTACGTCTTCATTGCCTGGAAACTCAATGTTTCGGCCAGCCCGGAGGACCTTACCGGCGAGCAGCTCATCATGGGGCGTATTGCCCTCTGGGGGGCATGGGTGATCCCCCTGGGGCTGGCGGCCTCCACCATCTCTTCGGCCATCGGCTCGGTGATGGTGGCGCCACGTACCCTGCAGGCGCTGAGCGCCGACAGCCTCTTCCCGCTGTGACGCCTGAACAGCTTCCTGGCCAAAGGTAAAAAGGAAAATAACGAACCTTTCAACGCCTCCCTCATCACCTGCATCATCGCCATTTTCTTTGTCGCCATCGGCAACGTAAACATGGTAGCCGAGATCATCTCCATGTTCTTCATGGTCACCTACGGCTCCCTCTGCCTCATCTCATTCCTGAACCACTTCGGTTCCGACCCCTCGTACCGCCCCACCTTCCGCTCGCGCTGGTATATCTCACTGCTGGGATTCCTCGTGAGCCTGTGGCTGATGTTCAAGATCAACTGGGGATATGCCCTGCTGGCCATTTTTGCCATGATCCTGATCTATACCGCCATCTCCTGGACCCATAAAGACAGGAAGGGACTGGAGTCGATATTCAGGGGAGCGATCATACAGTTGAACAAGCGGCTTCAGGTATACCTGCAAAAGTCGAACAGGTTGAAGAAAAGCGAAGAGTGGCGTCCGGCCGCCATCTGCATTTCAGGCTCCACCTTTCAACGGGATGAGGCCTTCTACCTGATGGAATGGATCGCGCATAAATACGGTTTTGCCACCTATATTCACCTCATTCAGGGTTATTATTCGAAACAGACCCACGAAGAGGCGGCAAAGATGCTGAACAAACTGGTGGAAAAAGCCGACAAGCGCAGGAACAATGTTTATGTCGACACCCTGATCTCGCCTTCCTATACCTCAGCCATCGCCCAGACCATTCAGTTGCCCGGCATTTCGGGAATGGATAACAACATGATGGTGTTTGAGTACGACAAGGCAAATCCATCTGATCTCGATCAGATCATCGACAACTATAACCTGGTAAAGGCCGGTAAATATGATGTATGCATCCTGGGAAGTTCGCACAAGCGATTTAATTATAAAAACGGCATCCATGTCTGGATCAGGAGTTTCGATTACGAGAATTCTAACCTTATGATATTGCTGAGCTATATCATTTCGGGGCATCCCGACTGGAAAAAGGGGAAGATCAGGATATTTGAGATATGCCGGGAAGAGGATCTTGAAAAGAACAGGAATTATTTGGTGGAACTGCTCAAAACCGGGCGCATACCCATCACGGAAAAGAACATACAGATCATCCGCAAGGATGAGAAAGTAAGCAGTAAAGTGCTCATCAACCAGCATTCGGCCGATGCCGGCCTTACCATCATTGGCTTCAGGGCCGAGCATGTGCGCCTGCACGGCGCCGCCCTCTTCGCGGATTACGACAACATAGGCGAAGTGCTGTTCGTTAATTCACACCGGCAAAAAGAGATCATGTAGTTGAAGGTTGAGATTGTCTGATGCCCGCCTGCCCGTCTGCGGCGGGAAAACGTCTGAAATCTGGATTGTTGGCGGAACTGGCTTTATCATAACCCGGAGATGGATCACGCTTATAATGAGGAACGAGGGACGAGGCTTCCGCTGCGCGGAAGATTGTCGATTCGGTGTTGTCAATGGTCAATTTTTCATTGTTTTCATGCACCTCACCCCCTTAACCCCCCGCCCCCTTTT
>CAZHFC010000046.1:0-23324 GCA_964531985.1 uncultured Bacteroidales bacterium
ATGAATAACCACTTGGGTCTACCAAAGATAATGGATTATTCATACAATATGCATACCTGTTCAGGCCCTGAGATACTCCGCCGGCCTGCATAATGGGGTCGGGGCTAAGAAATCTGCCAAGAGTCGGATCGTAAAGTCTGCCAGTCATATTTATCAGTGCGAACTTATCCAGGTGTTCATGGCCGGTAAAACCAAGATCGGTTAGAACCGGTTCATTATTGGCGATTGAAGCTTGCCAACTAACAGGATCTCTTCGTACCCCCCAGGCATCATAACTCATTTGCTCAATTAACAAACCTGCCTCATCAGAAATCATGCAAACAGAGCCCAGGTGGTTTTTGTGAACATATTTGGTATCTTTCTCATTGTCCTGATCGATGGTGTATATCGCGCATAAATTGTCTCCCCCTGAAATGTAGTGTATTTCCCTTGTGCCATTTTCATCGCTTATCTTTTCGTATATACCTCCCAGATAAATCTTAGTGCTTTCCAGTTCACCATCCTTGTAAATGGATTGTTTCCGCCTCCCATGATCATATCCATAAAGCATTTGAAGAGAATAACTTCCTTCAGACATGTTAGATACTTTGTTAAATGATGTGTAGGAAACGCCTTGTTGTAAATTGCTTATAAGGATTCCTCCAGTAGCATTAGTAACTGATGTCAGGGTATAAGGACTAGCACCGTTTTCACCATAATTTAGGGTGCCAAGCTCAGATTTGTACGTAATATTCCCTAACTCATCATAATCATACTGTTTTGATATATTATCGACAATGGCACATCGGAGTCTGTTGAGGTCATCATATTCGAAATTTTCTTGTTTATTAATAATAACATCTGTTCGGGATTCCAGATTGCCTAAACGATCCCAAACATAATGTTCGTGCTGGATATTTCCGGTAATGATGTTATCTAAATATCCGGTATTTGGGTAATACTCTTTATATGTTGTAAGCCCATTACCAATTTGGTATTGCTCAACCTGACCTCTAGCATTGACATACTCTGCTTTCCAAACGACAAGATTTTCCTCTTTATTTATTACTTTAGACAGAAATCCCTTTTGGTATTCATGCCTAATCTTAAAACCTGATGGATAAGTTAAATCGTGAAGCTGACCATAAACATTATATGAATTAGACACCGTATAAGATTCATTCTCTATTGTTTCTGTTGTTGAAACCGTCCTGCCAAGATTATCAAAGACATTTCTTTCAACAATATCTCCATTGAATTTAACAATTGCAGCCTTACCTATTCCCATAGGTTCAGTGTCATAAATCCATTCAGTTATGCCTTCAAGTTCATTCCGGGTAACCATCCGGCCAAGTTCATCGTAAGTATAAACTGTTGTATTCCCTTTCTTATCAATGATTGTTTCAAGTTCTGCAAAACCATTATAAGTGTATTGGATATGCCCAAGAGCTGGGTCATTAATGTCCGTCAGATTTCCAAAAATATCGTAATCCTGACGAATATTCGTAGTCAAAGGCCAACCATCAACATACTTATCAGTAAGTAAGCCCGCAGCGTTATATTTGTTAATTACCTGTATCCCAAGAGGGTCCTCTGTTTTTACAAGCCATCCAACAGCATTTACAGTACTTGTTGTGGTCTGGCCTTCTGCATTTGTAACACTTCTAACTAGTCCTGCATAGTTATAAGTAGTTAGCCTTTCACCTGGCATCGTTACAAACTCCTTTCTTCCAATAGGATCGTATAACACAGTGGTCAGATGTTTCTGATCCCCATTAAAAAATGGATCACTTACTTTGTATACCCTTTTAAAAACATCAAATGTGGTCTCGACAAAAATTTCATCTCCATTAAAACCTTTGTTTTCTATTAGAAGGATATCTCCGACTAGGTCATAATATTTGATTTCTGGATATTTGCCAGATGAGCATGACCAGGAATAATAAACTGCCAGTGGCGGGGCGTTTGCCTTTTCGGGAGTAATCCATCGCAAAACGGCTGTACTTCTTCTTCCGCTGGGTGAGATTATTGTCTCCAAGCGCCCCATATTATCATACTCAAAATGTGAAGTTAAGCCATTGGGGCCGGTTTTTGATAGTATGTTCCCCGTTGCTTGGTCAAATATCATTGTTTCAAAATGTCCAAGTCCATTCTCTGTTTTAGTAAGAAACCGTCCTTGAGGTGAATTATCCTCATGGTCGTAATATGTATAGATATGCCTATCTTCTTTGCCATCGGTCCTGTGAATGGTTTGTTCAATATTCCCATATTGATCATACAGGTATTCTTTACTGTATGAATGTTCATCATCAGGTTCAATAGTTTCTTTCTTAAGCAGGCCATCCGTGTCCATATAGTATTCAAATTCCGACACACGAACAATGTCCGGGACTCCAGGTGCAGACTTTGTTACTATGGCTTTAGATAAGCGGCCATGGTACCATTTTGGGATGCTTTCATATTCATATTCATTATCAACTCTTTCAATATAATCCAGTGATTGCTCTGTCTCTCCAGTTTTGACTTCTGAAAATAATAAATTTCCAAATGCTGTGCTATAAGCGCTTGTAGTCTCAATAACCTTAATGAGGGACCCATCTATATCATACGATTTTAATGTTGATTTCGTCACATATGGCAGAACAATCCGCCAGGGATCTCCTGTTTGTTTTAAAGTCCATAAATTATCCTTTTCTGAAAGAATCACTGGATCATCCCCATCAACGCATAACCAGCTCTCTTGACGGACGGTAAGGGGTAGAAAATATTTATGGTTATTAAATGTCCATTCCATTTCATTGAAAGTGATGCTTTTGGTTTGATATTTCACATCTTTGATGGTGCTTTGTTCGAATCCAAGAAACCCTTTTCCAAATCGATGGGTTTTAGCACCTTTGTAAAAGTATAAGACTTCAGGCCTCTCCGATGGTATGCCTCTTCCATCATCTTTTTTCACCCTGATTACAATATTCAATGGCCCGATAAAGTCAGCTACAGGATATTCAGCACCTGTTCCTTTTTCGTAATGTGATGAAACAGTAAGTTTCTCATATTCAATTTCAACCGTTTTTCCCATTCCATCTGTTATTTTATTGATGAGATCACTTTGGAAATCATGATCACCAAAAAATCTTGCAGGAACACCTGTATAGCCATTTTCGCGGTAAAAGAATTCATATTTACCATTCCCGTCAAAGTCTGCTACAATACCTGGCAGACTAATTGTATACTCTATTTCAGCTGATCCAACGATCTCCCAATAATTACAATCCTCAGATAGCTGGTGGCATCTTATAAATCGATCTGCTTCATCTATCTCAACAACTTCTGTTCTGCCATCGCCATTTATATCGCAAGGAAAAGCGTTAGAATGATCAATGTAATATGATCCATCATTGTGCTCACAAATATTAGAGATAAATCCTTTTCCAAAACTTAAGCACACTTGCCATACTGCAGGTGTACCATCAATAATCTCCAAAATATCTGTCTTGCCATCACCATTGTAATCACCCTCAACCAATGTATTATCAAATCCGAAATTATAATCACAAGACGAGAATTCGAATTGAGTATTATTTTGATTCAGTCCCCAGAAACGGGTATTATCATCTTGTTCAACTGTGAGAAGTTCCGTCTTTCCATCACCATCAAATTCACCCACCTTTATTTGAACCAGATAGGGAATCATCACTGTATTTGACTTTGTGCTTATATGTTCTTCGGTAAGTGGGTTGGTACCATCTCCTGAGAATAATTTGCAAATAGTGTTGGATTTTTGGATCAGAACATCTGATAAGCCATCACCATTGTAATCACCCGCAAACATTCGGGGATATTCATAAATATAATCGATTTCAAATGGCTCGCTTGTGAATTCAGAAAAACTAATTGTTCCTGTTTCACTCAATTCTGTAATTAACGTCCTTATGTTAAAGACATCTTGAGAATTATTGTAATGTAAAAATGCAATATCACATAAACCATCTCCATTGAAATCACCTAATGTCGATCCTCTATAATCTAATGGATTCGAATCAAATGTATATGTTAGAAAGCCGGGGATTGGATACCCTCCATCTGGAAAACATAATCTGAAAGATGTGAAACCATATTTGGGCGTTTGAACAAAAAATAAGTCTGCTTTACCGTCCCCGTTAAAATCTCCTGACTGCAAAGCATCATTTCCATCATCCTGAAGGCCTGCCACATTTGTTGAATGCAAACTAAGGTTATTCCAGTCAATTTCCCAGTCAAATGTTGTTTTATTGTAATGTGAATTATTTTTACCATACTCTTCTATGCTATGAATTTTATTCTCACTATTTGGGAATGATCCGTCAATAACATAATTAAGTTGATATCGTCGAATTTCATCATCTTCATATTTGCAATTTATTTGTTTAAGTCTTTTTGTGATTTGAGTAAATCCTGCTGAGTTTGGAGCGGCATTGCCATCTGAAAAATACATCGGTGAGCCATTTACATTATCAGGCCTGTTTTCATATACGAATTCAACAGTGCAATATGTTTCCAGTACAGGATTTGTTGTTGAGTTTCCCGTATATTTGATCTTATCAATATAAATCTCTCCAGTATTAACATGGTTGTTGTATACATATTCGATATAATTTCCTTTGGTATCGATAACTTTTGAAATATACCAGGACAAAACTTTTGTATTTGATTGTAATAGTTGCTGGGAATTATATGAATTTCCATAAATTTTTGTTAACCCCGATTTTGTTTTTACAGTAAAACTATTGTTTGCATATGTGATTTTTGAAATCTCATCAATGTCTGTTCTAAAATCAGTATTATTTGATGGATTCGTTCGTATCAGATGATTCCCATCAAGAAGATATTGGTCATCCGTAAAATTAATACTTCTAGAAACTCCATTATAATAACCAGTTTTAGCAGTCCTTGTTATGGCAGAGATACCACCAAGACTCCAATTAAATCCCAAATAACCGCTCCCTCCTTGACTACTATAGGTAAGAAATAGTTCTGGAGTCATCCCTGCTGTGCCTGGAGGAACAAAAATAGGTATGTTATATGTAGCTGAACCGTTTTGAGAGACTGAAAAACTACCTTCGATAGAACCCACAACACCATCGTCACCCATATTTGGACCGCCTGTTGTTCCAATATCCGGAGGAAACAACAAATATGGATCGATTTCCGCTAACACGTGATTATTCATGTCAGGCGTAGCATCAAATCCATTGATAATATCAATAAAATCCCTGGCTATATAGTCTTTTGTTTCATCAGCAGGAATGGGTTCGGACAATATAAAATATGGCTGAGCTTGTTGGCCTAAGCAATAATTGGCCGACAATACTAATATGCTTATAAAGTAAAGTGCTTTTCTCATAACACCAGGTTAATGACACTCATGTCTGTGGTTAATTACCTTTTAATTAATTTCCATGTAGCTTTTTCATCCTTGATATAAATTGTTAAGAAATATGTTCCACTTGTCAGGGATGATGCATTTATTGTGGAAGTTTGTTGAAGGTTTTCTAATTGTTTTATTTGCGATCCATTCATGGAATAAAGCATAAGTTTCGCATTCTGCTCATAGGCTATTCCATCTATTTCAACATTGAAACTGCTTTCAAATGGATTAGGAAAAACAGATATTTCGCAGTTTCCAATATTGGTTTTCTGCCCAGTATTGTTGTCTGGAATGATATCCTCCTCCAATACATATTTTGTGGTTGTATCCGGCAAGTTGACAGAGTCAGGCAGCAATGTGATACTTATTGTTTCTCTTAAATATCTATTGCCATTGCCATCATAATAGTACTTTACTATTTGGTTTTGAGCAATTGTATCCACTGAATTGAGTGCAAACAGCCCGAACAGTCCTAATATTATCAATGAATTTCTCATGCTTCTATTACTTTAATTGATTGCGTTTTAATTCATCTATTTGCTTCTGTTGCTCAATCATGTGCAGGGTTAGCTCTTCAATTTTTTCAAGCAATAGAGCATTCATTTCCAATAAATCGATTCCGTTCGCTACTACTTCATCAGCAGAAGGTACACCGGGCAAATGTTTGTTTATTTTGATGAATTGCTCTATTTCATAAATGCTCAATAAATTGTAATCATTGTAAAACACATGGTCAGACCACTCAGATGATGTGGGGACTGCAACCTTAACTTTTTCAGCAAGTATGCCTTCGTCAACATATAGTAGATACCCCTCAGGTGTATCGAGGTTATCACCTATAACCACAGTTCCATTAATGTGCAAGGTTGCAAGTGGATTTACAGTTTCTAATCCTAACTTTCCGTCTCCTCCAAATAAGGTTGGACCGCTATTGCCAAGTTGCAGTTTACCGATTTCGGGGGCTTGGACTCCAAATATTCCGAGTGTATTCGCATGATCAATATCTGTTAAATATGCATCATTACCAATTATAAGCAATGCCTCACCTGCTACAAAATCATCATCCGCAATATGCAAAATCGCTAGAGGATTGTCCGTTCCAATACCAACCTTACTCAACCTATAAATATCTTTATTATCATTTTCAGTCCATAAGCCTGGAGGAACTATTTCACCTGGATCTAGCCATATTGCATCTCCTTCAGGTCCCATACAAACAAGAATATTGCCTGCTTGAGTGGTTGCTCCGGTATTCAGTTGTAAGCCTTTCATCTTAACGGTTCCATTATTGAATATATAATCATGGTCTGAAAGAAAAACAAGGCCTAGACTTTTGTTCGCTACAACTCCATGCTCCCTGGTTCCCAGGAACAAACTAGCATTCCAGTCACTACGATCACCTTTAAGGATATCTCTAATATAAGGCTCCAAAAAGATGTCCGCAACTTCACCTTCGTCGCATTTAATATGAAATTTTGCTTGTGGCGATAAGGTCCCTACACCAACCCTAGCATTAGCCCCATCAAGGGAAAGTACCGGCTTATCTGGCTGCAGGCCTTTTGAAAGGAAATTAAGGCTTGCAGCTTCACTGCCATTTCCCCAGGAAATCACTGATCCTGGAGTTTTAAAATCAAGTGTTGCATTCAGCCCAATAGCACCTCCTACGTGTAACATTTCTTCCTCAACAAAGGGAGTGGTAAGTGATCCGACAATGACTAGACCTGATGGTTTTTCTTCAATATTACTACTTGTTATAGTAAAATATGGTGGCGTTGTCATCTCCCATTTAGTTAGAAATCCTGGCTGGACTGCAGATCCTGTTGTAACTGTGTTTTGAGATAGAGTGCAATGTGCTAACAGTAAGAAAACTAACACAATGACTACATTCTGGTATTTTGATACTTTCTTCATATATCTTATTTTTTAATTGGTTTATTTACATCCTTGATAATATGTAAGTTAGGGTGTCTTTAGGAGTTTGGCTTAATTTTTAACACAACGTATTGAAATGCCAAGGTGGGAATCATATGCTTGTCTATCAATACCATAATAACTATATACGAAGAACCGAACTAGTGGTTTTATTGTTTGTGGGTTCAGAGATGATGTCCACAAGCCTGCATTTACTCCGGGACTGGACCAAAACCCAATTAAAGGATCAGCAGTCCCTGACGGAATCATTGAGAAACCGAAGAAGTCAGTACCATTCCCTTCATCTATCCAATGAGCATTTGACTTCAACTGGAATCCGCAGTCATATCCATGATGTGCTCCTAAAGTATTCCAAACATCATCACCGATTGGATATTGGCTATCTGCTGCGCCTGTTAATACAAATACCTCTGCATCTGTTGGTATGTGCCAGCCCGGGGGGCAAATACCCTGCGAACCTTCTTGCGTAATATATTTCATAGCTTCATCCCATTGGTACAATCCTCCATATTTCATGCAACTATCCTCTGAGTTCTCAGGGCAGTATTTTTCAATGATTGCATTATCTTCCTGAAAAATAGTATTGTCGATCATAACACCAACATCCAGGTTTTCTTTTAGCCAGCACTGGCTATAAACCTGTACTGTATTGTACACTTTTCCCTCATATGTAACAGTTGGCGTTCCAGGGCATGGGATATCATAGACAAACGAGAATACATAATCCATATCGCTGGTGGGTTTATCTACAATTCCAGATTCGCTCATTTCTCCGGTTTTAAGTGATAAACCCCTATTATCAATTGGTAAGGCAGCATGACTACCCGAATATTCTAAATTGCAGTAATCTTTGCTTGAATTGGCCGATAACAACTTTATACTCTTAATGTGTGAATTCCATACGGCCGAAATAACGTATATGCTGTTTTGTCCGGGAGTAAAACTAAAAGCATGGAATCCACCGGATAAATTGTAGGTGGTCTGAAATCTCAGTTTTCCAACTACATCATATACGTATAGCGTAAGAGGACCGTCTTCCGGTAAATAAACAGGAATAGTACTTCGATCTATCATTGGATTAGGATAGTTTTGGAAAAGAGAAAACTGTATATCTTCTATTGCAGCATCCTGGATGCCCACGGTTGATATTGTTGCATAGCCCACAAAGATCAGGTCCTTATTTGGGGTTTGCATACTTATCACTGTATCGGGCCAGTAATAAGTTGTTTGATTGCTTAAATCAGCATCCATAATCTTTATGCTGTCGAGCTGAACATATGTTCCATTCTTTGTTGCAGAAAAAGACAGCTCAATGTCTTGCGCTGATGCTTTTAGCACAAGTAATAGTGATAAAATGGGAATAAATACTAGATATTTCATTATAAAGGATTTAAATCATTGAATATATAATCATGGTCTGAAAGAAAAACAAGGCCTAGACTTTTGTTCGCTACAACCCCATGCTCCCTGGTTCCCAAATAGAGGTTTGCCTGCCAGCTTCCTCTTTCTCCAAGTATCTCGTCCGTATAGGGTTCCAGGAAAATATCGGCATCTTCACCTTGTATGCATTTTATATGCAGTTTGGCTTCCGGTGGGTTAAAATTAAATGCGCCTATGCCTACTTTTCCGTTGATAAACCTGTAGTTAGCACTCGACTTAAAGGCAAAGCCTGAAGATGAATCACTTGAAATGCCATAATTAAGGCCCCCAAGGGCAAGCATGGCCTTTTCGCCAGCTGCCCAGTTGTTGGGTTCGATAAATACCGTGGCATTTTCGCCTTCATCGGAGCGAAGGTGGAGTTTGGCATCCGGGAATATTACGTTGCCGATGCCGATTTCCCCGGTTTTATTAGAACTTGGAGCTGGAGCAATAACGAAGGTTGGTTTTGTACTTAATGAGCCCATCATAATATAGTGAGCCTTATCATTAACAAATCTCTGATATTCACTATATCCAGCTCCTATAGTAATTGAATATCCATCTGTACTATTTAAATACTTACCCATGGCTATTGATCCAATACCACTTGATTTGCAATCAAATCCTGCAGCAAATGTATAATCATTAAGAGCTTTTGTCTCAGAACCTATTGCGCTTGCACCATCCAGTCCTGTACCTACTGAGTTTTCATCGCAGTTTACGCAGCCTTGGGAGTAGGATGTTTGTACGTTTAACCCAAAGATGACGAGAATTATGATTACTTGGTAATAATTAACAATTCTATTCATGGTTGATATTTTAGAGTTTCACAAATTTATTTAACAATATTTGGCTCTGGGGAGCAATTCTTTTAATAAAATAAATGCCAGATGGCCAGTTACTTACATTAACCTGGTAGTCTTTTGAATTTATAAGTACAGAATGTACTATCTGTCCAGTAGTATTAAATATTTCTACATGAGAGATATTTTCACCCATTTTGAGATTTAATATGTTATGTCCGGGATTTGGAAAAATTTCCAGCCTTGTTATTGGGGATATATTATTATTCTCATTCTGACCGACAAAAAACAATGAATCAATGCGAATTAAATACGCATCTTGTTGATACGAATTACTGCCAGGATCGTAAATAGATCCTGCAACCACAACACCACCATCTGAAGTAGCAGAAATATTATCAATATTATAATAAAAATCCCCTCCTAGAATTTCTTCATGTACTAGGTTTAATTCTCCATTTAAGCAAGCAATGTAGAATTCATTTGGAAAATCAGGCCACATTGACTGAACATTGAACATGCCTGTTACAAAAATCAAATTATCATAATAATAATCTATACCTTGTGCCCATGCAGGGTAAACGTAATCTTCTCCGCTTGTATAGTTATTATTCAGGTGTACTCCATTAGTTGTGTCAAACACTATTGCCTTTAGGTAATACTCTCCAAGAAACCAATACCTACCAAAACTGATGTAACTGTTCTCCGAAAATCCTTTAATAGTATAAAATGGATCATTATATGTGTATATCGGATAAGGAATGAAAGATAATGTATTGAAATTTGAGTCAATCATGAATAGCTTGCAATGATACGGTGATCCAAAATCGGAATGAACAAGGTGCAGTGTATTACAATTCTCAGAAGAAGTAATTGAATTAATTCTTCCCGTCACTGATAGATCAAAATGATGATAACTAATGGAATCACCTGTACTTGAAATATTAACAGAATACATATATGGTTCAAACGTCTGTTTATCCCTCATATTAGCGACATATATGTAGCTTCCATTATATGATTGTCCAATCCTAGAATTATAAGTATATACACTATCATGTTCACAATAAACCCCATTCTCCCAAATAATGCTTAGGTCAGGAGTAACTTCACAAAACCACTGCTTCTTAATCTCCGTACCATTCTGCTCAATATAAATATTTCCAACCAATACTAAGTTCCCGATATTATTTACTATCATATCCAGAAAATGAATTATACTATCTTGTTTTGCAAAATCTAACCAAACAGTATCTCCATTTAAATACAGTTTCAATAAACGGGATTGAAATTGGGCCGGTGGTCCTACATCATATTGGCTACTATAGAGGCAAAATATTTCTTCGTTTACTCGTGATAAGCTACCAAAATACTCATCTACAGTATCATTAGCAATAATTAATTCATTTCCGGATAATTGCGAAAAAGCATGAAAACCCAGATGTATTACTAATAAGATAACCAATAATAATTTATTCATAACATCTATTAAATGAATAGGTTAATCAATATTCGTGGGGTACGAAACTGTTGCACACTCATGACGAATCCCATAAATATATGTTAGTTCATGACGAATATACTCATCATTTGTTACGCTTTGATAGCGTTTAAGTCCATTAAAATCACATAACTTGATTTTATAGCTTGTATTAGCAATTGTCAGGTTCCCAAAAGAAATATAGCTGGTCTTGTAAAACGGGATTTCATCATTTTTATACAAACAGCGTTCATCATCATAAAAGTAGGGGCTTACCAATACTTGAGAGTGATTTAAAAAAATAGTGTAATCTAAATGATTGTTTTCAATCCCATCAGGGTCGTTACTGTTTTTATAAGGATTGATATCATATCCTTCTTCTGGTTCAACATAATACTCTGCGGGAGGTTGTGGGTTTGGCCAGTAATAAGTTGTGCCACTTGGAGGGCTCTCGTATAAAGTAGCTTGAACAGAGATTTGAATCTGTTTGGCAGCATCAGTTCCAGTAATCTCTGGAAGCTCATATTCACAAGTTCCTTTCGTCATTCCATATTTCCAATTCCTATCAGTAATTAATGGTGCTATGAGAGTATTACCAGTATATGATGTCACAATGATACTATGCACATCATTTTCAACTTCATAATCAAGCATTACAGCAATCAATTTCTTATTAGTATAAGGAGCGTTTCCATAATCGTCTGCTACTGCATCTTCAAGGTCTTCAAGTGCCTGGGCAATATTGCTCTCTGTCATCTCATTTTTTTGATCAACGGTGATTACAATTTCGGAGGTGGCTGTGTATAATTCTGATGTTTTTACATAATAAGTATACATCAAATTCATTGCAGCTTCCAAATTAGCAACGGCAACGTCAACATCAATTTCATCTTCGTCTTTCAAGCCAGGATTCTCTGTGAGATTCTTACATCTGTCGATAAAGGTTAATACCCCTTCCGTGAATTCACTATTTTGAAATTCACTCTCTGATTGTGAAATAGCTTCGCTCACAACATCTTTCTTGCAAGCATTAAAAAATAAGGCTGAAGCAAAAGCAAATACAGCCAAAAGACTAAAAATAATGTGTTTGGTTTTCATGATTATTGGTTTTTGTTTTGTATAACTATTCTACTAAGTTAATACAGATTCAGGCCAAAAGGTAACCCCCTTTTTGATTTCTATTTTTTCATAAAAACTTAAAAAAACACGAAATCAAAGCATTATAAATAATATATATGAATGTTGTTATAGAAACTGTGATATGGAAAACCCGGGAATATTTCTGAATTCGATTTTCGCATTTCAGGTATCTGATAATGTTTTTTTCCTGCAGCCGGTGTTCCGGTGATGCCGATGATGATCATTGATTGGTGTTTATGCAATTTTTAATGATACCGGGTAGCGGTTATCCCCTTTCCGGTTCACGCAAAGGGCGCGAAGATTTCGCAAAGGGCGCAAAAGATATATCAATTTATAACTCCCTTTGCTGACTTGGCGCTTCTTTGCAGTCTTTGCGAGAAATAAACGCAATATGATCAAGCATTTCAACTCGTGAAATTTTTCAAGACCTGGTTGGTAGAAGGGATACAAATTTTTCAAGACCTGGTTGGTAGAAGGGTTACATAAGACCTTATTATCTGCTAATTCAATATTTCTTTAAGCTCCCAGCTTGAACCATCATCAAAATCAACTTTTACTAATGCGCTTGAGCTATTATAATAAAGCATTGAGGGAAGCACCGTATCCAATTCGATTGATTTCAATGTTGGAATGGTCGTGATTTTAGGTGTACCTGCATATACATCATAGCACATTTTATTATTAACTTTCAAACTATCATAAAAAGTCTGGTCATCAGCCAGATTATTCTTGTCAAGAGGTAAATTGAAAATTACCAAAGAACTATAATGCCAATTGTCATTATAAGTGTAATCAGACATTTCAACACTTAAGTATGCATCAGTATGAAAAGTAGTAGGTCTTATCCTGATAATGAATCGATAATCGCCTTGTGAATCCCAAAAGATGCAATCATCATTTTCTGACTCATAACATTCCCCACTATAATCTGATGTTGTCATCCAAACATTTCGCCCATTTCCCTCAAAAGCAATCTCAGCACCAGTCGAATCAGAATATTTAAGTGTTTCATTCCCTGACATAGGATTATAAATAGTTAATCCACCAATAAAATACTCAGTACAACTTTCTTTGCAGCTATATGAACAAAAGAGTAAAAATATTAGAAGTAAAAATCTATACATTGGTTTCATTTCTTAAAAATACGATTTTTAAGAATCTAATCTGTCTTTAATATTACTTTAACAGCAGCTTATGAGTTGAGTAGTTTGATTATGAGACAAATATGATATGATATAGTCCTCCTGCCTATAATACCCCCTATTCTTAGGACAGAATTTATTTAAAACTAAGTTTATTATTAACTGGAGGGCGGTCAGGGGGAAGACTCACCTGCTGTTCATGCTTACAAAGAATGATCGGAAATATTGGGGTAGAGCTATGTTTTTTAACTCATTCATATAACCACCCGGCATCCTGTTCATCTCCCACAACACCGGGTCAAAAAAAATAAAAAGAACATTACGGATCCGCTGCCGGCCGGAGCTGAAGCAAGCCATACCGCCGCCCGCTGCGGCATGGGGTCGGTTCATGAGCTGGTCTTATTCTCAAAGCTGATATACGTTTTATTTCTTCATCAAAAAGTTTTCCATGCCCGCAGTTCCGATTTATTATGCTGCTCCATCCCGTCAGGATAAAACCGAATCGTAAAATCACGGTAAATACAAAGCATCCATCCCATTCACCCAAAAAACACTAATTCCACAAATTTTTCTTATCTTTCGTGAGTAAAAAAACGGAAAAACCCATCGCAACCCCAAGCATCACGCCATGAAAAACCTCCATTCCATCTGCCTCTTTCTGCTGCTGCCTGTCATGAGCCTGCTCATGAGCGGCTGCCTGCGGCAGTCGCCGCCGCCCGATGTTGTCATCGGCATCTCCAAAGCGCTCCCCGATGAATATTACGGCAACTATGCCAGGTGGCTCCGGATGGCCGACAGCAACATCCGCTGCGTCGATCTCTACCACATGCCAATTGATTCGGCCCTTGCACTGCTTGAAACCTGCAGCGGGCTGGTCCTCAGCGGCGGCCCCGACGTTTACCCGGGCCTTTACGGACAGGAATGGGACACTGTCCACTGCGACCCGCCCGACCGCTTCCGCGACTCCCTGGAGTGGCGGCTCACCGAAAAAGCCCTCCGCCTGGATATGCCCCTGTTGGGTATCTGCCGCGGCCTGCAACTGCTCAATGTTTACCACGGCGGCAGCCTCTACCCCGACCTGCCTGCCACTTTCGACAGCACGGTGATGCACCGCTGCCCCGACATCCACGCATGTATGCATGATGTGCAGGTGCTCAAACGCTCGGGCCTTTTCCGCACCGCTGGCGTCAACCGCGGCCATGTCAACTCCAACCACCACCAGGGCATCGACAGGCTGGGCGACGGGCTGCTGGTGGTGGCGCGCAGCCGCGACGGCCTGCCCGAAGCCATCGAATATGAGTCGGCCGGCCAAAAGCCCTTTTTCATGGCGGTGCAGTGGCATCCCGAGCGCATGGACCCGGGCAACCCCCTCTCC
This sequence comes from uncultured Bacteroidales bacterium, assembly GCA_964531985.1. GTDB lineage: Bacteria > Bacteroidota > Bacteroidia > Bacteroidales > B18-G4 > B18-G4. Next base: position 14,675 of record CAZHFC010000046.1, read on the forward strand.
CTGCCCGTGGCCATGTACTTCGTTCAGGAAGCCAAGCTTTACCGGATGAACAAAGAAGAATGAGTACCTTTTACAGCCGATGCCGCCTTGCCCTTCTCTGCTGCCTGATGCTGCTGCAGTCGCAGGCCTTTTCCCAGCCGGAAGGCTCTGAGGGCATGCGCCCCGTCGACTATAAAAAGATCAGAAAGGAGTGCAGCAGGAAGCGCTCCCCCCATTACTATCCCAGGCTCTTTGAGCGCTACCTGGCGCTCGACACCGGCCTCACCGCCGAAGATTTCCGCTACCTGTATTACGGTTTCAGCTTCCAGCCCGGATACAAGCCTTACAACATCCCTCCCCTGCGCGATTCGCTCGTTTCTTTCCTGGGCCGCGACGGCATGACGCCCGCCGAGTACGAACTGGCAGGCCGCATCGCCGCTGAGCTACTGGCCGGAAGCCCCTTCCGCCTCCGCGAAACCTTTATCGCGGCCATGGCATACCAGATGGCCGGGAACGAGGCCATGAGCAAGGCATGGTTCCACTTTTACCAGGAACAGGCCGACGCCATCCTGGGCAGCGGCGACGGCCTCACGCCGGCCACGGCCTTCAGCGTGATCTACATCCCCGACGAATACGAGATCATGGAACTGCTCGGTCTGCACTTCGGGGGGACACAGGCGCTGGTTGAGGACCGCTACGACATGCTCGAAGTGGAAGAGAACCGCTACGGCATCAACGCCCTCTACTTCGACGTGCAGCGGCTGATCGAAACAGGTTTCCGGTAAATAAGCAGGTGAACGGGGATGCCTCAGCGAGGGACCACCTCGCGCGGAGGCTCGTTGAAAATATAGATGAAACGCAGGTTGATCACCTGGTTGAACTGCTTGCGGGTTAGTGGCGCCTTGCCCTGCGGGAAGAATTCCCGCTCGCGGATCATGGTGAGCGACTGCGTATAACGCACGCCCAGGTGCAGCCGTTTCCAAACCCGCACCTTCGCATCGACAAGAAAGCCGATGTCGTTGTCGTTAAAGGCCACGCTGTCGGAATAGGGGATCTGGTTCCCACTATGCTCTTTCTCGGAAGCGCCCACCAGCCGCCCCCAGTAGGCGCCCAGGCCAAAGCTCATCAGGTCCTTGTCGGTATAGCTCACGTACACCGGCACCTCGAAATAGTTAAGGCGCAGGCGGTACTCATCGGTGAGGCTGTCGCCGGGGAACTGGCTGCGCTGGTATGAGCCTTTCTGGGTGAAGAGGGTTTCGATGTTGGCGCCCCAGTTGCCGGCAAAGGGCACGATGGCGCCCAGTCCGAGGGTAAAGCCGAACTGCTTCCAGCCCTTGATCTCGTCGCCTTCCACCTGTGTGAGGCCGCCCCCGGCGATGACGGTGCCGCGGATGCGCTGGGCCTTTGCCGACGGCGCAAGCATCATGAGCAGGAAGAGGGCCAGCAGGACGTATGTAAGCTTGTTTCTAACCATCGGGGGTTTTTCTATTATCTTAAACGCTGTAAAGATTATAATATTTTTTATGCCGCGGGGGCGGAAGGTCAAATATTTTTCATCGAGAGCTGTATGCGCTTGCGCGCGAGGTCCACTTCCAGCACGCGCACCTTCACCTTCTGGTTTAGCCTGACCACCTCTTTGGGGTCTTTCACGTACTTCTCCGCCATCTGGCTCACGTGCACCAGTCCGTCCTGGTGCACGCCTATGTCGACAAAGGCACCAAAGGCGGTGATGTTGGTAACGATGCCGGGCACCACCATGCCGGGCTGCAGGTCGCCGATCTCGTTGATGCCGGCCTCGAACTCGAAGAAATCGAACTTCTCGCGCGGGTCCCTGCCGTGTCGTGCCAGCTCATCCATGATATCCTGCAGGGTGGGCAGGCCGGTCTTTTCCGTTACGAAGTCGTCGAGCCTGATCTGCTGCCGCAGCCCTTCGTCTTTCATGAGCGCATCCACGCCGGCGCCGCAGGCGGCGGCCATCTTTTCTACCACGGCATAGCTTTCGGGGTGCACCGCACTGCCGTCGAGGGGGTTTTCGGCATCACGTATGCGCAGGAATCCGGCGGCCTGTTCAAAGGCCTTTTCGCCGAACCCGGGCACCTGCCTGAAGGCTTCCCTGGAGGTGAACGGCCCGCCGGCGTCGCGGAAGGCGATGATCTTTCCCGCCAGGGCAGGCCCCAATCCCGACACGTACGACAACAATTGTTTGCTGGCAGTGTTTACCTCCACCCCTACCCTGTTCACGCAGAGCATCACGGTATCTTCGAGGCTTTTGGCCAGTGCGGCCTGGTTCACGTCATGCTGGTACTGCCCCACACCGATGGAGCGCGGGTCGATCTTCACCAGCTCCGCCAGGGGGTCCATGAGCCTGCGCCCGATCGACACGGCTCCCCGCACGGTGACGTCATAATCGGGAAACTCCTCCCTGGCCACCTTCGAGGCCGAATACACAGAGGCCCCGCTCTCGTTCACCATCACCGCCATCACCTCCTGCCTGAAAGGTATGCTGCGGATGAAGCGTTCGGTCTGCCGTCCGGCCGTGCCATTGCCGATGGCGATGGCCCCGATCTTATAGGCGTCGACAAGGTTCAGCACCTTGCGTATGGCCTCCTTCACCTCGTTCTGCGGCGGGTGCGGGTAAATGGTCTCGTTGTGCAACAGGCGTCCCTGCGGGTCGAGGCACACCAACTTGCAGCCGGTGCGGAAGCCGGGGTCGATGGCCAGCACCCGCTTCTGCCCCAGCGGCGGCGCCAGCAGCAACTGCTTCACGTTTTCGACGAATACGGCAATGGCTTCCCGGTCGGCCCTTTCACGGGCAAAGGCCTTCATCTCCGTCTCCATGGATGGCTGCAACAGCCGTTTATAAGCGTCTTCCACGGCCATCTCCACCTGCCGCGACGACTCATGCTCATTCCGCACGAAGATCTTCTTCATGATGCTGATGGCATCGGTGTAATCCGGCTCCACGCTCAACCTGAGGAAACCTTCCTTTTCGCCCCTGAGCAGGGCCAGGATGCGGTGCGAGGGTGTCTGCCGCAGCCGTGCGGAGAATTCGAACCAGGTGCGGTAGTTCATCCCTTCCTCCTCTTTTCCTTTGATGACCCTGCTGCTGATCTGCGCCGTATGCATGAAGAGGTCGCGCATGCGCCTGCGGCAGTAGCTGTGCTCGTTGGCCCACTCGGCGATGATGTCGCGGGCGCCGGCCAGCGCTTCGCCTGTGTCCTTTACATCTTTGGCGGGATCGACAAAGCGTTCGGCCAGCTTCTCCACACTGCCCGGCTTCTGCGCCATGATCATCCTGGCCAGCGGCTCCAGCCCCCTTGCATGAGCCACCGTGGCCCTGGTCTTTCGTTTGGGCCGGAATGGCAGATAGAGGTCTTCCAACTCCGAAAGGGTATCTGCCTCCATCAACTGCCCGCGCAGCACCTCGTTGAGCTTGCCCTGCTCCTCCACCGAGCGCAGGATGGCCTCGCGCCGTTTGTCGAGCGCCTCAAGCTGCTCCATGCGTTCGCGTATGTGCATGATGGCCTCCTCGTCGAGGCTGTCGGTATACTCCTTGCGGTAGCGGGCAATGAAGGGCACCGTGGCTCCGCCCCTGATCAGTTCGGCGGTGTTGGCCACCTGCCCCGGGCGGATGTTGAGTTCCCCGGCTATGCGCTCAAAATACTGTGCTAACATCTATACTGTGTTTAGGTTCTTGCTCTCTTTGTCTGTGGCTTCCCCGGGCTTTTCATAAACGATCACCCTGTTCAGCATTCCTTCCCGTATCTTCAGGCTGCGGGCATGTCCGGGCAGGGCATTGAACCTGTCCATCAGCCCTTCGTACTGTTCCCGTGCCTCACGGTTATATATCAGCTTGTTGAAAAGCAGCATGCCACCGGCTGCCAGCCGCCCGTACAGGGCCTGCACAAAGGCCTCCGTTTCGCAGCAGGGCGGCACCGCAAAATCTTCGTATACATCCACCACCACGAGATCCCAGCATCCGTCCGCGGTATGGATCCATGTGCAGGCGTCGGCCGTTATCAGTTCCATGCCGGTAAAGCGGCCGGTATCGAAATAGTCTCTTCCGAGCCTGATCACCTCCGGGTCTTTCTCAACGCCGGTGATGTGGCATGGCATGCCCAGCTCTTCGCGCAGGATGCTTGCCACGCTGCCGGCACCGAAGCCCAGGATCAGCGCCCTGCCGATGTTCCTCTCGCCCACCCCGGCCGCCGCAAAGGCCTTCCGGAACACCCTGTGCAGCCCGCCGAAGGAATAGTTGGTGTTGGCGGCATTGAGCAGGCAGCGCCCGCCCAGGCGGACCACCTCCAGCCCGCCGTTCACCTCCGAGCGGGTCTTCTCCAGCACTTCCTGCCGTGCAAGTATTCCGAATATCTTTTTCAGCTTCATCCTCCCCTTCTTTTTCATGGCCTATGAAAAGCCCCTGTTTACCCTTGCCTTAAAAGCCTTGTTGTTCAGCATCATGATGATGAGCGCATGCGCGATGCCCCTGAGCGGGCCCAGCCTGATCAGCACATACATGATGCGATGCTGTATGCGGTTATAACGCAGCACCTGCTTCATGGCTTCCGGTTCTTCCTTATGCCCGCCTATGCTTGCCGCTACCTCCCTGCCCGATACCAGTGCCTGGTAGATGCCTTCGCCGGTGAGGCCCGAGGCCAGCCCGGCTGCTTCGCCGGCCAGGAAGATGTTGCCAAATCGCCAGCCGCGGTAGTCGTAGCTGATGGGCGCCGACTGGTAGGCTGCCCCGCTAACGTCGATGTCCTTTTCCTGCAGCCAGCGGTGGAAGTTTTCCCTGAGCCTGCGTGCGGGCAGATAGGCCGGGTCGCAGCAGCATCCCACGGCATCGTGGTCACGGTGCGGAAATCTCCATGCGTACCAGGCACGGAAGTACCTGCTGTGCAGGAATATCTCCAGCCTGCGCTCGCCGGTGCCAGCGGGCACCAGGTATTGCATTCCGATGAGCCTGCGTTTCACGGGCAGTTGCAGGTAGCGGCGCACCACCGAGGCGTAGCCGTCGGCGCCTACCAGGTAGCGGTAGCCGATCTTTTCGCCGTTCTCGAGTTCGATGCTTCCGGGCCCGACCGACTTCACCCTTGCCCCATTCCTGATCTTCACCGCGGCGGGGTCGATGCCCGCGAGTTGCCATGCGGCCAGCTCTTTCCTGTCGGCCGTTACCACGATGGGCTCTGTTGTCACGGTTTGGCTGCAGCGTCCCGCTGCATGCACAGCGGTACGGCAGACCGCATGCTGTATGATGGCGGGAGGCAGGTCGAGCATGGCCATGCCTTTACGGGTGATGCCGCCCGCACAGGGCTTGTCGCCCGCCATTCCGTCCTTCTCCAGCAGCAGCACCCGCCGTCCCTGCGGCTGCAGCTCCGCGGCGCATGCCAGCCCGGCCGGTCCGGCACCCACAATGATCACGTCAAAATGCTCCATGCGGCATAAAGGTATGGTTAAGGGTGTTCAGGCCATCGCCCCCGGCGCACCTGAACAATTCCCAAAAATAACAAATCATTACGAAAGGGCGAAGCCCGTATGGCGGATAAGGCACCCTATTTCACCAGTATCTTCTCCGTATGCTGAATGTTACTACCCAGCAGGCGCAGGTAATACATGCCCTTGGGGAGCCCCTGCAGGTTGATCTCGCGGATCTCCGCCAGGCCGTTCAGCACGATTGTTTCCGTGTACACTTCCAGGCCGTTGAGCGACAATACGCTGATCCTGACCTCGCCGCTGAAGCCGGCTGCAAGGAGGTTGAAGAGGCCCGTGGAGGGGTTGGGGTACACCCTTACCGACTGCCGGTCAGGCAGCTCGCCGATGCCGACACAGGCGTCGAAGTCGAAGATCACGGTCACCGTGGCAGTGGCCCTGCAACCATGCTGGTTGACCACTTCCAGGCTGATCTCCTGTTCGTCGTATGCCAGCCCGGTGGTCAGCAGCTTGATGAACTGCGTGGTGTCGCCGGTCGACCAGTAGTATTCAGCGCCCGGGTTGCCGGCATTCAGTACGGCTTCCTCGTATATGCAAAAGTACTGCACCTCGGGGCCCAGGTCGATCACCGGGTCGGGCAGCAGGTTCACATAGACGGCGGCGCTGTGCGGGTTGTATCCGTCCGAGAAGGTGAGGTAGAAGGTGGTGGGCTGTGTTACGGGCACCAGCGGGTTTTCGCCGGCATAGGTCTGTCCGCCAGGCTGTGCTGTCCACTGGAAGTCCTCGTAGGTGCCGTCGCCACCCATCGGGTTGGCAAAGAGCTGCACGTCGTCGCCCGCGCAGGAGACTGCCGGCTGGGCGTAGGGCTCTGCGCCCAGCGGGTCGCCGTCGATGATCACAGCCACGCTGCCGGCCTCGCTTTCGCAGCCGGTTTCGGAGTCGATCACGAAGAGGGTGAAGGTGGTGTTCTGGTAGATATTATGCGTTTGCGGGTCGGGGTTGGAGGGGTTGACCAGCATGGCGGCCGGTTCCCACACATAGATGAAGTCGCCCGAACCGCCGCTGATGTTGCTGTGCAGGTCGATCCATATCCCGTGGGGGATGTAGATGTCGGGGCCCAGGTCTACCAAGGGTTTCGGCCCGATGAAGAGGAACATCTCGTCGGAGTGTACCGAGCTGCCGTAGGCGGTCATGGTGAGCGTGGCGCCTTCCGCAGCAATGTCGGCGGGGCCCGGCGTATAGACCGGGTCAAAGGCCGAGGGGTCGGAAAAGCTTCCGTCGCCCGAACTGGTCCACTCAACGGAGGAAAAGAAGAGTGCATTCCCGTTCAGTTGGTAGGTCATGCCCTCGCAGATGGCATCGTCGTCGCCGGCCAGTGCCGTAGTGCCCGACACCATTGACAGCAGCATGGAGTCGGTGGTGTCGCCCTCGCAGGGGCTGGGCGCCGTAGCATAGATGCTCAGCGTGACCGAACCGGCGGCAATGTCGCCGATGGAAGGCGAATAGACCGGGTTCACGATGTTGATATCGTTAAAGATGCCCGTACCCGAAGTGCTCCATTCCACGTATTCATAGTTGTGGGCGGAAGCGTCGGGGACGAAGGTCTCGCCCTCGGGGATGATGGCGTCGGGGCCGGCATCCACGTCGGGGTTGCCGTAAACCCATACTTCCTCCATCACATCGTTCATGCAGATGGTGTCGGCGCCGAAAGCCGTCTAGTCAATATAAAATACCGTGTAGAAGATCTCGTTCACCCCGTTGTTGGCAAGGGCGGGATAAAAGACATTGTCGATGATGCCGGGGCCCGAGAACACCCCTCCCGGTGGTGAGCCCGTGAGCTCCACCGGGTCGCTGTCGACACAAAACTCGCTTTGCAAATTGAAGTACGGTATGGCAGTGGTGTTGTCGAGGATCTGTATCACGGTGGTGTCGGCGGTGGGGTCGCAGCCCTCCATGAACTCGAAGATGAACTCGGCCGTTTCGGTGCCTTCAATGAGGTCGTCGGAGAAGGGGAAGATATTGAGGGTTACCTCCAGTTCACCGGCGGGGATCCAGAGGGTGTCGTCGGAAGGCAGCAGGCTGTAGTCCACATCGAGGGTGGCCGTGCCCATGGTTTCCAGGCGCACGATAAAGTAGTCTTCATTCTTGGGTTCGTCGAGCATAAAAGTGAGCTGCGCGTCGTTGCAGCCTTCCACCGCCGCCCCGAACCACACGGATGAGTTGGAATAGCTCATGTGCGTGCTGGGGCCGGAACTCGAAAACGAGTTGGCCTCCAGGAATACGCCGGAATCGTAGGCATAATCACCCGCATCGGCGATGGCCAGCTTAATGTGGTATTGTTCACAGGGCACCACCACGATTTCGGCTGTAAGAACGGTGGTGAAGCCATCATATACAATGGTGGTACCACCCAAGCCCTCATTATCGATATAAAATTGCGAATAGGAACCGGCATTCACATTGTTGATGGTTACCGGCAGGCTGGTGCCCGGGATGAGGGCCACATTGTAGCTCACATAGGTTCCCAGTCCGTTGGGCTTGGGTCCGGTAACGAAAAAACCGAATACATCATTATAGGATGAGCCAACCCATTCGGGATATTCTTCCGATCCGAACACATAGCGGAAACGCAGGGTATCGGCCGTGGGCACGAAGTCGAATTCGAGCACGGAAGCATCATTTGTACTGCTTGATGTGATCGTATTGAGTGTGGGATCCCCCGGAAGGAAATGCAGTGTATTAGCAAAAACGGAAGCAGGATTGGGTATACTGAAAACACTGCCTGAAGTGAGCACCACTCCTTCGTCGAGCCCCAGGTTGGTGGCATGCCCGTTTGAGAAGGAGCCGCGCATGAGGTTGTTTCCCTGGTAGGTAACATTTGAGACCGACACCCCGCCGCCCACGAGTACCTGCTGCACAAGCTGCTCAGGGGAGAGGGTGTTCTGCACGATGAGTTGTGCCTGCACCAGGCCGGGTGTTGCAAGCATGAGAAGAAGGGCGGCAAGGCCCGGCAGGCTGATAAATCGGGAAGATCTGTTCATGGCCGGTTTTTTCATCATCCACAAAATTAATAATATAATAATACATAAGGCATGTCCTGCATACAAAAAAGCATGAGGGGTGGTTGAAAGGGGGGACGGGGGTTACATGCCTGCCCCGAGGACTCGGTGGTTTCAGTGTTTCAGTGTTTCAGTGTTTCAGTGTTTCAGTGTTTCAGTGCCTGCCCCGAAACCTCGTGGGT
>CAZHFC010000047.1:0-21827 GCA_964531985.1 uncultured Bacteroidales bacterium
GATAGCAGAGAGCATATGAAATTTGCCAGCGCCCCGTAGGGGTGCAACAAAACTGCAAAAAAAAATAAATTTTTATTCAATTGTATTACAGGCACTTACCCCCCCCCCCCCCTCCCCCCCCCGAAAAAATATTTTCAAAAACAGGGTTACCTTTTTCGATTTTCCGTATTAATAGATGATATTGTTGTGCATTTCGGGCAACGCCCGTAATGCAAAAACCAACAGCCATACTCACATAACTGCCCGCTTCCCGCACCAATGCCTGCAAGGGGCCGGCTTTTACAGGGGGAAAAGAAAAGCCCCCTTAAATTGAAAACGGAATATGAACATCGCTAAACGTAATACCCAATTAACAAAGAAAGGAGGCAGGGCAAAAGTAAAGAATAAATCCTAATTTGAATGATAAGTAAAACTCAGAGTTTGGCCGGCTTTCATTTCTTGATGAAATGTAGAAGTATTGCTTAAAATTCTTAACTTTAACACTATTAAAAATGAAAAAGTTATTTTTAGTTTTTGCCTTCTTTGGCTTGTTTACATTCCTTACTCCTAAGATTGCTGATGCAGCCGAGGCCGATTGTGTTACCGCAATTATAACATGCTGTGATGGGACTCAACATTATGCTGTCCTTTGCGGTTCACCTTATGGACAGGCACTTGTTTATTATATGTGGATAGGCCTCCTATGTGCACCTTGTACGTGATAATAAAAGCGAATTAGATATACCACTGAAGTTATTTCCCACTTCAGTGGTATTTTAAGACAATTAACAATTTAATGCTATATGAAAAACAGATTTTCAACAATAAAAGCAGTATTTCTTTCCTGCCTTGCAATAGTTATTTTATCACCATCTGGATTAGCTCAAACATCTTTCCAACACTCTTATAAGCAATTAGATACAACTATCTTGTCAGCAAAATACAGTTTGTTTTACAAACAGGATTCAATGGATATAGAATTCGTTAGAAAAGAGAGCATGCTTCTTTTAATTGGTTCTTCAAGAAGCCAGTTCATAAGTGAGAATTTATACCAATGTGTGGTTGAACTAAAAAAGATTAATGATCAAGCCCATCTAAGTTCCTGGCTTTCCGATCCTAACAATAGACCTCCAGTACCTGGTATTCTTTATACAGTTTACAAAAACTATCCAATAGGTAAAACAACATACATTGAACATATCCCTTCCAGCACTTATAAATATGAAGAAAATATAAACAGTTTTAACTGGGATTTAAAAGACGAAATTGATTCCCTAATGGGATATTTGGTACAAAAAGCAACCACTTCTTATGGTGGACGAGATTGGATTGCATGGTTTTGCCCCAAGATCCCATATAATGAAGGTCCTTATAAATTTGGTGGATTACCAGGTTTGATTTTAAAAATACACGATAGCAAAAATCACTACAGTTTTAAGATTAATTCAATTGAATATCAAGCGGAAATTATTCCAATTGAGATTCCAATTGAAGACTATATTTATACGACACGTGAAGACTTTAACAAAGCAAAGGCAAACTTTAGAAATGATATTATTAGCAGAGCGAAAGAAGCCGGTCTTGGTAGTGATGCGCAACAGACTGCAGCAAGGAATATGGAGAAAAAGAATAACCCGATAGAACTTCGCTGAGATTAGTACGGAATAATTATTGCATCAACCAAGCTATACTAAGGATATGCGTATTTTAATAATAGTCCTTTTCATAACACTTGCAATTCCCTCATTTGCACAAATAAGATTCGATTATCCTATTACTGAAATAGAACCAGTTGACCTGATGATTACATATTCATTGGATTTTAAAGAGGATACCCTCAACCTTTATTACACAAGGCACGAAAAGATGGTCCTTTTTATAGGGGAAAATACCAGCAAATTCTTATCCTGGAATATGTACAAAATTGACACAATCTTAAGGGGTATCAGTAATTTTGAAGAACTTCAAGCTCTCTATTTAAATGAAAGGCCAAATCCTAAGTTATTCTATATGATTTTCAAAAACTATCCTCCAGGAGCAATAACATATATTGAACATATTCCATCAAACACCTTTCGATATAAGGAAGAACTTGATATTTTTTCATGGGAATTGCATCCAGAAACAGATACAATATCCGGGCATTTCGTGCAAAAAGCAACAACAAAATACGGAGGCAGAAAGTGGGTCGCCTGGTTCTGCTCTGATATCCCATATAGTGATGGGCCGTATAAATTTTCTGGTTTACCAGGATTAATTTTGAGCGTGTACGATACCCGGGAACACTATGTGTTTAAAATGCAAATTATTGAAAAACCCGCAGAAGAATTAATGATCGATCTCACAGAAAAAGATTTTGTTGAGGTTTCGAAACAAGAATTCTTCAAAGCAAAGGATTCTTTCTACGGAAATATTATCAGCAGGGCAAAGGAGGCAGGTTTGAGCAGTGAATCGCAACAAACCGCAGCCAGAAATGTATCAGAAAAGAATAATCCGATAGAACTTCGCTGTGAATAGTACGGAATAATTATTGCATCAACCAAGCTATACTAAGGATATGCGTATTTTAATAATAGTCCTTTTCATAACACTTGCAATTCCCTCATTTGCACAAATAAGATTCGATTATCCTATTACTGAAATAGAACCAGCTGACCTTATGATTACATATTCATTGGATTTTAAGGAAGACACTCTTAATCTATACTATATCAGACATGAAAAAATGGTTCTCTTCATTGGGAAAAATATAAGTCGATTCTCATCCTGGAATATGTACATAGCTGACACAATCATGATGGGCATCAAGAATTATGAAGAATATCAATCCTTCTTTGTAATGGCTGATAGGCCATGGCCTAAGTTCTTATACAGGATTTTCAAAAATTATCCACCGGGGAAAATATCCTACTTTGAACACATTCCGTCAAGTACTTTCCGATATGAGGAAGAACTTGATGTCTTTTCCTGGGAACTACACCCTGATACGGATACAATTGCAGGTCAATTCGTGCAAAAAGCAACAACAGATTATGGAGGTCGAAGTTGGATCGCCTGGTTTAGCCCAAACATCCCTTATAGTGATGGACCCTATAAATTTAATGGATTGCCCGGATTAATTGTGAAAGTATATGACACGCAGGAACACTATGTGTTTAACTTGCAAACCATTGAGAAGCCAGAAAAGGAACTGATGATTAAACTTAGAGAAAAAGATTTTGTTGTGGTGTCGAAACAAGACTTCTTTAAAGCAAAGAATTCTTTCTACGGGAATATTATCAGCAGGGCAAAGGAGGCCGGTTTGAGCAGTGAATCGCAACAAACCGCAGCCAGAAATGTGTCAGAAAAGAATAATCCGATAGAACTTCAGCCAGATTAAGCAAATAAACTCTCTGTTCAATATTTGATCATGCGATTCAGGTTCATTCTATTATTTCTGATTTTCAGCAATACGCTGTCTGCCCAAATTTCTCTTCAGGGTGAAATTAGAGGTAAGGGGGGTGAAGCTCTGCCTAATATTAATATCCTCATATACAAACCCGGAAGCGAAATAGTTGTAGCCTATGCGGTCAGCAATAAAAATGGGGGCTTTGAAACCCTGGTTACTTCATCCTCCGATAGCCTTGATATTAAAGTCAGTTCAGTACAATACCGAAATGAAGCCCGGAGGATCGTCAATGCTTCACAAGAATTGAAATTCATCCTTGTCCCCGAAGTGATGCAACTGGATGCCATCACAGTAAAGGCATCAGCCATTGAGCAGAAAGGAGATACAATAATCTATTTGGTGAATTCCTTTGCCAGGCAAGAAGACAGAAGTATTGAAGATGTGTTGCGGCGCATGCCCGGTATTGAAATTGAACCAGGCGGCAGAATACTCTACCAGGGAATGCCACTGCAAAAATTTTATGTTGAAGGTCTTGATCTGATGGACGGGCGTTATGTGGTGGTCAGCAAAAATTTGCCCCAGACTTCCGTAAGTTCTGTAGAAATACTTGAGAATCATCAACCGGTACGCATCCTTGAAGAAAAAGTTGCTTCCAACCAGGCCTCACTGAACATTAAACTAAAGCATAATATAACTGCTACCGGAACTGCTAAAACAGGGACTGGGTTAAGCCCTTTTCTATGGGACCTGAATTTTACACCCATGATCTTTATGAAGAACTTCCAGGTGCTGTTGTCATACCAAACAAACAATACGGGGGATGATGTTTCAAGGCAGCTCAGGGTAAATACTTTTCAGGAATTGATTCATAAACTGGACCGGCCTTCTGAAAAGCCGGAGATAATTGATATTCAAACAACAAACCCACCAGAAATTGATGAAGACAGGTATCTTGACAATAACATCCATTTGCTCAACATGAATGGATTATTGCGGCTGAACAAGGATTTTCAATTGAGAACAAACCTGTATTATATTAATGATTTTGAGCAACAGCAAGCCGGAGTAGCGCGCACACATTATACACCAACTGATACTATTTCGTATACTGAGGATTATAATAACCGGCTATATGATAGTTATCTGTATGGCGGGCTTACCCTGAGCCGAAATGTTAAGGAAAATTACCTGAACAATGAACTCAACTTCCAAACCCGATGGGATAAGCAAAGAAGTATGATCGTTAATGGAAGCCGACAGATTGATCAGGAGCTTGATCATCCTATATGCGCTATATCAAATGATTTACGCTCAATCAACCCAATTGGAAATCATCTGGTTGAGTTTATATCATATATTTCGTATGATCAGAGCCCCCATAAGCTATACGTAAGCCCCGGTCAATTTGAACAGGTCCTGCACGAAGGAATGCCCTATGACAAAATGGAGCAGGATGTAAACCTGAACCGCTTTTATACCAATAACTCGGCCGGGTTTGTGTTTGGATGGAAAGGATTTAGTTTTTCACCCCGTGCAGGTTTCTCATACCGACAGCAATTGCTTGAAAGTAACTTGTACACGATTCATCAAAACAATCAGCAGAATGGGGGTGCAGATTACAAAAATATGCTGGACGGCAAACATTCAATCCTGTATGGACAAACAGACATAGAGTTTAAAGGAAGAAAAATAAACCTTAAAGCAAGATTACCCCTTAGCTGGCAACTGATAAAAATGAATGATATGGTTTCAAAAGGAAACCAGAATTTCAACAGGATCTTATTCGACCCCGGGCTTACTTTAACATACCGGATCAATGGCTTCTGGAAACTCAGGGGGGCATGGAGCTTTGTAAACCGCCTTGGGGATATGGACAGGATTAACTATGGTTTTATCCTTAGAAATTATAGGATATTAAGTCAGAATGCAGCCCCCGTTTCACATACTCAAAGGAATAATTATTCCATACACATCAGCTTTCGAAATCCCATTATTTCATTCTTTAATTCTCTGACATATGTTTATTCGTCAAGTAACAACAACCTGATATACAGCAGTGTCATTCAATCTGACGGAACTTCTTTGCTTCAGGCATACGAGATACCAAACAAGGTACACTATCATAGTTTTCAGGGGCAGACAAGCAAGTTTATCAGTAAAATAAAGACAAGCATCAGTTTCAGGGCAACTTATAATCTCAGGACAGGAAAATCATTGTTGAATGCCCAATTGTTTGATAGCAAAACTGTTTTCTACTCCCTGATCCCGGAAGTGAATTTCAGTATAACAAGCTGGCTTAATGCAGAATATGGTTTAAAAGCACATTTTATCAATACCTATATCGAAGATGAGCAAAAAAGTGACCTTTCCATGCTAAAGCATCATGTGAATATCTACGCATATCCCTTTAAAAACCAAATGATAAGTCTATCATCAGAATACTACAATCACCAACAAACAGATAATTATTTTGTTGATTTTCTATACCGGTATACTTTCACGAAGCAAAAAATTGATATTGAGTTTCGTTGGAACAACATTCTTAATAATGAAACCTATACTACCTATCATACTAATGCTTTCACTGTTTCAGAGTCAACGTATATTTTACGGCCGTCACAAGTATTGTTTTTCGTGAAGTTTAGTTATTAATGCGAATCAAGGGTTGAGATAAATTTTAAATATAATGTTATAAACAATTGAATGTCAATAACTTGTGATAAGTAAATGTAATTAATAGCCTGAGAATCAATATCTTAGATGTAATAAACCAAAACATTTAAGAACATGATTCTCGAGGCTAAAGCAGTAAAGTTAATTGAAATTTATTTTTATATCTGTAAACGATACGATGAAGATTTAAAATATTGCTGTCAGCGATTTAGCAATAATCAAGACCAGGCATTGACAGACCAGGAAATAATGACAATTTACTTATATATTATACATGAAGAACAACGCTTTAAGGTTAAGCAAATTCATAAGTTTGCCAATGAATACCTTCGGTCATGGTTCCCGGCATTAGGTAGTTACCAAGCATTTAACAACCGGATAAACCGTTTGTCGGAAGCCTTTAAAAACCTTATAGAGCCACTATTGAATGAGGTCATGCCGGAAGATTGTTTTTCTGACCAAAGTCTTTTGGATTCTATGCCGATAATAACTT
Organism: uncultured Bacteroidales bacterium; assembly: GCA_964531985.1. GTDB lineage: Bacteria > Bacteroidota > Bacteroidia > Bacteroidales > B18-G4 > B18-G4. Next base: position 6,534 of record CAZHFC010000047.1, read on the forward strand.
GTTCAGGTAAAAGAACACCCAAAGTTGCAACAGAAATTACAGATAAGGGCAGGTGCTCAAGTAAAAACTTCTATTATCATGGATTGAAACTTCACGCCATGGCCTTCTGTCGAGTGGGAACATTACCTTTTCTTGAGCGGTTGCTTGTAACGGCTGCATCAGTGAACGACTTAACAGCCTTCAAAGTTGAGTGGGCAGAGATTGTCAACAGGACTTTTTGGGGTGATAAAATATACTGCAATAAAGAATATTTCAAGGAGCTTGAAATTAAAAACAACGTGGTGATGCTAACCCCTGTAAAGGCAATAAAAGGACAAACGATACAGGAAAAACAACGAAAAAAGGCCGCAGACGATCTGTTTTCAAAGGCTGTATCATCGGTAAGACAACCTATAGAAGCATTTTTTAACTGGCTGATTGAAAAAACGGATATTCAAAGGGCGAGCAAAGTCAGATCAACAAAAGGACTTTTGGTTCATGTCTTCGGTAAAATAGCTGCCGCTTTTATTAACTTAATATTTTAACCCTTGATTCGCATTATTAGTATTGTATTATTTACCCCCCGCTGGCACGCGTTCGGAAACGCGCGCCAGCGGGAAAGATTTACTGATTTAGAACCATAAACTTTTTCCTGTCCAGTATTTCCTGTTCCGATTTTAAAACGGCAAAATATATTCCCGGCGGGAAAGCCGAAATATTTATCTGTGTTTCCTGCTGGCCTTTTGGTATGTCGATTTCGATCATTCTTCTTCCCCACATATCGTAAATATCAATTCCAAATCGACAATCGACAACCGGAGCGCAGGGGAGCTCGGCAAAGTCAATTGACAAACGACAATAAATCTCGTTGCTTGCCGGATTTGGATATATTTCCAATACCTCCACGGGTTCGTCAGTTTTAGAGATTGAACCTTCTGCTATGCCAACAATAATATCACATCCTTCCTGTGTGATGGTATCTGAGGTGATCGGGTAGGGGCAAAGGGTATCGTATTTAAATGGGTAGGTGTAGAAAGTGTCGCTTTCGAGTTGTTGGTTCAACTTAAACAAATAGGTATCCCACTGTTCATCTTCCTCAATGTATTCCATGGTATAAAACAGGGCTTTGTTATCGAAGGTAATTTGAACGCTTGCCATGTATATTTCGTCTACCAGAAACTGCTCATGCAATATGCTACCGGTGGTATCTATTATTACGGCCATAGGTGCAACAGTTCCGTCCCAACTTGCACTGCCAGCCAATGAAGTATCTGAAATGAACCTTGCATCATCTAAAATGCCTTTATAACCAGGTGGCCTTAAATCATATACAGTATCCATTTGCCCGTTCATATCCATTTTCAACAATCCTGGAGCATCTCCAATTCCGCCGCGGTAATAGTGGCTGATAGAAGAATAGAAATAATTACTGTCTGGTCCGATAACTGTAGCATGTGCTTTCCCTCCAATATTATTTGGATGTAAGCCGGCAACAAGTTCCCACTCAAAATTTCCCAGAGAGTCAGTTTTAATATAATATGGGCTCAGATATCCCAAGGTATCCCATGGATTTGCATAGTAGCAGAAACCAGTCATTAAAAACCCCTGGTCTGGACATAATATAAGATTTGTTGTCCGTTCGCTATCCGTTTGACCGCTTGTAGGAGGATAATAATACTGCCATAGTAACTCTCCTTCCTTGGAAAAGCGGCAGAGGTAATCTTTATCATTAAGACTTTCTCCAAGTATTATTGTTGCACATCCACCATCTTGTGTAGTGCAAATTCCTCTAAAATAGTCCTGGTAACCAGGGCTGGAGAATATTTTACACCATTCCTTTTCTCCGCATTTGTTGAGTTTCATGATCATTGGGTCAGCATAATCACCAACTAAACTATTTCTGCCAACAAGAAATAAATCATTTTCATTATTCAATGCTAAACCATACGTATTTATACCATCATTTCCATTTCCAAATGTCTTTTCCCACAATACATTGCCATTGATATCGGTTTTGATCAGCCAATTGTATTTCGGATAACTCAATCTATTTCTTCCCATGAGCAGATATCCATTATCATATGATTCTATGAAAAACAATTTGGGGGCGTCAAAGTCATCTTTGTATACTCGGCTCCATTCATTTTGGGCACTTGCTTGTAATTGCAATATGAATATTATAATCAGAAATATATTTTGTGCTTTCATATTATTTAGAAACAATAATTTTTTTGCTTTCTATTGTATTGCTATTTCTCAGGAGTTGTATAAGATAAACTCCGTTAGTAAGGTCTTCACAAGGTACAACGATCTGATTTTGCTGGCATGAAATCTCAAAGGATTTAATGTGCTTTCCTGACATATCCGTCAGCATTAGATAAGCATTGTCGCCGAAGCTTTCCATTGAATATTCCACTATAAAATAAGAATGGGCCGGGTTCGGGAAAACATGTAAAATAGAACCAGGTTTGATATTTGGTTGTTTTTGCCAGATAGGTGTAACCTTTAGTACTGAGGGCAGGAATACCGGCTCGTTGTAATAAAGTTCGCCTGCATTTATCAGGATATTGCGGGCGTATAGAGCGGGTATTGTGTTTTGGTAGCCGGAAATGTCAAGAAGGCCTGCAATATGAACGCTGTCCAAGGCAGCAGTGTCGTTCATGATCTCCCAGTTGATATCAAAAAAGTCTGAGTACAATTGCCAGGTTGATTGTTCATTTGAAGTTAAATCAAACTCAATCGGAATATTGTTCAATGTAGAAAATGCATTTGCAGAGTCATGATCGCTTAAATAAAACATGCATAGTTGATAACGGGCCTCAAGGTAATTCTGATCATATAGTAGTGAAACGATACTGCCGCTGGCAGCAGCAGTGTTTACTGTGTCGGAATGGTAATGGCGCATTAGTTTTGCAAATGCCAGATCGCGTGACCGCTTGTGTTTTGAAAGCTTTTGCTCAAGTAGTTCTTTATGACCATAGGTGTATTGTCCCATCATAATTTCGTTCATCATATATTCAGGCACAGGAATAAAACGATCATCCAGGCTTTGCATTACTGATGGAGACTTTGCCGATTGCGGGTTGGCAACCAATACATCCCTGATCATTACATTTGGAAGCACATTTTCCTTTGCTATGGATGACTTCATAACCGTATCGGACAAGTAGGGAGAGCTATTCAGTAATTCCTGCCGTATTTCAAGTGCTTCATCCGGGAAACTAAGCTGCACATCCTGGTTTAGCGCTTCTGTATCACCACCATCAACAAATAGGCTTAAAGTATCTTCATAAGCGCTTAGCATTGATGATTCACTGGCCATCATGTTCATTTCAGATGGTATATCTATACCAGCTCCAGGATTCGAAGGACATGCTTCATCTTTTGAATCGTATGAAACTTCACCATCAGGTATAAGTTTTATATGTTCATAAGGAGGTGGTGGATCACGAGGGTTTGGTTCAACTTTTATCTCAAGATTCCCAACACTTCCATGATAAGTATATTCAATCGAATAGCATGATAGCAGGTTCGTGTAATTAGTATAATCGCCTCCCATCTCCGTAAATGTATTCCCTGCTGCATAAGTTGGATCAGGATCTTCTTGTCCTTGAGGCTCCGGTGCCACCTCGCCTTGCTTAAACGCAATTCCATAATATCCGGTTAACCCGCCTTCATCCGTAACATGAATATCGTTTGTACAATTCGTGAAGTCATTGCACTTAATGCATAAACCTGTGCCAAATTTGTCCCGGTTTTCCCCTGCAGCAGTGATACCGGTATAAAAACCAGAAAAAGAGTTATTATAAATCTCATGCGCAAAGGGACCGGCATTTAATACCTGAAGTCCAAGCATATTGGCAGCACCTGAGGAGTTGATAAACTGATTCTCTTCTACTAAAAAGTTTCGACAATGTTCCAGGTCGAGGCCGTAGGATTCTGTGTAAACCGCCAGGGGTTCATATTCTTCATCATAAAAAAATCGATTACGTGTTATTTCCGGGTAACTTACCAGATTCATATATATTCCACGGTAGGTGTTATGGAAGATTGCTGTGTCAACACTGATGATTTCATTGAATTCGGCATTCAGGGCATAGATGCCATATTCCAGATTATCAAAAGTGCATGGCCTGGATTTTCCACATGGGATATTATTATCCAGGCACTGATCCTGAATATAGAACCCGGAATTAAAACTTAATATTCCTTTTTCTTTTGAAAAGGTGGATTGACATGAAGATTTGTCTACAGCGTTTTTAAAAGTGCATCCTTTAAAAATGATCCCGTCAACATTTTGCAGGAAAACACAGGAATCTTTTGTGTAAATCTGATCATTAATAAATTGGGTATTATAAAAACATGAACGGTTTGGGCGATTTGCCAGTGTGTTGGGATCAAAATTGTCATATGAATAGAAAATCACATCTGCTTTATTGTTTTTGAAGAATGCACTATCACACCTCAGAATACCACCGTTTTTAGCAGACTGAGAAACCCCGTTTACGATTTTCGTGAGTTGAACAGCGGCATCGGCATTTTCGATGCATCCTCCATTGATAATTTTCAAACACCCCTGGTTGGAAGAGGGGTATTGGCTCAAATTGGCATCTCCCCAAACATCTATACCATTCCATGTGGAGGAACAGGCATTTATTAATGATCCACCATCAATTATTAACTCACCTCCTTTATCTACAACAAAATCAACCTGATCAGCAAACCCGACATGACCGGTAATGGTGAGCTTCCCACCATGCTCTATTTTATAATTATCGCTTATCACCCTCCAATCAGACCATGTTTCTGTATCACTGATCGTTATGTTGGTGGGTGTTTGACCGCAGTTTGCAAACACAATTGCAAAAACGAAATCATCCATATCGGGCTCATTCAGGTGTATGGTAACAATACATGTTGCCGCCCCGGTACATAAACCATCATAATCAATGGAAAATGTATCAGCCCCATCATTCATTTCTACGAATGTGTCTAAATCTGTATTATAGGAAAAATGACTTGAATCTGGTCCCGCCAGGCTTACTTTTCCATATACTGTTGGAAAACCATCAGGAACGAAATTTAGCTGTGCATCACCCGGGTTTTTGACAATTATCTCAAAAGTTTCTGGAGAACCAAGCGTATCGAAAGTGTAAAATCCACCATTTGGGATTTCAATGAATGGGTTTTTATGAACTGTCATTTCAGCTTTCACAGGAATACCGTAATAATTGTCATCAAAAGGGCCGAGGCGTGGATCAGAATCATCCGAGTCTTTATTATCAGGGCATGATGGACATGTAATGGGCTTTTCAGCACTTATGCCCCAGTTGTAGTAGCCGTCCTTGTCTTTGTCATAACAACCTATCTCATAAGTGTTGGATGAAACCAGATCCTCAAACGGCATATTGTAATACGTGCAATATTGGGGTATCCACTGATCTTCAGCGTGGTACATATAGCCATTGTCGCCCCATCCCACACCGTAGCTGTTTTTATATATCCAATAAAGGGTTCCTTCATAATTATCACCCTCTTTTACAGTATCATTTTGTCCTGAATTTACGCCATGAACGATGTCTCCAATTTGTAATATACCATAGCCGACAAGACTCATGAAGTGATTTACGGTAGTATATCCCTCCATCCAAACAGTATGTGGCCCGTGAAGAATGAGGCTTTCTTTTACAGTATCAATGGTATCACCCAATTCGATAGTTCCAAATGGTATTCTGATATGATATTCCGGATTATTAATAGACTGACAGTTTCCAGGGGGGGCGGGAGATGGATAACTACTATCACTGACAATACCCGTATTTGTCATGAAAAGTTCAGTGATTGATGCAAAGCCAAATGTGCATTCGTTGCTAGTGTATGCATCACAATCTAATACGTGTTGCTCTGATAAGTTAAAGTTTTCATGTTTGTTTAAATAAACATTGACCAATCCCTCAAGCGTAGCGATCGGGGCATAAATGTAGCACAATCCTTTGCATTCAGGATGATCCATTTGATTCTGCACAGCTGTTAACCATCCACCTCCCAGGGGATCATCATCATAGTAATATTCGTCTTTATCAGGATCATTGGCGCCATGACGGTTTCGCCAATCAAACTTTGGGACAATTGTAGATTCAGTGTCTTTCTCCCCGGTCCCTGGTATGGGATCATATATACCACCAGCATAATATTCAAAACCAAGCATATTGTATGAATCACCAAAAATTGCTTTCTTTTCGGCATAGCTAAGATGCGAAACTGAGGTTTCATCTGCATACCATATCATTTCATGCTTTTCAATATTGGCATTGATGCTTGCTATCTTTTTTGTCTCTATATCCTGCTTATACAAAAATTGCAGGCTATCTGCAAAATCGACCGGGTCGGCTGCACAATTCAGAGAATCCATCTCAATGCTGGCATCAAAAACATGTACGTATAGGGAGTGGGGAATTGTTTGATCCAGGTATTTAGTTTCATCAGAAACCTTACTTAACACAAAACCCGAACTATCGCATATAAATGGATATGCTTCAAAGAGCAAATGTTCGTTGTAGTCGCTATCAATAAAGATTAGCCTCACCAGGCTGGTATCACTATACAGTGTAATTTTGCCGCTAAGGCCAAGCCCGTAAATTGTGTCATTTGGGTTAAATGGGAATAATTCAGTATCAGATGTAAATGTGCTGTCGATAATGATGCATTGTCCATGTGAGGTGGGGTTTTCGATACAAAGTATTAGCAATAAGGCGATTATATGTCTGAAAAAGGGAGGGCGTAATTGTTTCACGACTTTTGGTTTTTATTTCCACTAAGGTAGTGAAAAAATGTGGGAAGTCAACATGATAGTAACCCCCGTTCACGCGGCTCCCGATCCGTGCGCATGAGAAGCACCCGCAGGCACGCGTTCGGAAACGCGCGCCTGCGGATCTATTCTTCCCCGTTATCCGGTATTCGGTACCTGACAACTTATCTGTTGTTCTGCCTGATCGCCCCCTGTGCCGCTGCCAGCCTGGCGATGGGTACGCGGAAAGGCGAGCAGCTTACGTAGTTAAAGCCAAGTTTGTTACAGAACTCGACCGATGAGGGTTCGCCCCCGTGTTCTCCGCAAATGCCGATCTTGATGTCGGGGCGTGTTTTGCGTCCTTTCTCCACTGCGGTTTCCATCAGCTGGCCAACGCCTTCCTGGTCGAGTACCTGGAAAGGATCATGCTTGAGGATGCCCTTTTTCAGGTATACCGGAAGGAACTTTCCTGCATCGTCCCTGGAATAACCAAAGGTCATCTGGGTGAGGTCGTTGGTGCCGAAGCTGAAGAATTCGGCCGATTCGGCGATCTCGTCGGCGGTGAGGGCAGCCCTCGGCACTTCGATCATGGTCCCGACCAGGTAGTCGATGCGCTCGCCACGCTCCCTGAACACCTGCTCAGCCGTGTTGCGCACGATGTCTTCCTGCATCTTCATTTCTTTCAGGGTCCCCGTAAGCGGGATCATGATCTCGGGTTTGGCGTTGACGCCTTTTGCCTTCAGGTTGAGGGCGGCTTCGATGATGGCCCTGGCCTGCATCTCCGAAATCTCGGGGTAGGTGTTGCCCAGGCGGCAGCCACGGTGTCCGAGCATGGGGTTCATCTCCGAAAGGTCTTCAACCTTCTGTTTTACCTCTTCCACGCTGATGCCCATCTCGTCGGCCATCTCTTTCTGGTTTTCCTCTTCATGGGGCACGAACTCGTGCAGCGGCGGGTCGAGCAGGCGTACGGTCACCGGCAGGTCGTGCATGGCCTCGAAGATGCCTTCGAAGTCGGAACGCTGGATGGGCAGCAGTTTCTCGAGGGCCTTTCTCCTTCCGGCCTCGTCGGAAGCCAGGATCATCTCCCTCATGGCCTTGATGCGGTCGCCTTCAAAGAACATATGTTCGGTGCGGCAGAGGCCGATGCCCTGTGCCCCGAAGTTACGGGCCACCTGGCTGTCGTGGGGGGTGTCGGCATTGGTGCGCACCAGCATGGTAGCATGCTTGTCGGCCAGCTCCATGAGCTCGCCGAAGTTGCCGCTGAGTTCGGGATCGATGGTGGCGATCTTGCCGTCGTAAACTTCGCCCGTGCTACCGTTCAGTGAGATCCAGTCGCCTTCTTTGTAAACATGTCCGTCCACTTTCATGGTGCGGGCCCTGTAGTCGATCTTCACGGTGCCGGCTCCGGAAACGCAGCATTTTCCCATTCCGCGTGCCACAACGGCGGCATGTGAGGTCATCCCGCCGCGGGCGGTGAGGATGCCGTTGGCAAGGTTCATGCCCTTCAGGTCTTCGGGTGATGTTTCCACGCGTACCAGTATCACTTCCTTTCCCTGCGATGCCCATTCCTCGGCGTCGTCGGCATGGTAAACGATCTGGCCGGTGGCGGCGCCCGGCGAGGCGGGGAGGCCTTTGGCAACCACTTCGGCCTTTTCAATGGCTTTCTGGTCGAAGACCGGGTGGAGCAATTCGTCGAGCTTGTTGGGTTCCATGCGCAGCAGGGCCGTTTTCTCATCGAGCATTCCATCTTTCAGCATCTCGGTGGCGATGCGCACCATGGCAGCGCCCGTGCGCTTGCCGTTACGGGTCTGCAGCATCCACAGGCGTCCGTCCTGTATGGTGAACTCCAGGTCCTGCATGTCCTTGTAATGGTCTTCGAGTTTCTGCTGGTATTCGTCAAGTTCTTTGTAAAGATCAGGCATCACTTCTTCCAGCGAGGGGTATTTGGCAAGGCGTTCTTCTTCGCTGATATTTGCCAGTACGGCCCAGCGCTTCGAGCCTTCTTTGGTGATCTGCCGGGGTGTGCGTATGCCTGCCACCACATCCTCGCCCTGGGCGTTGATGAGGTATTCGCCGTTGAAGATGTCTTCGCCGGTCCCGGCATCACGCGTAAAGGCTACGCCGGTAGCAGAATTCTCTCCCATATTCCCGAAGACCATGGCCTGCACGTTCACCGCGGTTCCCCACTCGTCGGGGATATTGTTCAGCTTGCGGTAATATACGGCACGGTCGTTGCCCCAGGAATCGAAAACCGCGAGGATCGAACCCCACAGCTGTTCCCAGGGGTCGGCGGGAAAGTCTTTGCCGGTCTTATCCTTAACGGCTGCCTTGAAACGTCGTACCATTTCCCTGAGGTCGTCCGTGCTGAGGTCGGTGTCCAGCTCCACGCCTTTCTCTTCCTTCAGCTCATCAATGATCACTTCGAAGGGGTCGTGGTCTTCCTTTGTTGCGGGCTTCATCCCCATCACCACGTCGCCGTACATCTGTATGAAACGGCGGTAAGAATCCCATGCAAAACGGTCGTTGCCCGATTTCTTTGCAATGCCTTCAACAGCCTGCTCGTTAAGCCCGAGGTTCAGCACCGTGTCCATCATCCCCGGCATGGAGGCGCGTGACCCCGACCGCACCGACAGCAGGAGGGGGTTTTCGTTGCTTCCGAAAGAGGCCCCCATCGCTTCTTCCAGGAAACGAACACCTTCTTCCACTTCCGTTTTGATGGCCTCAATGGTGGTTTCCCTGCCTCTGATATAATAATCATTACAAACTTCCGTGGTTATGGTGAACCCGGCGGGTACGGGTACTCCGATCAGGTTCATTTCGGCCAGGTTGGCGCCTTTGCCACCCAGCAGGTTCTTCATCGCCGCATTGCCCTCGGCCGTGCGGTTCCCAAACTTGTAAACGTGCTTTTGATTGCTCATCTCCATTAATATTAAATATATGTTGTTGATTTATAATTACTTGACATTTTAAAAATGAATCTACAAAATTACTGAAAATTTAAGGTCGAAATATGTTTTAATGAAAAAATAATATCAGTTTAAGCCCGGCACAGCTCAGGGTAGAGGAAAATGCGGCAATCGAAAAAAAAACAGTGGCATTTCGAATTTGACGGAAGTTTTTTTACATTTACGTTTCAAAGCAAACCTTAAAACACCAATTTTATGGTCAGGGTGCTGATCGTGGATGATGAAGCCAATATCCGCAACATGATCGCGGGTATCGTGAAGACCTATTGCAAAGAGGCGGAGATCATCGGACTGGCAGGCAGTGTGCGGGAAGCCGGGAAGAAGATCCGGGAACTGCTTCCCGATCTGGTGTTGCTGGATGTCAGGATGGACGACGGCACGGGCTTCGACCTGCTGGAACAGCTGGGAAGCATCGACTTCAGCCTGATCTTTATCACCGCCTACCAGGAATATGCCATCGATGCCATTAAATTCTCGGCCCTCGATTATATACTGAAACCCATCGACCCGGAAGAGCTGATCAGAGCCCTTGATGCGGCCTGCCGGCGTATTGCCGGAATGCAGCAGGACCGGCTGACGGAAACAAGGGCGGCCGTTGGCAACGACCTGCAGTCGGGGAAAAAGGTTTTGCTCAGGACGGCGGAAAGCATCCACCTGGCATGTGTCAATGAGATACTGTTTTGCGAATCTTCAGGCGGATACACGCTTTTCCATCTCATCGACGGCCGGCAGGTATTGGTGTCAAAGAACCTTGGCGAATACGAAGAAAGTTTTAAGGATTATGGCTTTTGCAGGGTGCATAAATCCTATCTGGTGAACCTGCAGAAGGTCCGTTGTTTTGAAAAGGATGAAGGAGGATCGCTCATAATGGAAGGCGGCCTCCGGGTACCCGTGGCCTCGCGCAAAAAGGAATTCATGCTGTCTTTACTTGAGAAGCTGACCGAATAGGGATATAATCTTGAAACGGCTCCGTAATATTATAGCTTTGATTTCTGCAATGTCATGCAGCAGACTGATGCCCGTTGTTTTTGGCTTTCTGGTTTTTTTGTCACTTCAGTCGTGGTCGCAGTCGGCAAGGAGCCAACAGGAGATCATCGACAGCCTCCGGCATATCGCCGATACATCTGCCGGTATCGGACGTGCGAATGCCCTGCGGATACTGGCATCGGAAATGATGGCCCTGGGGATGCCAAATGCTGCTGAACCATATTTTTCCATGATGCGGGAAGCCCTCGAAATCCTGGAAGAACACGGGGATACCGTATCGGTCATTGCCTGTCATTGCACGCTCGGCAGGGAGCTCGCCGAAGCCGGCTTTTTTCGCGAGGGCATGGCCCATGCCGGGAAAGCCATGGATCTTGCTCCTGCAGGAGATTCCCTCTTGAGGTCAATGATATTTCGCATATATGCCATCGCCTACCGGGGGCTGGGGGTGTATGATTCGGCCCTGTACTTCCTCGAAGAAGCCCAAAATCAAATCTTTGACGCCTTTTCCTGCGATTATGCCGCTTCCACGCTCAACGACCTTGGACAAATATATACCCGGATGGGTGATCAGCGGTCAGCCCTGGAGGTTTACCGGCAAGCATACGGTGTACTGGAGGATTGCCCGGAGCAGGTAAATGCTATCAAACTGGGTACGGCAGCCAGGGCACTGGGCTATTCCTTAATGACCGCGGGCGATTACCGTGCTGCCCTTCATTACTTCAGGGTGGCCGATACCGTTTATGAGCATTCTGATATGGGTATCAACAAGAACAAGATATACCATGCACAACAGGCTTCAAACATGGCGCGGGTATACCAGCACTGGGGAAAGCTTGATTCGGCCTTATACTACAGGCAACTGGCCATCAGTCGTTTTGCCGCATACGGGATCACCGAAAAGAACATGAATGTCCCAAACCAGTACTGTTATTTGGGTACCATTTACCGCGACCAGGGTGATTTTGCCCGGGCCCGGGATTATTTCGAGCGTTCGCTCGAACTCCGCAAACAGATACACGATTCGCTGGGGGTGGGCATGTGCCTGGATGAAATGGCAGAAATGGCCCGGGCCAGGGGACAATACCAGAAAGCAATACAAATGCTGGAGGAAGCATTGTACTGGAAAAGCTATTTTGATGCCGGCCGTACTGATCCCCGGCGGGGTGCACAGCAGGTCGAAAGCAGGGCCGAAACATATCTCCTTCTTGGAAAGGTATTCGCCGAATGGAAGAAGTATGACGATGCCATGTTATATTTCGATACCGCCATGATGCTTTACAGGCAGGTTTATTATAATCGCGGGGAGGCCCTGGTGGCATATGAACGCGGACGGGTATGGAGACTCAGGGAGATGCCCGACTCTTCACTTTTTTATTTTGAAAAGGCGCTGGCCATGGCAGACCGCCTCGACAACAGGCCGCTCAGGGCGAAAGTGCTTGTCGGAATGGGTGGATTGCAGTTTATGAAGGGGGATGTAAATTCCGCCCTGGAAAATTACGCAATAGCCCTCGGGATTTATACGGAAGAAGGTTTTATTCGTGAACTCCCCGGATTACAGCTTAAATACGGTAAGGCTTTATGGCAGGCAGGCGAACCCAGGCTGGCAGGGGAAATGCTGGATAAAGCATATGCAGGCAGTGCAGACATGGAATTGACCGGCATACGGGCGGAAGTGGCTTTTGCTTTGTCAGAGATCCATGAAAATAATGGGAACTTCCGCCTGGCCAATCGTTTTCTGAAAGAATACCTGCTGCTGCACGATTCGATATTTACCATCGAAACGCACCGGCAACTGGCCGAAATGCAGGCCCTGCACGAGTCGCAACAGCAGCAGATGCAGATACTCCGGCTTAGCCAGGAAAATGAGCTGAACAGCCTCAGGGCCGGCCGTTCGCAAAACGCCATCATCAGCCTGGGCGGGATCGTTGTCATTATCCTGCTCTTTTCAATCCTGTTTATCAGGCAGATCCGGATCAGGAACCAGCAAAAAGCCATGCTCGTTGAACAGCAACTGTTCCGCTCACAGATGAACCCGCATTTTATCTTCAACAGCCTTACCAATATACAGCATTATATCTTCAGCAGGGATGCGCTGGCTGCCGGAAAATACCTTGCCGTGTTTGCAAAGCTCATGCGCAATATCCTCAATAATTCGCGGCTCGAACGGATCAGCCTGCGCAACGAAGTGGAAACCATCAGCCAGTATCTCGACCTGCAGAAACTGCGCATGGAAGAAAAGCTGAATTTTGAACTGATCATCGATAACAACCTTGATCCCGACCACATCCGGGTTCCGCCCATGCTGGCCCAGCCCTTTATCGAGAATGCCGTTGAGCACGGCATCCGTAACAAGGATGGTAACGGCCAACTGTGGGTGCGGATCATGAAAACGGGGGATACGGTCACATACGAGATCGAAGACGATGGCATCGGGCGGAAAGCGGCGGCCCGGCACAGGGAGGCAAAAAGCAAAGACCACGAATCCATGGCCGTTGCGCTTACGCGTTCGCGCCTCCAAAACCTATGGGGCAGCAAAAGGTCGATTGATTTTTTCGAGATCATCGACAGGGAAAATGAACAGGGTGAGCCGGCCGGGACGCTGGTGCGCTTGAAAATACCCCTGTGAGTGCCGCCTCTCGATTCCGGTCAGGATGGCAGTCGTGATGAGAGATGAGGGGCACCCGAGGCCCGCAGGCAATTAAGTTCCAAAACTTAGATTTATCACGCGTTCAGAAGAAAAATCCCGGCGTTCGTGGGAAAAACCCCGGCGTTTATTCATCTCTTTCATGATCCCCCCTGGTTTGCTTTATTTTTAATCTGGAAAACTAAAACCCAATTAAAAATTCAAGCCATGAAAATCTTTACAACAAGTTTTATTGTTATGCTGCTCTCATTAGCCCTGGCTGTGGGGCAGACCAACATTCCCGGAGGGGATGTATACGGTAACTGGACTGCCGGCGGTTCACCTTATCTCGTTGAAGGGGATATCAGCGTGCCTGCTGATTGCACGCTTATTATTGATCCCGGTGTAACCGTCGATTTCCAGGGGTATTTTATTTTTCGTATTAATGGCCGGATTATGGCAGAGGGAACCGAAAGCGACAGCGTATTTTTCCGGGCCGCAAACAACAACGGGTATCGCGGCCTTAAGTTACTTGATATAGCGGCCGGAACCGACAGCAGCATCTTTACCTACTGCCGCTTCCAGGATGGCAATTGCAGTGGTACCTGGCCCGATAACTGCGGGGGTGGGATCGGGATCCTTGGTTTCAGCAAGGTCAGGATCGAACACTGCCTTTTTATTGATAACCAGGCATGGACCGGTTCGCAGAGTGCCGGCGGGGCGCTCGCATACGGCGATTTCAATGGCATTATCCGTTACAATACTTTCATTGATAACCGGTCAACTTACGGAGGTGCCATCATCTGCTGGCAAAATTCAAATGCGCTGATCAGCCACAATTATTTTTACGATAATTATGCAACCTACGAAGGCGGGGCCATCATCATCTGGGCCATGTCCGATCCGCTTGTCAGCCACAATATCTTCGTGAAAAACAGGGCCAACCAGTTTGGCGGTGCCATTTCCCTCTTCGATAACAGCAGCCCCGAGATCAGGTATAATCTGTTTTATGATAACCTGGCCCTGAAGGATGGGGGAGCCATTGAGGTTAACGGAACCTGTAATCCGGAGATCATCAACAATACCATCGTTTTCAATCATGCGAATGAGCATGGAGGCGGTGTCGATATTTATGATGAGTCATGCCCCCTGCTGATCAACAATGTCTTGTGGGGAAATCAGGCACCCGAAGGCTCACAGGTATATAACTGGGATGAGACCTGCATCCCCGATTTCTTTAACAATGATCTGCAGTACGGAAAGGATTCCATAGGCGGATTTATGCCGGAGGGCGAGTGGAAGGCCAATATCGATGCCTATCCGGAGTTTGAAGATACCACTGCAGCCAACTTTTTCCTCACCATGATCTCGCCCTGCATCGATGCGGGTGTGGACAGCATCCTCGACCCCGACGGGACCATCAGCGACATAGGAGCGTATTACTTCGACCAGACCGGCATAGGGATCGTGGAAGCAATGGATCCGGCGGATTGTCCGGAATTGTACTGCCGGCCGAACCCGGCAACGGAAGAGGTCGTGATCGGGTACAGGGTTTATCCCTTCGGCTTCGCTCAGGGTGACAATGGTGCAGGGTGCAGGGATGGCCGCTTGTCGGTCTTCGACATGACAGGGAACAAGGTTGACGAATTGCCGGTGAACCGGGAATCCGTCAGGTACAACGCCACCCACCTGCCGCCCGGGATGTACCTCCTCAGGCTTCAGACCGGCAGCAGGATAGCCACGGGTAAACTGGTGAAGCGATGAGGAATGAGATATGAGACATGAGAAATGAGACTGTGGGACTTTGGGACGGTGGGATTTGAAAAGGCACAGTCGAACTAATCCCGATCCCGGTACTTCGGGAGAGGGATCTCCACCCATGTGACTTATGTTGAGTAAACACTGAAACCCACGAGGTCTCGGGGCAGGCACTGAAACACTGAAACCCACGA
>CAZHFC010000048.1:0-21780 GCA_964531985.1 uncultured Bacteroidales bacterium
TGAAACACTGAAACACTGAAACACTGAAACCACCGAGGTTTCGGGGCAAGCACTGAAACAATCCCCGTCCCCCGTCCCGGAGCCTGCCCTGAAAAATCCCGGCAAGTTTTAATATCTTTGTCGCTGATGGAGCTGATCATGAAATATTTCCCAGGTCTCAGCACGGAACAGCAGCGGCAGTTCTCCCTGCTTCCCGGGCTTTATGAAGACTGGAACGGGCGCATCAACCTTATTTCGCGCCGCGACCTCGTTAACCTGGAGGAACGCCACATCCTGCACTCCCTGTCGATTGCCCTGTTCATCCGTTTCAAAGCCGGCACAAGGATCATGGATGCCGGCACCGGCGGCGGTTTCCCCGGCATCCCGCTGGCCATCATGTTCCCTCAGGTCTCATTTGATCTGATCGACTCCACGGGAAAAAAGATCATGGTTGTGCAGGAGATCAGCAAAGCACTGAAGCTGGATAATGTACGCGCCATCCATGGAAGGGCCGAAGAGCAACCCGGCACGTACCACTTTGCCGTAAGCAGGGCGGTAGCCCCCCTGCCGCTCATGATCCGCTGGCTAAAGCACAAGATATCAAGCCGGGGCGACAACACCCTTCCCAACGGCCTGCTTTACCTGAAAGGCGGCGAGGTGGAAGATGAACTAAAAAGCATCGGGCTCCCCTGGGTTGACTACGAGTTGTCGACCTACCTGCAGGAGGATTTCTTTTCCACCAAGAAACTCATCCACATCCCCCTTGGAAAAAGGAAGTAAAATAAATTGGGCCGGGAGGGGCAAACAGCAAATTATTTTATAGTATATTCGCCTTCTGGAAATTCATCCTAACTCAAACTTACATCATATGACAGAAGCCATTAAAACCACCCTGCGCGACTCGAAATTTGCGCGCTGGGCAGCCCTGGGGGTTGTATCCTTCACCATGCTGTGCGCCTATTACATCAACTATGTACTTTCTCCGCTCAAGCCCTATCTCGAAGAATACCTCAACTGGTCCAGCGAAGAATACGGCCTGTGGATGAGTGCTTACGGCTGGTTCAATGTGTTCTTTTTCATGCTGATCATCGGGGGCATCATCCTCGACAAGATGGGTGTCCGCTTTACCGGCATCATGGCCAGCCTGATCATGATCGTCGGGACCTTCCTCCAGTACATCGCCGTGGCGGAACTGTTCTCAATGGAAGGCCACATACTCGGTTATAAAACGCAGATCATCATCGGCTCCATCGGCTTTGCAGTCTTTGGCGTCGGGGTTGAGATTGCGGGCATCACGGTATCGAAGATCATTGTGAAATGGTTCAAGGGCAAAGAGATGGCCCTGGCCATGGGTCTCGAAATGGCCACGGCACGTATGGGTACGGCGCTGGCATTGACAGTCCCCGTACCGCTGGCTACCGCACTGGGCTTCGAAGGCTTCCCTTCTATCTCCGCACCGCTCATGCTCGGCCTGGGCCTCTTGCTGGCCGGCTTCATCGCGTTTATCTGGTATACTTTCATGGACCGCAAACTTGATAAGTCGATCAGTGCCGCCGCAACAGGCGAAGAGGAAGAGGAATCGTTCAGGATCAAGGACATCCTATACATAATCAACAACAAAGGCTTCTGGCTGATCGCACTGCTCTGCGTCCTTTTCTATTCCGGTGTATTCCCCTATCTCTACTATGCCACCGACCTGATGGTGAATAAATACGGGCTCGATCCAAAGGTGGCGGGCATTATCCCCAGCCTTCTGCCCTTCGGCACCATCCTGCTCACCCCGCTCTTCGGCACGATCTACGACCGTGTAGGCAAGGGAGCATCCATTATGCTGCTCGGCTCCTTCATGCTGGTCTTCGTGCACAGCATGTTCGCCATCCCCGCTTTCGACAGCTGGGTGTTTGCAGCATTCCTCGTCATCGTCCTGGGCATTACCTTTTCCCTCGTTCCCTCGGCCATGTGGCCCTCGGTACCCAAGATCATCCCCGAAAAAAGGCTCGGATCGGCCTATGCCCTCATCTTCTGGGTACAGAACTGGGGATTGATGGGTGTGCCCTACCTGATCGGATGGCAACTGGATAATTACTGCAGGGTATTCAATGAAGACGGCAGTTTCTCCCACTACGACTACACCATCCCCATGATCACCTTTGCAGCCTTTGGCGTGCTGGCGGTAATTGTGGCATTCATGCTGAAAGCCGAAGACAGGAAAAAAGGCTATGGCCTGCAAAACCCGAACATTGAAAAATTAATAACCTAAATACGGGCTGCCTGCCTTTGGCCTTCCCTGACGGGAAGAAAAGCCACAACAGGCAGTAAATCTTTAAATCAAACAACTATGAGTGAAGAAATCAGAAATCTTGAACCGAAAGCGATCTGGAACAATTTTTACAAACTTACGCGCATACCCCGTCCTTCCAAACATGAAGAGGCCATACAGGCCTTCATGATGAAATTTGGCGAGGACCTCGGCCTTGAGACCCTGAAAGACCAGGTGGGCAACATCATCATCAAAAAACCCGCCACCTCAGGCATGGAAGGCCGCAAAGGCGTGATATTGCAGGCGCACCTCGACATGGTGCCGCAAAAGAACAGCGGCACGGTTCACAACTTCGAAACCGACCCCATCAAAGCCTATGTGGAAGGCGAATGGGTAAAGGCAAGGGGCACCACCCTCGGATCCGACAACGGTATCGGGGCGGCCGCCGCCATGGCGGTGCTCGAAGCTTCGGATATTGTTCACGGCCCGATTGAAGCCCTGTTTACCTGCGACGAAGAAACCGGCATGACAGGGGCCAACGGCCTGAAGCCGGGCCTGCTCGAAGGCGATATCCTGCTGAACATGGACTCGGAAGATGAAGGCGAGCTTTACATCGGCTGCGCCGGCGGCATCGACACCACCGCCGTTTTCGAATACCGCGAAGAAGAAGTAATGCCCAACGTAACCCCCTACAAGCTTAGCATAACCGGCCTCAAAGGCGGGCATTCGGGCCTCGACATCCACCTGGGCCGCGGAAATGCCAACAAGATCATGAACGCCCTGCTGATGAAAGCCACAGAGAAGTTCGGAATACGACTGGCCTCCATCGACGGCGGCAGCCTCCGGAATGCCATCCCGCGCGAATCCTTTGCCGTGGTGGTTGTCCCCGACAGCAAAAAGGACGAATTCAAGGCTTTCGTGGCGGGATACGAAAAGGAAGCAAAAGAAGCCTTCAAAACCGCCGACCCCGGCCTGCTCATCAGCGTTGAACGCACCGTGATGCCCGGCAGCCTGATCGACAAAAAGACGACCGAAGGTCTGTACCAGGCAGTGGAAAAATGCCCCAACGGCGTGATCGCCATGGACAAGAACATGCCCGATGTGGTTGAGACCTCTACCAACCTGGCCGTTATAAAGTCAAAGAACGGCAGGATCGACCTGGCCAGCCTGCAGCGCAGCGCCGTTGATGCCGAAAAAACCAAAGTGGCACAGGAAATCTACAAGGTGTTTTCCGAAGCCGGTGCAAAGGCAAATCATTCGGGCGACTATCCCGGCTGGAAGCCCGACGTCAACTCCCCCATCCTGAAGGAAATGAAATCGGTATACCAGGCCAGATACGGCAAAGTGCCCGAAGTGAAGGTGATCCATGCCGGCCTCGAATGCGGCATCCTCGGTGCCGCATATCCCAACTGGGATATGATCTCATTCGGCCCGACAATACGCAACCCGCATTCGCCCGATGAAATGGTCAACATCCCCACCGTAGGCATGTTCTGGGAGTTCCTGCTCGAAACCCTCAAAAATATTCCTGCAAAATAATTTGCTATAATTAAAAAAAGGTCTATTTTTGCACACCCAAAATTGAGCATAAAATGAAAAGAACATTTCAACCATCGAACAGAAAACGGAAGAACAAACACGGATTCAGGAAGAGAATGTCAACCGCCAACGGGCAAAAAATCCTGAAAGCCCGGAGAGCCAAAGGAAGAAAAAGGCTCACCGTTTCGGATGAAATGTAAGCATAATATTCTGTAAAGAATGAAAGGCTGCCCTACGGCGGCCTTTTTTTTATGTTTCAGCAGCCCCCTTGCCAGGCAGCATTATAATTGGTGCCGGGTGCCGGTTCATGCCCCAAGCAGGCCTTCATATGCCTTGTAAAACGGGCTTATCATGCCTTAAGCATTGGATTTGATCATATTTTCGTGGAATGATTCCCCATTAATTAATAATTTAGCAAGCTAAAACCAGCCCCGGAAGGGGCCATTGCCCATGGATGCATTTTTGAAATTCATACTGGTGCTGATCCTGATCTGGTTCGGGTTTACCCTGTTCATCAGGTATATTTTCCCCCGGCTGCTGCTTTACTGGATCAAACGCAAACAGAAAAAAATGATGGAACAGATGGGCATGGACCCCGAAACCATGAAAGACAAAAAGAAAAAGGAAGGGGAAGTGAACATCACACGTAAACCCGGAAAAACCAAAAAAGGGCCAAGCGATGATCTGGGCGAATATGTCGATTTTGAAGAAGTGGATGATTAGCCGCAGGCTCCGAAACAAAAAACAAATTATTGTTATCACAAATAATTATCCCATAAACCCCATTGCCTGAACCTCAGAAATATGGAAAAACACGACTTTAAAAAGTACATACCCCATGTGGCGGCCATCCTGCTGTTTGTTTTGATCAGCCTCATCTATTTTTCACCTGCACTTGAAGGCAAAAAGCTTAAGCAGGGCGACATCGAACGCTTCAAGGGCATGTCGAAAGAGATCACCGACTACCGGAAAATGACCGGGGAGGAACCCCTGTGGACCCGCAGCATGTTCTCGGGCATGCCGGCCTATTTCATTTCCGTTGAATACAGCGGCAACCTGTTCAGGACGGTCAACAAGGTACTGCAACTGGGTCTGCCGCACCCGGCCAACCAACTCTTCCTCTACTTCCTGGGCTTCTTCATCCTCATGCTTGTGCTGCGTGTCAACCCATGGCTGGCGATCGTCGGCTCGCTGGCCTTTGCCTTTTCATCCTACTTCTTCATCATCATCGAGGCGGGGCACAACTCAAAGGCGCTGGCCATCTCCTACATGGCTCCGGTACTGGCGGGCATCATCCTTGCCTTCAGGGGCAGATACCTGGCCGGGGGATTGCTTACGGCCTTCTTCCTCTCGCTCGAGATCGCCGCCAACCACCTTCAGATCACTTATTACCTCATGCTCATGATCATCATTTACGGCATCTATGAGCTTGTTGCCACCATCCGCGAAAAAAGATGGACAAACTTCCTGAAGGCTTCCGGCAGCCTGCTCATCGCTGCCGTGCTGGCCCTGGGCGTGAACGCCACCAGCCTGCTCATCTCCTACGACCATACACCCTTCACCACCAGGGGAAAGTCGGAACTCACCTTTAACCAGGAAAACAAGACATCGGGGCTCGACAGGGATTACATCACCCAGTGGAGCTATGGCATGGGCGAAACCTGGACCCTGCTGGTTCCTGATTTTATGGGAGGCGCCTCATACGGGTCCGTGGGAGAAAATTCAAATACTTTTGAATTGCTCGAAAGCTACCGCATCCCGAAAAATGATGTCAAGGCCATCTCAGGCCAACTTCCTCTGTACTGGGGAACACAACCCTTTACCTCCGGACCGGTCTATGTGGGGGCCATTATCATGCTCCTTTTTGTTTTTGGATTGATCGTGGTCCGTGGGAAACTAAAATGGTGGTTGCTTACAGTAACTGTTTTGTCGATCCTTCTGGCCTGGGGGCATAATTTTATGTGGTTCACTAACCTCTTCCTCGACTACTTTCCCGGGTATAACAAGTTCAGGGCTGTGACCATGATCCTGGTGATCGCCGAGTTTGCCATACCCTTGCTGGGCATCCTGGCCCTGTCCAGGGTTTTTGAAAAAGAAAGGGATGACAAATTGCTCATGAAAGGCTTGAAATATGCGTTCTTCATTCTCGGGGGGCTCTTGCTGATCCTGCTGGCTATTCCGGGTGTATTCTTCGACTTCAGTGCCGCCGGGGATATGAATTACCTCAAGCAGATGGGCTATCCTGAACAAATGCATAATGAGGTCTTGGCTGCACTCAAAGCAGATCGCATGCGGATCCTTCGCATTGATGTTTTCCGTTCACTGATATTCATCTTCCTGGCTGCAACTTTGATATGGCTCTTCCTGAAAAAGAAGATAAAAATGGTTTATGCCATTACCGGCCTGGCTATCCTGGTTCTTGTCGACATGTGGGCGGTGAACAAACGGTACCTGAACAATGATAATTTTGTTCGCGCCCGGGAAGTGGAAAATCCATATACTCCTTCAGAAGCTGATAAGGAGATCATGCGCGACCGCGAGCCGGGCTTCCGCGTGCTGAACCTCACGGTGAGCCCCTTCAACGATGCCAGCACATCCTTTTTCCACCACTCTGTCGGCGGTTACCACGGCGCCAAACTCAAACGCTACCAGGAACTCATCGAATATCATATCGAGCCCGAGATGCGCCGGCTGATCAATGTGCTGAGATCAGGATCCGCACCGGAAAGGCTCGACATGATACTGCAAGAGTCGCCCGTGCTGAACATGCTCAACACCAAATACTTTATCATCATGGGCAAGCAGGGACCCATCCTCTACGTGAACCCGCACAGGCCGGGGCCCGCCTGGTTCGCCGGGGATTTTGAGCTCGTGGCCAATGCCGACGAAGAGATCAGCCGGCTGGGCGAGACCGACCCGCTCAGGCGTGCCATCGTCGACCGCCGCTTCGAAGCGGAACTGCAGGGCAGGAACTTCAATCGCGACACCCTCGGGCATATTGCTTTAACCGAATACAAACCAAGCCATATGACCTACAGCAGCCGGGCATCATCGGAACAACTGGCCATCTTCTCCGAAATATATTACCCTGCCGGATGGAAAGCCTATATCGACGGCAAACCGGCCAGGCACTTCCGCGCCAACTATGTCCTCCGTGCCATGGTGGTGCCGGCGGGCGAACATACCATTGAGTTCAGGTTCGAACCACAGATATTCCGCACCGGCGAAACACTCAGCCTGGCATTCAGCATCCTCCTGCTCGGCCTTGTGGTGGTATATATATTTACGCAGGTGCGAAAAAACATTTAATACTGCCTGCTCTACAATGCAGCCAAGATGAAAAAGGTTCTCATCCTCACTTATTACTGGCCGCCCGCGGGAGGCCCCGGCGTGCAGCGCTGGCTGAAGTTCGTGAAGAACCTGCCGGCCCTCGGTTGGGAACCACACGTGCTCACGGTAAGGAATGGCACCTATTCGGCCACCGACGAACAGCTTACGGCCGAAGTGCCCGGGAATGTCCATGTATATAAAACCAAAAGCCGTGACCCTTTCCGCCTTTACACCCTGCTCAAGGGGAAAAAAGACCGTTCTGTACCGGTGGCCCTGATCAATATCGACAGGAAACGATCAGCCGTCGACCGCATAGCCATGTATATCCGCTCCAACTTCTTCATCCCCGATGCCCGCAAAGGCTGGATACCCTTTGCCGTTAAGGAAGCCCTCAGGATCATACGGAAAGAACAGATCGACCTGCTGGTAAGCACGGGACCGCCGCACAGCACACACCTGGCAGGACTGCGGATCAAAAAGGAATGCGGGATAACCTGGCTGGCCGACCTGCGGGATCCGTGGACCAGCGTTTACTATAACGACATGCTTCCGCGAACCGCCCGCACCCGGCGCATCGACAAGGGCTACGAAGACCGGGTGCTGATGCATGCCGACGCGGTGACAGTGGTGAGCCGCGGCATGAAGGAAGAATTCGCGGATCGCAACCCGCATGTGGAAGTGGTGATGAACGGCTTCGACCCGGATGATATGCCACCGGCAGTGCAGGATATCCCGGCAGATAAGTTCAGACTCACCTATACGGGCAACTTCAAACCCAACCAGCATGTGCCCGTCCTCTGGGATGCCATGATTGAATTGCTGGAAGAAGACACAGCCTTTGCCACCGACTTCATCCTTCATTTCATTGGCAATGTCGACGACCGGGTGGCTGAATATTTTAATGTGCATGGTATGCGCCATCACCTTCAGCTGTCAGGCTATGTGCCACACAGCCTTGCCACTGCCGCACTGACGGATTCAGCCCTGCTGCTCTTCGTGGTACCCTCCTCACGCAACAACAAACTGATCATCACCGGCAAGCTTTTCGAATACCTTGCTTCAGGCCGGCCCATCCTTTCCGTGGGCCCTACCGGTGGTGATGCGGCGGCCGTGCTCGGTGATACCGGTCGCGACGGGATGATCGACTACAACGATAAAGAAAACATGAAACAATGCCTGTTGCGGCATTACCATGAATGGAAACAAAGGGGCGGAAAGCCTGGCAGGCTTGAAAACAGCAGGCTGGAGAAGTATTCACGACAGGCATCTGCGCATAAAATGGCCGGCATCATGCATGAACTCATCCATAGCAAAAATGTATAGCGATATCTCAAAATATAAAAAGAACAGCCGCTTTTACAAGCCAAAGTCCCTGCTGCTGACGGTAAAAAGCTTCGAGCTGGAAAAGATCCGCAAACGCTACCTCGAATCAAGAAAAAACAAAAGCGGCAGGGTCGGCAGCGTTGAGCGCAGGGATGCTGCCAGGGGCGGGCTTGTCCTGGTAAACATTGAAGACGGCTATATCAGCGGCCATGAAGTGATCAGCTTTCTCACCGAGCCAAGAGGCATCGATGTGTGCGGCGACGTCGTTGCCGTTTCATCGGAAAATGCCATTCATATCATCAGGCGCGATGGCACCGAACGTATCGACAACCCCTGGTTCAGCTACATACATACGCTATGCTTCAACAGGCGCCACGAACCCGACCGCCTGCTGGTGTCCTCATCGGGCTTCGACTGCCTCTTTGAGTACGAACTCGAAAACTACACCAAAACCTGGGAATGGTTTGCCTGGGAGCACGGATTTCAGCAGGGACTCGACCCGCTGACCGGAAAGGAACTGTACCTGACCCGCAATGTCCTTGAGGCAAGCGAATTCAGGAAGGCCGGGAAAGAATACCTCCTGATCAGCGACCCCGAAAAGAAAACCCTCCCCACGGCACAGCGGGCAGCCTTCATCAATTCGGTGGTTTATGACCATATGAAGCCGGGAAAACTGCTGGCCACTTTTTTTCACGACGGGGCCGTTTACCGCATCGACATGCAAAGCGGAAAGAGCGAAATGATCATCGGCGGAATGAGCAGCCCGCATGGCGGAAGGAATTACCGCGATGAATACATGGCAACCGATACCGCCGGCGGCAGGATCTGCTTCAGCAAAAGCAGCGGTATTTCATTCAGGAACCTGCCCGGGAAACCCGAAGAGCTGTCGGAACTGGAATGGCTGCAGAACTCCGTCCCGCTCAACGACTGTATCATCACCATCGACGCCAACCGGAACTCTTTCGTGATCATCGACCCCGTCAGGCGGCTTTACGACATGGTCACCTACGATCCCAACTGGGCCATACAGGACATGGCCGAAGCAGGAAACGAGGAAACAAGGGAACTGGTAAAAAGCATCCGCGACAGCCTATAGTATCCAGCGGATCAGCTCAAAGGCTTCGGCAAACTCAGTGCCTGCCTGCATACCGCGCACCCTGGCCAGGCCTTCAAAAAAATCTTTTGACTTATAGGCCCTGATCTCCTGTGAATGATAGGCGGAAATGGCTTTCCACTTTGTTTCAAGCTCGGCAGGACTGATCCCTGCATGGAAGTTCGACCTGAAATGCAGGCTGTTCCACGGCAGCTCATAACCCAGCAGGCAACAGTGCTTGAAGGCGCGCAAACCTTCGTTGTATATCACGCGATGATCCTGGTGGATGTCGTCGGAATTGGGCATTACCACGATATCCGGTGCAACACGCCTGTTCAGCCCGACCATCGTCTCCAGGATGTCCTGCCGGCAATCGTCAAACATGCGCACCGGGAAATCAAAGGTAAAGATGCTGCTTTCGGCAATACCCAATATGGCAGCCGCAGCATGCAGCTCCCTGAAAAGCGTGTCTTCGGAAAAACCGTCCGGCAAAGACTTTACGCATGGCGAAAAAGCCGCGTAAAATATCTCATTATCCCTGCTCCAGCGCGCAATGCTCCCGCCGCAGCCATATTCGGGGTCGTCGGGGTGCGGGGCCAGCAAAAGTATCTTTTTCCCTTTGATCATCATGATACGGATGGTTTATTGCAAATATAGGTGATTGGCTAATAATTACAAACTTCAGGCCTTCTGCCCGTTAAAAATGAGTGTCTGCCAACAACAGGTTAACGCATGGTTTTCAATATGTTTCCAACAAAAGCAGATACATCGTAATTATTCATAAAGATCCTGTTCAGCTCACAGATCAGCGGAAACCCGCTGCATTCCTCCTCCTTCAGTATCTCGTTACAAATGATGTTCACGGCCATCTTGCCTTCCAGCACAACCTTGTCGGAAATATCCCTGGTAAAAAAGCCCTTGCCAATGAGCAGGCCGAGGGTACGGTTACGGCTCAGGTTATTGAGGGCCGTCAGGCCGAAGTCGCCGTATCCGCAATAATGGAACAATGAGCCCTCCTCCCCGCCGTTCAGCAGCATGATCTTCCGCATTTCGGCAAACGCCCGCGTCAACACCAGGAAGCGAAGATTGGGCGAATCAAAATTGGCATCGACAATGCCAAGGATGATGGCATAAATATTTTTCAGTATGCTCAGGAATTCCACGCCTTCTACATCATCGGTATAATCAAGATACAAAGGCGTTCCGGCAAACAAGCTGCTGATCTTTTCGAATAGCAAAGGATCATGAGCGGCAAAGGTCATGGCCGTTGGTGCGCCGTTCATGATCTCGCGTGCAAAGGTGGGGCCTTTCAGCGTACATACAGGGTTGGCAACCATCTTCTGCAGGCAGGCTGCAATGGTCATGCGGCCGCAACCAAAACCCTTTGCCAGGTTCACCAGCACCGTTTCGTCGCTGATAAACTCCTTGTTCTGAAGCACAAAATCCACCGTAATAACAGAAGGGATGGCCAGGAAAAGGATATCGGCCTGTTGAAGTTCTTCCGCCCTGGTGGTAGCCATCAGCTTTTCGCTGAGAAGCGCATTCGGAAAATATTCCTGGTTGATGTGCAACCCGTTTACCGAGCGGGCAACATCCTCCTCAATGGTATAGAGTGTCACCTTCACGCCCGAACGCGCCAGGGCATTGCCCAGTGCAGTGCCTATCGACCCGGCACCGGCAATATATATATTTTCAAAGGCCTGTTTCAAAACTTCTATCCCCTGCATTCATCGAGCAGCGGCTACAAATATAAGGAGAATTGGCTGGCGCGATGAAAAAGGATGCACGAAAGCTGTAAAACTTTCCGGTCGCCCGGAAAAAAACATAAAAAAACCATGCCTTATTTCATGATCCCTAGCCGGCGGAAAAAGGCCAGGAGGTTATCATTCAGGTCAGGCGAGAACCTGAAGCCGATGACCGGGACCAGGTATATGACGGAGATGATGGCGCTCCTGACAAAAATATCAAGGATGAAGTGGCTGAGGGCCGGCATGAGGGTACTTACATACCAGGCCAGCAGTGCAATTCCCCCCAGCAACAGGTAACGGTAATTAAAAATGAAGGCCTGGTGCCTGAAGGTCATATGCAGGGTGATGATCAGGTTGAACAGCAGTTTGGAGGCCAGGGTGGCAAAAGCAGCGCCAATGATCCCGTAAACCGGTATCAGCAAGTAATTCATCAGGATAAGGCAAGCCACATAAACCATGATATATACCGAAAATATCCTGTAATAGCGGGAGTTGAAAATGATCTGCTTGCCGGTGCCGTTCAGCAGGTCGAGGATATTGGCAAAGCCGATGATGAGGATCACATATTTCCCGGCCAGGTAATCGGCTTTGATCAGGTGAAAGACATTATCGATATTTCCCCAGATGCCGGCCAGTATCAGCAGCCCGATCAGTGTGAGGTTGAGGCTGCTCTTTCGGTAAATGCTCCGTATCTGCTCCAGGTCATTGCGTTTCCATGCGTCGGCCGCGATCACCGAACTGATCTTCACCAGCGGGCGCGAGGGGATCAGGATCAGGGTGCCGAAGAAAAAGGCAATGGTATAAACACCGGTAGCCGACAAACCCACCAGTGCCGTGATCATGATGATATCAATATTCAGTGCCAGGATGCCGGAAAAGCTGTTGATAAAACCAAAAACAGACACGGAAAAGAATTCGCGAAGAAATTTCCTTTTAAACAGCTTCAGTGACGGGATCACAAAAAAGATCCTGCTACGGATAATGGTAAACAGCAGGATGATGGCCGGCATCACGTTGGCGCCTACATAAAGCAATACCGTGAGCCGGAAATCGATCACACCGAAATAGAACAGCAAAATGGTCAGCAATATCAGCACCCGCTGTACCACTTCCCTGTAAAAAATGCCTTTCACCGCATTGTAAAGCACACTGTAGTATGTGTCGAGAAGGTTGAAAAGCAACGTAAACACCAGCAGCGGGAGCACATAATATACATAGGTGACAAAGAGCTCGGATATATCCTGCGCATTCTCGATCAGCAGCGGCATGACCGACAGGTAAATGGCCGTTGACAGGAGCGCGCCGGCGAGGCCGATCATCAGGATAAACCCCAAAAAACCCGAATGCCTGAGCTTCTCATCCCTGAAGTGGGGAAAAAGCTTAACGGTAACGGTGTTAAGGCCCAGCGTTCCAAGCTGTGCAAAAAGGGTTCCGTAGGATACCAGCACCCTGAAAAGCCCTACCTCCGAAGTACTGAAGAAATTCGGCAGCATCAGGCCGGTGATCACAAAACCCAGGATCGTTCCTGAATAGGAATATGCCGTGCCTTTCAGACTTTGTTTAAAGATGATGCCCAATGGAAAAAAATTTGCGTAAAAGTACTAAGTTTTCCGGTTCCGGGAACGGCCCGGGAGGACAGGCCGGTTCATTCGCTTTCATGTTTTTTCCACTTTGTCCTGTGCGCGTCGTAAATGCTCGCATTGAGCTCGAATCCGATCAGCAGGGCAATGGCGTTGATGTTGATGAAAAGCATGAGGATGATGATGGTGCCGATTGACCCGTACAACTTGTTGTATTGGGAGAAATTCTCGATATAGATGTTGAACAATATGATGAACAGCAGCGACAGGAAGGTGGCCATGATGGAACCCGGCGAAAAGAACCTGAACACCCTTTTGCCTGCCGGGGCAAGGTAATAGATAAATGAAAGGCTGAGAAAGATGAGCAGGCATATAACGGCCCATTTAGCAAGGCGCATGAGCATCAGGGTGAGGCTGTCCGTGATAATGCCCTGTTCGAGAAGATAGTTGAAGGCGGGCGGCGCGACAATAAGCAGGGCTGCCGCAATAAGGATGATGATGATCAGGATGAGTTGCAGGACGAGTGACATCAGATGCATTTGCAGCCACGACCTTGTTTCGATGGCATGTGCCGAACGGTTAAAAGCCTTCATGATGCCGATCATGCCATTGTTGGCAAAATAAAAGGCCATGACAAAACCCAGCGACAACAGGCCGCTGTTCTGTTTGCTTACAATACCGGCTATGGTATCCTCAACGAATGAAAATACCTGGGCGGGAAGGAGCTTTTCGAATGCTCCCATGATGGATGCCTGCAAACCTTCCAGGGGGATATAGGGAATGAGGGTAAAGAAAAAGAGTATGCCCGGGAACAGGGCCAGGGTGAAGGTAAACGACAGTGAATTGGCGCGCGACAGCAGTGAGCTCTTTCTGATGCCCTGAAAAAAGAATGCTACCACATCGAACAAGGCCATACCGCGAAAGCCGGGCAGGATGATCCTTTTCGCCCATCCCCTGATGGTTTTTACAACCCGCAACTCGCCGGGCCGGAAAGGTGATTTTTTTGGTTTCTTTTGCGTTGCCACCAAATTACAGGGCTTTTAGGCTCAGGTCGAGGCTTTTCACCTGGTGTGTGAGCGCCCCTACCGAGATATAGTCCACACCCGTTTCGGCCACGGCACGGATATTCTCCTCCGTGATCCCGCCCGAGGCTTCCGTTTCGCATGCACCCGCAACCATTTCCACTCCGATACGCATGTTGTCGATGCTGAAGTTGTCGAACATGATCCGGTCTGCGCCCCGGTTTTCGAGCACCTCCCGGAGTTCCTTCAGGTTCCTGACCTCGATCTCGATCTTCAGGTTTTTCCCGTGCTTTTCGAGGTATTCCCTGGTGGCCCTGATGGCAGCCGTGATGCCGCCTGCAAAGTCGATGTGGTTGTCCTTGATCATGATCATATCGTACAGGCCCATGCGATGATTGACCCCGCCGCCGATCCTCACGGCTTCCTTCTCAAAATAGCGAAAATTCGGGGTCGTCTTTCGCGTATCGAGCAGGCGTGCGTGGGTTCCTTCTATCAGTTTGCAGAGATGGCGTGTATAGGTAGCAATGCCGCTCATGCGCTGGACAAAGTTAAGCGCCAGCCGCTCTGCCGAAAGCAGCGACACCGACTTGCCCTTAACCCGCAGCACCACGTCGTCGGGGCCGATTGTGTCTCCGTCGTGCATCAGCAGGTCGACCTCCGTGGCCGCATCCACTGCCTTGAAAACCCGGGCAGCAACAGACAAACCGGCCAGCACACCCTGCTGCCTGGCGATCATCACCGCAACGCCGGTTTTGGCCGGCGGGATGGTTGCCAGGCTGCTGTGATCGCCATCGCCCAGGTCCTCCTCCAGGGCAAGCCGGATAAATTCATCTGCATCCATCACCGTTCCCCCCTTACCGGCTCTCCTCGAACTGAAGCTGCACAATGCGGTATTCCCCGCCGGTCTTTTTCAACAGGACATAGGTCTTGAACAATTTTGTCCCGGTAATATAGGTGCCGATCGAATACTTCGTGGCCTCCCTCGATGATCCGCTGTGATTGACCGTATAGGACTTGGGCGGATAGTCGGCAAAGAACTTTTTTATCACCTGGGTGGCATGCGCCTTGCTCAGCGACTGGTCCTTATCGGGCAGGGTGAGGTCGAGGCTGCTGTCAAAATAATCAGCCAGCTTTACGGCATCGCCCGACCTGATGGCCGCATTGATATCCCCGGAAGGATCCTGCGCCTGCACGGAAGCAGGAAAGGCCATTAAAAACGCAGCCTGGAAAAGTAAAACATAAAACAATACTCTCATATCTGTAGGATATTAATGAATCTATATCAAATTATACGCCAAAAACACCTTCAAAGTTAATGATTATTCGGCTAATTCCCGCATTTTTTTGTTCCCGGCCACCCGCAAGGCAGGCAGAAGCACGGGTATGAAGGTTTTTTGCTATTTTTGCCCAAATTTATAATCCCATGAATATCATCGTTACAGGTGCCAGCCGGGGCATCGGAAAGCAGCTCGTGATCAACTTCACCATCATGGGTGGTCACCGGATCATCGCCATCTCGCGAAATGAATCAAAACTGCTGAAACTGAAAGCCCATTGCGAGGAAATCAGTGAATCATCAGAGGTCATCGCCATGCCATTTGACCTTGAAACGGGTGATTACAAGAGCCTGGCAAGGGAGATCAAAGGTTGTATGCCAGAGGTGCATATCCTCATCAACAATGCCGGGTCTCTGGTCAATAAAAGCATAGCCCAGCTCAGCGGCAGGGATTTCGACCACATGATGAATACCAATGTCCGCCCCGCCTTCCTGCTGGTCCGTTCGCTTCTGCCTCATTTCGGCAATCCTTCGCATATTGTCAACATCAGCAGCATGGGCGGTTACCAGGGCAGCGTCAAATTCCCGGGGCTGTCGCTCTACAGCGCCAGCAAGGCCGCCCTGGCGGTCTTGAGCGAGTGCCTGGCCGTTGAACTCACCGAAAGGGGCATCTCGGTTAACTGCCTGGCACTGGGAGCCGCACAAACGGAGATGCTCTCCGAAGCTTTCCCCGCTTACAAGGCCCCGCTCTCGGCCACCGAAATGGCAGGCTATATAGCCGACTTCGCCCTGACGGGCCACCGGTACTATAACGGGAAGATCCTGCCCCTCAGCCTGAGCACGCCCAAAACAATGTGAAAGTTAATTTGTTATAGCTTTACCTGTAATTTGCGCAGCCAATGAGCGGCACTGAAAACATCACACATCCCGGCACTGTAACCGCGGTTACACCCGACAGGATATTTGTCAGGATCATGGCCATGTCGGCCTGCTCCTCCTGTCAGGCCAAAGCCATGTGTCATGTAGCAGATATGGAAGAAAAAGTGATTGAGGTAAAACGTGCGGGCGGCAGTCAATACGCCGAAGGCGACAATGTGGTGGTAAGCATGAAAAGGTCGCTTGGCACCAGGGCGGTACTGCTCGGGTACATCCTCCCCTTCGTTTTACTGGTGGGCACCCTGTTATTGGTCTTACTCCTTTCGGGGAATGAAGGCCTGGCAGGTCTTTCCGCCATCGCGGTGCTCATTCCGTATTATGCATTGCTTTATGCTTTCAGGAACATGATAAAAAACACTTTCAGTTTTTCTATCGTGCCCGGATAATTCAATCGATGCCGGTTGGAATATGTACCCGCTGAAAAGCGCAAACAGGCAAGAAATTAATTATTGTAAACATAAAACAACGATCATGCACAAGAAACTATTTCTATTCTTTCTGGCGGCAGCCATCTTCGCCGGAGTTTTTGGCCAGGACGGCAACAGCGAGGCGATTGTCATCGAAGCAGCCTACTTCGACAGGTCTCCTGCCCTGCGCGACATGCCCGCCATCATCACCGGCGAGAAGGACCGCTCCTGGAAGGATGGCATCATCGACAACAAGTCGATGAAGGAAGAGATCAGGCAGCGTATTTACAATGCCCCCGGCAACCAGCCCGACGGGGCAGCCCAGTTGCACTACCCCATGCAGGCCACCCGTGGCCCGCTGGTAGGCTTTGAAGGCGTGGGTAATGTAAACGGGGTTTTCCCGCCCGACACCGACGGCGATGTGGGCCCAAACCATTACTTCCAGATGATCAACCTCTCCTTTGCCATTTACGACAAGCAGGGGAACAAGCTTTACGGACCGGTGAACAACAGCACCCTCTGGCAGGGCTTTATCGGCCCCTGGACGGGCACCAACGACGGCGACCCCATCCTCTTGTACGATGAGCTGGCCGACCGCTGGCTGGCCACACAGTTTGCCGTGAACACCAGCAACGGCATCAACTACCAGTTGCTGGCCGTTTCGGAAACCCCCGACCCTTTGGGCGAATGGTACCGCTACGCCTTTGCCATGGTGGCCTTTAACGACTACCCGAAGTTTGCCGTATGGCCCGACGCCTATTATGCCACATGGAACATGTTTGGCAGTTATACCCGCGTAGGTGTAGGAGCCTTTGAAAGGGATAAGATGCTTGTGGGCGATCCGACCGCCAAACTGGTCTATTACGACCGCCCGGGCACCTTTGCCATGCTGCCCGCCGATTTCGACGGTACACCGCCGCCTGCCGGCGCCCCGGGTTACTTCATGCACCTGAGGACCTTTACCGATAACAAAATGGAGATCTATGAGTTTGATGTGGACTGGAACAATACGGCTGCCAGCTCTTTTACCCTGGCCGCAACCCTCACGCCGGCCGCATACAGCACCAGCGTAGGCGGGGTGCCCCAACCCAACACCACACAGCGGCTCGACGACCTCGCCATATTCCTGATGTACCGCCTGCAATACCGAAATTTCGGCTCACACCAGAGCATGGTCACCAACCATACCATCAACTCCGCCGGACGGGCGGCCATCCGCTGGTATGAGCTCAGGAAAACCACCGGAAACTGGGATATCCACCAGCAGGGAACCTACAGTCCCGACGCAGCCGGGCGATGGATGGGAAGCATCGCCATGAACGGAAACGGCGATATCGCACTGGGCTATTCCGTGTCAAGCTCCAGCATATACCCCTCGATCAGATATACAGGGCGCCGGGTCGATGACCCCCTGGGACAGATGACCATCGATGAAGTGGAAGTAAAAACGGGCCTCAGTTCCCAAACCGGCATCAACCGCTGGGGCGACTACAGCGCCATGTCGGTCGACCCGGTCGACGACACCACCTTCTGGTTCACCACCGAATATCGCAAAACTTCGAACTGGGGCACCTATGTCACCTCATTCAACCTGGGTCCCCTCGTACCCCCCACTGCCTTCGCAGGCGAGGACACAACCATATGCATCGATGTTCTTTACCCTGCCAACGGCACGGTTACCAGCGCGCAATCAGTGCTCTGGACTACTGCAGGCGACGGTTTCTTCCAGAGCCCCTCTTCACTGAACACCTTTTACCTGCGCGGCAGCAACGACATTGCCAACGGAGAGGTGAGCCTGGCCCTGACCGCCTATGGCTTTGAAAGCGGCTGGGAAGCCACCGACAGCGTAACGGTATACCTGTCGGAAGGGCCCATGGCCGATGCAGGCAACGACACACTGCTGTGCAGCGGCGAGCTGCTGCAACTGGCAGCCATGGCATACAATTACAATATTTTGTCGTGGAGCACATCCGGCGACGGGACCTTCAGCGACAATACCGTGCTGAACCCCATCTATACCCCGGGCCAGCAGGACATCGCCGGCGGAAGCGTACAACTTACGCTGACAGCCACAGGCACCGAAGGCTGTGTAGGTGAAGACAGCGACCTAATTACGGTGACCATTGATGAATGCACCGGAATAAACGAACAGGAAGCTTTGGCCATACAATTGCTCATCAGGCCCAACCCGAACACCGGTGTCTTCTCGTACGACATCACCATTGCCGAAACGGCCGGCCTGACGATCGAACTGCTGAACCTGCAGGGGCAGATCATCTTCACGCAGCGGCCTGGATCCGTGCAGGGAAGCTATACCGGCACCATCGACATCGGCAACAACCCGCGCGGCATCTACTACCTGCGCGTATACAATGGCACACAGCACCGTATTGCGAAAGTGCTGGTGCAGTAATCAAAAAACTGCTTACCTTTGGGGTGCCGTTAAAAAGCGGCACCCCTTTTTTTCGACTTTTTAAACTTAAGCATCCCCTCATGATCAAGAAACTCATTTACGCCCTGATGATCGCAGCCATGATGCCAGGCTTGTCCCATGCACAGGAAAAGGCATCCACTCCCTGCCGGGTGACCACTGCCACCCATTTCCGGAAAACGCCTCCGCTGCGCGAGATGACCATTATCCTGCCCGGCGAACGCGACAGGAGCTGGAAAGACGGGATCATCCGCAATGAGGTGATCGAAAACAAGGTGGTAACCGACAATGCCCTGCCGCAGGGCCCCGACCCCGTTGCACAGCGTTATAACGGCCGCTTACAGCACCGCGGCCCGGGCGTAAACATCGACGGCGTTGGCAATGTGAATGGCGTGCTGCCTCCCGACACCCAGGGTGATGCAAGCCCCGACCATTACTTCCAGATGATCAACCTTTCCTTTGCCATCTATGATAAGGAGGGCAATCTGCTATACGGCCCCGTCGACAACAGCACCCTCTGGAACGGCTTTATCGGGCCCTGGACAGGTACCAACGACGGGGATCCCATCCTCTTGTACGACAGTGAGGCCGACCGCTGGTTTGCCAGCCAGTTTGCCATCAACACATCCAACGGCACCTACTGGGAGTTGATCGCTATTTCTGAAACAGGCGACCCCCTCGGCGCCTATTATCAGTATGCATTCGAATTTCCCGCCTTTAATGATTATCCGAAGGTCGGGGTATGGCACGATGCCTATTATGCAACTTTCAACATGTTCGGGTCTTATTTCAGGGGGGCAGCGGCCGCCTTTGAACGCGACAAGATGCTGGCAGGCGACTCCACGGCGCTGATGGTCCTTTTTGACATGCCCGAAGGTACTGACCAGCACAACATGCTGCCTTCCGATTTCGACGGCCCGCCCCCTCCTGCCGGAACTCCCAATTATTTTATCAATTTCAAGGATGATGCCTGGGGCTATGACTTCGACCGCCTCGTGATCTGGGAATTCATTACCGACTGGAACGAGCCCTCCAACTCCGTTTTTCAGGAAGCCTTCGTGCTTCAGACCGAACCCTTTACCTCTCAGCTATGCCAGGCGCCACGCTGGCAGTGCATCCACCAGCCCGGCGTCCCCACCAAGCTGGAGGCCCTCAACGACCGGCTGATGCACCGCTTGCAATACCGGAACTTCGGCGACTATCACACCCTGGTGCTCAACCATACCGTGAACGCCGACGGGAACGGACAGGCCGGGATACGCTGGTATGAACTGCGTGATCCGCTCGACGGCAGCGGCTGGAACATCCACCAGCAGGGCACCTATGCCCCCGACCAGTACCACCGCTGGATGGCATCAATCGCCATGAACGGCCTGGGCACCATCGCCATGGGCTATAGCATCTCCGGACAGGACAGCATCTATCCTTCGATCAGGTATACCGGACGCAGCGCCGACGCCCCACTGGGCGAAATGAACTACCAGGAAATTGAAGTCGTTACGGGACTCGGATCACAAGGAGCCTATCACCGTTGGGGGGATTATTCGATGACCTCCGTCGATCCTTCCGACGACTCCACCTTCTGGCATACCAACGAGTATTGTATCGGTGGATGGAAGACACGCATCACCGCCTTCGACTTCGGTCCCATCAGCCCGCCCGCGGTGGATGTGGGACCCGACACGGTGATCTGTGAAAACAAGGTGTTCTACCGCACCGCCACCGTCAGCCACCAAAAAAGCGTTTTATGGGAAACCGACGGCGACGGGATCATCCAGAATAAGCGATCGGTCAACCTGGCGTACCTGCGCGGGCAGCAGGACATCATCAACGGCGGTGCCAATCTCTGGCTGACGGCCGAAGGCTATCTGCCCGGCAATGAGCAGGTCGACAGCCTCGTGCTCGGCATCGACACGGTGCCGGATGTTCTGGCAGGCCCCGACACCCTGATCTGCATCGGGCATTCGCTGCAACTGAACGGATATGTTTCCGATTACGATTCCGTGCGCTGGTTCAGCTCGGGCGACGGAAGCTTTGATGACCCGCTCAACCTGGCAACGGTTTATACACCCGGCGTCAACGATACCACCGGAAAGGAAGTCGTACTTACACTGGCTGCATACGGGGCCGCCTGCGACAGCACCGCCGGATCCCTCAACCTCAGCCTCGATGTATGTACGGGCCTTGCAGAAAACCCTGAGGAAGAACTGTCGCTGCAGGTCTTTCCGAATCCCGCATCCGCGCACTTCAATGTTACCATCAACGGGAGCACTAGCAAAACCATTGTGCTTTCGCTTACCAACAGCCAGGGGCAGCAACTGTTCCGTTACCAGATCGCAAACTTCAACGGCATCTATCACAATTCTTTCAACATCAGCTATTACAAACCAGGCATCTATTACCTGCAGGTAAGCGACGGGCAAAATACAAGCTCGGTCAAGCTGGCAAAGAATCCATGATGTTGAAATCTGAAATCTGAGATCTGAAATCTGAAATGCAGCCGGAACGGTCGTTATCACAAACCGAATAGAAATTGCATGTAAAATCAGGTTCGAGTTGCGTGGTATGAGTTTCGGAGTGTCCCGCGCACCAAATTCGACCCACGAATAAATTCGTGGGCTATGATATTTATCATTTAACCCCCGATTCCCGGGGCAGGCCCCCGATTCCCGGGGCAGGCCACCGAGGTCTCGGGGCAAGCATTTAGCCAAGTAGCCATGTAACCATTTAGCCATTTAGCCATGTAGCCATGTAACCATGTAACCCCCGATTCTCGGGGCAGACACTAAAACCCACGAGGTCTCGGGGCAGGCACTGAAACCACCGAGTCCTCGGGGCAGGCACTGAAACCACCGA
>CAZHFC010000049.1:0-19941 GCA_964531985.1 uncultured Bacteroidales bacterium
GAAAAGTCCACATATAAAGTGGACTTTTTTACTTTTTTGTAAAAATTCCCGGGTGTTCGAACCGGGTTTGACAGGCTTGTGCATGCATATGCGCAAGCCTTTTTTATGCTTTTCAGAGTCCCCTGAAATAGGAAATGGTAAAAACCGGGTCGAGTTTCCGGTAAAAGCGGATCAGTATTTCGGTTTTTTGCCTGATGGCTTCATGATTGGCCCATGCCTCCCAGAATGCCTCATCCGACATGAAAAGGAATTCTGCATAGCAGTTGAAGTCTTCCTCAAAGGATGCCAGCGAATATTCATTCATGAAGCCCTGCCCGAAAAGGCTGGTATCGGGTATCAGGCTGGTGTTGTTGTTTCTCAGGGCTTCAAGGCCTCCTTCTCCGTATCGGAAACCTTCAGGATTCGCTTTTTCCCATGCCTGCCGGTCGAAGTGCCTGCCCTTGCGTTTCAGCAGCACACTGGAAAACTCATGGTGGAAAGTACCCTCAACGAATTGGTCCGTATAACCTCTTTCAACCCCGTTGCTGCTGATGTATACATTCCGCCTGAAGTAAGTGCCACCGTATTCGAGACCAAAGAACATCAGTGTTTTTACAAAATGGATTTTACGGAGGTTTTTGCTGACAAGCTTTTCCGGGTATTTGGAAAGTGCCCGGCCGGCAATGCTGATATGCCTCTGATATTCACTTTTATCCAGGGCTGTGGCAGCCGGTTCTATTCGGTTGTTCCGCCAGCGGCAGGGGAATATTTCCTCTCCTGTGCCGAAATATGCTTTTTTAGCTGCAGTTCCGGTATCAGGTGGGGGCTGGCCCTGCACCGGCAGGATCAGAGAGAGCAGCAACAGCAGGGAAGTGGCTTGCCTTTTCATGCCTGTTTAATCATTTGCCAGGTTCTTAAGCAGGGGGACGAAGCGGAAGGTGCCGTGGTTTTCTTCCCTGATGTGTCCGTCTGCCTCCTTGATATAACGGTACATGAGCTGTATGTCGCCGCGGCCAACGGGTATTACGATCATGCCCCCGGTTTTAAGCTGGGCGGTCAGGGCTTCCGGCAACTGCGGCGCACCGGCGGTTACCAGTATCTTGTCGAAAGGAGCAAAGGCGGGCAAGCCCTTGTATCCGTCGCCATAGAACAGCCTGGCTTTATATCCCAGTTCTGATAGAAAAGCCTTGGTGCGAAGGTAGAGTTTCTTTTGCCTTTCGATGCTGAACACCTTGGCCCCGAGTTCTTCCAGCACACAGGCCTGGTAGCCCGAACCCGTGCCGATCTCAAGCACTTTGTCACCGGGAGTAATTTCCAGCAGTTCCGTTTGAAAGGCTACGGTATATGGCTGGGAGATGGTCTGCCCCGAGCCGATCGGGAAGGGTTTGTCCTGGTATGCAAATTCGAGGAATGATGAGTCGAGGAAAAGATGGCGGGGGATACGTCCGATGGCTTCGAGGACGTCTTCGCTCACAATGCCCTTTTCGCGGATGGTATCCACCAGTTTTTTTCGTAAGCCTTTGTGTTTGTATGAGTCGATCATGGGTGTGTGATCCCTTTAGGGGCCGTTCATTTTCTGCAGGCCCTAATGCAGTGCGAAAATAATAAAAACGCCCGTGGGGTTTGCCGAAAAAATATACATTTGCAGAAAACTTAAGGTATGCTGAAGATAGGAGTGCTCGGGGCAGGCCACCTGGGCAAGATTCACATTAAATGTATCCTGGATATTCCTGATTATGAATTGTGCGGATTCTTTGATCCGGACGACGAAAATGCTTCATTTGTTGAAAGCGAATATGGCATCAGGCGTTTCGATTCCCTTTCGGCACTGATCGCTGAAGCCGAAGTTGTCGATATTGTTACGCCCACCGTGTCCCATTTTGAATGTGCCTCGGAGGCCCTCCGGAAAACCCGCCATGTCTTTATCGAAAAACCTGTGGTGACGACCCTGGATGAGGCCCGGCGTTTGATCGCCCTTTCGGAAGAAGCGCATATCAAGGTGCAGGTCGGGCACGTTGAACGCTTCAACCCTGCTTTCATCGCAGCCCGCCCCTACTTCAGGCAGCCGATGTTTATCGAAACACACAGGCTTTCCCAGTTTAACCCAAGGGGAACCGATGTGCCCGTGGTGCTCGACCTGATGATCCACGACATCGACATTGTATTGAGCGTGGTCAATTCTGATATCCACCGTATCAGCGCCAGTGGCGTTTCCGTGATCAGCGACACCCCCGACATTGCCAATGCCCGTATCGAATTCAATAACGGATGCGTTGCCAACCTCACCGCCAGCAGGATATCCATGAAGAACATGCGCAAATCGCGTTTCTTCCAGAAAGATGCCTATATCGCCATCGACTTCCTCGAAAAGGAAACGGAGATCCTTCGTATGCAGGATGTAGACCCCGGCAAGGCCGATCCCTATGCCATGATCCTTGAACCCGGCGAAGGCAGATCCCCAAAACAGATCATCTTTGAAAAACCGGAAGTCAAAGCCCTTAATGCCATCAAAACGGAACTGGAAACATTCTATAGTTCCATCGTAAACGACACGACTCCGCCCGTTACCATCAACGACGGGTACAACGCCCTGGAAGTGGCCCACCGCATCATTGAAAAGCTGAGCCTCAATCCGGGCAACCTTTAATTTACATGCAGTCTAAATAATATGACAGCCAATGTAACCAACAATATTTAATTTATACTGTCGTTGAAATATATTAGAGCCGTACCCGTAAAGATTTCCTGCATGAACAGCAAAAAGCTACGCTTTTCAGGTTTATGTTTAATTTTTCTGTTTGCCTTGTTAACGGCATCGTGCAATAAATTCGAAGGTGATCAGACCGTGCCGGCATACATCAGGATCGATTCCATTAGCGTATATACTGATTACGAAACCCAGGGGGCTTCGACCCATAATATTACCGATGCATGGGTATACATTAACGACCAGGCCATCGGTGCGTATGAGTTGCCGGCTGTATTTCCCGTGCTGGCGAAAGGGCTCACGCAGGTGCGCGTCGACCCAGGCATTAAACTCAATGGTATCGCTGCACTACGATCACCCTATCCTTTTTATCAATCCATTGTACAGGATGTGTTCCTCACCGAGGGCGAAACCGTGGACCTGAATGCCGATACCCTCTTTACAGGTACGGAGGCGGTACCCTATCACATGAAAACCACCTATTACGAAAACCTGGAATTCGTCTGGATGGAGGATTTTGAGGATCCGGGTATTTCCCTCGACAGCACCAGCAAGAGCAAAACCAACATTTTCAGGACCCAGCCGGCCAATAACCCCGAGGCCTTTCTTTCTGCAAACAGCAAGTATTCGGGGCTGATGATCCTTGACGAGGACCGCTACCTGATTGATGTGGCCACCAATGTTGGCTACGACGAAGGGTTTTTCCTTCCCAAAGGGGGGCAGCCGGTATTTCTTGAGATCGACTTTAAGAACAACAATTATTTTACTGCGGGCTTCTACGCGCGCACGCTGTCGCAGATCATCCAGCATCCCGTGTTGAATATGAACCCCACAGACGAATGGAAAAAGATATACGTGAACCTTACGCCCGGTGTCAGCTCGCAGGTCAATGCCTTGGACTATAACATTTTTCTGGGTGCCATAAAGGAAGACGGGGTGGATGAGGCCAGGATTTTAATAGACAACATCAAGTTAATTCACCGAAAATAGGATCTCATGAACAAAAACTTACAGGTTTTTAAATATGTGTTCTTAGACCTGCTGGCTGCGGCCCTTGCCTGGAGCTTGTTTTTTTTCCTGCGCAAATATTCTTTCGATGTTTATACTTTTCGTGAACTGCGACTGATCTTCGACGACTGGAACTTTTACGCCGGCATTGTGGCGGTTCCTGTGTTCTGGCTTGCATTTTATGCCATTGTCGGGACTTACCGCCGTATATACCGTAAATCCAGGCTGAAGGAATTCGGGCAAACCCTGCTGATCTCCATCATCGGTGTTACCATCATCTTTTTTGCCCTTATCCTCGACGACCAGATACCCGATTACCGTTCTTATTATTCATTATACCTGATCCTGTTCGGACTTCATTTTTTTATTACTTTCCTCTTCCGGCTCATCCTCACCACCATCACCGTGCGAAAAATTCACCGCAAGGTCATTGGCTTTAACACGGTTATTGTGGGAAGTAACGGGAATGCCCTGGATGTTTACAATGAAATTGAAAACCAGGAAACTTCAAGTGGAAATAAATTTGTGGGATTCGTGAATGTTATTGATTACGATGAATACAAGATCAGCAAACATATTCCTCACCTTGGGAATTACAGGGACCTGAGGAACATCATCAATGAATACCAGGTGGAGGAGGTGATCATTGCCACGGAACGATCCGAAAGGGATACCATCGAAAAGATTATCACCATCCTTGAGGATACAAATGTTCTGATCAAGGTTATCCCCGACATGCAGGACATCCTGCTTGGTTCGGTAAAGATGAGTTCGGTTTTTCATACACCCTTGATCCAGATCACTCCCGACCTGATGCCTGTCTGGCAGCAGTCTATCAAGCGGTTCATCGATATAGCGGTGTCGCTGATCGCCATGATCCTTCTTATCCCGGTATATGTTTTCGTTGCCCTTGGGGTGATGTTCACTTCCCGGGGGCCTGTTTTTTATTCGCAGGAACGGATCGGCCTCAACGGTATACCGTTTCAGATGCACAAATTCCGGACGATGTACAAGGATGCAGAGCGTTCCGGTCCGCAGTTGTCGTCAGATGATGATCCGCGCATTACCCGTTTCGGCAAATTCCTGCGTAAGGTCAGGCTTGATGAAACCCCGCAGTTCTATACCGTGCTCAAGGGCGACATGTCACTGGTCGGCCCCCGGCCCGAGCGGCAGTATTATATCGATCAGATCGTAAAAAAGGCACCCCATTACCGGCTTTTGCACAAGGTAAAGCCTGGGATCACTTCCTGGGGGCAGGTAAAATACGGTTATGCCTCCAATGTTGACGAAATGATCGAGCGTTTGAAATACGACCTGCTTTATATCGAGAACATGTCGCTGGCCATGGATGTTAAGATTCTCATCTATACCGCCCTTATCGTTATGCAGGGCAGGGGGAAATAGGTCATATCTGCCCGGCTTCGATCATCCTTACGATAAATTCTATTTCCGCATCTTCCCCATCGGGGTAGTAGCCGTCTTTTAAGTTGAAACCGAAAATCCTGGCAAAGGCCTGCCAGAAGAATGCCCTGAATTTCCCCCGTAATTCCGCTACCAGTTCATAGGACGAGGCCCCGGTTTCGCGGTATACCAGTTTAATGAGAATCTTTCCCTGGGTGAAGGTAAGGTTGCGCAGATCATCCCCGAATTGTTCCTCCAGTTCCTGTTCGGCTTGTTTCATGATCCTTTTTCTTTCCTTTTCATTGTCGATGCCGGCCAGGATGCTTTCATATTCCTGCAGTTTGATCCCTGCCAGGCGGGCATAGGGGTAAGCCGCCTTCACATTTCGTATCAGCCGGGTCATCTGCCGGGCCTCTCTTTTGTTTTTAAAAGGCCTGAG
This sequence comes from uncultured Bacteroidales bacterium, assembly GCA_964531985.1. Classification (GTDB taxonomy): domain Bacteria; phylum Bacteroidota; class Bacteroidia; order Bacteroidales; family B18-G4; genus B18-G4. Next base: position 5,535 of record CAZHFC010000049.1, read on the forward strand.
CGAATATATGCTTACCTCACGCAGGCCGATCACCGGGATGGTATCGCCGTCGTAGAGCCTGGCCGATACCACAATGCGTCCGACCTGCTTTTCCTGCGCCTGAATACCTGTCAGCATCAGCAGCATGAAGGGGATCGCTGAAAGCAGTTTTTTCATCGGTATTGTTTGAGTCAATTATCATGCCGAATACCGGCATAAAGATAGCGAAAGAAAAGGGATGTGTTTAAACGGGTCAGGCTACCTTGAGTTTGGAGATGCTTGCTTTGCCGATCTTCTGTTGCGCATATTCGCTGGTGATCCGCAGGTCGGTGATGCTGCCTTCCGACGGCAGGTCGAACATGGCATCGGTGAGGATGGCTTCCATGATGGAACGCAGTCCGCGGGCACCAAGCTTGAACTCCACCGCCTTATCAACCATATAGTCGAGGGCCTTGTCGTCAAAGGAAAGGTTGATGTTGTCCATGGCGAAGAGCTTGACGAACTGCTTGACCAGGGAATTCTTCGGCTGGGTCAGTATTTTCCTGAGTGCGGATTTGTCGAGGGGGTTCAGGTAGGTAAGCACGGGGAGCCGTCCCACGATCTCGGGGATGAGCCCGAAGGTTTTCAGGTCGCCGGGGGCGATATACTGTAAAATATTTTCCTTGTCGATCCTGTCCTTTTCCTTATCGGAACTATATCCGATCATGTTTGTCTGCAACCTTGACCCGATGATCTTTTCAATGGCGTTAAAGGCTCCGCCTGCGATAAACAGGATGTCGCGGGTGTTGACCTGTATCATCTTCTGCTCGGGATGTTTGCGGCCGCCCTGCGGAGGAACGTTCACGTCGGCGCCTTCGAGCAGTTTGAGCAGGGCCTGTTGCACGCCCTCGCCCGATACGTCGCGGGTAATACTGGGATTGTCGCTCTTGCGGGCGATCTTGTCAAGTTCGTCGATGAAGATAATCCCCTTTTCTGCAGCGGGTACGTTATAATCGGCCGCCTGCAGCAAGCGCGAAAGAATGCTTTCCACATCTTCGCCCACGTAGCCGGCCTCTGTCAGTACCGTGGCATCGGCAATGCAGAAGGGTACATGCAGCATGCGGGCAATGGTCCTGGCAAGGAGGGTCTTGCCGGTGCCCGTTTCGCCTACGATAAGGATATTTGACTTTTCAATTTCAATTTCCTCTTCCCCTTTCTTTGAAGGGGGCTGGGTGATCCTTTTGTAATGATTGTATACGGCTACCGAAAGCACCCTTTTCGCTTCCTCCTGCCCGATCACGTATTGGTCGAGGTGTTTTTTGATTTCGGCCGGTTTCAGGAGTTTGATATCACCCAGGCGAAGTTCATGCCTGGCACCCAGCTCTTCGCGTACGATCGACTGGGCCTGCTCCACACACAGGTCGCAGATATGGCCTTCGAGACCTGCAATGAGCAGGCTTGTCTCGCTTTTCAACCTGCCGCAAAATGAACATCTGTCGGGTTGCTTTGCCATAATAATGAGTGACTGTGGGGTGTTATACGCAAGAACTTATTTTTTGTTCTTCACCAGTACTTCATCGATCATTCCATACTCCTTTGCTTCTTCTGAAGTCATCCAGAAGTCGCGGTCGCCGTCGTTCCAGACTTTCTCGTAATCCTGTCCCGAATGCTTGGCAATGATCTCATACAATTCCTTTTTGAGTTTCTGGATTTCCCTGGCCGTGATCTCGATGTCGGATGCCTGGCCGGAAGCTCCGCCCATGGGCTGGTGGATGAGCACCCTCGAATGGTGAAGGGCTGTGCGCTTTCCCTTTGTGCCGGCACAAAGCAGTACGGCGCCCATGGAAGCAGCCATGCCGGTGCAGATGGTGGCAATGTCTGGCGTAATGTACTGCATGGTGTCGTATATGCCCAGGCCTGCATAGACCGACCCGCCCGGGGTATTCAGGTAGATCTGAATGTCCTTGCCCGAATCAACCGACTCGAGGAAAAGCAACTGCGCCTGAATGATGTTGGCAACGTAATCGTTGATGGGCACACCCAGGAAGATGATGCGGTCCATCATCAGCCTAGAAAAGACGTCCATGGTGGCAATGTTCATCTGCCGTTCTTCGATGATGGTGGGTGAGATGTAATTACCCAGAACGGAAGTATAGTTTTGGAGGGTGATGCTGCTGATCCCCCTGTGCATGGTGGCATATTTTTTAAACTCGTTGTGGTTCATCTGTCTGACATTATTTGGTTTCACTGGCTAATTTAATAAATTCATCATAATCAACATCCTTAATTTTCAGCTTAAAGGTCGATTTCAGTAAGTCCCGCATACGTGTATCGAGCAACTGGTCATAGATGCGTTTCACCTCCTCCTTATTTTCCATAATGTTTTCGGCGATCTCGTCCAGACGCTTGCGTGTTTCGGGGTCTGCGTCGGGGCCAACATTAAAATATCCCATGATCTTTTCACGAATATCGTCGCGGGTGACTTCCAGCTTGTGGTCGGCTACGATCCTGCTTTCGATGAGTTGCCAGCGCAGTGCGCGTGAATAGCCGGCATACTGGCTGTCGATTTCTTCGGGATTAATATTTGCTTCTTCGCTTTCGATGAGCCAGCGCTTCATGAAATCGTCGGGCAGGCCGAATCCTGTTTTGTCAATGAGTTTTTCGGCTGCCTGCCGCATAAATAAGCGGTCGCTTTCCTGTTCGAAGGATTTTTCCAATTCCCTGGCAAGCCTTGTACGGAAAGCTTTTTCATCGCCAATTTCTTCGTGCGGGAAGACTGCGTTGTAGAATTCGGCATTCATTTCGGCGGCTTCGTGGCGTGTGATGCTTTGCACGGTAAACTCAAAGCTGCCTGTTACCTCTTCGGCAAGGGTTTTGTCGGTTCCCAGGATGGATGCTGCGGCTTCTGCGCTGCCGGCAGCCTCGAGCAGATTGAAAAGGATCTTGTCGCCAACCGAAAGCCCGTTCAGTTGTTTTTTAATGGCTTCGGATTGAATGATATCGGCTGAAAGGGTGGTTTCGTGCTCAATGCCGCCTTCTTTGGGTTTTCCTTCAGGATCAAGTTCGGCAAGTTTTCCGTGAAGCAGGTCACCTTCGGTGCTGGTATCGGGGTTTACGGGCTTTCCATTTTTTTTCCTCAGGTCGGAGATGTACTTGTCGATGGTGGCATCATCGGCTTTAATCCTGAAGTAATCCATTTTTACCTTGTCGGAAATCTCCACCTCAAACTCGGGTTGCAGGGCAATGTCGAAGTAGAAGTCGAGTTGCTCCTGCTTGTCGAAGTCGATGGTTTCCTGCCGGTCTTCGTTGGGCAAGGGGTGTCCGAGGATCTTTAAGTTGTTTTCGGTGATGTGCTCATGGAGTTTTTCAGAAATGATCTTGTTTACCTCTTCGGCCAGCACGGCATGGCTGTACATCTTTTTGATCATGCCCATGGGGACTTTTCCGGGCCTGAATCCGGGCATGGAGGCTTTTCGCCTGTAGTCTTTTAAAACATTTTCAACCTGCGGCTGGTAATCATCTTTGTTAAGTTCAATCCTGACCACCGCGGTGAGTTCTCCCGTTGCTTCCTGTGTGATGTTCATGTAATGATGCTTTGCATTTAGGGCTGCAAAGATACAATTTTATCGTTCGCCACTGCATGTTTTGAAGGGATGTTCCGGCATTCAGTATTGCGGGCAGTGACAGAGGATTGTGGAATAACTTACAGATGTTATTCGCAGGGGTAAGAAAACATGAATTGCCTGTTATTTTCCATGGATGGCTTCGCGGTAATTCCTGCTCACCTCTTCCCAGTTGATGATGTTCCAGATGTTGTTCAGGTATTCTCCCCTTTTATTCTGGTAATGCAGGTAGTAGGCATGTTCCCAGACGTCAATTCCCAGGATGGGAATACCCTTGCATCCGGCAATATCCATCAGCGGGTTGTCCTGGTTTGGTGTGGAGCAAACCGCCAGGTCGCCCTGCGCGTTTACGTAAAGCCATGCCCAGCCCGAACCAAACCTCCTGGATGCTTCCGCCAGCAGGGTTTCCCGCAATCCATTCATATCTCCGAAATATGTTGCAATGGCGCCCTGCAGTTCCTTTGATGGCAGTGTGTTTTCAACCGGCGTTAACACTTTCCAGAATAACTCATGATTGTAATGGCCGCCGGCATTGTTACGCACGGCCATGTCGTAAGCTGAAATGCCGGACAGTATCTCTTCCAGGTCCATTTCGGCAAGCGCTGTACCGTTAACGGCCTTGTTCAGGTTATTGACATAGCCTGCATGATGCCGGTTGTAATGGATGTCCATGGTGGATGCATCGATCACTGGCTCCAGTGCGTCATATGCATACGGCAATGGGGTTTGCGAAAACTGTGTAAGAGCCGGCAGGCTTGCAAGCATTGTAAAAATGAGGATGTAAATGGATTTCATCGGTTTATATATTTACTGGTTTTAAATGTGAAACAATGTTCTTGAAGAATTGTTCAGGCGGCCTGCAAAATTTTATCCCGGATATGTGGCTGTGCATCTGATATCTTCCCCTTAAACGGAATCTATATTGAATGCAACCGATCTGCATCCGTAAATGCTTGCTGCAGGCGATCATCCCGTTAACCTGGTCATGGACGGACTCGGTAAACTACCCGCCGGCGAAATCTTTAAAGTCACAGCCTCCTTTGTGCCGGTACCCCTGATCGACAAAGCTTCCGGACCGGGTCTTGTCCATTGGGTGAAGCAGGAAGAAGAACACTCCATCGTATTTTTCAGGAAAGAAGACAGAAAAAGCTATAAAAAAGCCGGCAGGATCATTTCAATCTGTTCATTATCGCGGCCCTGGCGTGATTTGCCGTTATTCTGCCGCAATATAAGGAATGTCAATGTAAAAAGTGCTTCCTTTGCCGATTTCGGATGTGAGTGAGATACTGCCTCCCATCATCTCTGCCAGCTCTCTGCTGATGGCCAGGCCAAGCCCGGAACCCCCGTGTTTCCGGGTAGTGCTGTTGTCGACCTGCCTGAACTTCTCAAAGATCACTTCATGCTGGCTTCTTTCAATACCTATGCCTGTGTCACGGACGAAAACCCTGAGGGTTTTCATGTCGTTTATCGTATATCCGAATTCCACTTCTCCTTCGGAAGAGAAGGTAAGGGCATTGTCGAGCAGTTTATGGATTATTTGCGACAGGCGTTTGCTGTCGGCCATGATGATGTGTTCGTCGGAGCTGACGGGAAGTGAGCAGCGTAACGAGATATGGTCTTTGCCCATCTCTTTTTTAACGTCCTGGAAATGATCAAAAAGCTGTTTGAACAATGTTTCCGGTTCGATTGCTTCCTTTTCGATCCTGATCTGCCCGGTTTCGATGGCTGCCATATCGATAATGTCATTGAGGACGCTCAGCAGCTGTTTGCTTGCCGAAGAGATCAGTTCCAGGTAGTTTTGCTGTTCTTCGCGCGTGGCGGTTCCTTTTTTCAGCAATTCTGTAAATCCCATGATGCCGTTCATGGGTGTACGCAACTCATGTGAGAGGTTCATGAGGAAGGCGGTCTTCAGCCGGTCCGATTCTTCTGCTTTTTCTTTTGCCTCTATCAGTTCCTGGCGGTTTTTGAGTATCTCGCGGTGCTGTAAAAGTAATTGTTTCCATGCCCGCAGCCTGAGCCTGTACTGCCAGGCAAGCAGGATGCTGAAAACAATAATTATCAGTGTAATGCCTGCAAGGGCTGCCAGCGTAATGGTTTGCCTTTTTATCCTTGACTTCTGCTCGAGAAGCCGGGCTTGCTGCAATTCCATTTCCTGGTCCAGTTTCTTTATTTCGTAGCCTTTCTGAAGCAGGGCAAGCTGGTTGGATATCCTGATGTTGAAAATGGAATCGTTGAGTTCGTGGTACTCCTTCAGGCAGGCATAGGCCGCTTTCATGTTTCCGGTTTCAACATAAACTTTTTCCATGCCCCGGAGGGCATTCATCACGGCATAGCTCAGGTTCAGCGGCCTGACCTTTTCAAGCCCATTTTTGTAATATTCAAGGGCTTCGGCGTACTGGCCCGTTTTACTGAATAATCCCCCCATCAGAATATCGGTTTCGGCAATACCGATCGTTGAATTGGCCATGGTATAATACTCCAGTGCATCCTCAAAGTATTTGCGTGCAGTTTCATAATTGCCGTTTTCGGCATGGAACTCACCCAGGTTGCTGCTGCTAACGGCAATCATGAAAAAATTCCCTGCAATTCTTGCCAGATCAAGTGATTGCCGGTATACTTCCTGTGCTTTTTCATCATCACCCATTTCGTCGTAAATGATGGCAATGTTGTTCAGCGTCTGTGCCTGTCCGGTGATATTTCCGAGCAGGCTGTCGACCACGTAGCTTTTCTTGTAATAATACAATGATTTGTCCCACTCGCCCCAGTCGAAATGGATAATGCCGATGTTGTTGAATGATTTTGACAGCCCGTTGCTGTCGTTGATCTCCTCACTGATGTTGAGCGAATTCAGGTAATACTCCAGAGATTCGCCGTAATTTCCCCATGAAAGGTGGATATTCCCGAGGTTGTTGAGGATATTGGCTTCGATGTTCCTGTTGCGGGTGGTTTTGGCAATTTTCAGTCCTTCGTTATAATACAGCAGGGCTGAGTCGAAGAGTTCTGCTTTATCGTAATCGAGGGCTATGTCGAGGAGGGCCCCCGCCAGAGCTGTGCTGTCGCCAAGGCTGATCTGTATGGCCAGGTTTTCGGTGTGATAACGTACGGCATTTTTGTAGTCCCGTTCTTCGCGCAACAGGGCACCGGCATCCGTGAGCAGGACTGATAGTTTTTCTTTTTCGTCCAGTTCGCGGTATATGCCCATGGCTTCCCGCCAGGAATCCAAAGCTGCCTTGTTCATGCCGAGCAGCCGGCAGGCAGCTCCTTTGACAGACAGCGCAGCAGCCTTTTCCGTATCCTGATCCATGGCAGAAGCCAGGTGCAGGGCTGTATCAGCGTAGCTGATGGCTGTGCCCGGCTGGCTGTCGAGCCAAAGACCGGCCAGGCGGTTGTAGAGGGAAGCCATTTCTTGAGGCGGTGCATCGGAAAGCGTATGCCGTAAAGTGTCCGCTTCGGGAAGCTGCCCGTATCCATTTATAAAGCCTGCCATCGTGAAGATGGCAGAAACAATAATCATGGATATCTTTTTTACTTGCACAATTTACACTTTTTCGATTATCAGACCGGGTTATGAAGCCGGTACAAAGACGGGCTTCGTGCGGATGAAGGGACTCGAACCCCCACGCCTTTCGGCACCAGATCCTAAGTCTGGCGCGGCTACCAATTACGCCACATCCGCTATTCGCCTGCAAAGATATGGATTTTTTCCGGGGCGGCAAAGAAATCGTGAGGCAACAAACCACATCATTTTTAACCACTTATACTGAATGCTAAAGATTTCATAATGGTTTTTCAGGCTCCTGCATGTTCCGCCCTCTTTACAATAAATCATTGCAGATACAGTTTATAATGTAAGCAGGGCAACTGTTCCCACTCAAAAGCATCTATGATTTGTTAAGAGCATCTACACCGGTATCGAATTAGTCAGCTAAATACGGAAGGTTTGAAGAGGAAGGTTTTTGCAGTCTTATGGATCTCAGCCCTGTTACTGCCCGCCGGGGCCCAGGAGATGTGGGGTGTTGTGAACGGCAATTACGCCGGGATCAACGGCAGCCTCATCAATCCTTCCTCCATCATGCATTCGCGATTGTATCTCGATATAAACGTGGTTGCGGCCGACCTTTTTCTTGAGAATAATGCCCTGTTCATTCACCGTGAGGATTACCGCCCGCTATCGTTTCTGCGGTCGGGCGATAACCTCCCCGAATACGGCAAGGATGATCTTCCTTTTGATTATTACAGGAATAAAAACCGCAAAGATCTGCATTTAAGTGCCAGGGTGCAGGGGCCTTCTTTTTCTGTGGCTCGCCGTGACGATGCCTTTGGCTTTTCAAGTGCGTTCAGGACGGTTTTTTCTGCCAGGGACATCCCTTACGAGATCGTACCCTTTGCCTATGAAGGCCTGAATTTTGAGCCACAGCACAACATTAACTACAACAACGACGACTTTCTGATATCGGGAATGTCATGGTCGGAACTGGGCTTTACCTATGCGCATACCCTTTCGCGCCGTGGCCCTCATCACCTCACGGGAGGCATCACGGCTTCGTTGCTGCTGGGTTATGCAGGCTTTTACCTTGACATGGCCAACATCGACTATATCGTGAACAACGACAGTACGCTCAACCTGCGCAATGCACGGGGCGGGATGGCTTATTCGCCCGCATCCTGGCCTGCCGACCGCCTGTTCAGCGGGCGTGGCGTGAAATTCGACCTTGGGATCACCTACGAAAAGAAAACCTATGGGTATGGCAGTTACCGGACCAATAAGCTTTGCAAACAGCCATATGAAGATTATCATTACCGCCTTGGCATCTCTCTGCTCGACCTGGGTGCGATCGCTTTCAGTTCACAGTCATCCCGGCATCAGTATGATGATGTGGGAACCTTCTGGATGCCCGTCGATACGGTGAATTTTACAGGGCTCGACCCCTTTACCCGCATGCTGAGCGAAGTTCTTTACGGCGACCCGGGCGCTTCGCTCCAGGCCGGACGGTTCAGCGTGCCTGTTCCGGCTGCCGCCAGTGTGCAGTTCGACTATCACTACCTCGACAACTGGTACCTGAACGCCACCGTGCTGGTACCGCTCCATATGAACGGGGCATATTTGTACAGACCGGCGCAACTGAGCGTTACGCCGCGATATGAAACACAATACTTCGAGCTGAACGTACCCGTTTCGCTCTATGATTTCCGCTATCCGCGCATGGGGGTTTCGGCACGTATCTGGTTCCTGACACTGGGTACCGACAATCTGCTCGGTTTTCTCAACCTGACGGATTTTACCGGCTTCGACCTCTACGTTTCGGTAAAATTCAATTTCCTGAAAGGAAGATGCAGGCGTACTTCCTGGGGTTGTGATCACAGCCTGAGCCGCTAGCAGGGGTGAAGGCTTTTTTGATGCAGGATCAGCCAAACACCATTTCCCGAGCCTTGAAATCCGTTTCGACAGGCAAGGATCCTGCTAAGTGAATCCCGCCCTGCATCCGTGAATTCACTGATTGTAATTCAGTGCCCGATCTTTGTCAGTAAAGACTTTACAAATTATATTCGTAGCGCCGGGCAGGAACTTTTTCGGGCCAAAACCGTATACCCGTTTCAACCCGGAAACTTAACAGAAAAAAATTGACTGAGGCAAAACCAGATCGCGGGCAGTTTTTTATTGGCAGACTGTTGTTTTTGCTGGCGGCAGTATTCTGCATTATTCCTGCCGGACTGAAAGGGCAGTCGATGGCCGGTGTTGTGACCGGTTCCTATGCAGGGGTGTCAGCCGCTTCCGTTAACCCGGCTCTCATGGCAAACAGCCGCTACTACGTAGATGTGAACCTCATGGGCGGGCAGGGTTTCTTTCATAATAACTATGCCTACATCGGGCGCGATGATTATCGTTTTCCCGGTATTTTCATGCCGGGATACGAGTTTAACATGCATGAAAAGGAATACGGGCAGGGAGAAAGGCCGGCCTATACCGTGAACGGGAAAAGACCCAAACAGATGCACATAAACGGCCATGTTTCAGGGCCTTCGGTAATGGTGGCGGCCAACGGGCACACCTTTGCCCTGCTGAGTTCCTTCCGGTCGGTTCATTCCCTGAGGGACATCCCGTACGACATGGCCAATTATTTCTATTACAGCCTCGACTTCAAACCGCAGCATGGCATGGAATACGAACACCGGGATCCCATGAGGTTTGCCACGCTTACCTGGAGCGAGCTGGGTGCCGGATATGCATATATGTTCGGAAAGCACAACCGCGACCGCTGGGCATTCGGCATCACGGCCCGGCTGTTGTTCGGGCATTCGGCTTCCTATGCCTGGGTTGAACACCTGAAATATTTTACTCCTGACGACGAAACGGTTTATGTGAGGAACCTCGACGGGGAGGCCGCGTACTCACTGCCGGTCCATTATGCTTCCAACGACCTTCAAAACCCTTTTATGGTGAGGGGCATGGGTGCGGGTTTCGACCTCGGCCTGACATATATCCACACAAAGAAGGGGCATTCGGACATGAAATACAGGCGGCTGTGTCAGCAGCGTTTTGAGGAATACAAATACCGCATTGGCATTTCGCTTACCGACCTGGGCTGGATCAGTTTCGGCAAGGATGCACGCAAATATGAATACGACAATGTGAGCGGTTTATGGGAACAGGTAGATACCCTGAAACCGTACTACAGTAATCTTGAATATATCAGCCGCGACCTGAGCGATCGCTTTTACGGCTCACCCGAAGGGGGGCTCACAGGCCGGCAGTTCAACATGTACCTGCCGGCAAGCCTGGGCATGCAATTCGATTATCATTATGTGAATAACTGGTACCTGAGCGCATCCTTTCGCTTCCCCCTGCTTTTTGCCAGGAGCCAGGTGCGGGCACCTGCATCACTGATGATCGTGCCGCGGATCGAAACCCGGGTTTTTGAAGCGGGCATACCCTTTACCATGCACGACCTCAGGCATCCCATGCTTGGAGCATATATGCGCTTTTATAATATCACCCTTGGCACCAGCAACCTGGCCGGTATTTTTAATTTAACCGACCATTATGGTTTCGATATTTACCTGTCGGTGAAGATCAGTTTCGTTAAAAGCCGCTGCAAGAAGAAGATGCCGCGTTTCTGTGCCGACGATTTCAGGTTTCGCGAAAAAAACAGATGATCCTGGCCCGAATGGTCAGTCTTTTGTTATGCCGGCTATCTTTTCGAGCATGTCGGTGGTCAGCGACTTCGGCCTTTCGAGCGGGTACATCAGGGCACGGTCCCAGATGATGTTGGCACAGATGCCGATGGCCCTTCCAATGCCGAAAAGAACCGTATAGAAGTCGTATTCGCGCACACCGTAATGCCACTGAATCACCCCCGACTGCGCATCAACGTTTGGCCACGGGTTCCTGGCCTTTCCATGCTCCATGAGGATGGGGGGTACCACTTTGTAAAGGATGTCGACATATTTGAAGAGGGGGTCGTCCTTGATATATTTCAGGCTGAATTCCCGTTGCAGGGTATAGCGGGGGTCGGTCTTCCGCAATACGGCATGGCCATATCCGGGGATGACAAACCCGGCGTTGAGCGTATCCCACACATACTGTTTGATCTCATCTTCGGTAGGTTCGGCCCCTCCCATCTTGTCCATAAGGTCCTGCAGCCATCGGAGCACTTCCTGGTTTGCCAGGCCGTGCAGGGGGCCTGCCAGGCCATTGATCATGGCCGATATCGAGAGGTAAATGTCGGAGAGGGAGCTGGCCACGAGGTGCCCGGTATGGGCGCTCACGTTGCCGCTCTCATGGTCGCTGTGAAGGATGAAGTGCAGGCGCGAAACATCGTCGTAAGGCTTATCGATCCCCATCATGAAAGCAAAGTTGCCGCCCATGTCGAGGTTTGGGTTTGATTGTATCCGCTTGCCGTCGCGATATAGTTTTGCATAGATATAGGTTGCCACCTCGGGCAGTTTTGCCAGCAGGTTCAGTACATCCTCATATGTGGGTTCCCAGTAATCTTCCTTTTTCAGCCCGGCAAAATACTTCTTGGTGAAGAATGATTCGCGGTGCATGGTCAGTATGGCACTGGAAAAGATCGTCATGGGGTGGCTGCAACAGGGAAAGGCATCGATCACTTCGTAAACGTAACGGGGCAGTATCCTGCGTTTGCTGAATTCATCAACCACATCGGCCACTTCTTTTTCCGTAGGGATATCACCGGTCAGGAGCAAAAAGAAGAGCCCTTCCACGTATGGCATTTCCGATCCTTTGGGTTTAGGGAGAAGTTCGAAGACTTCCTTCAGGGTGTAACCCCGGTAGCGGATGCCTTCGTTGGGGTCGAGGTATGAAATGTCGGTGACCAGGCTTTTCAGGCCACGCATACCGCCCAATATCTTGGAGATGGTGACCTCATCGACCACCGTGTCGCCGTATTCTTTCATGAGCTTTGCCGTACGCGGGCGCCACTCTTCAATTTTTTGCCGAAGCCTTTCTTTCAGTATGTACATGGTATGTTGGATGGAAGATGATTGATGTTTTACGTCATATTACGGATAATGGCCGAGCCGAATTCAGAGCATTTCAGCAGCGTGGCACCCTCCATCATCCTGTGGAAGTCGTAGGTTACCTGCTTTTGGCTGATGGCGGTTTCGAGTCCTTTCCAGATGAGGTCGTGCACCTCGTGCCACCCGAGGTATTTGAACATCATGCTGCCCGACAGGATCACCGATCCCGGGTTTACCTTGTCGAGGCCGGCATATTTTGGTGCCGTGCCGTGCGTGGCTTCAAAGATGGCATGCCCTGTTTCGTAGTTGATGTTGGCGCCCGGTGCGATGCCGATGCCACCGATCTGGGCTGCCAGCGCATCCGAAAGATAATCGCCGTTCAGGTTCATGGTGGCCACCACACCGAACTCCGACGGGCGGGTCAGCACCTGCTGAAGGGTGATGTCGGCAATGGAATCGCGGATCAGCAGTAAGTCTTTCCAGCGGCCTTTCCCGTGGCTTGGAAGCAGTGCCAGGCCTTCTTCCACCTCTTTCCTGACCCCGGCTTTTTGCGCATCGGTCATCATGGTGTAGCCGGGCTCGATCATCATGGCGTTTTCTTCGATGCTGATGCCGGGGTTCCGCTCCTGGTTTTCGAGTATCCAGCTTTCCCTTTCGGTGACGATCCGGTTGCGGAATTCCTCCCGTGCCAGTTCATATCCCCAGTTTTTGAAGGCCCCTTCGGTGAATTTCATGATGTTGCCTTTATGCACCAGTGTGAGCGAGCGGCGGCCTTCCTGAAGCGCATACAGGATGGCGGCCCGCACGAGCCTGTCCGTTCCCTGCTTTGAGATGGGCTTGATGCCGATGCCTGAGGTTTCCGGGAAGCGGATCTTGTCAATGCCCATCTCATCCCTGATAAAGCCGATCACCTTCTTTACTTCCGCACTGCCTTCCTGCCATTCGATGCCGGCATATATATCCTCGGTATTTTCACGGAAGATGACCATGTCGACCTCTTCGGGTCTTTTCACCGGTGAGGGCACGCCGCTTACGTATTTAACCGGCCGCAGGCAAACGTAAAGGTCGAGTATCTGGCGCAGGGCCACGTTCAGTGAACGGATGCCGCCTCCAACGGGTGTGGTCAGCGGGCCTTTGATGCCCACCAGGTAATCCCTGAAGGCTTCAATGGTTTCGTCGGGCAGCCAGTTGCTGAAACGGTTATAGGCATTTTCGCCGGCGTAGACTTCTTTCCAGATGACCTTTCTTTTTCCGCCATAGGCTTTTTCCACGGCGGCGTCGAATACCCTCACGGCGGCCGCCCAGATGTCGGGCCCAGTGCCGTCGCCTTCAATGTAAGGGATCACGGGGTGGTCGGGAACATGAAGCTTTTGGTCTTTAAACGTAATTTTTTCTTCCATGGGCATTGATTTCAGAAGTTTGCAAATTTACAAATTTAACAGCAATATTCGCGACAATTAGCTGCCGGAGGCGAATTGACCGTTTTTACGGCAAGTCTGCAACAATCTGCCCGCCGGCTTGTTGTTAAAGTAAAGACAAGCGCATGAAACATGAACGGCCTGTCATATTTTTTGATGGCGGATGCAAGCTGTGTAACGGCTCTGTTGCCTTTGTGCTGAAACACGATCGCAAAGGCAGGTTTTTATTTGCCACCCTGCAGTCGGCAGCCGGGCAAGCGGTTCTATCGCAGATCCGGGATAATAAACAAAGCAGGGACAGCATTGTTTACCTCGAAAACGAAAAAGTTTACCTGCGTTCAACCGCCATCCTGAAGATATTCAAACGCCTTGGCGGCTGGTGGAAGCTCTTGTATGTATTCATGATCGTACCTGCTTTTCTGCGCAATGCAGTATATGATGTCATTGCCCGCAACAGGCATCGCTGGTTTGGCCGCACCGGATGCATCCTCATCCCTCCCGGAAGAATAAAATCGTGAATTTCTGTTGATTCGTTTAGTCGTTTAGTCGAGGTCTCGGGGCAGGCACTGACAGATCTGAAATCTGAAATCTGAAATTTGAAATTTGAAATCTGAACTGTAGCAGAAACGGTTATTATCACAAACCGAATAGAAATTGCATATAAAATCAGGTTCGAGTTGCGGGGTATGAGGTTCGGAGTGTCCCGCGAACCAAATTCGACCCACGAATAAATTCGTGGGCTATGATATTTATCATTTAACCACCGAGTTCTCGGGGCAGGCACTGAAACACTGAAACACTGAAACACTGAAACACTGAAACCCCGAGTAATCGGGGCAGGCCACCGAGGTCTCGGGGCAAGCATCCCGCTAAACCGGGATTCGTTCGACTAAGCCTTTTTATTTCGCTTCGCTCATAAAAAGCCAGTCT
>CAZHFC010000050.1:0-19214 GCA_964531985.1 uncultured Bacteroidales bacterium
CACCAAATTCGACCCACGAATAAATTCGTGGGCTATGATATTTATCATTTAGCCTCCGATGTTTCGGGACAGGCCACCGAGGTATCGGGGCAGGCACTGGAACAATCCTCGTCCCCCGTCCCTCGCCCCCCTTGCTCCGCTGCGCGGAAGATTGTCCAACATTTCAAATATCAGCTACTAAATATCGGGCAGGAGAATTGGATTTCTGTTAAAAGAATTATAAATTTGTGGGGGAATTGAATCGGGGAATATTATCATGCTGATGCGGCACACAATTAGCGCAGCAGCTCAATTGAATCGTTATGCAAAAAAGAACCGGATTGTACAGGAGCAGCAAAGATGTGATGATAGGCGGAGTGGCCGCCGGGATTTCCGAATCACTGAACATCGACCCGGTGATCACGCGCCTGTTGTTTGTGTTGCTCGTGGTTTTGGGTGGCAGCGGCGTGATCCTTTATTTAATCCTCTGGATCGTGCTGCCGGTCGATATCACGGCTCCCTTGTCCGGTCAAAACCCAGACAATATGGAAGACAATAAAAATCAACAGGACCGGCATGAGCAGCAGGTACCGGAAAACAAAAGCAAACACGCTAAAAAAGATGACGGAAGCCTCATTGCAGGGCTTATCCTCATTTCACTGGGTGTGATTTTCCTGGTGATCCGCTATGTGCCGAGGATCGATTTCGGCGACCTCTGGCCGGTCATCCTCATTGTGATCGGGATTGTCCTGCTCAGGAATGCCTTTACAGGCGGAAAAAAACAGGCATAGCCGCCCACGGGCGCCAGGCCGCTTAATATGATCATGCCATGAAATATAAAAACCTTTTCTGGGGGATCGTCCTCATTGTGCTCGGACTCCTCTACCTCTTAAAGCAATTTGATGTGATCTGGTTTAGCTGGAGAGACATCTTCAGCCTCTGGCCCCTGCTGCTCCTTCTGTGGGGGATTTCCATCCTGCCGCTGAAGCCTGTTTATCGCCTGCTGGCTTCGGTCCTTGTCATTATTGCCATGGCCCTGCTGATGATCTTCAACCCCGGCTACGGGGCCCCGGGCTGGCACTGGACCGGCAAGGCACGCACGGATACTGAACGTAACTACCGGCATTCGTATGCAGAGATGGTCGCAGACCTGCCGGCCAGCCTTGAACTGGATGCCGCCGCAGGCAAATTCGCCATCTCCGGGACTACCGGCCGGCTGGTGGAATTCAGCCACCCGGGAAGTGCCGGCTCTTATTATATGAGCACCCATACCGATGATGAAAGGCAACATGTAAGGATAGGCCCCGAAAAATACAGGGAACATTTCAGTTTCTACCGTTCGCACAATGTCGAAATCAGCTTAAACACCGGGCCCGAATGGGAAATCGATATCGATGCGGGTGCGGCAGCTATCGACCTGGACCTTTCGGACTTTATCGTGAACAAAATAAAGATCGACGGGGGAGCCGCCTCCATCAACGTCAGGCTGGGAAGCCGTGCCGACTTCGTGATGCTGGATATCGACACCGGTGTTTCATCGGTTACCATCGAGCTGCCCGACGAACTTGCCTGTGAGCTGAACACCAACACTTTTATGGTTTCCAAAAACCTGCCCGGATTCGACAAGGTGAGCAAAAACACCTATGTTACGCCAAACTTTGCTTCGGCCGCGAAGAATGTCAGCATACGCTTCGAATCGGCCATTTCGAGCCTGAAGATCGTCAGGTATTGAACGCTATATTCATAACCATTTTATGCTGCCCGCGAAAAAACTGACATAATTTCATTTCGCGCCCCGCGGGTATGATATTTGATCGCTGTTACAGGCTATGGAATATAAAGACTACTATAAAATACTCGGTGTAGATAAAAAGGCTTCGCAGGCCGATATCAAAAAGGCATACCGGAAGCTGGCCATGAAGTACCACCCCGATAAAAACCAGGGTGATGCGGCGGCAGAGGCCAGGTTCAAGGAGGTTAGCGAAGCCTATGAGGTGATCGGGAACCCCGCGAACAGGGGAAAATACGACCAGCTTGGGGCCAACTGGAAACATTACGAAAAGCAGGGGGCCTATGCCAACCAGGGATACGGCCATGGACAGTATGGCGGTTTTCATACCGGGCGGGGCGATGAACATGACTTTTCCGACCTCTTTGGCGGAGGCGGCTTTTCGGATTTTTTTAAAACCTTTTTCGGAGCCGGTTTTGGCGAACGCTCACAACAGGACCGGAAAACAGCGGCAAAAGGCCGGGATTACAGTACCACCCTGAGTATTACGCTGCTTGAGGCTTTTCAGGGCACCGAACGCATGATCGACATAGATGGCGAACGGATCAAAGTGAAAGTCGGAAGGGGAGTGAAGGACGGACAAAGACTCAGGGTGCGCGGCAAAGGCGCCAGGGGAAGCCGGGGCGGACAAAGCGGCGACCTCTACATTATGATCAGCATCCTCCCCGATCCAAGGTTTACACGCAAAGATAACGACCTCTTCACAACTGTCGAAACAGACCTTTATACTGCCGTACTCGGAGGAAAGGTCAACGTGCAAACCCTCAAAGGGCCCGTCAGCATCAGCATCCCCCCGGGAACACAAAACGGGAAAACCTTCAGGCTGAAAAATATGGGTATGCCTGATTACCGGCACGATTATGTGAACGGAAACCTTTTTGTGAAAGTAAGGGTTGCCATTCCGACCAAACTCAAACCCGAAGAAAAAATGCTTTTCGAAAAACTGCGCGGGCAGTCGTAATACCATTATCTGGTTAAAAATGACCTTTTACTGGTTTTCTCATCGAAAACATTAAGTTTTGTTATATATTAGCTGCGTGCACCCGTGATGCCGCGATTGCCGGCAAACGTGTGCCCTTTATAAAACCAAACACCTGGTCATGAAAACATCTGTCTGCATGCTGGTCATCCTGCCGGTATTGTTCTCCATGTCATGCTCAAAGGAACTGGAAACAGCCGCATGGAAAGAGATCCCGGTTGTTTATGCCATCATCAACATCAAGGATACCGCACAATACGTCAGGATCAACCGTGTTTTTACCTCCGACGGCGATCCCTGTGTATACACGATGACCGATGATTCGGTGAATTATCACGATAATGCCTTCGATGTCACCCTGCAGGAATACCGCAACGGATTGCCCGTAGCCGACCCCCTGCCCTATATTCCGGTAAGCAGGGAAAAGGAGCCCGGGCTGTTCAGCAATCATTCCAATTGCGTATATAAAATCAACGTGCCGCTGAACAAGGGAAGTGAATATCTTCTCAGGCTGGTAAACCGTGAAACAGGGGCAGAGGCCTGGTCAAGGAACATGGTTTTCGGACAGATCGGCATACAGGAAGCTTTTTACCGGGAGCGCGCTTTTTACAGGGTAAACTATGTGGCGGAACCCATGCCCGGTTTCGGGGGAAGCCTTGCACCGGACGATCACGAATATTATATTGTGCGGTTCCTGTATTGGGAATATGCCGGCAGTGAGACTTTTTATAAATACGTTGACTGGGTTCCGGCAATGGACCCCTTAAAGGAACTTGCCGAAGATGATACCACCTGCCAGTTGTTCGATGCGTATTATAAATATCTTTCGGAACAGATCCCCATCGACCCTTCGGTAAAAAGAAGGGCCCGGGGCGTCGACTACATGCTGGCACTGCCCGGCCATGAGCTGGAAACATTCATGCTGGTTTATGAACAAACCACAAACCCGCATTTTTTCCCTGATTATACGAATATCAACGATGGTTTCGGAATTTTCGGCTGCAAGTATTATTATACATATTTTGGGTTGAAGTTCAGGAAAAGCACCATTGACACCATAAGCCGGGGCCGTTACCTGGTAAACCACCGCTTTGCCGATTCCAACGGAGAGTGGCATTGATAACTGCCCGAACGAAAACTTTGTTTAGTTTTGCAAATTGCCCGGATCACCACATATAACTTTTATCATGAAGCGACGACCATTTTATACTGCCCTGCTCTTTTCAGGCCTCCTTTTCCTGCTCTCAGGACTGATGGCATTTCCGCAAACCGGTACCATCAGGGGCTCGATCTATGAGAAAGAAACCGGAGAGCCGGTCATCTTTACCAATGTTTATCTTAAGGGAACATCCATTGGCGCTGCAAGCGATGTGAATGGTTTGTATGTTATTTCGCGGATCCCCGCGGGCAATTATACCCTGCTGGTGACGAGCCTGGGATACGACACACTGGCGATGGAAGTGGGTGTCAGGGCCGATGAGATCATTATCAAAAACCTATACCTCTCCAAGGCTTCATTTATGCTTGAGGAAGTATCGGTTTCTGCCGAACGGCAGGAAGCGAGAACCGAAACAAAGATCTCGGTCAACAAGGTAACGCCCAAGGAGATTACGCGCATACCTTCAATAGGCGGGCAGCCCGACCTGGCCCAGTACCTGCAGGTGCTCCCGGGGGTGGTCTTTACCGGCGACCAGGGAG
The DNA here is from genome assembly GCA_964531985.1 of uncultured Bacteroidales bacterium. Lineage (GTDB taxonomy): Bacteria > Bacteroidota > Bacteroidia > Bacteroidales > B18-G4 > B18-G4. The sequence continues at coordinate 4,446 of CAZHFC010000050.1, forward strand.
GACAGCTCTATATCAGGGGCGGATCTCCCATACAGAATAAGGTATTGCTCGACGGGATGATCATTTACAACCCCTTTCATTCGATCGGGCTCTTTTCGGTCTTCGACACCGACATCATCCGCAATGCAGATATCTATACCGGCGGGTTTAATGCAGAGTATGGCGGCAGGATATCCTCCATTATGGATATCACCACACGCGACGGAAACAAAAAGCGGCTGGCCGGTAAGGTCGATGCCAGTACCTTCGGTGCCAAGCTGATGCTTGAAGGGCCCCTTTCGAAACAGAAGGAAGAGGGTGGCTCCAGTTCCTCATTCATACTCTCGGCGAAAAATTCATACCTGGAACAAACGGCCGATCTGTTTTATGATTATGTAAGCGAAGACGGATTGCCTTTCAACTACCTTGACCTGTACGGGAAACTGTCTTTCCACTTTGGGAACGGCTCAAAGATCAATTTTTACGGCTTTAACTTCACCGATAAAGTAAATCAGTATAAATCCATTGCCGATTTTAGCTGGAATGCCGCCGGAGGCGGTACCAATTTTGTCATTATCCCCGCCAAAACAGCGGTGATGATCGGTGGCCATGCCGCATGGTCCGACTACAATATCTCACTGAAAGATGATGTCAATCCCGACCGGACGAGCGAGATCAGCGGCTTTAACATGGGCCTCGACTTTAACTACTTCCTGGGTCGCGACCAGTTCAAATACGGGATCGAGATGCAGGGGTTTAAAACCGATTATTACTTCATCAACTCCGTTGGACGAACCATACAGCAAAAACAAAACACCACCGAACTGGGGGTCTTTTTCAAGTATAAGAAAACAGCAGGAAGATTCCTCATTGAACCGGGCCTGAGGATTGAATGGTATGCATCACTCTCGACGCTGTCGCCCGAACCACGACTGGCCATTAAATATAATGCCACCGATCGCTTCAGGATCAAGTTTGCCGGCGGCTTATACTCGCAGAACCTGATCAGTGCCACCTCCGACAGGGATGTGGTGAACCTCTTTTACGGGTTTTTATCCGGCCCCGACAATCTTCCCAAAGAATTCGACGGCAGGGAAGTAAAACACAGCCTGCAAAAGTCGCAGCATCTGATCCTTGGCGCCGAATTTGATCTCGGTAAACATATTACGATCAACCTTGAAGGTTATTACAAGATTTTCTCCCAGCTTACCAATCTCAACCGGAACAAGATCTTTGACGAACAAAAAGCCCCGGACCAGCCCGACCTGCTGAAAAAGGATTTTATCATCGAAAAGGGCGATGCCGAAGGCATTGATTTCACGCTGAAGTACGACGACCGGCGTTTTTATATCTGGGCGGTTTACTCTTTTGCATTTGTAAACAGGTTTTATGAAGATGGTAAGGGGGAGATGCAAAAGTATACACCCCACTTTGACAGGCGCCATAATGTTAACCTGCTGGGGGTATACCGTTTCGGGGGCAAGCTCGACTGGGAGCTGAGCATGCGCTGGAACCTGGGATCGGGTTTCCCGTTTACCCAGACACAGGGATTTTACGAAAAGATCAACTTCGGCGAGGGGATCTATACCGACTTTACCCTCATTAACGGCGAGCTGGGCATCCTTTACGCCGATCTCAATGCGGGCCGGCTGCCTGCCTACCACAGGCTCGATCTGGACCTGAAAAAGCGCTTTAACCTGAGCGAAAGAACGGTGCTCGAAATTGACCTGAGCGTGATCAATGTCTATAACAGGAAGAATGTTTTTTATGTCGACAGGGTCACCAATGAGATCATTTACCAGTTGCCCGTGATGCCAAGCCTGGGCGTCAGCCTGGCCTTCTGAGCAGTTTATTATCCGGCATCCGGCAGGTCGTCCGGATTGAAAAAAAATACTTGGCATGGAAAACCGGATTATAAGATATTGTCATACATTCGCAGTTGTAAACCAATGGCCGCGCCGGAGGGTTTACACAGAAAAAGTCCCCGTATCCTTAAACCAAATGGAATGAAAACCTTTGTTTCTGCCTGCATATCTTTGGCATGTGTAGCTGTGATGATCAGCTCCTGCAAGGAAAATACAAAACATATGGAAGCACCCGTCGCGAAAAAGATACCCGAATCGCTTACGATGCACGGCGATACCCGCATCGATAACTATTACTGGCTTAACGAACGCGAAAATCCTGAAGTGATCGCCTATCTTGAGCAGGAAAACGATTATACGCGGGCAATGATGAAGCATACGGAAGACCTTCAGGCCGGGCTTTATGATGAAATTGTCGGGAGGATCAAACAATCCGATATGTCGGTGCCTTATAAACGCAATGGCTATTATTATTATACGCGTTTTGAGGAGGGGAAGGAGTATCCCGTTTATTGCCGTAAAAAGGGAGATACGGAGGCACCCGAAGAGGTGATGCTGAATGTAAACGAGCTGGCAGAAGGTTACAACTACTTCCATGTGGCCGGCATTTCGGTCAGCCATGACAACCGCATCCTGGCATACGGGGTCGACACGGTGAGCCGGCGACAATATACCATCTGGTTTAAAAACCTTGAAAACGGTGAACTTTATGCGGACAGGATCAGCAATACAACGGGTGGTGCTGCATGGGCTTCCGACAATAGAACGGTATTCTACACCACCAAGGATGAGGTGACCCTTCGTCCCGATAAGATTTTCAGGCATACCCTGGGGGCAGCACCAGAAAGTGATCCGCTGGTTTTCCATGAGGAGGATGAAACATTCAGGACCGGTGTTTATCTTTCCAAATCAATGGAATATATCATGATCGGATCATACAGCAGCCTTTCGACCGAATTCCGTTTCCTGCCTGCCGCAAAGCCCCTGGGGCAATTCACCCTTCTGCAGCCCAGGCAAAAGGAACTTGAGTATTATGTTAGTCATTACCACGATAGCTTTTACATCCGTACGAACCATGATGCCGTTAACTTCAGGCTGATGCGAACAGAAATTGCAAATACAGGGATGAAACACTGGGAAGAGGTCATTGCCCATCGTGATGATGTGATGCTGGAGGATTTTGCCGTGTTCAACGATTTCCTGGCGCTGCAGGAACGCTCGGGCGGGCTGACCAATCTCCGTGTTATGCACCAAAAGGGCGGGGATGATCATTACATCCGCTTTGAAGAGCCGATTTACCTGGCTTACCTGTCGACCAACCTCGACTTCGACACGCACGTCCTGCGATACGGCTTTACATCGCTGACCATTCCCAATTCCGTTTACGACTATGACATGAAAAGCAGGGAAAGCACCCTGCTGAAACGGCAGGAAGTACTCGGGGGCTATGACCCGGGCGAATATGTTTCGGAGCGTATTTTTGCTACCGCCGCCGACGGGGAAAAGATCCCCGTTTCGATGGTTTACCTTAAAGGACTTGAAGTTGACGGCAACAACCCCCTTGTTCTGTACGCTTACGGATCCTATGGTGCCAGCATGGACCCGTATTTCAGTTCGGTGAGGCTGAGCCTGCTCGACAGGGGCTTTATCTATGCCATCGCCCATGTCAGGGGCGGGGAGGAAATGGGCCGCCGCTGGTATGACGACGGAAAGCTGCTTAAAAAGAAAAATTCCTTTACCGATTTCATCAGTTGCGCCGAAATGCTTATCGATCGAAGGTATACAAATGCCGGAAAGCTTTTTGCCATGGGCGGCAGTGCCGGCGGTTTGCTGGTGGGAGCAGTGGTGAACATGCGGCCCGAACTCTTCAGGGGCGCCATTGCCGCTGTGCCTTTCGTGGATGTGGTAACCACCATGCTCGACGAAAGCATCCCCCTCACCACAGGCGAATACGATGAATGGGGAAACCCAAACAACAGGGAGTATTATGATTATATGCTGTCATATTCTCCTTACGACAATGTGGAGGCCAAAGACTATCCGGCCATGCTTGTGACAGCAGGGCTTCACGATTCACAGGTGCAATACTGGGAACCGGCCAAATGGGTGGCAAAACTGCGCGATATGAAGACCGGCGACCGGCTTCTGCTCCTGCATGTGAATATGGACTTTGGCCATGGCGGCGCATCGGGCCGCTTCGAGATCTATAAGGAAACGGCCCTTGAGTACGCTTTCCTGATCGATCAGGCCGGGATAGAATGGTGAAAATGATCCGCAAGGCGCGCGTGTTATTTGCTTTCGCCCGTGTCAAGCTTAAATCCCGTGCCGTGCACATTAATGATGGAAATGCCGGGGTCGCCCGAAAGATATTTCCTTAACTTGGCGATGAACACATCCATGCTGCGTCCAAGGAAATAGTCATTGTTCCCCCATACTTCCCTGAGAACGTATTCCCTGGCAACCAGCTTGTTCTTGTTCTGGCAAAGGATCTTTAACAGGGCGGTTTCCTTGCGCGTAAGCAGGCGTTCATCCCCGGCGAGGCTTAGCGTCATGTTCCCGCTGTCGAACATGTATTCCCCGATATTAAAGGTTTTCGCCGAATTTGTGGAAGGGCTTTCCGGATCAAGCTGGCAGCGCCTGAGAATGGCTTCGATACGCAAACTCAATTCTTCGGTGCTGAAAGGCTTGGTGATGTAATCATCGCAACCGGTCTGGAAACCCTTGATGCGGTCTTCCTTCAGCGATTTGGCAGTAAGGAATATCACCGGAACCTCCCTGTTCGTTTCACGGATGTCGGCCGCGAGCGTAAACCCGTCCTTTTTTGGTAACATCACGTCAAGGATGCACAGGTCAACCTGGTCGTTGTGAAAAGCTTCAAGGCCGTCTGCCCCGTTATTGCATAAGAGGATCGCATACCCGAGCATCTCCAGGTAGTCTTTCAACACCATGCTGAGGTTGGGATCGTCTTCTACCAGTAATATCGTCGTTTTATTCATTTGGGTTTAATATTATACTACAGGAAACTCAACAATGAAAGTACTGCCTTTGTTTAATTCGCTTTCCAGTCCGATGCTGCCTCCATGGGCCTCGACCATGGTCTTTACATAATATAAGCCAATGCCGAAGCCTTTAACGTCATGCACATTGCCTGTGGGCACCCGGTAAAGTTTCTTGAAAATATGGTCCCTGTTCTCATGGCTGAGCCCGATCCCCTTGTCGCTGATGCCGATAATGATCCTCCCCGGCTTGTTGCGGGTGCTGATCGTGATTTCGGGTTGCCCGGGCGAATATTTTATGGCATTGTCGAGCAGGTTTGAAATAATGTTGGAAATATGCACTTTGTCGCCCCTGATGAAGTGTTTGCCGGCGCCCAGCTCCTGGCTGATGGTGCCACCACGCTGCTGTACCGTTACGGCAAAATATTCTGCCATGCGCCTGATGATCATGTGCAGGTCAAGTTCCTGTAATTTCAGTTTATACTGCCCCTTTTCCAGTACCGAAACCTGCAACACCTGCTCTACCTGTTTCTGGAGCCGTGCATTTTCGTCATAGATCACGGAGGCATACCGCCTGGTCTTATATGGGAAACGGTTTATTTCGGGTTTCATGAGCATTTCACTGGAAAGCATGATGGTGGCAATCGGCGTTTTGAATTCGTGGGTCATGTTGTTGATGAAATCCGTCTTGATCTGCGACAGCCTTTTCTGCCTGAACATCATGCGGATGATCAGGTAAAAGCTGGTAAGCAGTATGACCAGAAAAAGTACCGACAGGCTGAGCGGAACAATGATCTGATGCATCATTATCCGGTCCTGCTCCGGAAAAAATACGCTGAATAAATAAACATCTTTCCTGAAAATACAGCTTAGCGGAACCTGATGGCTGCTTGCCAGCAAAGCAGCTTCCGCACCCCCGTGATCGCCAAAAATAAACAGGGAATCCTGCACATGGTATACTCCGTAACGGTAAGTGTCACCGATGTCCATGAATTCCATCTCAAGCCGCAGGAGAGAGTCGAGTAATTTCGGGTGAATGATCTCCGTGATCTCCTTCACACAGATGACCGTATCGCAGGGTGCCGGGTATTGCCTGGCTGTACTGTCGATCTGGAAATCGAGCATTTGTGTGGAAACACTTTTCATGGCAACCCGAACCCGCTGGTTGAATTGTTCCCTGCGGAACTGATAGGCCTCATTCACCCAGAATACCTGTGTGAGGATAATGCCCAGCATGGCAAAAATGGCAAATGCGGAAAAGAGGTGTACTTTTCTCTTGTTCATAAGGTCCAATTAACAACAAATTAAGACTCCCCGCGGTTCATTAACAAATTTTTAACAATTTTAACGGACTGTTAACAGCTTTGCGCTTGCAGATTGCCGTATCTTTACACCATCAAATCAATAAAACACATAGTACTATGAAAATCAAAAATCTCATTTTAGCAGTTACCCTCGTCGGATTTGTTTCTTTTGGCGCCCTGGCTCTCGACAGTTTCATTCAAACCAATGATCAGCCTGAGATGGTCAGCTTTACTCAGGATGACGATCCCCCCGCAGCCAAAAAGGCAGTAAGCAGCGATAAGGACAAAGTTAACAAAGATGCCGGAAAATGCGAAAAAACAAAAGTGAATTGCAAAAGCGGCGATGTAAAATGCAAGGAAGCAGCTGCCAAATGCCCCGCAGCGAAAGACTGCTGTCCTTCGAAGAAAGCCAAAGATTGCAAGACCTCCGGTGGCGGAGAAAAGAAATAATTTTTTCATTAATTAATTTGGTTTTGCCTCCTGTGATTTTTCACGGGAGGTTTTTTTTTGAGTGGAATTCCCTGCCCGGCCGCTTTGGCCCCTATACGATCCGGCAATTTCATGGCAAAGTACCAGCATGATTTTACCGGCATGGGCAAAACGGGTGTATATTTGCGGAAAACAGACGAAATGTGATCCGTCTGCCGGGATACAGGCATGGCAGAAGGCAGCGAAGGTAATTCCGAAGATGAGGGTTTTTCTGTTTTCCTCAACTGATGCATGAATAAAACCAGAAAGATGAAAACTTCAGAAGTGGTTTATACTTCAGGGCTGCGCACCCGCGCTACCCATGTGTTGTCGGGCCGGCAAATTGTTACCGACGCACCTCCCGACAATAAAGGCCGCGGCGAGGCTTTTTCGCCCACCGACCTGCTGGCCACATCACTGGCCTGTTGCATGCTCACCATCATGGGCATTGCGGCCGCTGAACACGGCTTTTCGGTCGACGGTACCCGTGCCGATGTGGTAAAGGTGATGGCTGCCGGACCCAGAAGGGTGGGGGAGATACATGTAAAGCTGTATTTCCCGCCAAACAATTACAGTGTTAAGGAAAAAAAGATCATCGAAAAGGCAGCCTTTACCTGTCCCGTTTCGCAGAGCCTGCACCCCGGCCTGAAGCAGCGGATCGAATTTGTTTTCTGAACCTGTTTATTCCCTGTTTTTGCTGTCGATGATGATGGTGACGGGCCCGCTGTTCACCAGCCTGATGTCCATCATGGCACCGAACTCGCCGGTTTTGACGGGCCTGCCGGCGGCCGTGCCAAGGGCTTCTGTAAATGCTTCGTAAAGCGGGATGGCCGTTTCGGGTTTTGCCGCCCGGATATAGGAAGGCCTGTTCCCTTTTCTGGTGCCGGCATGCAGGGTGAACTGGCTCACCACCATGATCTCGCCGCCGGTATCCAGCAATGATAAATTCATTACCCCATCGTGGTCGGGGAATATGCGGAGATGAACGATTTTTTTACACAGCCAGTCGATGTCGGCCCGGGTATCGGCATCTTCAATGCCAAGCAGTACCAGCAAGCCTGCCTGTATGGCGCTTCTTTCACCCCCCCCGATGCTTACCGATGCTTCGGTCACTCTCTGAATGACTACCCTCATAACGCTTAATGTTATACAAACTTAGTAAATTCTTAGTTTTGTGAAGAAATTTGAAAAACCATTCCATGACCCGTCTCAGCGTAAATATCAATAAAATTGCAACCCTCCGCAATGCCCGCGGGGGAAATATGCCGGATGTCATTAAAGCCGCCATCGATTGTGAACGCTTTGGTGCACAGGGTATCACGGTCCATCCGAGGCCGGATGAACGGCATATCCGGTACCGGGATGTGCTCGAACTGCGCCCGGTGGTAAAAACCGAGTTTAACATTGAGGGATACCCCGACAGGCAGTTCATCGACCTGGTCACCGGTATAAAGCCCGAACAGGTAACCCTGGTTCCCGACCCCCCGGGGGTGCTCACCTCCAATGCAGGCTGGGATACCCTTGCGCACGAAACTTTTCTCACCGAGGTGATCGCAGAGTTCAGAAGACACGGCATCCGTACCTCGGTTTTCATCGAAACGGATGCTGTCATGATCGAAAATGCTGCAAAGACCGGTGCCGACAGGGTGGAGCTCTACACCGAGTCCTATGCCCGCGATTATCCCACAGGAAGGGAAAATGCCGTCAGGCCCTTTGCTGAGGCGGCCCGCGTTGCTGCCGGGGCCGGACTGGGACTGAATGCGGGCCACGACCTGAGCCTCGAAAACCTTGCTTATTTTGCCCGGATGGTACCGGGCCTGCTCGAAGTTTCCATCGGCCACGCCCTGATCAGCGATGCACTCTATTACGGCCTCGAAAATACCATACAGATGTATCTGCGTCAACTTAAAGACACCGGCTGACATGCCCGCACTGTCATTCCCTGTCATTCGTATTCCCTCACTTGCGGCAAATCATTAAATTTGCCCCATGGAATTATTTTACCGGCAATTTGGCGAAGGCAGACCCCTGATCATCCTTCACGGGATATTCGGGATTTCCGACAACTGGGTTTCTTTCGGAAAGAAGATGGCCGCGCAGGCTTATCATGTCTATATTCCCGATCAGCGCAACCACGGCAGGTCGCCCCATCATTCCGCATTTAACTATTATGCGCTTACCGAAGACCTGCTCGAATTCATCGAAGATCAGAACATCAGGGAGCCTGTCATCCTCGGTCATTCCATGGGTGGAAAGGTGGCCATGCGCTTTACCCTTGAAAATCCGGCTTTGGTCAGGGCCCTGGTGGTTGTCGATACCAGCCTGCGCACATACGTGAGCCATTCACAACACCGCGAACTGATCGATGCCATGAAGTCGGTCGATTTTAAAAAGCTGAATTCCCGGCAGGAGGTGGGCCATCACCTCCGTGGCCGGATCGAAAGTGCACGCATCAGGCAATTCCTGATGAAGAATCTTTTCTGGAAAGAAAAAGGCCTGCTCGCCTGGCGCATCAACCTTGATGCCATCGACCTGAACCTTGAATCCATGTACGATGGCGTTTTTTATTCCACCATATATAAAAACCCGGTACTGTTTATTCGCGGCGGACGTTCCGGTTACATTACCGAAGAAGATATTCCCGTGATCAAAAAGAGTTTTCCGAATGCCGATGTCATCACCATTGCCGAAGGCACCCACTGGGTACATGCCGATGCGCCCGCTGCTTTCTATCATGCGGTTTCAGGATTTTTAAAGAGGCTGTCGCGATGAAGTTGCCATCCTACATCAGCATGGATCAATATGTTTATGAGCTGCCGCCCGGGCGGATTGCCGCCTATCCGTCCGAACAGCGCGATCGGTCGCAATTGCTTGTCTTCAGCAAAGGTGAGCCTTTACATGATTATTTTTCCGGCCTGGCCCGGTACATGCCCGGCAGCGGGCTGATGGTCTTCAACAACACCCGGGTGATCAGGGCCAGGCTGTTGTTTTATAAACCGACCGGTGCAAGGATCGAAGTGTTTTGCCTTGAGCCTGTTTCGCCCCACAGTGAGCTGAGCATGGCTTTTGAGGCACATTCCCCGCTTGTCTGGAAATGCCTTGTCGGCAACGCCCGCAAATGGCCGGAAGGCAAATTATCGATGAGCATCAGGGCGGGCGGAGAGGAAGCGGTCCTGTACGCAGAGAAGGCAGGCGAAGCCGGCGGCACGTATTTGGTCGGTTTTTCGTGGGAACCGGCGCAGATCCCTTTTGCTGAAATCATCGGGTCGGCGGGGCTGGTGCCTTTGCCGCCCTACATCGAAAGAGAGGCGGAAGAAGCCGACAATGACAGGTACCAGACCATTTATGCCAGGCATCATGGTTCGGTGGCCGCCCCTACCGCCGGCCTTCACTTTACCCCTGCCGTGCTGCAGTCGCTCAGCGAAAAAAACATTCACTTCGAAAATGTGACCCTGCACGTAGGGGCAGGCACTTTCAAACCGGTGGCGCATGACGACATCCGCATGCACGAGATGCATAACGAAAGGATCATGATCGAACGCAATACCGTGGAGGCGCTCCTGAAATTACGGGGTCCCCTCACGGCGGTCGGTACAACCAGCATGCGTACGCTCGAAAGCCTCTGTTGCTACGGGGCCATGCTTGAACAGGATCAGCAGGCCGAATTCAGGGTTGACCAATGGTGGCCCTACCAACACGCTGCGCCCGATCCCGGCAGGGAAAAGGCGCTGGAAAACATCCTCAGGCTGATGGACCGGAAAAAAACCAGTGTGATCAGCGGTGAAACCAGGCTGATCATTGTGCCGGGATATCGCTTCAGGATGACTGACATCCTCATAACGAATTTCCATATGCCCCGCAGCACATTGCTGCTGCTCGTGGCGGCATTTGCCGGGAAAGGCTGGCGAAAAGCCTATGATTATGCCTTGCAGAACGGTTTTCGCTTCCTGAGCTATGGCGATTCCTGCCTGTTCTTTCGCAATGATCAGTAGTCGAGCCTGAGAAAGTGCCTGACGGAACGGAGGATGTTTGCGGGCTTTTCCATGTCGCAGACCAGATCTGCACGTTCGTATTCCAGTGGCTTGAAGGTGTTGCCGCTCCTGCTTTCGAGGGAGGCAAGCCGGTCGAGGCAGACCGGGCAGCGCGACATGCCCAGCAGGAATTTTTCCAGGAACTTCTCGATATGGCGCGACTGAAAGCCTGATGCCCGGATGGCGGCAATGGCCCTGGCCGACTTTCCGGTATAAACTTCCCTGACCTCAGCAATATTGCGGCAGGTGGTTGGCAGGGTCTGTATATCTTCGCGGCTGTCGCGGTAAACATCAAAAATGTCGTTTCCCAGTTGCATCAGGCCGCCGGTATGGTAAAGGGCCTCTTCCTCCGCTGCCCCGGCCCTGCCTGGGAAAACACTGCGGTAAAAAAGCAGTGAAAGGCCGCCTTTTTTAAAGGTGATGTCGATGATGTCACCGGCGCGAAGCGATTGGCTTTTCTGCGATTTGCTTTCAAGTTGTGCATCGAACACCTTGTTGAATGACTCACTGAAATATGCTTTATCCGGAACATTTTCATGTACCCGGCGGAGAAAGTGGATAAACAGTTTTTCCAGGGAGGAATCGGGATTGAAATGCCCGGGCCTGTGCATCATTTCCCTGATCCTGTCGGGCGGGAGGTTTGTTTTGTCGAAGAAATCATCGTACAGTCCCGTGAGCGCACCCTGGTAGCTGATGCCAAGCCGTTCCCGCCGGCTCATTGCTTTTCCGCGCAGGGTGCAGATCCCTTCGCCCACGATGGCCGGAACGCCGAAACCGTAATAGCGCAGGATCTTTGTAAAATCTTCCTCGTCGAGGCTGCCGTCATTGTTTTGCCTGGCTAAGGCCACATCCTGCATGAGGGTATCCCTTAGAAAAAGCCTTTGCTTTCTGACATCGGCCTTCAGCGATCTGTATGCCCGTATCAGCCTGCTGAGGTTCCTGGTTTTCATTGTTTCGCTTCGCGCTGCTTCTGTTATCCTGCAAACATAATTATTTTAAAGGATTTATTACTTTTGGCAAATAAATCAACGAGGCAGGTGATGCCGGCAGATACAGCTACAAAAAGTGAAAGCGGCAGGCGGCCGCGCGAAAGGGAGATGTCGTTCTGGGAACACCTCGACGAATTGCGCTGGCACCTTGTCCGGTCCATCGGTGCGGTGATGATACTGGCGGTGGTGGCATTCATATTCAAGGACTTTATTTTCGACCGCATCATTCTGGCACCGATCCGCCAGGATTTTTATACCATCCGGCTGTTGTGTGCCTTTGCCGACCGGGTGAACGTTCAGGCCCTGTGTCTCGACAATTCGAAGCTGGAGATCATCAACATCCGGATGTCGGGGCAGTTTCTTACGCATATGTATATTTCGGTCATGGCCGGCGTGATCATGGCTTTTCCTTATATATTATATGAGATCTGGCGTTTTATCGAGCCGGCCCTCAAGCCTGACGAAAAGAAGTATTCGGGCGGTGCCGTACTGGTTTGTTCCATCCTCTTCCTCAGTGGTGTCTTGTTCAGCTATTTCCTCATTGTGCCCCTCACCATCAACTTTCTGGGAACATACCAGGTGAGCGAGGCGGTGGCCAATAATGTCTCCCTCAGTTCCTATATCAGCACGGTAGTGTCGGTCTCATTGTCGGTGGGCCTGGTCTTTGAGCTGCCCGTACTGGTGTTTTTTCTTTCCAGGGTGGGCTTGATATCCCCTTCCTTTCTTAAAAAGAACAGGAAATATACCCTGGTCATCCTGCTGATCATTTCTGCCATCATCACTCCCCCCGATATTTTCAGCCAGATCATGGTGGTGATCCCCCTGCTGGGGCTTTATGAGCTGAGCATCCTTATTTCGAAAAGGGTTTACCGGGTACGAAAAGAGGAATCGCCGGCCGGATAGGCAAGGGCATCTGTTTTTCAGCCTGAAGGATTTATACGTATATTTACTGCATGAAAAGGCACATCCCCAATATCCTGACCCTGCTCAACCTGCTGTCGGGCTGCATGGCCCTGCTGCAGATCATGCAGGGAGAGCCTGTGAATGCATCATGGTGGATCCTGCTGGCGGCGGCTTTTGACCTGCTCGACGGACTCATGGCCAGGTTGCTGAATGCCGTGTCGGAAACCGGCAGGCAACTCGACTCACTGGCTGATGTGGTTTCCTTCGGGCTGGCACCCGGCTTCCTCTTATATGCCCTGATGGCCCGGGCAGCCTTAGGTATGGGGCCCTTTTACGTGAACTACTTGCCTTATGCCGCTTTTTTGCTCCCTCTGTTTGCTGCGCTCAGGCTGGCAAGATTCAACACGGACCCTTCGCAGTCGCGCGACTTCAAAGGCCTGCCAACCCCTGCGGTCGCCCTTGTCGTGCTGGCCCTTCCCCTGATCACCGCTTGTGAAGATGTGACGATCATTTGGCTTAACAACCTGTTGGGAAAGCCATGCCTGCTCGCGGGGGTGGCTGTTTTCCTCTCGGCGCTCATGGTTTCGCCCATCCGGATGTTTTCCCTGAAATTCAACGGTCTGCGATGGAAAGGGAACCGTGCCCGCTACCTGCTGATCATCTTTTCGTTGCTGCTCTTCCCCTTTTTCCGCTTCGCGGCCATTCCCTTCATATTGCTGGCCTATCTGCTGCTTTCCCTTCTGAAGCCCGATGGGAAGCTTGGGCCATGAAAACCGGCGCCATTTCAGCCAAAATGTTTACATTTGCCTTTCAAATCCAAAAACAACTCAATATGATAAAGAAAAATCTTTTGCTTGCATTTGTAATGCTGGCATACTTCAGTGTTTTGCCGGCTTTTGCCCAGGAAGAAGAACAGGCTGAGGGCTATACTTTTACGGTAGTAAAGGAAAATCCTTCCACCACTCCCAAAAACCAGTATAAGTCGGGTACCTGCTGGAGCTTTGCCAGCCTGGGGCTGGTCGAATCGGAACTTCTGCGTATGGGCAAGGACACCTTTGATCTTTCGGAGATGTTTGTGGTGCGGCATTCCTATGATGAAAAAGCCAGGCGCTTTGTGCGCATGCATGGCAACATGAATTTCGGCGCCGGCGGAGGCTTTTCCGACTGGCTCTTTGTATGGAAGGAGTATGGCATCGTTCCCGAAAGTGTTTATCACGGTCTGGAGATAGGGGAGGATAATCACATGCACGGGGAGATGGATGCGGTGCTGACAGCATACGTAAAGGCCGTTGTCAAAAACCCCAACAAAAAGCTCACCCCTGTTTGGCTAAAGGGTTATAACGGCATTCTGGATGCATACCTGGGCGACAGCCCCGTGGATTTCGAATACAACGGGAAGGTTTATAACCCGCGCAGCTTCGCTGAGGAGTTGGGCATCAACCCCGATGATTATTATGAGATCACTTCCTTTACCCATCACCCCTTTTATTCGGAGTTCATTTTGGAGATCCCCGACAACTGGCTTTACAGCAAGGTTTACAATGTGCCCCTGGATGAGATGATCGAAATTATCGACCATGCCATCGAAGGCGGGTATACCGTTGCCTGGGCCAGTGATGTGAGCGATAAGGGGTTTTCGTGGACGAAAGGCGTGGCCATCATTCCCGAAGCGGACCTGGAGGACATGGGCGGAACCGAAAGGGAAAGATGGGAAAAACTCACCGATGCCGAGAAACAAAAACAACTTTACAGTTTTGACGGCCCTGCGACCGAAAAGACCATTACCCAGGAATTACGGCAGCAGGCTTTCGACAACTACGAAACCACTGACGATCATGGCATGCAGATCACGGGCATCGCCAACGACCAGGAAGGGAATAAGTATTATATTGTAAAGAATTCGTGGGGGCTGACCGGTAACGATTACAAAGGGTTTTTCTATGCCTCCGAGCCTTTTGTAAGGCTTAAGACCACATCGTTGATGGTGCATAAGGATGCCATCCCGAAGCACATCAGGAAAAAACTCGGCATATAGGCAAAGCCATGATCCCGTGCCTGCAAGGGGCAATTGCCGGCCTGTACGGCTTTGATGACGGGAAGGGGAGCTAAGGGATATTTTTTCGCGAATACCCGTTGTTTGTTTTAAAAATTATTATATTTGCACTCCCTTTTCCGATAAGCGGAAATAGCTCAGTTGGTAGAGCACGACCTTGCCAAGGTCGGGGTCGCGGGTT
>CAZHFC010000051.1:0-4162 GCA_964531985.1 uncultured Bacteroidales bacterium
AGGTTCAAATAATATCATGCTTGATGTAGCACCACTATTACCTGGTTTTTATTTCATTGAGGCTAATACCGAAAATACAAAGCAAACGGGCAGGTTTATAAAATACTAAGCAAACAAAACCAAAACCATGAAAACACTTTTAATTACAGTATTCCTCCTAACGGGCATATACATACATGCCCAGGTAGTAAATGTAAACCCCGATCCCAATGGCAATCCATGGATTGCCGGCGATGGGTTGCCCATGACACCAGAAATGGAGGCCGAAACTCTTGCCATGTATTATAAATATTTGTATATTTAAAGAATTAAAAAACCAATATACTGATGTTACTTCATTTTTTAAAGCGCTTTGTCCTTATCAGTTGCATATCCATATACAGCTTGAGTATGTTTGCCCAGGATTTTTGGGAAGAACTGAACACACCGAATGGCATTCATATATACTCTATAGCTGTTAATGATGCCGGACAAATATTTTTAGGAGCAGCAAATGATGGAGCACCCGGTGGTGTGTATCGATCAAGTAATAATGGTGCTAGCTGGGATTTAGTTTTTGATAATGGTGAATTACAAACAAATCCCATAGAAATAAGCTGGTATGAAGATATTTTTATTGGCAAACGTGGCTTTGACCAACTTATGGTTTCACATGATTCCGGCGACACCTGGGATAGTTTATACTTTCCGGGATTAGGAAATATATCAGCAATATACTCCCCTGGACCTGATACCTTATTTGTTGGCTTCGAACAAGAGGGAGCAAGGCTCCTGCGCTCATATGATAATACAATGAACTGGGATACTGTCTTTATAACATCGAACAGTAGTGAGTATATTTTGGATATTCTGCAAACTCAATCAGGCGATTTGTATATTGCCCTTACAGGTTATTTTCCGGATATGGGAGGAGTTTATAAATCGAGCAATGGCGGCGATAGCTGGGAGCTTTCCGGCTTATTTAATCATATGGTGTCGTCACTGGCTGAGAATAGCGAAGGCGATGTTTTTGCGGGTGTAAGAGACATAATGCACCCGGGTTTATATGTTTTGCGAAATGGTGAGGATGAGTGGGAGGGCCTTATTGTTGGTCCACAGGTTGAGGATGTTGTAGTTAATGGTGTGAACCATATTTATGTTTCATCTAGCCAGGTAATTCGTTCGCTGGATAATGGCCAAACTTTTGAATATTTTGAAGAAGGCCTTTTCCTTGGGCCAAAAGGATTTATGACCGACGATGAACTTGGCTATCTTTACCTTACATCAGAGTTTGCATCAAATGCTCTTTATCGGACTATAAATTCTACAGTTTCAATTGCTGAAGAATATTATTTACCAAGCAAAAATTCATTGATCTTATATCCGAATCCTGTGGATGAGCGATTATTTGTAGGAAACTTACCTGACGGACCGGAGTATCAATACGAAGTATACATACATAATGCACAAGGTATGGTTGTTAAGCAGGAGCAGGTTTTTTCCAGAGGCTCTCAATTAATGATAGATGTAAGTGTTCTTCCTTCAGGATTCTATATTATTTCAGTTATTGCTGATTGTAAAAGAATAAATGGCAGATTTATAAAGAAATAATCCATTAAAACCAATACGATGAAAACACTTTTATCTTTAATTCTCTTGCTATTGAGCATAAGTTTGTATGCTCAGATTGTAAATGTAAACCCCGATCCCAATGGCGATCCATGGATTGCTGGTGATGCTTTACCCATGACACCCGAAATGGAGACTACAGTCCCGGTTATGGTTTTGACATCCCAATCAGCTCTTGACTCTCTGCCATATGTTGTTAAAAACAATGAACTTAAATATATGCCTCCTGTGTTTGATCAGCTCTGGACTGGCTCATGTATACATGCGTCAGAAGTTTGGTATTGTTTTACTTATGAGATTAATCGTTTGCGCGATGTTAGTGCAGGTGACGCAATTGATACATTAACAAACCTATATCATCCATTTTTTACATACAATTTCCTGAATGATGGGGATAGCACTGCCTGGACTATGCAACAAAGTGGTTTTGATATTATCAAAGTAAATGGTTGCCCCTCATTTGATGATTATGATGACCCTGCATTGGATAGTGCCTCGCTGATGCACCTGTATTGGATGCATGGCTATGATAAATATTACCGGGGAATGCATAACAAAATTGACTCAACTGCATTTATTCATTGGGATAGCACGCTAAACAGCCTTGAATTATTAAAGCACTGGATTGCCGACCATAATAATGGAGATGAAACCGGTGGCCTAGCGGAAATACTGATTTATGCGTGGAGTGGTTGGCAGTACTTTGCTTTGTTCCCCTATGGTTCACCTGAGTTTGGAAAACAATGGAACCCATGAAATAGTATTCGATTTAAGTAGTTTACCTACAGGTATCTATTATTGTACACTTCTTGTCAATAATTCCCGGGTTGATACCCACAAGATGGTACTATTAAAATAGAGTTAATTGGTCTTTAAACAGATAGCTTACTGCATATGAACCACGCAGCTCTCCCATCTCCATATACAGGAGGGAATTTGCTAGGTGGGTTCTCAATAAAATGATCGTAAGCCGCTAAAATCCTGTCTTCATCGGCATCGGCGATGATGGCCGAGCCGTTCTCCACGATCTCCACCCATTCGGTTTCGGGGCGGAGGATGATGCAGGGCTTGTGGTAGAAGTAGGATTCTTTCTGAACCCCTCCCGAATCGGTCATGATCATTCCGGCCTTTTGTTCGAGCAGGCACATGTCGAGGAAGGATACGGGTTCGGTTATGTTTATCCCGGGCGAATCCGTCAGGCTTTCCAGCACCTCCAGGGGCAATTGCCGGGCCAGCATCTTCCGGGTGCGCGGATGCAGGGGGATAATGAAAGGCATTTTCTCTTCCTCTGCAATTTTTATGATCGCCCTGAAGATGGACGTCAGCCGCTCCGCCCTGTCGGTATTGTGGTCGCGGTGGATGGTGGCCAGCACAAATGGCTTGCCCTCCATGCCTGTTCTTTTCAGTATCTCCGAACGCTCTTCCGCTACGCGGGAAAAATACAGGGCATTGTCGTACATCACGTCACCGCAATGGAACACCCCGGGATGATCGGGCGAATATGGCCCTTCTTCCCCCACGGGAAACCCTTCACGTTTTAAATTGTTGATCCCGGTTTCTGTCGGGCTGAACAGGAGGGTGGAGCAGTGGTCGGCCGTGATGCGGTTGATCTCTTCGGGCATGGATTTATTGAAGGAACGCAGACCGGCTTCGATGTGGGCTACGGGCACACCCATTTTCACTGCCGCAATGGCCCCCGCGAGCGTGGAGTTGGTATCTCCATACAGCACCAGCCAAGAGGGCTTTTCCTTTTCGATCACTTCCTCGATGCCTTTGATCATGGCGGCGGTTTGCTCACCGTGCTTTCCCGAACCCACGCTGAGGTTGTAGTCGGCCGGCGGGATGCCCATCTCGTCGAAGAACACCTGCGACATATTCTCGTCGTAGTGCTGCCCGGTATGCAGGATCACTTCCTGCAGTCGATCCGAAAAATCGGCCCTGATGGCCCTGGAAAGCGCCGCTGCCTTAATGATCTGCGGCCTCGCGCCGATGATGGTGAGGAGTTTTTGCATTCACTTGTATTTTGTTTTCAAATTTAAGCTTTTTCAGTAGATATGATGAGTCAGAGAGTTCCTGAATCAGAGAATTCGAGATTTTCCTAAAATGACCATTTCTCTGGCTGCCTTGACATATTAACAAGTTTTCCGATAATATGATCATACAATTGGATCAATTTTGTATGCTTTTCATTTTCAAGATAATTAAAGGAGATGGCAAAATCGAGCCATGTAATGGTTTCTGATGCTTCCGATACGCATAGTATTAATTTTGCAACAAATGCCTTTTTGTATTTTCGGTTTCGATATGCTTCCGCAATATTTGCACAAACTGACCTTGACGATCTTCGAATTTGATCAGTTAAGGAATATCTTTCCTCTTTGGGAAATGATTTTGATATTTCGTGAATTTCCAATGCAGATTGAAAGGCAAGTTGATATACCCTTAAGTCTTTATGTGTTTTAATCTGTACCATAACACTTATTTGTTATTATTATATCCCTGACCCTCTGACCCTCTGACCCTCTGACCCTCTGACCCTCTGACCCTCTGACTC
>CAZHFC010000051.1:4262-17653 GCA_964531985.1 uncultured Bacteroidales bacterium
CTGACCCTCTGACCCTCTGACCCTCTGACCCTCTGACCCTCTGACCCTCTGACTCCCTGACTCTCTGACCCTCTGACTCCCTGACTCTCTGACCCTCTGACCCTCTGACTCCCTGACCCTCTGACCCTCTGACCCTCTGACTCTCTGACCCTCTGACTCTCTAACTCCCTGACTCTCTAACTCTCTCCTAAAGCAAACCTTCATCCGCAAAGCTGAAATAATTGTTCTCGCCGATGATGATATGGTCGATCACGGGCAGGTCGAGGAAGGAGCCGGCTCTTTTGAGTTTTTGTGTGAGACGGATGTCGGATTCGCTGGGTGTGATGTTGCCGGAAGGGTGGTTGTGGCAAAGGATTACTGAGGCGGCATATTGTTCAAGGGCCATTTTGAAGATCTTCTTGGGGTCGGCTACGGTGCCCGACAGGCCGCCCTGGCTGATGCAGATGTTTCTCAGCACCTTGTTTCCGCGGTTCAGCAGCATGATCCAGAATTCTTCATAGGCTGAATCGCGCAGCAGGGGACGGAAGAAGTCGTAGGCATCCTGGCTGCTGCTCACCTTTTTCCGGTCGAGGCTCTCTTCCATTCCCGTGCGGTTGCCGATCTCAAGGGCGGCGATGAGTGCGACTGCCCTGGCCGGGCCGATGCCTTTGCGCCTTGTGAGGTCCGATACCGATAACCTGCTCAGTTCCTTCAACCGGCCCTGGGTGTCGTCGAGTATCCGCCTGGATATTTCCAGGGCCGACATCTCCCGCGTGCCCGATCCGAGCAGGATGGCAATCAGCTCGGCATTGCTCAGCGCCCGCCTGCCCTTGTTCATCAGCTTCTCGCGCGGACGCTCATCCTCGGCCCAAAGCCTGATGGGTATGTTCTTGCAATAGTCGTCTTTCATGATCCCTCCTGACTATTAATACCCGAAAACGAAAAAAGTCCCACCTTTTCGGGAGGGACTTTTAAAAAAAAATCTTTATGGTTGATCCATTACATGGAATTGACTTTCCTGGTCAGCTTTGATTTGAGGTTGGCAGCCTTGTTCTTGTGGATGATATCCTTCTTGGCCAGCTTGTCGATCAGTGAGATGAGGCCGGGCAGCTTTTCTTCTGCATCGTTCCTGTTGTCGATCGCCCTGAACTTCCTCACGGCATTGCGCATGGTCTTGCCGTAGTAACGGTTGTGTATCCTCCTTTTTTCGATCTGCCTGATCCGCTTTAACGCTGATTTATGATTCGCCATATTCTTATGATTGCTGTTTAATAATACTCTTAGCCTCAAATGGGGGTGCAAAGATAAATATTATTCTGTAAATCAAAAAAATATTCATTAAAAAACTGAATTTGTATCTACTGACTGAGCTTGCCGGGGTAGATCTGCCGGAAAAAACAATTGCTTTGCGGGCCGGCATCGATGGGCCGCGATGGCAAAAAAAAGTTTCAGGCTTGAATTACGGATCATTATTTCGTACCTTAGGGCGTTCAAAAACCAATATTCACCTTTAAGAACCAATTTTATGAAAGCAAAGATCTTTATTTTTTCCTGTGCTGCCATTTTTATGGCAATGTCCGGCCTTGCGCAGATTCCGCAGAACTGCGTAAGCTTTGAAACCCTCGCTATGGGAAGTATGTTCGGGAGCGGCGTAAATTCCATCGGGGATGAAATCCTGGTTGAGGAGGAAATTAGCGTTACGGTCGAATACTTCGAGTGGGTTGGCGGTGGCGGGATGTTTGGCGACTGTGAGGTTATGGACGGTACATCCAGTTTCGGCAGCGGGCAGGCCATGTGGACCAACAACATCAACCTGGCCTTTCATTTCGAAAACCTGGGCTTTGTGCCCAACAGGGTGAGCTTCGACTATTTAAATGAAGGGGGCGATGAGAATTTCTCGGTGAACGGATCGCCCGTCTTTGCCGGTGAGATCAGCATGGCCGTCCTGCCCCCGGGCATCAGCATGGCCATCATGAACATGGGCAGCTTCCAACGGGCAACGCTTACCGGTGATATCACCGAGTTGCTGATCGGCGGACAGGAATTCATGATCGATAATATTTGTGCCACGCTGGTGGAAGACCCGTCGGATTGTGTCGACTTTGAAATGCTTCCGCTGGGGGCCGAATACGGCAATGGCATCAACACCATCGGGGAGGTGATCTTCACCGAGAACGACATACCCGTGAGCGTTGAATATTTTGAATGGCCGGGCGGGGGGGGAACCTTCGGTACTGCAACAGTGATCGACGGCAGTGCAAGTTACGGCACCGGGCAGGCCATGTGGACCGATAACATCAACCTGGTTTTTGATTTTTCGGGCCTGGCGGAACTGCCCAACTGGGTGACCTTCGATTTTGAGGATTACGGTGGCGACGAGAATATCTCCGTTAACGGGTTTCCCATATGGTCGGGCGAGCTCAGCATGGCTGTGATGCCCCCCGGGTTCACCTTCTTCATCACCGGCATGGGTTCCTACATGCAGGCCACCATCTTCAGCCATTCTGATCCCATCACGGAACTGCTGGTGGGCGGGCAGGAATTTACCATTGATAATGTCTGCCCCATGCAGGTGGGCTTTTACACAAATTGTGTCGACTTTGAGCCGCTGACCGTCGGGACACAATACGGAGCCGGCATCAACAGCCCTGGTGAGGTGATCTTTAACCAGAACAGCATCGATGTGGCCGTTGAGGAGTTCATCTATGAAACCGGGGGCACCAATTTCGGACAGGCCCAGGTATCGGTTGGCGGCGGCCTCGGCAGCGGCAACAACATGGAAATTTCGAACATCAACCTGCTTTTTGATTTTACCTGGATCGGGATGCCCATTGAGATGGTGACTTTCGACTTTGCCGACTACGGCGGGCATGAGAACATCGGCGTTAACGGCGGGCCCGTCTTTGTGGGTGAACTGACCGATGCCGTGCTGCAACCCGGCTTCAGCATCAGCGTGAGCATGTCGGGATATACCAGCAGTTGCGTGATCGAAGGCCCGGTAGCGCAATTGCTGGTGGGCGGACAGGAGTTTTACATCGACAACGTATGCGCCTATGCCATGGTGTCGGTCGACGAGCCGCTGCCAACCGGCAACGGGCTGCCTGCCATGCTGGGACAGAACTACCCCAACCCGCACCATGGCCTTACCATGATCCCTTTCACGGTGACCGAGCCGGCTCATCTGAAGATATCCGTTTTTGATCAGCTTGGCAGGGAGATAGATGTGCTGGCAGAAGATACCTTTGGTCCGGGCCTTCATATCCTGAGCTGGGATCCCGGCACACTGGCCGGAGGAATCTATTTTTACCGGCTTACCACGAAAACGGGCTCAGAGGTGAAGAAGATGATGCTGACCCGGTAAACGCGGCGAAGGAGCCCGGATTTGTTTCCTGATGGTGGGATTTAACATATTGTTATGAATACTCCAAAGGGATCCGTTTGTTTATTGTTTACAAAAAAATAGCAAAATGTCGAAATTTGCCGATATTCATTGTCATTCAGGCCTGCATCCTTTTGCTTTTAAAGTGGCCGGAAAAAACCGTAACAACAATGTGTGGGATTACGACCCTCCCCTCGATCGCCAGCGCGACAGCAAATACCCTGAATACACCCAGTCTGATTTTACCACCCTGGCCAAAGGGGGGGTGAAACTCATTTATGTATCCATATATCCAATCGAGCAGGGCTGGTTCAACCCCGGCATTCTGGGCAAGGGGCTGGTCTCCGATGTGGCCGCCAAAGCCATCTCAAGGGTTCCCGTAAAATTTGTGAACATGGTGCAGGCGGATGATTATCGTTATTTCGACTTTTTTACCAAAGAATACCATTTTCTGAAGGAAGAGGATGGGAGAACGCACCGTATTGACGGGAAAGACTTTAAATATGTGATCGTAAAGCCGGGCGAGGATCTGGGTGCACTTTTACAGGAGGAGGGTACCATCGGGGTTATCATCACGGCCGAAGGTGCGCAGTCATTCATCATGGGGAATGAAAAGTCCATTGAGAATGGCAGTTTCAGCCTGGAACAGACCTTAAGCAACATAGCGTCCGTTAAAAAGTGGGAGCACCCGCCTTTCTTCGTATCCATGTCGCATCACTTTTACAATGGATTTTGCGGGCATACCAGGAGCCTGCCTTCGCCGGCCAGTTTGCTGCTGAAGCAGGCCGTTGGTTTGAATGAGCCCATCAACGACAGAGGGCGTAAGGTGATTGATTGTTTCCTGGGCCTGAACGGTTTTGAAGGCAATGGCCCGCGCATCCTCATCGACACCAAGCATATGAGCGTGGCTGCCAGGCTGGAGTATTATGCACGGCTACGGCAGTTCAACGAAGGGAAGGATGATGCCGACAAGATCCCTGTGGTGGTGAGCCATACTGCCTATTCGGGGCATCGCACCATGACTTCGGCCATTATCTGGCCCGATACGGCCGAGGATAAGTACAAGGCTTCAGGCAATTTCAACAACTGGGCCATCAACCTCTGCGATGATGAGATCCTTGAGGTTTTCCATTCAAATGGTATCATGGGGCTGAATTTCGATGAGCGCATCCTGTCGGGTTACAAAACCATGCACGATTATCACCGGAAATTCACAAAACCTGATATTAAGCGTAACAGCAAGGAGGTGCGGCAATTCTGGGCACAACAGATGATCGATAACCTGCTTGGCATCGTAAAGGCAGTGGTGAATGCCGACAAGGTGCCTGCCGGTGAAAAGGTGAAGGTATGGAACATGCTGGCCATCGGTACCGATTTCGACGGTATGATCAATCCCGGTGATGGCTTCATCACTGCCGGGGAGTTTGGTAATTTCAGGCAGGAGATGGAAGCCTTGCTCCCGTTGCAGGATGGCATTGACGACCTGCTGATGGGGCTGCCGGTAAATGAGGCCATCGACAAGATCATGTTCAGCAACGCTTTCGATTTTGCAAAAATGTATTATACGCGCTGATAACAATCAAAACGATCATTTATGGATAAATTACTGAAAATTGCCGTGGCCGAACTGGGCCAGAAAGAGATCAGCGGGCCGGCGCATAACCCCGCCATTGTGAATTATGCCAAAGAGGCGGGCTTTACCTGGGTGAATGACGACGAAACCCCCTGGTGCAGCATCTTCGTGAACTGGGTGGCCAAAAAGGCCGGGCTCAAGGGAAGCGGAAAGGCCAATGCCCGCTCCTGGCTGCTCTGCGGAAAAAATGTTGACAATACCCCCGAACCCGGCGATATTGTGGTGTTCTGGCGCGGCAGCCCCGACTCCTGGCTGGGACATGTGGGCTTCTTCTTCGGCTTCTCCATCGACGGCGAAAGGGTCTACTGCCTGGGCGGGAACCAGGGAAACCAGGTTTCCGTGTCGGCATATTCCATCGAAAATGTGCTGGGCTTCCGGCGGCTGGTGCCCTCGGGCATCGTCAGCCTGCCCGCCCCCGTGCTGAAGAAGGGCGACAAGGGCGACAAGGTGAAAGACCTGCAGGATGCCCTCAAGGAAGCGGGATTTGACTGCGGCACCAGCGACGGCGACTTCGGGACCCGGACAGAGAACGCAGTAAAACTGCTGCAGTCGATGAAAACCGGCCTGCCGGTAAACGGCGTCTATAACAAGGAAACGAAAGACCTTTTGTTTGAGGTGCTGAACGGCTGATGAAAGAGGGGGATGGCCTGCAGGCAGGCATTACCATTCCCCTGCTTTACCTTATCACCAACTTTTGACAGTTGCTCCTGTTTTCGTTGCAAAGCAGGTACAGTCCCGGTTTCAGCCGGCTGAGGTCGATACTGAGGGTGCCGGCCTCCGCCCTGAATGAAAACTGCAGGCGGCCGTTCATGTCGTATATGTCCATGTTGCCGCCGGAGGCGGAGGTAATCGTGACCCGGCCGGCGGCAGGATTGGGATAAACGGAGAGAAGCTCTCCGGGAACCGCTTCCCCGATGCCGACGATGGTATGCAGGCTCCAGAAAAATTCCATGGTGTGCCCTTTCATCCAGGTGCCCGTATCTTCGTCCTTTGTCCAGTACATCCAAAGGTGCATGTTGTTGTCTTCATCGTAGGTGAAGTAGCCCTGGTCGATATTTTCCCACTGGCCGGCGTCATAGTCCCACTCGTACCTGAAACTGGTAAGTATGTTGCCTGCTCCGTCGTATGTGTTCACGTGCTTTTCCACTTCTTCCCAGGCCAGGGCCATATCGTCCCAGTTGAAAGCCGTGTGGGTGAGCTCGTTCCCCTGGTCATCCCAGGTATATACGCGCAGGTAACTGAACATGGGAGTACCCGTCGACCAGTACTGGAATATCGTATCGCCGGTGACCAGGCCCTGGGCATTGTAGGCATAATGGCTGTGGTTACGGATGTAATACGCTCCCGAATCAGGATCCCATATATAGCGGTGGGCAAATTCCTTTTGCTGGAGCTTGTCCCAGGTGTTCGCGGCACTGTCGTGCTTATTCCAGGCCTGGCTGTAATACAGTAGTTCCAGCTCGTAATCTGTCATTGCGGTACTGCCTGTATAGTTGTTAATATAGCGGTATTTCGGTACCCAGATGTTACTCACCATCGTGCCTGTGTATTCTGTCCTTTCAGTGAGTCTTTGTAAATCATCATAGGTATATTCCCTTTTCTGGGAATAGAGCCACTGGGTGGTATCGAGGAAAAGGCCGAGGCTTGAATCGGCCGTGACAAGTCCGCGTTCCGAATACTTTGCGTAATGCTTGTGCCTGAGCAAGGAGTCGGTGGTTCCGCCGTCTTCGGGAAAGAAGTGGGCATAGGTTGAATCGAGGAGGAAGACTTCGGTACCGCGATCTGTTTGGAGGCTGTTCCAGCACGGCAGTGCTTCGGGCAGTGGGATGTGCTGGGCCTTGAGGGTGATGGCTGCGATGAGCATGACAGCCGGAAGAAGTATTTTTTTCATCATGTCGGGTTTTTGTTTACGTCAGTTCAAAAATATATAAAAAATATAATGGCTTCGGCAAAATTTTGCCGGGGGGGAGGGGAGGGCAGGGCAGGCTTGTGAATGATTGGCTTATTCCTTTTCGATGAGGTGGATGGATCTTTTGCGCAGCACCATGGAGAGCCCGCAGTATTCAATAAAATTGTTTTTTCGCGGTTCGCGGGTATACTTGTCTTCTTTTTCGGTAGCCCAGGGGTTGAAATACCGGAAGGTGATGTTGTTGTTCACCGCCCAGTGCATCATGCTGCCGTCCAGTTCGTCTCTGCGGTGGAGGGGGTCGAGGTGTTCAAGCGAGTGGCTTACCTTCACCCAGTTGCCTTTAGCCGTGTCTTCATCCTGGTAGAGCGGGCGTTCGATGCCGAAGTATCTTCTGAGCACCAGTGAAAATACCGGGTGGTTGATGGTGTTCCAGGGCTTCATGTCGTCGGGGATCCAGTACACTTCGGCAATGATCTTGAGGTTGTTTTCCTTATCGGGATTGATACATTCGAGGATGGCCTTTGCCCCGTTGGGGATGTTCGAATATTTTCTGAGGGTGTGGGGTAGTAGCACCAGTGGCCGGAAAGCATGGTCCTGCGGGCCGTTTTGTTTGATGGTATAGCGTTTGCTGATATCCTTCCAGATGCTTCGGTGCAGGATCTGGCAGTTTGTGATGAATAGGAAGCGTGAGCGGTAGCTGAAAAAGATCTTAAAAAATCCCCAAATGCCGCCGATAACCGAAAATACCGAAACAAGCACGATGAGGATGGTTTGCAGGACGTTGATGTTTTCCATGGGATGCAGATGATTTTTTTAAACCCCGCTGCAGCGGTATGGGGCTTTACAGGCCAAATATAAGAATTATGGGGTAGCGGGGGGTGTTGTCAGGCGTTAAAAAAAACTCCCACCTAAGCGGGAGTATAGGATTTACATCCTTCGGCATAAAGCCTTATTGTGATAAGATGTAATTAGGGCAAATATAATCAATTTTTTTGACAGATCAAATAATTTTTATTATTTTTCTGCATTCAAATCATTTTTTAAACCAATAATCATGAAAATATTAGGATTAGACTTGGGTACAAACAGTATTGGATGGGCTGTGGTGGATAAGGATTACTCTGAATTTACATTGTTGCAAAAGGGTGTCCGGATTTTTCAAGAGGGTGTTAAAATTGAGAAAGGGAATGAGAGCTCTAAAGCAGCTGAACGAACGAAATATCGCAGTGCCAGAAGGTTAAAGTATCGTCGAAAACTGCGAAAGATAAATGTTATAAAGGTATTAGTTAAATATCAATATTGTCCGGAAATCCCGGATCAAGAGCTTGATCTATGGCGATATAAGGGGATTTACCCCAGGAATATTGAATTCAGAGAATGGCTACGCACCGATGAAAAGGGTAATAGAACACCTTATTATTTCAGAAATCTTGCTGTTTCCGAGAAATTAGATTTAAACAACGTTTCGGCAAGATATCAAATCGGACGCGCTTTTTATCATCTGGCCCAAAGGCGTGGGTTTCATAGCAATCGGCTTGAAAGCACAAATGAAAATGAAGGGATTGTTAAGCAGGCAATTTCTGAAATTAATGAAGAGAAGGGCGATAGGACCTTAGGACAATATTTTTACGAGAAATACCTGGCAGGTGAGAAAATAAGGGACACATACACTCATCGTGAAGATCACTATCTGGCTGAATTTAATCGAATTTGTGAATTTCAAAATCTGCCTCAGGGTTTGTGCAGTGAGATGGGAAAAGCAATTTTTTATCAAAGACCATTGAAGTCGCAAAAAGGACTTGTTGGGAAATGTGTTTTTGAGAAGAACAAGCCAAGATGTCCTGTATCAAGGCCTGAATTTGAAGAATTCAGAATGTTGTCGTTTATCAATAACATAAAAATTAAAATGCCTGATGATGACAAATTGCGGCCATTAACTCAGGCAGAGAAACAAAAAATTTTACCTCTTTTTTTAAGGAAAAGTAAAGATTATTTTGAATTTGAGGATATTGCAAAAAACCTGGCACCTAAAAAACAGTATAAATATTTCAAGGATAATAAGAAGAATCCTGAAGATTGGTTGTTTAATTACAGTTTAAAGACTACCGTTAGTGGTTGCCCCGTTTCTGCCAGGTTTATTGAGATTTTTGGTGATCAGTACATGCTTTTTAAGACTGAATACTTAAATAAAACCAATGGGGGAAGGGGGATTATTGATATTAACGATGTTTGGCATGTCCTTTTTTCTTTTGATTCTGATAAAAAGCTTGCTGATTTTGCACGCGATAAATTAAACCTCTCCACAGAAAAAATCGATAAATTTTTGAAGATTAAGTTGAAGAAAGACTATTCAACCTTGAGTTTAAAAGCCATAAAAAAGATTTTACCTTTTTTGAGAATGGGGTTGATATATTCCCATGCTGTTTTTTTGGCCAAACTGGATGATATTTTACCATCTGAAATTTGGAATATTGAAAAGAATAGAAGAATAATAAGTGATGCAGTCAGTGAAATAATCCGCAGTCAAAATCAAGAAAAAAGCATTATTGATATTGTAAATGGATATATAAAAGATAACAGGGAGAACAATTCCACTTGGAGTGAGGAGGCAAAAGAAATATATAGAATTGAACTTAATTCACGAATTGAAAACTATTATGGAAAAAAAACATATTCATTTTTTCCGGAGGAAAGAAAAACTCAAATAGAGAACAAAGCATTCACTTTGTTTGAATCACAGATGAAAAGGAATTGGGGTAAGGGAGATTTTGCCAGTATACAAAGAATTGATGAACAGGTTAAAGCGTTTATATCCGATAACTTTAATATAAGTGCCCAAAAACTGGAAAAACTTTATCATCCCTCTGCTATTGATGTGTTTGATCCTCCCAAAAGACGGGCTGATGGACGTTTATATCTGGGAAGTCCGATGGTTTCTTCAATACGGAATCCAATGGCAATGCGCTCATTGCACCAATTAAGAAAACTAATAAATGAGTTAATAGAGAACGATGTTATTGATGCAAATACACGTGTTAATGTTGAAATGGCAAGAGATCTCAAAAATGCGAATGAACGAAAAGCGCTCAAGAGATGGCAGGAAGCCCGGGAAACCCTTCATAAAGAATATGCCGATTTAATAAAACAGCATTATATTGCAAATGGCCTAAACATTGAACCCTCATCAGATGATATATTAAAATATCAATTATGGGAAGAACAAAATCATAAATGCTTATACACTGGTTCAGAAATAAAAGTAAGCGATTTTATCGGTTCAAATCCTGCGTATGATATTGAACATACAATCCCACGGAGTATTTCACTTGATAATTCTCAGGTAAATAAAACATTATGCAGCAATAGGTTTAACAGGTCGGTAAAGAGAAATAAAATGCCGTCGCAGCTGGACAATCATTCTGAGATTCTTTCACGTATCGAGCAGTGGAAAGGAAAGTACGAAGAACTTGATAAACAGGTACACTCATTAACACGCGTTGTGAAAAATGCTGCTGACAAAGAAATGAAAGATCGTTTGATTCAGAAGCGTCATTACTTGGTATTTGAACGAGATTATTGGCGTGAAAAGTACTATCGTTTTATTATGGAAGATGTGTCCGATGGATTTAAAAACAGCCAATTGGTAGATACAGGCATTATTACTAAATACGCCCGCTTATATTTAAAAACATATTTTGACAAGGTCTATACTGTTAAAGGCAATACAGTGGCTGATTTTCGAAAGGCTTGGGGCCTTCAGTCCGAATATGAGAAAAAGGAACGTGTCAGCCACATTCATCATTGTATAGATGCCATCACCATTGCATGTATTACAAAAGAAAACTATGAGTTACTTGCTAAATTCTATCACGACTGGGAGGAGGCGGAAATGGCCGGTAGCAAGAGTAAACCGAAAATTGAGGTGCCATGGCCGACTTTCATAACTGACGTACTTGGCGTTGAAAAAGAAGTCCTGGTATCGCATTACACTCCTGATAATCTTTCAAAACAATCAAAGAAGAAATTACGGGCAAGAGGTATAATAAAACGTAATGAAAACGGGCAACCAGTTTTCCAAAAGGGAGATACTGTCAGGGGAGCCCTGCATAAGGAGACCAATTATGGTGCCATTAAAGTATTGGTAAATAATAGGTATGGTGTAAAGGAAGAAAGAATAATATACGTTTTCAGGAAATCCCTTGATGCGTTAACTGCTTCTGATATAAAAAATATTGTTGATCCTCATATTAGAGAAATCGTCACTGTTGATAAAACTAAAGAAGGTGAAATAAAGAAAGAACTTGACAATCTAAATAAGCAAATTAAAAATTCCGAAGATGAGCATGAGATAAACCGGCTTAATAGCCTGATAAATGATCTGAAGCATGAACTATCTGCTCTGTTTCATATCAAAAACAAGAATGGTTCAATCACCCCGATAAAAAAAGTGAGGTGCATTGCATCCAACATTACCAACCCTATACAGATAAAGAAACACCGAGATTTGTCACTACATGATTATAAACAATATTCAAATTTTGAAAATGATAGAAATTATTTAATTGCAATTTATGAGGGTGTTAATAATAAAGGTATAATTAAAAGAGATTTTATTTTAGTTAACTATTTAGAAGCCGGACAGTATTATTGCGGTAAACTGGATTATGAAATTGTACCTAAAATTCACCCTCGATCATCATTTCCAATAAAACAAATTATTAAAATTGGCACATTGGTTTTATTGATTGAAAATAACTCTGATGAGATTGATCGGTTATCCTTCCCTGACATCCAAAAGAGATTATATAAAGTGATAGGGCTCAGTGTTCAAAGAATTAAGAGTACCGCTGGGAAAATTAATGAATATGCTACAATAGTTCTCAGGCATACATGTGAGGCACGATTAAGTAAAGAACTAAAGATACAGGATGGTATTTTCAGAATGGATGAACCATATATTGCTCAACGTAAACTTAACCAAAACCAGTTTAAGGCATTGGTTGAGGGCTTTGATTTTACGATGTCTGCAACAGGAATTGTTCATTTTAAAGACTGACAAAATGCTCAAACGTACCCTCTTCTTTTCCAATCCCTGCCAACTGACCGTTAAAAACAGGCAGTTGGTGGCAGAACTGAAGGATGGCGGTGAAATTAAAACGGCCCCGGTGGAAGACCTCGGCTTCGTGGTGCTGGAGAACCAGCAGATCAGCATCAGCATGCCGCTGATAGAAGAACTGGTCGGTAACAACGTGGCGGTGGTTTACTGCGACCGGACATATCACCCGCATGCCATGCTGCTAAACCTGAACGGCCACCATTTACAGCAGGAGCTCTTCAGCCATCAGATTGCTGCGGGGATCCCGTTAAAGAAGCAATTATGGAAGCAGACCGTAGAGGCCAAGATCAGGAACCAGGCTGCCCTGCTGAAGTGCCTGGGTAAGGAGTACAGGCATGTGGCCTATTATGCGGGACATGTTAAGAGCGGCGATACGGACAACCGCGAGGGAGCGGCTGCCAGGATGTACTGGCCGGAGTTGTTTGGCAGTGATTTCAGCCGCGAACGATACGGAACCGTGCCCAACAATATGCTGAATTATGCCTATGCCGTGCTGAGGGCTGCCGTGGCACGCGCACTGGCAGGCAGCGGATTGCTGGCCACACTCGGCATTCACCACCACAACCGCTATAATGCTTTCTGCCTTGCCGATGACATTATGGAACCCTACCGGCCGTTTGCCGACGGACTTGTTTTCATGTTGTATGATCAGTTCGGCGATGCGGGTGAACTCTCTACCGGTATCAAGATGAAATTACTGGAAGTGCTGTCGGTGGATGTGTGGTTCGGAAAGAAAAAACGCCCGCTGATGATCGCTCTGTCGAATACTACTGCATCACTGGCCAGGTGCTATAATGGAGAGGACCGGCGGATCAGTTATCCGGCAATTATATAGGAGAAAGAAAATTGCAGACAGCATGGAACAAACCAGGCTTAATGCATACCATATCATGTGGCTCTTTGTATTTTTTGACCTGCCTGTTACCACAAAAAAAGAAAGGAGGCTGGCAACACGTTTTCGAAAAGACCTGCTCAAAGACGGGTTCAGCATGATGCAGTATTCGGTGTATATCCGGCATTGTGCCAGCAAGGAAAGCGCAGCAGTGCATGTGAAAAGGGTGAAGGGACTGATCCCTGAAAAGGGCCAGGTGAGCATATTGCAGGTTACGGACAAGCAATATGGTGATATTGTAAATTACTGGGGCAGGAAAAGCAGTCCGCTGCCCGAAGGGCCGAAACAACTTGAATTGTTTTGAAAGGCTTTACGTTCTTTGACATAATGTACATACCTTTGCATCAGAAATTGCATGTATTCTGCTTCCAGGCAGCGTGAACTGAGGTTTTTTTGAGGCTGTTTAAGGCTGTAAAAGCCCTGTTTTCAGGCCGTTTCGTGCCCCTGGTTGTGGTTTGATGTAATTTTCAAAGGATATTCAGC
>CAZHFC010000052.1:0-17347 GCA_964531985.1 uncultured Bacteroidales bacterium
GGGTTGCCAACCTTATTAGGGTTGGCAACCCTATTAAGGTTGGCAACCCTGGGTTATTTCAAAAATCAATTCCGGTAAAACAATTTTCAATTCTTTGTCGGTCTCCTCTTTATGCCAGTAAACAATGAAGTTTACGCTGGCACTTTTCAGTTCGTAATTATTCTCTTTCATCAATTCAACTTGTTTTATAAATTGGGAGGAAAACTTCAAAACCGACTGCCTTCGAGCGTTCAGGCATTCATTTCCATTCAGGATAAGGGCATCCCCGCTTTGCAGCTTAGATATCAGCCCTTGTTTATTGATAAAGTAATCCAGCCAGACATCCTTGTGAGTGAGATGCATGGCCAGTTCCTGTGGAGGGTTATATATTCCCGTATCCTCAATACGCTCCAAATTTTGCACAGCGATCCCGTCAAGATAATTCCCGTTCATGTGAATAAACAAATTTTGTTTAGCTCTTGTCATGGCTACATATAACAGTCGCTTATCTTCATCCGATACAGGATAAAAATTATCAAGCATCAGAAAAACATTGTCAAATTCCTTTCCTTTCGCCTTATGGATGGTTGAAACAAAAATCGTTTCCCCGTTTTCGCTAAAAAAATCTTCCAGGCTGGATTCCTTTATGAAAACTTCGAGATCTGATTTGTATTTATTTTTTGGATTGGTGGCCTCAAAATCTTTGATAATATTCCTGCATAATTCCAGTTTATTGCTCTTCTGATATTTGTTAAAAAATTCCCGTTTCGCATTTGCCCATATGTCATCACTGATAATAAATACATCATCAGACAAGTTTATCCGGTCTAAAAAGAAGCGGACTTCGGCAAGATTATTCAGATTAAATCCTTCATTTGTCTGAATCAGCCGAGCCTGCATTCCATTCCTGATGAGCATTCCTGTTATTTGCAGAGCTTCTTCGTTGGTCTTCGTGAGCACACAGGAGGTACCACTGAGGTTCGTCGCCATAATGTCGCGGACAAGCGGTGTAATTAGGTTACCGCCACGATAACGAATCACTTTAATTTTACCATTGTCGTTTTGCCTGGCAATGATCGGATTAACTTTAAATCGCCGGCGTATCTTTTTCACAAACTGGTTGGTGAACGCAACAAGGTTGCTTTTGCTCCTGTAATTCTCAACCAATTCATATTTGACTGCCTTGTTTACCTGCATGAACTGCATAAGATATTTTGAACTGGCTCCCCTGAACTCAAAAATATTCTGATCGTCATCACCAACTGCAATAACTCTCATTTCTTCATTTTGCTCCATCAGGGCCTGAATAAGATTGAACTCATCCTGATCCATATCCTGTGCTTCATCGATCACCAGAACGGTTTTGGTAATCCGATTTGCCTCGACTTCCCTGTTTTGGATTTTTTCGATCGCCTTTTTCAGAATCAGATCTGATTTTTCTATACTCCCCACCTTACCCAGCAAATCAAAACAGTATGAATGGAAGGTCTTTATCTCTATAAAATTAGCTGCATTGCCAATTAGTTTCAGTAAGCGCTTTTTAAATTCCGTAGCTGCTGCTCTTGAAAAAGTTACCATGAGCAATTGTTCATGCTTTACATCCTCCATTAAAAGCAGAGAAGCGAGTTTGTGAACCAACAACCTTGTTTTCCCGCTTCCCGGCCCGGCGGCAACCACAATATATTTCGATTCATTATCATTGATGATCTTCAGTTGAATTGGAGAAAGTTCCCCGAAAAGCTGTCTGAATTTTGCCGGAGTCATTTTTAGCTTAAGATTGTCAATCCTGCTTCCCGGAAAGTACTTTTTCAGGAACGACCCGTAATTCAACTGAAAATAGTCTTCTGCAAACTGCAGTGCCTCCTTGTAGTCGCTCATCATTTTCTTTGCATACTCGCCCACGATATGGATTTGCTGAACCCTGTTTTCGTAGAACTTATCCAGCTTTTGATAGTCTTCCTTGGTATATCTTTTGTAATTGTCCTGTTCGAGTCTCTCAATTGACAGGGCATTATATAGAACCAGAAAGCCTCCTTCAATTTTTATGGCATCGATTCTCGACAAGTAGAACAGCGCATCTTCAACATCTTCAATTGTCACTATATTTCCGAAACCGTATATGGCGTTTTCGAATGCATCTTTCAATTCATGAACAGAAAACTCTACAAGCACTTCCTCCTTCCCTGTATCCCTTGAAGCAAGCAGGTTGCTCCTTTCATAGAGGACCTCAACAATAAACTTTGCCAATTCATGCCGTCTTTCCATTTTCATCGCCAAAGATTCTTTCGGATGCAGGCAAAGCACCAGTACATGGTTTTTCGAATATCCTATGTTACGGCATTTAATCCAGTTTTTAATTGCCCAGAAATTGAAAATCGTCCTGACCTTGTCGGGGTTGACATCCTCACATGCTTTTTCCCCGGCTTCTTCATTCAATTCTTTTATGTGGCAGGTAGTTTCCTGTTCTTCAATGAATGAAAACAAAAATTTTTCAATCTTACAAAAGGTATCAACGATTTTGAGAGAACGATTTATATTTTCCCCTTTTTTTATGAAGGCCGTAATATCTTTGAGATCAGCAAGAATTCTGTCCTCACGGAGAAGATTTATGATTTTGATCACTTCTCCTTTTACAATTCCCAGATGATCGCTGATGTAATCAACTCTTGATTCGGCCACTTCATCGCTTACATGTTTTCTGCTTTTGCTGGAAAACAGTTTTTTGATGATTCTGATCGCTTTTTCCTTTTCTTTTTCATCAAATCTTTCAGAGGCATTAATTTTATCAATGGCTTCCTGGGCATTCTTCGAAAGAATACTATTGGCAAAGATTCGTGGGCTGTTTTGTCCACGTTTCACATATCCGGCATCCTCCAATGCAGCAATGGCACTTTTAACTCTGGTTTCAATCTCAAATACCGAATCATCCCAGCCAGCTTTTCTGGCAATCTCCAATGCCGAATTCGAAACAGTTGACCGTAACTTAGTTATTTCCTTTATTGTTTTCCAAATTTGCTGGACTTCCTTAATCGACAGCTTTGTTTGATTTAGCAGTATAAAGTGTTTGCCAAGATCTTCCTCATTAAACAATACATAGCAATCAGCAATTATTTTTTCATTTCTTCCGGCCCTGCCTGCTTCCTGTATATAGTTTTCGAGCGAATCGGAAATTTCATAGTGAATGACCATGCCAACATCTTTCTTGTCAACACCCATACCAAAAGCGGAGGTGGCAACCATGATCCGGACCTCGCCCGACATGAACGCATTCTGGTTGGCAGTCTTTTCTTTCACGTCCATTTTGCCATGATAGGGCTTCGCCTGAAAACCATCCGCACTTAATCTTTCAGCGAGGCTATATGCCTTTCCAGTCCTTGAAACATATACAATTGTCGGACAATCTTTATCCCCGATCAAATCCCTTAACGCCTGGTATTTGTCCTCTTCATTCCTTTTTCCAAGTACTCTATATTGAAGATTTGTCCTTGAGGTTTTTGAAGTGAACAACTCAAGTTCAAGTGAAAGCTTTTCCCTGAAGTAATTCCTGATATCCTCAATTACTTTTGGTTTCGCTGTTGCTGTATAGCAAGAAACCGGAATTTCATCATTGAGGTTTTTATTAATCCGGAAAGAGCGGATAAAATCTCCTATGTATAGATAATCAACCCTAAAATCCTGCCCCCAGGCAGAAAGGCAATGAGCTTCATCAACCACAAAGCGCACAATTATTCTGCCTGCCAGCAATCGCTCGATGGTCCTTGACCGCAATGACTCGGGGGAAATATAAAGAAGGGATGCTGAACCATTTTCCACTCTGTTGACTGATTTTGCCCTCTCAATCGGATCAAGCAATCCGTTTATGGTAACAGCATCGGTTATACCGGCTTTTTCAAGATTATCGACCTGATCTTTCATCAGTGATTGCAGGGGTGAAATCACAACTGTCAATCCTTTGGCACTTTCACCGCTCATCAATGCGGGTACCTGAAAAGTGATTGATTTTCCCCCGCCGGTCGGAAAGACGGCAAGTATGGATTTACCGTCAATTGCAGCCTTAACGGCTTTTTCTTGTAATGGTTCCCCTCCGAATGTTTTAAATGAATCAAACCCAAAAAACTTGTTCAATCCTTTGTGTATGTCGAGAAACTGATCACAATACAAACAACCACTGAGGCATGGGGTATTGCGTAAACGAAACATGACCCGCTCAAGCCCGGGGTAGTTTTTCAATACCCATGGCGGTGTGATAGAATAGCGGTTATTGACATTAATGAGCGATAAACAATAAGCCATTTCGATCGCGTGCCCGGCAATTATTCCTGACAAATCTGCATGCCCGCAAATCTGATCCTTAAACTTTTCACGAATGCACTTTTCAACATTAATGGCCGGACTTGTATAGCCAATAAAACGAAAAAAAGGACTAAACTCTTTTTTGTCGTTCAGAAGGAGATAGAGTACCTGCTTGAGTTCTTCGTCTAATTGCCTGAAAGCAGCAATTTCATCATAGAAAAGATCTCTTGCTTTGATGGAATCATTTACAGGATTGTTGGCTTCTTCTGACTGAAGTTTGTCGTCCTTTAATAACGCATGATATGGCTTTTTGGGGAAAAGAAGCGGGGAAAGGAAAAGGGTATCAATAATGTTATCCGGATGTATTTCTGCATCATTCAGCGCTTTTCCGATATATTTTATGTCGTGGTTTAAAATATTATGACCACACATGAATTGCGTTCCCTGCAGGAACTGAACCAACCCGTCAAATGAAGGCTTATGAAATACACTTCCATTATCCTTAACACATCCTATGTCTTGAATTTTAAGACTTTTGGGTTCAATTTCTGTATCTATGAATGCAATTGATTTTATCAAACCTTCTTCCATATTTTCAGTTTACATTCTGCTCCCTGAAAACGCAATCATCCGGCCAATTTAACAAGTTACAACAACCTGTAACGTACTAAGACACAAAGCTCATTAAAATAGATTTGGGTAATAGTTCCACACGCAGCAACACAACCCGCCACCCCTGTCGTGATGCGGGAAACTGGCGAGGTGCCTGCAAAAAGCAAGCTAATATATAAATTTTTCCTTCTCGGTCAGCACAATGGCATAGAGGATATGCTACCTGAGCATCCGGGCATTGAGGGCGGCGCTGATGTGGCCGGCCTCAAGGATCGTTAAATCCATGCCCCGGTAACCGGCTTCCTGTAATTACTCTCCGGAAAGAGTGCGGCCAGGCAGGTCCCGGCACGCGTATTCCCGTATCGCCGGAGCTGTGGCCGGGAAGGCAGGTTCAAGGGCTTTTATAAGTTACGGAGAAGTTTTTCCGGAAACCGGAAAAAAATAAAGCGGGGCCGTGTCAGAACTTCCTTACGGCACGTACGCCGCACACGCCCGACTTTGAAAAGCGCTGCACATAACTGTTGATGCCGAGGAAGTGCAGGGCCTCGTCGTTGTCGTATTCGGTGGAACTCCAGTACCTGCTGAAGAAGGGCGATACGAAGCGGGAGTTGAGGCCGTGGGTGGACGGATCACCGTCGTTTTCGAGCAGATCGTTGAGGACGGCATCGTAGTTGAAGAGCATGGCCAGCTCCCTGGCCGAAGGCAGGTACCAGTCGGTATGCCCCCCGCCGGTATAATCGGCGCAGAGCCTGGCGGCGCTGTTGCTGTGCCCTGCCTGCGCAATGATGGCATCGGTATTGGATGCGCCGTCGGTCATGCTTTGCGCGCTGGTGCTCGTACTGCCCACGTTGCTCCAGGTCACGCCGCTGCCGCCGTCGAGGTCTTCAAGGCTGGCCATGAGGCCGTGCTTGCCGGAGGCATCCACCCAGAAGATGAAGCCGCCGTTGTACACCTCTCCCACCCTGCGTTCGGGAGCTGTGTTGAAGTTGCCCCACTGCATGCCGTCCCAGAGCCAGTAGCTCTTGGTGCCGGTATCATAAACGGTGAGGCCTTCATCAGCCGGGCCGAGCGACATGGCATTGCGCTGGGCCTCGGTAAGGCGGGGAATGATGATGCCCTTGTCTTTGGCCGCCACGTCGATGTGCAGGATGGCGTTGCCGTTGGGCTCGCTGCCGTCGTCGTTGATGGCCACCTGGGCCAGGGCACCGGAAGCGAAAAGGCCTGAGAAAAGGATGATGAAGAGCGACAAAGGCTTCATGATGCTGACACTGCTGTGGGTATGCTTCATTTCTTTTGATATATTGATGTGGTTCAGTGAAAAAACCGGGAAGCGGCTGATGCCGCTTCCCGGGATATTAAATTCGGGTTATTGATTACGGATCAACAACAACAAAGAGCAGTTGGTGTGCCTGCGGGTTGTCATCTTTCACGAAACATACGGCTGCCCATCCGCCCGGCAGGGGCTGGAAGTTGGTCTGTCCGGCAGCAGCGGTGGCGATGGCATTCGGCACCCCGTAGCCGTCGTTCAGCAGGTACCAGATGGCGTCCTGCAGATCGTCGCCCTGGGCACTGGTCAGGTTCATGATGTCCATGCCAAAGAGGTCGAGGTTATTGAATATCCAGTTCACCGTGGCGATCTCGCTGAGGTCGAAAGGCATGCCTGCCGGCCACTCGTTGTCGTAAAGTGAAGGATATACATAAGCATCAAAGGTTTGCGGGGAGGTAATGGTGGTATATACGTCACCGCAGAAACCGAAGTGCAGTCCGGGCATGAGTTCATAGCTTCCCGGAGGGCTGACCGTGTTCACGGTAATGTCCCAGTAACCGGGGTCGCCAGGGTAACCGATGGAAATGTTGGCCATGGTCGGGATGTCCTGGTAAGGAGCAAGCTGCAGGTCGGTGTCGGAGAGGTTGCACTCGCCGAGCACGATCTCCACAATGCCGTCGGCTCCGGCGGGGATGGTCTCGTCATCGCTGAAGGTCCAGGTGTGGAAGTGATTGAAGACAAAGGTGTCGCCCCACTTCACGAGGATATACAGCTCAACCGTAAATACCTCGCCGTCGATCTGCAGGTTGTCGGGATACTGAATACAGAGCGGTGCGCCCACGCCATAGTCGGCTTCCTCAGTGTTGTTGGTAAAAGGTGAGCCCGGTACATGGTTGCCGCTGGCATCCTTCACATGAAGTTCCATGATGGCGGGCATGTCAAGCTGCAGGCCTGTCGATTGCAGGGCGTAGTTCGAGCCGGCAAAGGCGGAGGGCTGCTTGATACAGATGTCGCCGAAGAAGCACTGCTCCCTGACGACGATCTCGTTAATGGCAAACCAGTTGAAGCCAAACTTGGTGTACTCGGCTTCCTGGAAGCAAAGCACGTCAATGCTGTACTCGGCCTTCTGGAAAGCGGTCACGGTAATGTCGAATGATACTTCCGTGTTAACATAAACGGCATAGTCGGAGCCTTCTTCAGGCGTCCCCATCACGATCTGGTCGTCGGCTTCGGGAAGGGTTCCTCCCTGTGTGCCGCCGTCGTCCCAGAGGAGGAACTTGCTCACGGTATAGTCCTGCGACTCATTCCCGGGCAGTATATCAAGCTTGATATTCTGTGTGTAGAGTACACCGTCGATGCGGTATACCAGCGGGAAATAGTCAACGCCGTCGATGGTGACCTGGGCATAGTCGGGCTCCAGCAATCCGCCGGCGGCGTCAAGTTTGCAATCCCAGTCTTTCAGGCCGCCACCGTTGGAGGGATCAACCAGTTCGACTGCAAAGGATACTTCCTGTTTGGCGTTGGGTTGTTCCTTTTCGATCTGCTCGTCCTTCTTACAGGCGGCAAAGAAAACCCCAATCGCAATCACTGCTAATAAAATGGTTCTTTTCATTTTTTTAAGTTGTTAAGTTGTTGATTTAATTTGTTTTAAATTGAATTCTGTAATCGTAATCAATAAATACTTCTTTTTGGATTTTCATTCACATCGTGTTTACATAAGTTCGGGTTTTGGTTAATAATTGATTTAGTTATCTGAAAATCTTTGTCGGCCTGTATGCACCGCCCGGAAGCCATAAAGGCAGGGGGATGACCCTGGCCGGGCTTTTCATTGGAGGCGGTCAATAAATGGGTTGGTAAATGATTTTTTGCCGGGGGCGATGGCGGTGTGGCCATGCCTGCCTCCTGCCGCAAAGCGGTCAGGGTATGAGGGCAGGCCGTAAATGTGATAACTTGCCGGACATGGCCGGCTATGGATAGCTGGATCATCGTTTCGTAATTTCAGATTTCAAATTCAGGTTCGTGGCAAAAGTATGCCCGTAAAAAGGCCCTGCTTGTTAACGGGATGTTAAAGTCTGAAATCCGGGATCGGGGCTCCGTTTTTATTAGCTTATATATAAGCTAATAGGTCGGACGGCTGTGAGGTATTGTGAGGTGAACGGGATGACGGGATGACGGAAATACCGGAGTACCTGAGTACCGGAAGAGGGGAAGAAGGGGGGTAAATATAAAATTCCGGCCCTGCTGGCCGGGATTGATGCTTATGAAAGGGGGATGGAAAGGCGGTGGGAGGAGATGTGTATACCCGTAAGAGAATTACAGAAAAACCGCTTAAAACTTACGAATAGCGCGGACTTTATATAATTGGGTTTTAGTTGTATTTGTATAATAACCTTGTGCATCATAATAATACATAGCCCTGGTATCAGAAGTTTCAGTAGAGCTCCAATATCTGCCAAAAAGTGTATTTGTGCCTGTTGCATCATATAGATAAAGTCCGTGAGTATTTTCATCATTGTCATTATCCAGGATGGTATTGATGAGTAGAGCATGAGAAAGTAGTAAGGATAATTCTCTGATGGCAGGAAGATACCAATCAGAATTCCCGCCTGCCGAAAAAGCATCACACAGATAAGCAGCTCCGCTTGTTGGGTTTGTATCCATTATACTGGCAGTATTTAAATTCCCGTAAAGCACACTTTCGCAATCATCTACATCGGTCGTACTGGGTTCCCAGCTTACCCCGTCTTCCCCATCAAGATCCCACAAGCTGGCCATTAATCCACTGGCACCTGTTTCATCTACATAAAAAACTATCCCCTCGTCAAAAATCTCTCCCACATAATGTTTGGGACCCGTGTTAAAATCTCTCCACTTATTGCCATCCCATAACCAATAAGTTTTAGTGTCAGTATCATATACCGTAAGTCCCTCATCAGTGGAAGTCAGAGAGAGAGCAACCCGGATAGCAGAAGAAATCCGAGGAATCATTATCCCCTTGTCATTATTTGATGAGCTGATATCCAACATTGCATTTTCATTGGGATTACTTCCATCATCATTGATAGCAACCTGGGCATTAGTTGAACAAATGACTAAAAAGATAAATAACAATACCATATGATGTCGCTTAAATGCTTCCATGACAGATCTTTTTTAGTTGGTTCCTTATACTTAAATTTTGAAAATAATTTGATTAATCGCACTTCAGTATTTATAAATGAAAACCGGAAAGGGTTAAAAACCCTTTCCGGATATTGTTTTGATCATCACGGATCGACAGCAGTAATAATTAATTGAAATCCCGGATCGTTATTTTTAACAAAAATACAAGCAGCCCATCCGCCCGGAAGAGGAACAAAACTTGTCTGCCCAGCAGCTGCCTGTGCTAAATAGTTATTAACACCTTGATATATATCACCCTCGAGCAGATACCAAACAGCTTCTTGAATATCTTGTCCTTGTTCTGCGGTAGCAATATCTTCAACATCAATACCAAATTGATCAAGGTTATTGAACAACCAGTTCACTTGAGCAATCTCTCCCAAAGTCCATGGTACTCCAGCTGGCCAATCGTGGCTATATAAAGATGAATAAACATTCATATTGTGAAGACCCGCGGAGATAACATTACCTCCATCTGCGCACCAGGCAGCAAGATCAACTAAAACAGGTAAATCATAACTTCCAGTAGGATTAACAGAATTTACATATAAATCCCAGTAACCGTGCGTTATACCATTATAATTGCTATGATTAATTGTTACACTTGCTGTTGTTGGCAAATCCTGGTAAGGAGCCAGTTGCAAATCGGTGTCTGAAAGGTTGCATTCTCCCAGAACGAATTCAACGATTCCATCTCCTCCATTCGGTATCAGGTTTGCATCGGTCCATGTCCATGTATGGAAATGTTTAAACACAAATGTGTCTCCCCATTTAACAAGGATCCAGAGTTCGCATGTATAAGTATCGACCTCATTCAGGTGATCGGGATACTCAATACAGAGGGGTGCACCGGCGCCATAGTTGGGCCCAATGTTGTTGGTAAAAGGTGATTTTTCAACTTCAACACCATTCCTCTTAACAACCAGGTTTACAATGGCCGGCATGTCAAGGGCAACGCCTCCAGGCTGTTGGCTATAGTTGGAGTTTGCATAATCACTGGGATGTTTCACGCAGATATCGCCGAAGAAACACTGCTCCCTGATCACGATCTCGTCAATCTGGAACCATGCAAATCCAAATTCATCATACAGGTGGTCCTGGTAGCAAAGAACATCAATTTCAACCTCAACTTTCATAAAGGCTGTTACGGTAAAATCAAAGCTCAGACTATTGGCTACATAAACAGCATAATCTGATCCTGTCAAGGGTGTTCCCATTACCACCTGGTCATCCGTATTGTCTGCCGGAGTGTTGTTGTCATCCCATAACAGGAATTTCACGACCTGGAAGGTATGCGATGATCCATTGGGGGGGATGTCGAGTTTGATATTCTGGGTGTACAAAACACCGTCGATGCGGAAAACCAGCGGATAATAGGTTGTCGTGCTAGTACCATCGAAGATGTCAACTTCCGCATAAT
Organism: uncultured Bacteroidales bacterium; assembly: GCA_964531985.1. Lineage (GTDB taxonomy): Bacteria > Bacteroidota > Bacteroidia > Bacteroidales > B18-G4 > B18-G4. Next base: position 10,734 of record CAZHFC010000052.1, read on the forward strand.
CGGGTTCCAGAAGGTTCCCACTGCCGTCAAGTTTACATTCAAAATCTTTCATACCAACACCGGGATCAACCAGAATTGCCCCGAAGGAAATTTCCTGTTGGGTTACTTCGGGTTTCTGGTCTTCGTCTTTCTTACATCCGAACACCAGTACGGACACAAGAACCAATACTAATAGTTTTTTCATTTTTTTTGATATTTGGATTAATAATTTATTTACTGATTAAGTCATAAGCGGTTTTTCTTTACTGCTTAAATGCAGCTATGTGAATTCTCCTATCATGATTTTTGGGTTTTGGTTCGTACTTTTTTTTGTTACTGCCGGCGGGTACCTGCCTGTTCAGGGCAGGCAGCTCAGCGGCCCGGATATTGTTTTTTTGCTGAATCGTTATGCACACACAATACTTCAATGGGAACTTCCAGCCCCTGAAAAACATTCACATCAAAACTGAAATCAAGGGTGGTGCCCACGTATCCTGCATATGCGGAGGTGTCGCGGGGGATGCCCATCACGATGGTATCATCGGCTTCCAGGTATCCGCCGGCGGTTCCGCCGTCGTCGTAAAGCAGAAAGTTCGAAACAACATAGGTGGCCGTTATGGCCCCGTTGGGGATCTCCAGAAGGATATACTGTGTGTACAAAATACCGTCGATACGGTAAAGCCGCGGAAAATAATCCGTATCACTGATGGTGATATGGGCGTAATCGGGCTCGTACGGCTTACATTCCCAGTCATCCGCCGAACGCATGCCTTCACCGGGTATGGTCCTGCTGGCCGCAAAAACAACTTTCTGCCGCTTGGTTTGAGGTTCCGGCAATTCGTCATTTTTCTGACAGGCAGGGAAGATGCAAAGCAATGAGATCATCAGCAAAGTCCTGTTCATGTGAATTTCAGCTATTGGTTTTTGTTAATTGAACCCGCACCAGTTATCCGGAAGTTTGCAAACCCTTGCAACACCATCTGGCGGGTTATCGGAAAAAGGCCGGACGCAGAAAGGTCCGGCCCGGGTCGGGGGATCTTCATCCGTTTCATAATTTATCAGATTCGGGTTTTCTACCAATTATGGAAGCAAATTTATTATGAGAAGGGCCCGATTAAAAGAGCATAAATACGTGATTTATGGGGATATAAGTAAGCGCGTAGAAATACGCGGGTATTTTTCGCAAATGCCCGTACTGCAAGCTAATGGAAGGGGAAAGGAAATAAGGCGGGTGCCGGACTCAGAGCATCGAAAGATAGCTCCCGGCACGGCGGTAAAGCTGGGCGGTATTGCGCACGCCGAACTTATTGTTGATGTTGGCCCGGTGCCCGTCAACGGTCCGCTTGCTGATGTTCAGCTTGCGGGCGATCTCCCGGCTGTTCTTGCCGGCCAGCACCAGGTCGAGGATCTCTTTTTCGCGATTGGTAAGCGGAAACTTGTTGTGAATATGGTCGCCGTTCTCAGCCTTGCGCAGGGTGATGAATTCGGAAAGTACCTCAGGGGCCATGAAATAATCGTAGTTGATGATGTCGCAAAGGCCTTTCACGAGTTCTTCACGGCCGGTAAGGTCGCCAAAGAAGCCCTTGATGCCCATATCGATCAAACGATGGATGCTGTCGTAATGGATGGAGTTCAGGCAGATGGCCAGGCTCATGCCGGGGTTGTCGGCCATGAGCCGCTGCATGATTGATTTCCCCTGTTTAAGGATCCACTGATAGGTGCTCAGCACCACGATCCGCTCCTCCAGGCCGATCATGCTGCTCAGCTCCTCATGCTTGCATGCAACACCCAGCAGCCTGATCCGTGTCTCGTCGCGCACCCAGTTCTGGATGCAGTCGATCACGATGTAGGAATCATCGGCAATGACCAGGTTGATGGTGATGTTATTTTCGTTGTCAGAGCCGCTCATAATGATATTTTGATCCGGGGATATGCCAGTCCCCCGGGACTTGCCCCGGCTTGGTCCTGTTAAACATATACCCTGTATAATTCATATTATTAAACACTTACACATTTACAATCTTGCCTTTAAAGCCCGGTTCCGTCTCAAGCCCGCCGGCAGCCATGCCATCAGTGGCATCATCCTGCCCTGGCCGGAAAACCCCTAAGTTCAGTGAAATAATACGGAGACGACACCAAAAACCGGCCGAAAAAAAAACGGAAACCATATCACTGGCTATCCGTTTTTAACAAACGACATTTTTAAAGTCAGTCCGTTGTTGAAAAATAAATATTTCATTCATGATTTGGGTTTCGGTGTAAAGATATGGCAGGCTTTAGCAAAATCAAAGCTTTTGGCAAGGTATTTCACCTCACAAAAACTCTCACACCATGATGGTTACAGAAGTTATTAACATTTTCCGGCAAAAAAAACCGGTTTTCATACTGATTGTTGAAAAGTCCGGAATGAGCAGAAATGGCAAAATCCGTTGAAATATTTTAAATAAGCGTATAATTATTTAATATAACTATATATTTATACTTCTTGATAAAAGCATAACAGAAAGAAAGCTTTCCGCAAAATGCGGGCATGCAGAATTATTGCTGTTTTCTTTTCATTTCATTCTAAAAAACAAAAAAATGAATAAAAAACACTGACGGGGGTCCGGACAAACAGGAATATGCCGGAGGGATCTTCCGCTTGCGGAAGCCGATGGTTTATAATATGGTTGAAAGGGAAAGAGAGCAGCGGCCCTTCCCCTGTCCGGCCGGATTTTTAAAGGAAAGCCCCGTTCAGGGTGGTGTACAGGCGGAAATTCCGCAGCAGGTTCTCATCGCTGATCAGGTCGAAGACCAGCTTGCGCAACTCCTCGCGGTTCAGGTTATCAACCAGAAAATTATCGATACACTGGAATTGTTCGGTCTTTGTCATGGCTTTGTTTATTGAACACCAAGCTTATACGCAAAACAACACAGCCTGGTTACATATCATCCAGGGCTTGCATGGAAATGAATACCCCCATGGAAGCCCTGGCGGCGAAGCAGGCAGGCCTTACAGTATAAAAAAAACCTATTTTGCAGGAGCAAAGAACCTGAAGCTCCTGAACATGCTTTCGTCCTGCAACATTTCCAGGATCAGCATGCGCAGCTCATCCTTGCTGAGGCTATCGTAATGGAACCGGTCGATGTAGTTCAGTTGTTCGATCTTTGTCATGGCATCCGTTTTTTTAGTTTATACGTGCGGCAGACCCGAAAGGTTTTGCATTTGCCCGCGCAAATATAAGAAATGAGGCGGGCTTAAATCAATCAGGATAAACCTGAAAATCCCTTCGCGAAATATACAGGCTGATTGTGGGAAATACTTAACGGGGTTGAGGGTTGAGTTGTTTGGGGATGTTCAAAAAAGTGCTGCACCCTCTTTCATGGCAGTGCACAGTTCCTCCACTCCACGCCCTTCCCCTCATCTTTTTTTCATTCCTCTTCCCGCCAGGCATTGAGGCTGCCGGCACCGCTCACGTCCTTTGCCACGGCAGGGCTGCCCTTGTATTTAACCCTTGCAGCGCCCGAAACGTCAGCCAACAGCTTATCGGTCACGTGGATCCCGGCATAGGCGGCACCGCTGGCCTTCAGCCGGCAGTCGCCGACCAGAAACTCCCCGGCCTTGAGTTTGGAGGCGCCGGAGATGTCGAAGCCGGCCTGAGCGGCTTTCCCCGAAATTTCCAGGGTGGAAGCACCGCTGATGTTGGCGCGGAGCGATGAGGCCTCCATATCCAGCAACATCCGTGATGCACCGCTGCCCTCCAGTAACAGCTCCCCGAAGTGCATGCCCGGCACTCCCTGCAGGTCGGCCGCACCGCTGACGCTGATCGCTTCCAGGCTGCGGAAGCTGATGTAAACATTCAGCTTTTCGGCTTTCCGGATGCTTTCCGTCGAATACACCTTCAGTTGCTTGTTTTTCACTTCCGTAACAATATACTGCATCAGGTTCTGGTCGGCTTCGATGGTGAGGCTCTCCTCTTCGCCCTGTAGCAGGAAGACCTCAAAGGCGCTGCCTGCCTGCAGGGCCGTAAATCCTTCCACCTCACGGCTCTCCTTAACAACATTGCCATCGCCTTCCACACCTCCTTCAAATACGCAGGTGCCCATAAGCCCCGTGCATCCCAGTAGTACAAGGGCGAAAATGCAGAACATCGGTCTTCCTGTTTTCATGGCTGTAATTTTTTAATTGTTACTATTTGATAAGAATGTCTGAATTTTTTGTCTTCACCCGCACGCTGGCTGCCGTATCCGGGTCATCGCCGATAACGGCCTCCACTTCACGGTCGAACATTTTCTCCTTCTCACTAATGATCTTCGCGCCTGCTTTCGGAAAGCTGATATTGCCAAAAGAAGCTGATGCAAAGAGCCTGTAGCCGGCTTTGGCTTCGAAAGCCAGTTTCACTCCCCCGAATTCCGATTCAATCCCGATGGATGAAAAGCCCTTCCCCACTTTTTTCACATCAATCTCGCTGTAGCTGGAAACAAGGTCCATATCGTCCGTCAACATTCCAATGTCAATGCCTGTAAAACCGGCTTTGCCATCCAGCGATCCGGCTGTGGCGATACGGAGCCCGTCGTATTGCGAATCGAAAAGCAGTTCCGATACCTCCGCGAAGTCCAGCTCGCTGAACCTTGAATACAGGTCGAGATATCCAGCCTGCTGCAGCTTGAATTTGCCGTACTCTATGCTTACCCTGGCGGCTTTGATGCTGCCGGCTTCCATATCGCCGAACTTCATGCTGATGATATTATCGCGTGCGTTCAGTGCATCCGCTTTCAGCTTGCCGTAACTGATCCGCAGGTCGGCCTTTCCGTCGAGCTTTCCAACATAGGTATCGCCGAACTCGTTTGTAATTTCAAGTGCATTTCCGGCCGGCATCTGAACATGGTAGTCGATTTTCATGTTGCAGTCCTTACAATTCATCTTGCCGCTGAATTTCGTCACTGCACTGACCTTTTTTGCGTTCCCGCTGATTGATACATCGATATTGTCGAGAACCCGTGCCGATTCTTTTTCGGAGCGTGCATCGACGCTGACAAGCACTTTGATGTCGACCTGGTTTTTCTCCCATGTATCGACGTGTACCTTACCGTATTTGTTGTCGATCACCACTTTGGCATCGGCATCCACACTAAAGGTTTCGCTGAATTCCTTTTTCATTTCCTGGCCGGTGGCTGCGGTGATGAAGGCAGCCAGCATGAGGCAGGTAAGCAAACTTTTTGTTAATCTTTTCATTTTTCCGGTTTTTTAATTTATTACATATAACATATATGATGAAGGATCCTGTCGAGTATCCCGATGCGGGTCCTGTAGTTGCTGACCAGCGCGCCATAAACCCTTTCGTTCGATGCGTCCGTTTCCAGTTCCTGCATGAGCTGTCCGGCATCCGCTTCGAGTTGCATGAGCTGCTGCATGGCGAGTTCGTTGATCTTTTCGGCCTCTTCCCCTGAGGGTGCGCATTGGTTTATTTCGGACAGCTTCTCCCCTGCCAGCCTGTCGTAGTATTCGGCTACTTTCCTGAGTTCCTCGTTTTGCCCGGCCACGGCTGTTGAAGGGTTGCCCGGGAAGATGTATGTCAGCAGGCCTGCCATGCCGGCGAGGATCAGCAGCCCCGCTGCATAACGCAGCCAGGGCCTTGTATGCCGTGCCTCATCCCTGTGAAAGACGGCGTCGAGCCTTGCCTCAAAGCGCTCGCGGTGCCCTGCGGGGGGCTCGTGCACATCGTATCCTGCGCTGTTCTTCCTTATCTTGTCTTCCAGTATCGTCATCTCGTTTTCAATTTAATATGTGATCAATATTCTTTTTCCTGAGCAGTTCCCTGAGGCGCTGCCGGGCCCTCGAATAGCGCGTACGGCTGGCATTATTGCTGATCCCCAGCACCTGCGATATTTCTTCGTGGTCATAGCCTTCGAGCAGGAAAAGGCTTAACACGATGCGGTCGTCCTCTTCGAGGCCTTCAATACACTGGCGGATATGCCCGATCCGGTATGCCAGCGTTTCCAGGTAGTTCTCCGCCGGGTCGTCGGCCACGGGCTCCTGTTCCATGTCTTCGAGGGCCAGCATTTCCTTTCTCTTCCTTACCAGGTCGATGGCCTTGTTGATCACGATCTTTTTGAGCCAGGCGCCGAAAGTGGCATCTCCCTTATATTCGCCGATCTTCTCAAAACCCGACAAAAAAGCTTCCTGCATCACGTCTTCCGCTTCCGCGGTATGGCCCAGTATCCGGTATGCCGTATTGTACATAGCCTTGCTGTACAGGCTGTAAAGCTGCATCTGCGCCCTTCGGTTATTCTTCCGGCAACCTTCTATCAGCTCCTGGTGAATATGTATCGTTGATGGGTTCAAAGCACAGGATTTTTGTATAATGACTGATTTTTTTTTGTGATGTTACAAAATTTCTGAAAAAAAAGCAATGCTTAAATTCGTGAGACTGTCTTTTCATGAGCGTAGCGAAATGAAAAGGCTTAGTCGAACGAATCCCGATTTAGCGGGATGGTAATTCGTCCTTTCGACTAAACAAATCACCGATAAACAAATCACCGAATCACCGAATCAACAGTGTTTCAGTGTTATAGTGTTTCAGTGTTTCAGTGTTTCAGTGTTTCAGTGTTTCAGTGTTTCAGTGTTTCAGTGCCTGCCCCGATTACTATGACAA
>CAZHFC010000053.1:0-16819 GCA_964531985.1 uncultured Bacteroidales bacterium
AAACACTGAAACACTGAAACACTATAACACTGAAACACTATAACACTGAAACACTGTTGATTCGGTGATTCCCCGAGTTCTCGGGACACGCGGTGATTTGTTTGGTCGAAAGGATAAATTACCATCCCGATTCCTATGACAAAACCAAATTATTTGTCCAGGATTTTTTATTATTTTTAGCAGCCTTTTGGTGCGCAGGCATGGCAGACGGGCATGAGCCGCAACTGTTTGCTCACCGGGGCAGATTTGGAAAACCTTTAATAAAGGCCATGATATATCCACATTTCAGCGGAGTACAGATCGCCCCTTTCGTGGCGGGTGCATTGGTACTGCTGGCTTCTATCCTGAGTTTTCAGGCGGGGAGGAAACGGGCTGCACTGTGGCTGCTGTTCGCCGGTGCTTTGCTACTGGGCTTTTTTATCGCCGCCCTCGATGATTTCCTGATCATCTGGGACGAACAATACCATGCCCTCGTGGCCAAAAACATGCTTCGCAATCCTTTCATGCCCCTGCTATATGCCGATCCGCCCCTCGAATATGACTACAGGAACTGGATCGCAAATCATGTGTGGCTGCACAAACAGCCGTTGTTCCTCTGGCAGATCGCACTCAGCCTGAAGGTTTTCGGTATCGATACACTGGCCGTCAGGATCCCCTCCATCATCATGCACGCCCTGGCTGCCCTGATGGTCTACCGCACGGGGAAGATCATTCACAGTGAAAAAACCGCTTTTTACGGAGCCCTGTTCTTTACGGTTTCCTACTACCTGCTGGGCCTGGTGGCAGGTAAGATCACCACCGACCATAACGACTCGGCATTCCTGTTTTATGTAACGGCCAGCTTCTGGGCCTGGTTCGAGTACCAGGAATCGGGACGGAAACGCTGGCTGATACTGACCGGCCTGTTTTCGGGCTGCGCAGTACTGGTTAAGTGGCTGGTGGGTCTGCTGGTATACGCCGTATGGGTGATCGCTGCCGGACTGGATGATAAAAGGCACTGGCTGAGGCCGGCAAGCTACCGTCGCCTGCTCACTGCCCTGGCCGTTACCCTTGTGGTGTTCATCCCCTGGCAGATATACATCTTTACCGGCTTCCCAGCCGAAGCCGCGCATGAGCTCCGCCTCAACACCAGGCATTTTTTCCATGTTGTGGAAGGCCACGACGGAAATTTCTGGTTCCATTTCGAGGCCGTAAAGGATATCTACGGCTCGGGCGACCTGGTTCCCTACCTGCTGCTGCTTGGCCTGTTTTTCCTGCTCAGGAAAGCCCGTGCAGCCATTTATCGCTTCGCGGTATTGTCGGCCATCATCATCACCTACGGGTTTTATTCATTCGCAGCCACCAAGATGACCTCCTTCTGCATCATCGTTTCCCCCTTTGCCTTCCTGGGCCTGGGCGCCCTCACCGACACGGGGGCGAAATTCCTGCACGACAGGCTCAGGCTGAAATATTTTGACAATATATTCAGGCCGCTCGCACTGCTCGTCATCTGTTATTTCCTGATCAACATGACCATGATACAGGCCTCGCATACCAACTGGAAACCGCACGATAACCGCAACCGGAAGGCCGACCTCGAACAGATGGCGTTTATCGGGAAACTGAAAGGCCTGCAGGGCCGGAAATATGTTGTCTTTAATGCTGACATCCGCCACCAGGGCCATATTGCAGTGATGTTCTATACCGGGCTCGCGGCCTATGGTTTTATCCCTGACCCGAAACAGATTGAAAAAGTCAGAGATCAGTCGTACGGCATTGCCATCGCCGACAGGGGCGATCTTCCGGAATATATCCTGAACGATACGGATATCCTGATCATTGAAGCGGGTGACTGCGGGCGGTGATCACAACCCCCGGTACAAAATTATCTTCCTTCTATTGCAATAATAAAAATGTATTCATATTTTTATAGCAATATTTAAAAAACCATCCATCCCGATTACGAAAAATACACTGCTGTCAGGGTCAGGCCGACAACCTTTCGTTGATATGAATAAGAATAAGCCTTGAATTATTGATTAAAAGCAGGCATCATAGTTCACGGGCCCGGGCCCGGAGTATTCATTTAAAAACATGCAAAATGAAAAAAATCACAATTATGATGAGTGTGCTGTTTTTGCTGACTGCTGTTTTTGTCGGCGCACAGGAAACCCCTGATCTGAAAACAGCATCGAAAATGGCAAAGATCAATGCCAGGGACCTTAAAAAGGAAGGTGTTACGAAGGTGTTGATCATCGAATTCATTGGTGATTATATCACATCCAAAGAAACCGAACCCAGTGCCATGGACCAAAGGTGGGGTAGCAGCGCTCTTTTCAAGCGTACGCAGGAGATCACGATAGGAAGCGATTATTACGAAACCCTTACCAACCAGGTGTTCGACATTGTGGCAGGCATCTTTGAGGAAAACGGGATCGAGGTACTCGATAAGGATATCCTCATCGAAAACCCTGATTACATAGCACTGGGACTGAAAGAGGAAAGGAAAACGCGAAGCTATTCGGGCGGGCTTACAAAAAAGTCGGTAACCACCGAAGGGATCAAGCGTTCGGCAAGCGGAATGGGCTTTTTCAGCGAGACCCTGAAGATCGGTGCCATTATCAAGATCAATGAAATGATCCCAAAGATTGCCCACGACAATGGCTGCCAGGCTTCATTGACAGTTAAATTCAAGTATGGCATGGGTAAAAAGAATGAACCTGTTCTTGAATATATTAACATTGACATGAAGCACAAGCTGGATGAGGTAAATGCCGGCAGGGGCACCACCACCTTCGTGTTTAAGGGTGAAGGGCCATTGTTTACGACCATAAAGGGTATTCAGGGCAGTACTGATTTTATTCTGGATAAGGGAGAGATCGACCTCGAAAAGTATCAGCAGAACATGCTTGATATGGCCGCCACCATGGCCGGAGCATATAAGGTATTGCTCAGGGAGGCCTTGTCGGAATAAGCCGTAATGCCGGTTTTTGACCCCTGCCGGGATGGGTGTGGTTGTTTCGGATTAAAAAAGCTTATCCAGTCCGGCCAGCAGGGTATCCGGGTCAGGGTCGGCATCGAACACGAGGGAGGGTTTCAGGTAGTACAGCCTGTGCTCTTTCATGAACCTTTCTTCGCCGCCCCCGGTGATGTTCAGCATGATGAGCGCGTCTTTTTCCACCCGGTTCTGCCGTGTGGCATTTATCAGGCTTGCGGTGGCCACGGCGGCGGCGGGATGGATATCAATGCCTTCACAGTCTTCGAAGAGCCCGGCAGCCTGCATGGCCTCTTCGTTTGATGCCAGCAGTACGTCGCCTCCGCTGTCTTTCATCGCATCGAAGAGCCCGCCTGCCAGGGCATAGGGCGGTTTGCGGTTCGAGAGCACCTTGGCCATGATCTCCTGCACCTGGCTGCGCGCCTGCTCGTCGTTGAGGGGAAGTATTTCGCGCGAGCCGGCCTTCCAGGCATCGTGGATGGGTGTAAAGGGCTTGTTCTGCGACACCATCAGCTTCATCTTCCTTGTCCCGTAACGGCCGTCGGCGATCAGTCTCAGGTTTGCTTCCCAGGCGGCGATGGCGCCTGTGCCGCTGCCAACGGCCTGAAAATAATATTCGGGGATCTCGCCGATGGTGGTCACGGCCGAGAGCACGGTGGTTCCCATGCCGTCGCGGCGTGCCACGTTCTTCGCACCCCCTTCGGCAATGAAACGGGGATGCCGGCAGGCCAGCCCCGACAGGTGGATGGCATCGTAATAGTCGCTGCCCCGGCCCGTCACGATCAGCCTGACATGTTCTTTCACCGGCCGGTCGAACCAGAGGGCGCCGATATTGTCTTCGGGCACACACAGCAGCAGGGGGATGCCGTTGTCGGAACAAACGCGGGCAAAGCTCCGTGAGGTGTTTCCCGCCGAGGCCACCACCAGCACCTTCCCGGCGCCGGGGTCGAGGCGGCCGCAAACGCTGTAGGCCTCTGTTTCCTTAAAGGAGCAGGTGCTCATCATGGCACCCTTTTCGGGCCAGTAGCCGCTGAAAGTGATAAAGAGGTTCTTCAGCCCGAGCTCCCGCGCCAGGCCCTCGCTCTTATAGGTTACCGGGGGGGAGGAGCCTTTCAGCTCGCGCCGCAGCGGCAGCCAGTCGCCAAAGGTGTACAGCCCGTGGCTGTCGCCCCGCAACCGCAACTGCCGGTGTTCATAAACGGCCCTTACCAGCCCGGGCCTGTCTTCACCGGCTGCGTCGAGGATCCAGCCCGTATCATCGAAGATGCGGCCGCTCACCAGTGATTGCAGCCTGTAGTTAGTCGCCTCAGCTCTGTCCATGCATTAACATTTTAAACGAAAGGCCAAAAATAGGAAAGATTGCCCAAAGCCACGGGCCCTGCCTGTGAATTATCGCAGCCGCCATGCTGAATTTCATTATTTTTATCGGAAATTTATGGGCATGGAACTGATAAAGACTGTGATAAAAGGCCATACCGGCACCATCGTCATGAACAACGATGAAAAGCGCAATGCTTTGAGCAATGCGCTGATGGCTGCTTTCCTTGACGCCCTTGGCCGCCTGCGGGAAGCAGGTGTGCGGGTGGTGGTTATACGTGCCAACCCCGGTGCGCCGGCCTGGTGTGCCGGCCTCGACATATCGGAGCTGCCCGCCGCCGGCAGCGAACCCCTCAGCTATCATCATCCGCTCGAGACCATCATGCGGCGCATACAGAAGTTTCCCGCGCCGGTCATCGCCATGATCGACGGCGGGGTGTGGGGAGGCGGCTGCGACCTGGCCTTTATTTGCGATATCCTTATCGGCACGCCAAACACCGGCTTTGCCATCACCCCGGCCCGCATCGGCGTGCCTTACAATACCACCGGCATGGTGCACTTCCTCAACATGGTGGAGATGAACATCGCCAAGGAGATGTTCTTCACGGCCAAACCCATCGATGCCCGCAGGGCCGAGAACCTCGGCATCCTCAACCACCTGGTGGATGCGGATGAACTGGAAGCTTTCACCTACCGCATGGCCGACGGCATTGCCGCCAACTCCCCCCTGAGCATCGCCGTGATCAAGGAACAGCTCAACATCATGGGCGATGCCCGCCCCGTGAATACCGCAGCTTTCGAGAAGATCGAGGAACTGCGGCGCAAGGCATACCACAGCAAGGATTACCGCGAAGGCATCCGCGCCTTTTTCGAGAAGCGAAAGCCTGATTTTACCGGTGAATGAAGCCCTGGCGACTGAAATGAAAAAGGCTGCCGGGTTGCGGCAGCCTTTGCTGTTTCCTCCGGCCGGCAGTGGCTATGCCGAAAGCATGGCCGTTGCCGAGAGCCCGAATATGAGGGCCAGCAGGAAGAGCACCACGATGCTCAGCACCCATGCAATGAGGATGGCGATGAAGGCTTTCCCTGCAGTAGTCTTGAAGACGGCCTTGACGATGAGTATCGACAGGATCAGCCCGACAATGAAGCCCAGGATGGTCCCGATCACGGGGACGAATGAGAAGATGGCCGAGATGACGGCCACCACGATCTACGACAATACGAAAGCGCCAATGGCTTTTCCGAATGATTTTCCCGCAATGCCGGCGATGCTTGCCCCCAGATACAGAAACAAGGCGCCCACAATGATGTTTACGACGATCATCAGGATGATGATGCCGATACCTGCTCCTAGAATATCCATAACAAAAAGTTTTTGGTTATTGAATGGTTTTTATTTGATACTACCAAGATAGGGCAAAAATGCTCACCTTGCAAAAAAACTTTTCAACCGTTGTTTTTTTTTGGCCGGTATTGTCAGCTGCAGGCATTTTTTTCAGAGGCGTTTTCCCCGCTTTACTTGCCGGCGCGCGGCTCCGGCGAATGCAAAATTCCCTCCTCACCTGACGGGATCATGCTTTCCATTGCCAACAATGCCAATTCCCCGGGAGGGAATGGAACGAAGCGGAAAGAATGGGAACGGCAAACTGAATGGAGGAGCCGGGGCAATGCGATATGCACACACCTTGGTAAGAAAAGCATACAAAGCCTTATCCGTCATTTCGATAGCACATAAAACAAACGCATCGGATTCTTTTTTATCTTTACTCTGTAAAACCGGGTAAGTGTAACACGAGGTGAGGTTATTAGGGAGTTGTTGATATTCCGGAAGGGAAAATGAAAGCTTTTAATAACCGCAGATTAAAGTATTTCACAAAAGAGTAATTAATAATGGACAACTCTGAAATATTACTATACCAAACCGAAGACGGGCAAACAAAAATTGATGTCCGGCTGGAAGATGAAACCGTTTGGCTTTCGCAGGTTCAAATGGCAGCGCTTTTCCAAACGACTAAACAAAACATCAGCCTGCACATAAAAAACGTTTTTGATGAAGGTGAATTGCAGGAAATTTCAACTGTCAAGGATTACTTGACAGTTCAAACCGAGGGCAAACGCGAGGTTCAGCGAAATTTGAAGATTTACAACCTCGACGTAATAATTTCAGTTGGTTACCGTGTAAAGTCGCACCGTGGAACTCAATTCCGTATTTGGGCAACTGCACAACTTCGTGAATATTTAATAAAAGGTTTTGTGCTGAACGATGAGCGTTTAAAAGAAACCGGAAACACCAACAAATATTTTGATGAGCTGCTGGAAAGAATCCGGGACATTCGCAGTTCGGAGAAAATATTTTATGCAAAAATCAAAGACATTTATACAACTGCCATTGATTATGACCCAGGCACTGAAGAAAGCCAGTTGTTTTTCAAATCGGTACAAAACCAAATGCACTGGGCAATTCATGGTCACACTGCATCGGAAATAATCTGCAAACGGGTAGATTCTAAAAAACAAAATATGGGATTAACAACATGGAAAAATGCACCGCATGGGAAAATCCGAAAAACAGATGTTTCGATTGCAAAAAATTATTTAAATGAAGATGAACTAAAAGACCTTAATTTAATTGTTGACCAGTATCTTTCGTTTGCCGAATTGCAGGCTCGGAACCGGAAACCAATGTACATGAAAGACTGGATTAGCAAACTCAATGATTTTATGACTTTAAACGATAAGGAAATATTAGAACATGCAGGGAGAATTTCGGCAAAAATGGCAAAAGAATTAGCAGAATCTGAATACGGCAAATACAGCAAAAACAGGATAGAAATTGAAGATGTGCAGGAAATGAAACAGTTGGAAAAAGGATTAAGGAAACTGGAAAACAAAAGGAAAAGAAAGTAGTATGAACCCAACGCACCCGTCCCTTCGCTTTCAGGCACATTTGGCATTCACACAAGGCTTGCCCTCAATCCAAAAATGCCAAAAGAGCCTTCAAGCCCGTCCCACTCCAACGCACGGACAGAAAGACAGTGCAGCAAAAATTAAAGACGAAATATCGGAGGACAAGAACGGCCAGCTTGTAACACGGTATATAAAAAATTGGGCAGATACTACTGAAATCAAGGGTTGTAGCTCGCTTCAAACTTTGTATCGGTTTGGCAGTGACGTGCTCCGAACACCCCAACTATTCATACCGCCAACCGTTTGGCCGTAAGGCCGGGAGTCATACGTACACGCAATTAACAAATCAAAATGCAGATAAGAAAATACAACAGGATCATTGATGAAAGCCAATTGATGAAAATGATTGAAGATGAAGAAGGATGGGATTATGCAAATGAAACCCTGGCTGAGAAATATAAAACAGCTTTGGAGTCTTCTGTCACATATGTCGCCTGTCAGGAGGATGTTTTATGTGGATATTCCCGTTCTCTGGATGATTTTGGCGAATATATTTATGTTTGTGATTTGTTGGTAATGCCGGCATACAGGGGAAAAGAGATTGGAAGAAAACTAGTGGAATGCATATATAGGGATTATCCCAATCAGGTTGTTTATGTAATGTCTGATGTTGATGGATATTATGAAAAGCTTGATTATAAACGAACAGGTTCGGTTTTTGAAGTTCCATGCCGTTAATGGATTTACCATGATCAGATTGTTGGAAAAGGATAAGGAAATACCTTATGATCTACTATTGCTTGCTGATGAAACAATTGAGGCAATCGATAAATACATCCATCAATCAGACATTTATGTACTTGACCGGGACAATATAATTATTGCCGTGTTTGTATTGCAAAGGATCTGCAGCGATACGGCAGAAATAAAAAACATTGCGGTAGATACGGCTTTTCAGGGACAGGGGATCGGTCAGGGATTATTGAAAGATGCCATAAGCCTTGCAAAAGAAAGAGGATTTATGAAGCTTATAATCGGAACAGGAGATGCAGGGATTAAACAATTGTATTTATATCAAAAGGTTGGTTTTGAGATATATGATATAAAGCACAGGTTCTTTATTGATAATTATCCAGAACCCATATTTGAAAATGGAATACAATTAAAGCATATGATAATGCTGAAAAAAGATTTGAAATAAAGCCCAACCGCCATTCAGCAGGAATTTGAGCATTTTGCAAAGCTCCACGCGGTTTACCGGGAACCCGGCGGGGTATTTTTTTCAGAGGCGTTTTCCCCAGTTTTCGCGGTCGAGGCTGCGGTAGTTGATGGCTTCGGCCAGGTGTTCGGTCATGATCTTTTCCTTTTGGTCGAGGTCGGCGATGGTGCGGGCCACCTTGAGGATGCGGTCGTAGGCCCTGGCGGAGAGGTTCAGCTTTTCCATGGCCTTTTTCAGCAGCAGTTGCCCGCTGCTGCCGGGGTCGCAGTATGTTCTGAGCTGGGCGGGCTTCATCTGGGCATTACAATGGATGCCGTTGCTCTGGCTGAAACGGTTTTCCTGTATGCGGCGGGCTTCGATCACCCGTTTACGGATGGTTTCGCTGCATTCGCCGTTTTTCATTTCCGAGAGTTCGGAAAAGGGGACAGGCACCACCTCAATGTGTATGTCGATGCGGTCCATGAGCGGGCCCGATATCCTGTTCAGGTATTTCTGGACCGTGCCGGGCTGGCAGGAACATTCCTGTGCGGGATGGTTGTAATAGCCGCAGGGGCACGGGTTCATGGCGGCCACCAGCATAAAGCCGGCCGGGTACTCAACGCTCTGTTTGGCCCTGGCAATGGTTACGATGCGTTCTTCCATGGGCTGCCGCATCACCTCCAGCACGGTGCGCTTGAATTCGGGCAACTCATCGAGGAAGAGCACCCCGTTGTGGGCCAGGGAGATCTCCCCCGGCTGCGGATAGGTGCCGCCGCCCACCAGGCCGGCATCGCTGATGGTATGATGCGGTGAGCGGAATGGACGCACGGAGATGAGGCTGATGTTGCTGCGCATCTTACCTGCTACCGAATGGATCTTGGTGGTTTCAAGGGCTTCATGAAGGTTCAGCGGCGGGAGGATGGAAGGAAGCCTCTTGGCCAGCATGGTCTTTCCCGAGCCCGGCGGACCGATCAGAATAACATTGTGGCCCCCGGCCGCAGCGATCTCCAGCGCACGCTTGATGTTCTGCTGCCCCTTTACCTCTGAGAAATCAAATTCATACTCATGCAGCCGGTTAAAAAATTCCTCCCGGGTGTTGATCACGGTAGGCTTGATCTCGCCTTCACCCCTGAAAAACTTTATCACATCCATGATATTTTCCGCTCCTAATACATCAATGCCCCCCACAATGGCGGCTTCCATTACATTCCTGGCGGGAAGGATAAGCCCCTTAAAACCCTGCTTTTTGGCTTCGATGGCAATGGGAAGGGCGCCCTTGATGGGCTGCAGCCCGCCGTCGAGCGAAAGTTCACCCATGATGATATAATCCCCTACATGTTTGGGTTCAAGTTGTTCCGAGGCGGCCATGATGCCGATGGCCAGCGTAAGGTCATAGGCCGAACCTTCCTTGCGGATATTGGCAGGAGCCATGTTGATCACGATCTTTTTGCCGGGGATCTTGAAGCCGATATATTTCAGTGCCGCTTCAATACGCTGGTGGCTTTCCTTTACCGCACTGTCGGGGAGGCCAACCAGGAAAAAATTTACCCCCTGGTCGATACTGACCTCTACGGTAATAATAATGGCGTGGATCCCCACAAGGGTACTTCCGAATGTTTTAACAAGCATAATCGCTTTATTGGCATTATCTGTTTATTAATACCCAAAAACCCGAAAAGTCGCACTTTTTTCGGGAAAAAATTTTACGGTCCGGGTTGTGCCGGGGGGAGGGGAGGTGGTGGCGGGCTTTTCAGGGCCGGTAGGCGGCCTGGTCGAGGATGTGGCGGGCGGGGATGTCTTCCATGAGCTCGGGCAGGCATACCTCCGGGTTGTTCTTCATAAAGCTGCGCACAAGCTGCCAGCCGGTGTACCAGCCGGTGCGGGCGGGAGAGCCGTCGGGGAAGAATGAGGTGAAAGGCCCGTCGGTGATGAGCTTGTGGGTCTTCTGGTGGTCGGAAGAGAACAACAGCTCGTTCTCGATGAGGAACGCCCATAGGTTGTGCTCGTTCTTCCTGCACCAGTCGAGCTGCCCCGCCGTAAAGCCGATGCGGATGCTGTCGGGCAGCCAGGGCATGGTGGCCTCAAGGAAATACAACAGCCTGCCGTAGTCGACCATCTGGTCGAGCAGGATGTTGTCGCGCCGGTAATTCACCGGCAGCCTGCTGCCGGTCTCGAACATCACATCGCGCACCAGGTGCTCGGGGGTGGCCCGGCGGCTGCGGTACTGCGGGATGCCCGCCCGCGCATACAGCGGGTGCCCGGCACCCAGGTACATGTCGAGGGCGATGAGCAAAATGCTGTCGTGCAACTGCACGGGATGCTCATAGCTCAAACCCGAAATATAGCTGTACACCTCCGGCAAAACGGCATCGGGATAATAATACAAAAAGTGCCGGTAAGCCCTGTTCAGCTCCTTTTCGACGGGGCCGGGGTCAGGGAACTGCTGCTCGCAGGCCTGAGCGGTCTCGCGCAGGAAGGGGTCGCCCACGAATTCGCGGATCTGGATAAAGGTGAGGGTGTCGAGGGGCGGCCGGCCCAGGAAGACAGGGTATCTTTCGGCCAGGCGGGGCAGCTCCGCCGCCAGTTGCGAGGGATCCATCCTGAACAGGTCCCGCCCGTAACGATGTATGCTGAGCTGCGGGTCGGGCACGGCCGAGAGGTCGACCTGATGGCAGTCGCGCCCGCGGTGGCAGCCGGCAAACAGGAGGGTGGTCAGCAGCAGTGCAAGGATGGCTTTATTCATGTACATGCAAATTACGGGGCTGCCTGCTGCCGGGTTCAGGCCCGGTGCAGCGCGGCCCTCTTAATACGGCAAAAAGCCGGTTTTATTGCCCCGGCAACGGCTCCCTTACAGGATCTTCCAGCCCAGGCTCACGTTCCAGAGGTTGCTCTTCATGTCGTAGGTGGTGCCGCCCTGCGGGTCGTAGATGTTGTTCAGCCCCCACTCGTAGCGTACGTCGAGGGTGAACATGAGCACATCAATGCCGCCCCCGAGCTGTAAGCTCCAGATGGCATCCTTGAGGTTCTTCTCGCCGATCGTCCCTGAAACATTGTTTATCTTGATCTCCTTGTCGGTGACGAAGGAAAGGGCCGGCCCGCCCATCACGCGCAGGTTCACCACTTTCAGGTTCAGCAGGTGAAAGCCCACCAGGGCAGGGATTTGCATGGTGCTCAGCTTTACCTTGGTCTCCAGGGCAGTGGCGTCGTCAGCCTTGATGATGCCGCCCTTGGTGACGAACATCAGCTCGGGCTGGATGTAGATCTTTTTCCCGAAGCGGGCGAAAGCCCCGAACTGGAAGCCCGACCGGGCTTCTTCCTTTACATCCTCGAAATTGGTTTTGAGCTTGCTCATGGTGAAACCAACCTTGGGCCCGACGGTGAACTGGGCAAATGTGGCACCGGCCAGGAAGACCAGCGCGATCAGCAATATGCTTTTTTTCATGCTTCGTGTGTTTTTTTAAATGAGTAAATGCCTGGCCATGGGCTGCCATGCGAATACAAAAGTAAGGCATCGCCCGCTATTTCCCAACATCCCGCCGGATAATTATTAACACGGCCCCTTTAAAAACTTGCCGCCGGCTTTATTGCGGGTTGGCGTAAAAGCAGTATTTTTAGACTGGGATTTGCCTGATCCGTGCCAATGTGTATTTTTATGATCATATTGCCGTAAGAGGAAAGGCAACGGCATGCGCCCGGATGTATGTATGTTCATGAAGCCAGATAAAAACATATAAGATGAAAAAGCACCTGATCATTTTCTTACTGTTGTCGTTCATGGCTTCGGCCGGGGCCACGGCGCAGCAAAAGCCCTTTGTTTTCGGTTTTCAGGCCGGGCCGAACATCGGCTGGATGAAGCCCGATGCGGCCGGCTATTCCTCCGATGGGGTGAAGATTGGCTTTTCCTGGGGTTTTATCGCCGACTTCTACCTGATGGAGAACTATGGCATCACCTCCGGTTTCGACGTTATTTTTCTGAACGGGGGCATCAGGATGCCCGGGCGGGTGATCAATGGCGCCGACACCATCAGCGGCACCCTCAACCGCAAGTACGGGCTCAAGTATATACAGATACCGCTCACCCTGCGCATGCGCACCAAAGAGCTCGGCCCCTTAAAAATTTACGGGCAGATCGGGCTGGGGAGCAGCTTTCTGATCGGCGCCAGGGCCGATGACGAATTCATCCCCCCCACGGGCGAGCCCGTTAAGGAGGAAGTGGATATTTACGACGATATCGCCTTCATTCGCGAGTCGCTCATCCTGGGCGCAGGCGTGGAGCTCATGCTGGGCGGGTCGACCAGCCTCATCGCCGGGCTGGTCTTCAACAACGGCTTTATGGATATACTGAAAGGACAGAACAGCATCGATCCCACCGTCAACAACAAGGCTTTTGCCAACTTTCTTGCCTTCAATGTCGGGATCGTTTTTTAACTTTATCCCGTGAAAATAGCGCTGGCACAGATCAACTACCATATCGGCAACTTCGGGGGCAACACTTCGAAGATCATTGCCGCCCTGCAGCAGGCCCGACAGGCCGGGGCTGAGCTGGTGGTCTTTGCCGAGCTGGCCGTGAGCGGCTATCCGCCCCGCGACTTCCTGGAGTTCGATGATTTCATCGACCGCTGTATGCGGTCGGCAGAGGAAATCGCCTCGCACTGCAAGGGCATTGCCGCCATCGTGGGCGTACCCACACGCAGGGAGGAGATCAAAGGCAAAGACCTGCATAATTCCGCTCTCTTCCTGGCGGAAGGGAAGGTGATGGCTATGGCGCACAAGTCGCTGCTGCCCAATTACGACGTATTTGATGAATACCGTTATTTTGAGCCCTGCCGCGAATTTTCGGTGATCGAATACGGCGGCAGGCGCATTGCCCTCACCATCTGTGAAGACATCTGGGATATCGGCGGGGACCCGCTCTACACCATCAGCCCGATGGACGAACTCATCCGGCAGATGCCCGACCTGATGATCAACATTGCCGCCTCGCCCTTCCATTATGAGCAGGCGCAGCGGCGGCGGGAGGTGATGCTGGCAAATGTGAAGCGTTACGGCTTGCCCTTGTTTTACGTGAACCATGTGGGCGCACAGACCGAGCTTCTCTTCGACGGAGGCTCGATGGCCGTGGCTCCGGCAGGTTTCGTGTTTGATGAAATGAAGTATTTTGAGGAAGACCTGCGGGTTTATGACCTGGATGAAGTATCGGATGCACGGGCGCATTCACCGGGCGTTTCCGCGGAGCCGGCAGGCAAAACGGCGCTCATCCACGACGCCCTGGTGATGGGCATCAGAAACTATTTTGAAAAGCTGGGCTTTACAAAGGCCATCCTGGGATTGTCGGGGGGCATCGACAGTGCCGTGACCATGGTGCTGGCCGCGCGTGCGCTGGGTGCCGGGAACGTGCATGCCTTGCTGCTGCCTTCGGCCTTTTCATCGGATCACTCCGTGAAGGATGCCTTGCAACTGGCCCGAAACCTGGGATCGCCCTGCGACCTTATCAATATTGAAGAAGCTTACAACAGCCTTCGCTCCAGCCTGGAAAAGCCCTTTGACGGGCTGCCCTTCGATGTTACCGAAGAGAACATGCAGGCCCGGGTACGGGCGGTGATCCTCATGGCCATGTCGAACAAGTTCGGCTATATACTGCTCAACACCTCCAACAAGAGCGAGGCCGCCGTGGGCTATACCACCCTGTATGGCGACATGAACGGGGGCATCTCGGTGCTGGGCGACGTATACAAGACGGAAGTCTACGGACTGGCTGCATACATCAACCGGGATGCGGAGGTCATCCCCCGTAATACCATCGTCAAGCCCCCTTCGGCCGAGTTGCGGCCGGGGCAGAAAGACAGCGATTCGCTGCCGGATTACGGCATCCTCGACAGCCTGCTGTACCAGTATATTGAAAAGCGGAAAGGGCCCAGGGAGTTGCTGGCCATGGGTTTTGAGCAGGCCATGGTGATCCGCGTGCTGAAGATGGTCAACACCAGCGAATACAAGCGCTACCAGACGCCGCCCATCCTGCGCGTTTCACCCAAGGCCTTTGGCATGGGACGCAGGATGCCCATCGTGGGCAGGTATCTTTCCTGAACTATACCGAATCTACCGACCTGATCTCGGGGATGGCCTTGATCACGGCAGCTTCCACGCCGTTCTTGAGGGTCATGGTGCTGTAGGGGCAGGAGCCGCAGGCGCCGGTCAGGCGTACATTCACGCGCATGTCGTCGGTCAGCTCCACAAATTCGATATCCCCCCCGTCGTTCTGCAGGTAAGGGCGTATTTGTTCTATTACGTTGAGCACCTTTTGTTTGGTGGCTTCTTTTTCGGTCGTACTCATATTTATGTGTTTTTGTTGATTATTTTTTCCGGATTTCCTTGTCTATATTGGCGGCAAGCTCCATAAAGGCTTTGGTGACGGGCGATGTGTCGTCGAGGCTGATGGGCGTACCCTTATCGCCCGAGTCGCAGATGCCCTGTACCAGCGGGATCTCGCCCAGCAGCGGCACGCCTGCCTTTTCGGCCAGCTTTTTTCCGCCTGCCTGCCCGAAAATGTAGTATTTGTTGTCGGGCAGTTCGGCCGGGGTGAAGTATGACATGTTCTCGATCAGCCCGAGTATGGGTATCCTGATCTTTTCCTGGTTGAACATGCTGAGTGCCTTGCGTGCATCGGCCAGGGCCACCTCCTGGGGCGTGGTGACGATGGCGATGCCGCTCACCTTGAAGTCCTGTGCCAGGGTGAGGTGGATGTCGCCCGTGCCCGGCGGCAGGTCGATGACCAGGTAGTCGAGCTCTCCCCAGTCCGTATCGTTCAGCAGTTGCTTGAGGGCGTTGGAGGCCATGGGCCCGCGCCATATCAGGGCTTGTGAAGGGTCGACGAAAAAGCCGATGGACAGCACCCTGATGCCGTATTTTTCGATCGGCTGTATCCATTGCTGCCCGCCTTCCTCGTGTACCGCGGGCTTTGCATCCACCAGGTCGAACATCAGCGGGATGGAAGGCCCGTAGATGTCGGCGTCGAGGATGCCCGTGCGGAAGCCCTTTTTCGAGAGGGCCACGGCCAGGTTCACCGCCACGGTCGATTTGCCTACACCGCCCTTGCCGGAGGCGATGGCCACGATGTATTTGATGCGGGCAAGCGGGTTGGCGGGATAACGGATCTCAACCGACACATCTGCATCAAGGTCGACATTGTTCACGATGGCGCTGATGCACGACTGCCTCACAGTATTTTCATTGCGTTCATCCCTTTCGGGAAAGAAAAGGGCGAAGGAAACCTTCTTGCCTTCCACCCGGATGTCTCTCACCATGTTGAGCGCCACCACATGATCGTGTTTCGGAAAATAGATAACCCCTTCCAGGGCTTTGAGCACTTCCTCTTTTTTAATCGCCATGACCTGATCGTTTTGAGGCTGCAAAGATAAATAATATTTTGCAGGCTTTTAAGCCGGGATGGAGGAGCTTCCGCTGCGCGGAAGATTGTCCATTCGACATTGTCAATTGTCCATTTTCCTCGCCCCAGAGCCTGCCCTGAGCTAAGCGAAGGGTCCCTCGTACCCCCTTGCTTCCGCTGCGCGGAAGATTGTCCATTCGGTGTTGTCAATTGTCAGTTTTTCGTTATTTTCTTGCACCTCACCCCCTTTACCCCCCAACCCCCTTTTCCCCCTCTCCTCAGAGGAGAGGGGGCCAGGGGGTGAGGTGCCAAAAGAAGGCATTGCTTCCGCTGCGCGGAAGATTGTCCATTCGACATTGTCAATTGTCCATTTTCCTCGCCCCAGAGCCTGCCCTGAGCTAAGCGAAGGGTCCCTCGTACCCCCTTGCTTCCGCTGCGCGGAAGATTGTCCATTCGGTGTTGTCAATTGTCAGT
Source organism: uncultured Bacteroidales bacterium (assembly GCA_964531985.1). Taxonomy (GTDB): domain Bacteria; phylum Bacteroidota; class Bacteroidia; order Bacteroidales; family B18-G4; genus B18-G4. The sequence continues at coordinate 16,252 of CAZHFC010000053.1, forward strand.
TTTTCGTTATTTTCTTGCACCTCACCCCCTTTACCCCCCAACCCCCTTTTCCCCCTCTCCTCAGAGGAGAGGGGGCCAGGGGGTGAGGTGCCAAAAGAAGGCATTGCTTCCGCTGCGCGGAAGATTGTCCATTCGACATTGTCAATTGTCCATTTTCCTCGCCCCAGAGCCTGCCCTGAGCTAAGCGAAGGGTCCCTCGTCCCTCGTCCCCCTTAAGCTTCCGCTGCGCGGAAGATTGTCCATTCGGCATTGCTCATTGTCCATTTTCCGTGTCCCGTGAAAAACCTTTTAACCTCCGATTACCGCAAGTACTTTTTAACCGGAGATTACATTATACATTTTTGGTAATTAACTGATTTGGAGATAAATGATTAAGTTTTTTTAATTTTTATTTTTTGGAAAATCCCTCTATCTTTGGCTTCAGAAAAGTACTCACCGGAGCTGTTGGTTCTTTAAAATCAACATAAAAAAAAGGTGAGATGATGCAACAACTAAATCATTAACCTTAATCAATATGGTAACTAATCAGTGTGCAAGTTAGCAATTACTTTTAGGGAGTTTAATACGT
>CAZHFC010000054.1:0-12769 GCA_964531985.1 uncultured Bacteroidales bacterium
TTCGTGCATTCGTGGCTGTTTTTTCCATGGATACTCAGTGAATGATACACTCCCATGCAAACCCGCTAAAATTGTTTCATAAGAAGGGCCTGGCAGAACTGGCAGAAGCTAAAAGACAACATCTCCCCTGAATAAGCAAAATTATTTCAACTCCTGAAATTTTTCAAGACCTGGTTGGTAGAAGGGATACGCAGGTACTTTTTGCGCCAGTAGCCAAAGGTGCTTTTGGAGATCTTATGCTCACTGAAAAACTTTGCCTGGGGGAGCCCGCTCTGCTCCCACTTACGGATCAGGGCGTACATCTTGCCCTTTGAATGTCTTTTATTTGCCATGCGACAAAACTAAGCTGCCATGGGGTTGCTTACAAGACGGGGTTGGTAAAAGGGATACAGCAATAATGCCGTTTGACAGAATGAAATTTAAACAGGTTGGCCAATTGGTAGAAAACGCAATCAGCTTATTAATACTTTAAGTGCCTTGCGAGTTTTGTCATAGACGAGGCCAGCCGGCGTATTTTACTGCCTGTCTGGTAGATGCTGCTTAGAAGTTTTTGCAATATTTAAAGTACTGAGCACTAATTTGAGTAAGGTTTCCATCTAATATATGATACCTGGAGGTGTTTCCCATTTTATCCATAGCAAAGATGAAATATAAATTTTCCCTTTCCGACAAAAAACCTAAATATTTGTCCTTTATATAATATATTGGTAAATGATATTGATCTATAATTTTATCTAGTTTTCCTCCTGCAATAAACGACGTAATGAAGACCATCTTTTCATAAAATGATTCTCCGCCATATTGCAATATTTCATGCTTAACCTCTGACAAACAACTATGACAGCCCCCGGATGGGATATAAAGAAAATACCTCAAGGTATCAGTTAAAAAAAGATTTTCAAAATGCAATAAGTTGTTATTCGTATCAAGTAGAAGACTACTAGTATCAATAATAACATTCTCCTCTATTATTTTGTACAAGCATAATTTTTTAGCAGCTAATAATTGTTGCGTACTTTCATGATCAGTATTATTTCGAACTATATGATCGGAGGATTTTAAACCGACAAAAAACCACAGGTAAATAATGATTCCGAAAAGGAATAAAATGTTTAGAAATAATATTACAATGGTTGTGTTTTTATTCATTTTGGAAAATCGGAAGTTTGTATTTTAGTAATGGCATATCTTCATTCCCAAAATTGAACATATAGATGAATTCATTTTCCTGATCAACCGCAAACCTTGAAACAGAATGTTCAAATTGAAGTTCAGCAATTGGAATGCCATCCAGATCAAAAACATGCACAAAGCCTTGTATGTTTTTAGGACCATCTTTAATGCTTTTCCTTAATACAGAAAATGGAACATTAAGATAACTTGTATAAATATACTGATCCGTTAAGCATAAATCCATATAATAAGTGTAATTATTATCATTAAAAGGATGATCTACAGAAAGAAAGTTTGGTGATGGATTCTCATTTTCATGTACAACTGATTTAAATAGGTTCATTTCATTGTCGAAAATATCAATTTGATCCAATTGTGTCATTGCCGAAACAACCCTTTTGTTAATTGCGTCATACCTTGTTGTTGAATGGTACGCAAGGGTGAGGTTGTCAGCCACCGTAAATTCATCAACATTTGGATATGTTTCAGTCCACTTTATGGGAGTGTCATCATTTTGAAAAATAAAATATCTGCCATATGAAACCATATCGCTTCTCCCAATATATAATTCACCCTCTGTGATTTCAAGGAATTCGGGGATTGTTAATACTTCTGTTGGCAAATTAACTGTTTCTTCTATAAAGCTTTCATCATTTTCTTGGGCATTCATGGCTTTAAGCAAATCCACTTTGAATGCTTTGAACAGATTTTGATCGTGAATCCAGAGTTTTATATTGCCGTTATCATCCTTATAGTATTGCCCGCAAAATTCGGCCATGGTGAATTCACCCGGGCCATTTCCCTTCTTACCAAAAGAACCTATGAAATTAAATCCCTCGTTGTATACATGAAAAAAATGGTCACTTCCCTGATGCTCGTAAATGATGAATAAGCTATCCACTGAGAAGATTTCCCAAGGTACTAACTGTCTTATTGAAGTAATGACTTGATACTCATCCATTTTGTATTTACAAGGGAATTCAGTGAATCTTAATTCTCTTGCTTCATCCCTAGAGCCATTTCCAATATCACAGGATGTTAAGTTTATAATAACTACTGCAACTAGGCAATACTTTAAATATTTACACATATAAAACCTATTAAGTGTTGACTAAATTTCGGGAATGTAACCATTTGTCGTAGAGCCATTATAAACACAATGAAGTTGATCATCCTTAAAAGAAGTGATAACCTTTGTGCATGGTCCACAATCATACACAGTCCATTGAGTTAACCATGGTTCTTCAACCCCCAAGGTACAATAACAGGTCACCGTATTTGCAGGTGTGGGCTCCGCATGTAAAACCCCGTTTGTACCATAGTTTGCAAACAATGTGAGGAAAACGACAATAACATAAGTTCTTAATACTTGCTTTTTCATATTCTTGAATTTATAAATTACTTATTTGGATAAGAGGTAATACTAATTAATGTCTGGTTTAAAATAATTATGACATCTGCCGGGGTCTTCATATCCATAGCATGTGGTAGCTGTACAAGGTCCACAGTCAACCACGGTATACATCGTGTAATTCCCACCACTTGCGTGAGTCATAAATGTACTATAACAATCTTTTATTGTAGAGGTAGGTTCTGCCTCAACTGGCTTGTGAATATAAAATGTAAAAAACACTAGGTTTATTATAAAAAAAACAATCCCTAATAATGAAATTCTCGATGTCTTCATGAATTATTGTTTTATTGATGAATCACTTATTGAATTTGTTATCTTTACGACTTCCTACTCATGTTCGTTCCCCTTGTAGGTACAAATTCCTTGATTGCTGTATTCAGCGCATAACCAACGTAAACAATCACTACATTGATAAACTGAACGATTCGCTGTACCTCCAGCCGGGGTAGATAAAGTTGAGTAACAAGTTACCCGATTACCTGTACTACTTTCTGCTTGGGTGTTTATAGGTATAAGAGATATACATATTAATAATATAGGTAAAAAGGCTAAAATTGATATTATTGCATTTTTCATAAAAGATTGTTTTAAGTCTAATTGACGAGATTTATATTAATTTCTCAGGATTTCAATTAAAGAATAAGCATTGAAGCCATTACAAATATTCCTATTGAAAGCTAAGTAAAATGATCTTTCATAACATAAGTTTTATGGCAAACAAATTGCCTGTTTAATAAATAAGAACAGCTTCGAGAACCCAAAGATAAACGATCAGGCATGAAATGTCAACAATTTTCTCTCTCTCTCTCTCTCTCTCTCTCTCTCTCTCTCAATGGTTTATGACACTATTTATAATGTTTATAAATGTTGTTGTTGGGATTGAGGGTTACAGTGCTTGCTCCGAGAACTCGGTGGCCTGCCCCGAGAACTCGGTGGTTTCAGTGTTTCAGTGCCTGCCCCGAGACCTCGGTAGTTAAAGGGTTAAAAGGGGTACGAGGGACGGGGGACCCTTCGCTTAGCTCAGGGCAGGCTCCGGGACGAGGGACGGGGAAATGAGCAATTTCTCTTAGTTTTTTGATAACGACCGTTCCGGCTACAGTTCAGATTTCAGATTTCAGATTTCAGATTTCAGAATTCAAATGGCCAATCTTCCGCGCAGCGAAAGCAGCCCGGTTTTATTTAAAATCATTAAAAATACCGGCTGCCGGGCTGCCGGGAAATCCAGCGGGTGCAATTTTTTATAATTTAGCGAATCCATAGCAATAAAAACCAATTTTAACCAGATATACTATGTGTCCGAAAAGCAAAAAACACTACACGGATGCCGCTGCAAGGGCGATGAAATGGCATGGGGAAAACCTACGGAAGATGAGGTCGTGCCGCTTCGACACCATTGCCGTTCACGGCATCTATTCGATGCAGGAAGCCCTTGACTTCAACCAGGGTTCGATCATTGAACCGATCTATATGTCCACTTCCCAGGCTTACCGCGATTCAGACGAGATGGAGGCGGCCCTGGGTTACGAGATCCCCACCTGGTGCTATTCGCGCATCGCCAACCCTTCCATGTATTACCTCGAAGGGGTGCTGGCCCTCATTGAAAGTTACGGCACCGGTCTGGAGGCCTCCTGTATCGCCACCTCTTCGGGTATGGCGGCCATTGCCAGCGCGGCCGACAACCTGCTGGCGGTTGATCCGGCGAAGCCGGATCAGAAGCTGAACTTCGTGGCTACCTGCCAGGTCTACGGCGGCACCTTTCAGCAGTTTGCCATCCGCAAGGACCAGGAAAGAAATGTGGAATGGCGCAAGGTGATCCATTCGGCGGATATAAACGAGTGGGAGTCGCTGATCGATGAAAACACCCGTTTTCTTTACGGGGAGATGCCCAGCAACCCCGGGCAGGCATTTTTCGACCTTGAAAAGGTATGCGCCCTGGCCGAAAAATACAACCTGCCGGTGATCGTCGATGCCACCGTGGCCACCCCTGCCCTGATGCGCCCCCTGGCGCACGGTGCCGACATCGTGGTGCAATCCGTCACCAAATCGCTTAACACCGGCGGTTTTGGCATCGGCGGCGCCGTCATCGCCCGTAAAAACATCCGGGCACGTTATGGCAGCGAAGAAATGAAGGCCGACTTTGCCATGTACCTGAAGACCCTCCCCAACAGGGACAACGGCCCCAACATCTCACCCATGAACGCCATCCTGGCCATCAACGATATCCGTAGCCTGCGCCCGCGCATGGACCGGCTCAGCCGGAATACCATGAAGGTGGCGCAGTTCCTCGAAAAACATAAGCATGTTGAGCAGGTCGACTACCTCGGGCTGGAGTCGCACCCCTTACATGAGCTGGCAAAAAAATACATGGTGCTGGCCGACTCTGAATATGACGAGCAATACGGAGGCAGGAAAGTGAACCGTTTCGGGCACCTCATGTCATTCAGGGTAAAAGGCGAACCACAGAATACGAGAGACGTCTTCGATGCCTTTGAAAGGATCTGGCGGGCGACCGACCTGGGACGCATCAAGTCGGTGGCCACCATCCCGGCCATCTCCACCCATTCGCAGCAGGGCGAAGAGGGGCGTAAGATCGCCGACATACCGCCCAACCTCATCCGTCTTTGCGTGGGCGGGGAGCATCCTGACGACATCATCGCCGACCTCGACCAGGCACTGGCCGTGCTCGACGGGAAAAAAGTCAGCAAAACAACACCCGAATACTCAGCCGGCGGAGCCTCATCGGCCACCCTCGGATGGTAAAGCAGCACGCTATGGATAAGAAGATCATGTTTTATTCAACCAACCTCATGGCCGCTCCCATGAGCTTTCCCGATGCCCTGCTGAAAGGGATCGCCCCCGACAAAGGCCTTTTCATGCCGGAGAAAATACCTGCCTTTTCGCATGAAGAGATCATGTCCTTTACGGGGATGGAATATGCCGAAATCGCATTTCATGTCGGGAATAAATTTCTGGGCGGGGTCATCACCGGGCAGGAACTGATGGCCATCACCCGCAGCGCCTATGATTACCCCATCCCCCTTGAACATGTTTACGGCCGGACGTATGTAATGCGTCTCGACCAGGGCCCCACGGCCTCGTTCAAGGACTTTGCCGCACGCATGATGGGCCGCCTGATGCAACATTACCTGAAACAGGGCAACCGCAAACTGCTGATCCTTACGGCCACCTCAGGCGACACAGGCAGCGCCATCGCCAATGCTTTCTACGGCCTCAACAACATTGAAGTGGCCGTGCTCTTCCCGGAAACGGAAGTCACCGACCGCCAGCGGAAACAAATGACCACGCTGGGGAAAAATGTCAGGATCATCGCCATGAACGGGAAATTTGACGATTGCCAGGCACTGGTAAAAAAGGCATTTGCCGACAATAGCCTGGATCACCTGAACCTCTCTTCGGCCAACTCCATCAACATCGGCAGGCTCATCCCGCAGATCGTGTATTACTTCTATGCCTTTGCCAGACTCAGGAAAACGGAACGGGAAAAAGCCGTCTTTTCAGTGCCTTCGGGTAACTTCGGCGACATGATGGGCGGGGTGCTGGCCATGAAAATGGGACTTCCGGCAAAACGGTTCATCATTGCCACCAACGAAAATGATGAATTCCCGAAATACCTGCAAAGCGGCAGATACGACAGCATCGTCCCCTCCAGGAATTGCATTTCCAGCGCCATGAACGTGGGGCATCCCAGCAACATCCCGCGACTGCTTTCCGTTTACGGCGGGATGATGGACGAAAGCGGGAAGATCTTTCGCGAGGCCGATATGGAAAGGATGCGCAAAGACCTTTGGTCGGTCAGCATCAGCGACGAAGAAACCCGGCAAAGCATCCGGGACGCATGGAAAGAATACCAGCTGCTGCTCGAACCCCACGGAGCCGTTGGCTGGGCAGGCCTGCAGGCATACTGCCGCGAGCATCCTGATAGCTGCAGCGCGGAAAGCCTCTGTATCTCGCTCGAAACGGCCCATCCGGCCAAATTCCCGGAGGAAATCGAAAAATTGCTCGGCTTTGACCCGCCCCTGCCACCAAGCCTTGAAGGACTGGAAGACAAAAAAGAATCATTTGATCATATGGAGAATGATTATGAGATATTTAAACAATACCTTATTGAAAACTACCGGTAATATTAAGTGTTGCATGTTGAGTTCCATATATTTCTGCTTCGCTCAAGACTTGTCTCATAAGATTGTGTTTTAAACAGGCTTAAGGAAACCGGAAGCAGACACCCCACCGGAACCCTGCACCCATGAACAAACAACGGGCAACGAAAAACCGACTTAACCTCGGAAATGAAAACTTAAAGACCATTGACCTGAACGCCAAACCCAACACGCAACACTCAATATTACCCGGCATCAAAACAAACCGACAACATGCACATCATCTGTTCTGACCTTGAAGGGGTTTTTGTTCCCGAAGTATGGATCAACGTGGCCGAACGTACCGGCATTGCATCACTGAGGATGACCACGCGCGATGAACCCGATTACGACAAGCTCATGCGGCAGCGTCTCCGCATCCTTGATGAGCACGGCCTGAAGCTGAAAGACATTCAGGATGTGATCGCCACCATCAGGCCGATGGATGGAGCCCTGGAGTTTCTGTGGTGGATGCGCAGGCGAACACAGGTCATTATCGTTTCCGACACCTTCGCCCAGTTCGCCGAACCCCTGATGGAGCAACTCGACCGCCCCACCATCTTCTGCCACAACCTGATTGTTGACGATGATGACAGGATCACCGGGTACAAGCTCCGCCAGCCCGACCCCAAAAAGAAAGTGACACAAGCCCTGCAAGGCCTCGAATACAAAGTGGTGGCCTTTGGCGATTCCTATAACGACACCAGTATGCTGCTGCAGGCGGATGTGGGCATCCTCTTCCGCCCGCCGGCCAACGTCATTGCCGACTTCCCCGGGCTCCCGGTCTGTACGGATTATGACACATTGCGTAAAATGCTCGAAGAATACATATGACCATGAAAAACCTTATACTGATGAAATTGGCAGGATTGTTGATCCTGCTGATCCCCGCCGGAATGAAGGCACAACAGGAAATCGACCGGGCCGCCCTGCAAAAGATACAAAGCAGCCTGGTGATGGATGCCGGCACCCGGGCACTGATGAACGCCATCTCATCCAACGACATTGCAAAACTTGCCATAAACAGGACCAATCTCGGCAAAGTGAATCATTTTTTCTCAAACAGGGTGGAAGTCACCGGCATCACCGACCAGAAATCTTCCGGACGCTGCTGGCTTTTCACCGGGCTTAACGTGATCAGGCAGAAAGTGATCAAAAAGCACAATATGAAAGAGCTTACCTTCTCACATAATTACGGGTTTTTCTGGGATCAGTTCGAAAAGTCGAACCTGTTCCTGGAGGGCATTATCAGCAGTGCAACGCTGCCTGAAGACGACCGCAGGGTTGAATGGCTTTTAAAAAACGTTATCAGCGACGGCGGGCAGTGGACGGGCGTGGTCGACATCATCGAAAAATACGGCATCGTCCCCGAATCGGCCATGCCCGAGAGCAGCAACAGCGAAAATACACGCATCATGTCGCGGCTTCTCAGAAGCAAACTGCGGCAGGATGCCCTTGAACTCCGGGAAATGGCCGCATCCGGCAGCCCGGAAACGGAAATGCGGGAAAGAAAGATCGGGATGCTCAGTGAAGTATACCGGATCCTGCTGCTCTGCCTGGGCGAGCCACCCTCCAGCTTCCGGTGGCAATACGAAGATAATGATGGCAATATCAGCCCAATGCGTTCATACACGCCACAATCATTCTACAAGGAAATGATCGGGATAAACCTTCGCGATTATGTGATGTTCATGAACGACCCTACAAGGGAATACTACCGGCTTTACGAGATCGATTACGACCGCCACATGCAGGAAGGCGGAAACTGGCAGTATATCAACCTCCCGGTTGCCGATATCCGTGAATTTGCCAGAAATTCGATCCTCGCAGACGAAGCCATGTACTTTTCATGCGATGTAGGGAAATTCCTGGATAAGGAAAAAGGCCTGCTCGACATCAATAACTTTAACTACGATGATCTCTTCGGCTTCGGTTTTTCAATGGACAAGGCTGCCCGCATCCGAACTTTCGACAGCGGCTCCACACATGGCATGAGCCTGATGGGAGTAAACATCCTGCCCGACGGCAGCATCGATAAGTGGCTGGTTGAAAACAGCTGGGGACTGACCGGCCACGAAGGTTTCCTGATCATCACCGATGAGTGGTTTAACGAATATATGTTCAGACTGGTGATACACCGGGATTTTATCGATGCCAAAACCATGAGAATCCTCAATACCGAACCCATCCTGCTGCCCCCCTGGGATCCGATGTTCGCGCCCGAAGAATAAAAAAACGGAGCACCGGATCACGGCTTTATCAATGATGGCGGGCATCAACCGGCAGGCAATTTGAATATCAGCCTCTTTTCGTTTTTTTGCCGGCATATCAGGCTACATTAAACAAATCAGCCATTCGCTTGTTTAATGGTAATATTCGCCCCGCGCAGAATAAAAGAACCAACCCATCACAAAATGACCCAAAAGATCATAGAAACCATCGGCCACATTGAAAAGAAAGAAAGCCTGAAAAGCATCAATTACGACGATATGGTGCTCGAATCGGAACACCCCTACCCCGGCTACCACGGCGCCACCGTCCCGGAGCAGGATAATCCCAAATCGGTCTTTCTGCTCACCAAAACAAAATATACCGACGAGTTCATCATCAGGTCGGTAAAGGCGGTAAAGAAGCAATACGGCCTCCGCTTCGACGGCAGCCCCGGGAAAGTGTTTTTCCAGAATTCCATGGCCCCCTGCATCAGGATCAAAGACCTCGACAATTACGGGCTGATCGGCGACATCCTCAGCCATTTCAAGGAAGAAGGCATTGCCTTCCTGCCGGGAAAAAACGTTAAGCCCTACCCCGGGCTGATCAGGATCACGAAATACTTTTTGCTGAGCCCGGTGACCGACTGCACCCTGATCGATACCGAATCGCCCTTCATGAAATACTTCCAGATTCCCGTGAAACTCGACTGGAGCGACTTTGAAGCCATAACGGCGCATGTAAAAAGAAATGTTGACGACAACAACTGGGATGCCGCCCTGGCCACCATTTACCGCAAAAGCGGCATCGAAGACCATATCCGGATCTACAACGACCAGGAGGCCGGCATGGATGCCCTCAACACCATCAGGAAGAAATATATGCAGGAGATCAAAAAACTCATGGGCAAATAGCCTGCATGAAAGGACAGGCATCCGCATTACCGGCCAACAATACGCTTCTAAGGAATTGCCACCGCTTTCATGTATAAAAATCTTTAACTTTGCCGGCAAAACCCCATTTTGCCATGATTGAAAGTTTCAACAGGATTTTCATTGAATGGATGACCGGCCTGGGCATGAGTGCGGACAATGCCGTCATTCTGAAAGAGTTTATCTGGGCGCTGCTGATCATCATCATCGCCGTCATCGGCTTCTACATCACCCGTTTCTTCATTTTACGGGCTGTTCATATCTTTGTGGCCCGTTCGAAAAACAGGTGGGACGATATCCTTGCCGAAAAACGTGTTTTTGTCAGGCTGTCGTACCTGGCGCCCGCCATCATCATCAATTTCCTGAGTTCATACCTGCTTTCAGACTATGTGCTGCTGATCAGGATCATCAAGGTTGTTACATACATTTACATGGTGCTGGTATTCACCAATGTTATTTCCGCCCTGCTCAATGCCATCCATGAAATCTACAATACATTTCCCAAATCAAAGGAAAAACCCATCAAGGGTTACATACAGGTTTTCAAGATCATCCTGTATATCATCACCGCCGTGATCATTATCACCGTACTGATGGGCGACAGGAACCTGGGTTGGCTGGCCGGATTCGGGGCCTTTTCGGCCGTTCTTATGCTCATTTTCAAGGATCCCATACTGGGTTTTGTGGGAGGGATACAGCTCTCGGCAAATAATATGGTGAAGATAGGCGACTGGATAGAAATGCCCAAATACGGTGCCGACGGTACGGTGATCGACATATCGCTCACCACCGTGAAAGTGCAGAACTGGAACAAGACCATCACCACCATCCCCACCTACACCATGGTGACCGACTACTTCACTAACTGGCGCGGCATGGAGGAAAGCGGGGGAAGAAGGATCAAACGCTCGGTAAACATCGACATGAACGCCATCAAATTCTGCACCCCCGAAATGCTCGAGCGTTTCAGGAAATTCGAATATGTGTCGGAATATGTCGATAAAACCGAAAAAGTGATCACCGAATACAACAGCAAGCGCAAGATCGACAACAGTGTGCTGGTGAATGGCAGGCGGCAGACCAATATCGGGGTTTTCAGGGCTTACCTGAAAGGCTATCTTTCCAACAACCCCAAGGTAAGAAATGACATGACCTTTCTGGTAAGGCAGTTGCAGCCCACGCCCGAAGGCCTTCCCATCGAGGTTTACGTTTTTTCGAAAGACCAGGCATGGGCCGTTTACGAAGACAACCAGGCCGACATTTTCGATCATATCCTGGCCGTGATCCCCGAATTCGACCTGCGTGTTTTCCAGCAGCCAACGGGCATGGACTTCTCCAATCTTCGCAATACACAATGATCATGGAAAGAACATTTTTTGAAGAACGGCAGCGCTTCCGGCAGTGGTGGATCTACCTTGTAATGGCAGGGAGCATGGCCGCCTGGGTGTATGCCTTTTCCGTTTCGGTTGCTGCAGCGGAATCTGAAAAAGCCGCTCCCGATATCATCCTGCTTTTCACGGGCGTGATCCCCCTGCTGCTGATCATGTTATTCGCCACGACAGGCCTGGAAACCCGTATCAGCAGCGATGGCCTGCATTATCGCTTCAGGCCCTTTCATCTGCGCGAAAAACACATTGACCGGAAGGAGATCATCAGCTGGGAAGTGAGGAAATACCGGCCAATTGCCGAATACGGCGGATGGGGCATCCGCAGCGGCGGCAAAAAATACGGCAAGGCTTTTAATGTGAGCGGAAACATGGGGCTGCAGCTTTACCTGGCGAACGGCAAAAAACTGCTCATCGGCACCCGGATGCCCGCAGAAGCCGAAAAGGCGATGAAAAAAATGATGGATGCTAAAGTCTGATCGCTGGTATTTGATAGCGGATGGCTGAAGTCTCCGGGATCCGGGATCCGTCATCCACGCATCACGCCAACATCCTTTTTTCCTCCATCTTCCCAATGGCAATGCGGAACCAGACCGTATAGGCTTCGGGCTTGTTTCTGACATCTTCCAGCAGTTCCGGAACGGAAACCCATCGCCACCCGGCCACCTCGTCGGGGTTGATGGCCGGATCGCCATTGTATCTTCCCGTAAACACGTGGTCGAACTCATGTTCGGTAAGGCCGTGGTCGAACCCGGCCCTGTAGATGAAGCTGAAGACCTCTTCCAGTTTACAACTGAAGCCCATTTCCTCCACGAGGCGGCGCTGCGTGGCCTCCGCCAGGCTTTCGCCCGGACGGGGATGGCTGCAGCAGGTATTGGTCCACAGGCCGGGTGAATGATATTTTGAATGCGCACGCCGCTGCAGCATCATCTGCCCCGCATCATTAAACACAAATATGGAAAAGGCCCTGTGCAGCAATGCCTTTTCATGGGCCTCCATCTTCTCCATCACCCCCGTTTCATTGTCCTTTTCATCAACCAGGATCACATACTCTTCGGGCATAAGCTTAAATTTATGAGGCAAAGATAATGAATGAGGGGAAATGTGATCTTTGATAGCTGATAACTGATAGCTGATAACTGATAGCTGATAGATGATAGATGATAGATGATAGATGATAGATGATAGCTGATAGCTTAAGGCCGGATTTCTGGTGTCCCGATCCGTGCGCATGAGAAACTCATCTTCTGATGAGCATGGCATCGAAGCAGACGCATCATATGTCACACTGGATTTTTGATTTTTAATTAGCATGTCGGGAGACATGCAACCCCAGGGACCGAATCAGGAGATTCGCGCCGGCGGAATGAGAGGAGTAACGCGCATCAAATTCGACCCGCCAATAAATTCGCGGGCTATGATATTTATCATTTAGTCACCGAGTCCTCGGGGCAAGCACTGAAACCCCGAGTAATCGGGGCAGGCACTGAAACACTGAAA
>CAZHFC010000055.1:0-12408 GCA_964531985.1 uncultured Bacteroidales bacterium
GCCCGCCGGGCTGGCACCTGCCCACGGATGAAGAGTGGAAGGTGCTGGAAGGGGCTGTTGACAGCCAGTATCCGGTAGGTGATCCTGAGTGGGATCAGCATGGATTTAGAGGATACGATGCCGGGACGAACCTGAAGACCACCAGCGGCTGGTACTCTAATGGCAACGGAACCGATTTATACGGTTTCGCAGGCCTTCCGGGGGGCAACCGCAGCAGCAATGGTGATTTCAACACCATTGGCGATAACGGCAACTGGTGGTCTTCTACGGAGAACAGCAGTTCAAGCGCCTGGTACCGGTACCTGAACGACAGTAACGACGATGTGCTCCGGTACTACTACAGCAAGACAGACGGTTATTCACTTCGTTGCCTCAAGGACTGAGTTGGTTATCCCGTGTAAACGGGACGGGCGAAGCCCGTTTGATTATTTGATTATTTACCAGCCGCAGCTTATGCGCAGGCTGGTTGAAATTTTCCCGCGAAAGCGGGATTTTTATTATTAATAGGTGGGACATTTTTTATTTTCGGGTATTAATAAGTAAAGGCATATACCCTGATGTTATGAAAAGTTATGATGAATTAGAACAACCCTGCGAGGGCTACAACTATCAACGCATGGATAAGCAGCAGCTTCATGGGCTTATCAAACTGCTGCTTAATGACAGGAAGGTATTTGAACACTTCTTTATGTATGAGGTGATTCCCGCCGGCGCGCGCTTCCAAACGCTTGCCGGTAGGATTTTAATAAAGCCCGTTCCTCCAACACTTCAAATATCAAATATCAGCTATCAGCTATCAGCTATCCTATATCAGCGTTCACTTGTTAAATATAAATAATCTCAATATATTTGCAGCCTCACTTATTCACCATTAAAAAAATATCAGTAATGGATAATCATGACAAAGGGATCAATTCAAAACTGATCCATGCAGGCGGGTTTACGGATCCCCTGGGTAGCGCCACCACGCCGATCTATCAGTCATCAACCTTTTCTTTCAGGAATTCCGATCATGGAGCACAGTGTTTTTCGGGCGAGAGCGATGGCTATATCTACACACGTATCGGCAATCCCACCATCGGGGAACTGGAAAACACCCTGGCCACGCTGGAGGGAGGTTACGGGGGTATTGCCACCGCTTCGGGCATGGGGGCCATCACCAGCGTATACATGTACTTCCTGGGTGCGGGCCGGCATCTGCTTGCACATGAAGCGCTTTACGGACCGGCAAGGAACGTGGTGGAAACGCTGTTTTCAAAATTTGGCGTCGAATACAGTTTTATCGATACCACCGACCTTTCGCAGGTCAGGGCTGCCATCCGGCCCAATACGGGGCTTATCTATACGGAAACACCAGCCAATCCGACCATCGGGATCACCGATATTGCCGCCCTGGCGGAGATCGCCCATGAGCACCAAATCCCTTTGTGTGTCGATAATACCTTTTGCAGCCCTTACCTGCAACGCCCCCTTGAACTGGGCGCCGATGTGGTGCTGCATTCAATGACCAAGTTCATTAACGGCCATGCCGACATCGTTGCCGGCATGATCGTTGCCAAAACAGAGGAACATTACAGGGGCATCCGTCCGGTTATGGTGAACATGGGATGCAATATGGACCCGCATCAGGCGTTTATGACAAGAAGGGGATTGAAGACGCTGGGGATACGGATCGACCGTGCCCAGGAAAATGCCATGAAGATAGCACGTTACCTGGAAAGCCATCCCAAAGTGGCCTGGATCAGGTATCCGGGACTGGAATCGCATCCGCAGTACGAGCTTGGCAAAAGGCAGATGAAAGGCCCCGGTGCCATGATGAGCTTCGGGCTCAAAGGCGGATTTGCCGCAGGCAAAATGATGATGGACAGCGTCAGGCTCGCCCTGCTGGCCGTTTCACTCGGCGGCATAGAAACGCTGATCCAGCACCCGGCCTCCATGACACACGCCCGTATGTCGCACGATGCCAAAATAAAAGCAGGCATCAGCGATGAACTGGTACGGCTGTCGGTAGGCATTGAAGACTGTGCCGACATCATCGATGACCTGGGGCAGGCCCTCGAAAAGGTTTAAAACCGGCCCGGTCCGGAAAAAACTTCATGAACCTCTGAAAATTGTTGTAGCTTTATTGTTAATTCCGTTTTAATGATAAAAGGATTTACATACAGTTTTTTCTGTTCACTGCTGTTTTCCTTATTGACGATGCAGGCCCTGCCGCAACGCGTAGCCGTGGTGCTGAGCGGCGGAGGCGCGCGCGGACTTGCCCATGTCGGGGTGCTGAAGGCCCTGGAAGAAAACGGCATCCCCGTCGATTATATCGCGGGCACCTCCATGGGCGCCATCGTCGGCGGACTATACGCCGGCGGCTGCTCACCCGATTCCATTGAAAAGATCCTCACATCGGGCGATTTTATGAGGTGGTCGGCAGGGATCATCGAAGATAAATATACATATTATTTCAAGCAACAGGCGCCGGATGCATCCTGGATCAGCGTTAAATTCAACTATAATGATGTGACCAGGCGGATCTCCACCCGCCTGCCTGTTAACCTTATCGCTCCCTACGAAATGGATTTCAACGCCATGGAGCTGTATGCCGGGGCCAGTGCGGTGGCAGGATACGACTTTAATGAGCTTTTTGTTCCTTTCCGCTGTGTTGCCGCCGATATCAATGCCAACCGGCAGGTGGTCTTTTCCTCCGGACAGCTCGGGACCGCCGTGCGGGCTTCCATGACCTATCCTTTTTATTTCAAGCCCATACAGGTCGATGACATGCTCTTGTTCGACGGGGGCATGTACAATAATTTCCCGTCGGATGTGGCCATGGAGGATTTCAACCCGGACGTGATCATCGGAAGTAAGGCGGCGGGTAACTATGCCTCGCCCTCTGGCGACGACCTCATCTCGCAGTTGCAGAACATGCTGATGATGTGGTCGGATTATGAACTTGATCCTGCCAGTGGCATCCTGATCGAACATGACCTTTCGAACCGCTCACTCTTTGATTTTTCCAAAGCGCAGGAGATCATCGCCCTGGGCTATAAAACCACCCTCGACAGCCTGGAAGGCATCAGGCGGCTGGTACCGCGAGAGGTGCCGCCCGCAGGGGTGCAGCAGGCCCGTGAACGCTTCCTGGAGCAGATCCCGCCATACCAGGTCGATTCCATCATCATCGAAGGACTGAACAGGACCCAGTCCATATATGTTCAGCGGCTTTTTCAACAAAAGGAAAAAGTGATCAGCCTCGGCCAGATCAAAAAACAGTATTTCAAGCTGATCGCCGACGACCAGATATCATCCATCTTCCCGGAAATAAAATATAACCCGGCTTCGGGATTCTACGATTTACATCTGAAGATCACAAAATCGGAGAGCTTTGTTGCCGACATGGGTGGCAACATCAGTTCAGGCACTTCCAATACGGTGTTTGTGGGGTTTGAATACCGCTATTTCGGCAGGCAGGCCATCAGCCTGAAAACGAATACGTATATCGGCAATTTTTATAACTCCTACACCCTGGCCGGTAGGGCCGATTTCCCTTCGCGGACACCCTTTTTCATGGAAGCGGGCTATGTTTATAACAGCCGGAACTACTTTAAGAATACGACCTATTTCTTTGACGACATTACACCGGCTTTTCTCATTTGCAAGGAGAATTTCGGCTATTTCGATGCGGGAATCCCTGCCGGCCAGAGAGGGAAATTGTTTTTCGGAATGAACTATGGCGGACGCAAGGATGAATATTATCAGACCAATGTTTTCAGCAGGTCGGATACGGCGGATATCACGAGCTTCGAGATGATCACGCCAAGGCTGGCGTTTGAGATCAATTCCCTGAACAGGAAACAATATGCCGGCGCCGGGGTCAGGTTCCTGGCCGAAATCGCATATACGAGCGGCCGGGAGATCCATACACCCGGGTCTTCATCACCCGACCGCTCGGAATCGAAACACCAGCGGGATTATTATTATTTACGGCTGCTTTACGACAATTATTTCGAACATTTAGGCGCCTTATCACTCGGCTTTTACGGGGAAGCACGGCTTTCGAACCAGCCCTTTTTCGATAACTATACATCATCCGTACTGGTTGCACCGGCCTTTCAGCCGGTAGCCGAGAGCAAAACCCTTTTCCTGCCGAATTATCGCGCATATAATTATGCCGCTGCAGGATTAAAGATGATCTTTGAATTATACCGCAAGGTCGATTTCCGCCTCGAAGGCTATCTCTTTCAACCTTACCGGGAGATCCTCGCCGATGAAAACCTGAAGCCATATTACGGAAAAGAGTTTTCGAACCGCTCCGTCATCGCATCCGCCACCGTGGTCTGGCACAGCCCCCTGGGTCCACTCAGCGGGGGAGTGAACTATTACGACAGAAATAACGATAAGCTCACGGTCTTTTTCAACTTTGGATATATCCTCTTTAACAGGCCGGTTGGCAATTAAGGCCCCTGAATCTCCCAATAATCCCTGTTTCCTGTGGTTGAAAAAGATTTTGCACGATATAAATAATTGTTATTTTTGCAATCCTTTAAAATATGCAAGCTCGTTAGTCTTTCATTAGACACATTAATTCAAATCACCGAATGGAAAAGAAGAAAGCCAAAGATCAGAATCCGGAAGAAAATCAGAATCCGGAGGAGAACACCCACACCGAAGAGAATGCCGTACAGGACATAAAGCCTGAAGAAGCGACTTCACCCGCCGGTCATGCAGGCGAAAGCAAGGCGTCTGCCACTGAAACGGAGCCGAGCCTTACGGATGCGGAACAGCCAATGCCTCCTGCTGAAAAAGAGGCAACAACGGAAGAAGAGGTAAAAGCTGAGGCTGATAAACCCCTTGCGGAAGAGGAACCTGCCCTTGAAGCTGAGGCTGATAAACCCCTTGCAGAAGAGGAACCTGCCCTTGAAGCTGAGGCTGATAAACCCCTTGCGGAAGAGGAGCCTGCCCTTGAAGCTGAGGCTGATAAACCCCTTGCGGAAGAGGAACCTGCCGTTGAAGCTGAGGCTGATAAACCCCTTGCGGAAGAGGAACCTGCCCTTGAAGCTGAGGCTGATAAACCCCTTGCGGAAGAGGAGCCTGCCGTTGAAACCGGGATAAAGACCGGAACGGCCGCCTCCGGGACCTCCGGAGAAGCCGCCGAAGCCGAAAAACCGTCATCAGAGCCTGAAGATGAAAAAAAAGAGGGGGATGTGAAGGAAAAGGCCGGTAAACCGGAGGATGATCAAAAAGGGGATGATGAGGATGAAGACCATGAGGACGATCATGAAGGGGATGATGATGATGATAATGAACCATACGAGGAATACAGTGCGGCAGAGCTTGTAGGGAAACTGGAAGAACTGGTGATAAACGAGGATGTGATGGCCATCAAAAGCAGGGTGGCCCTCATCAAGGTAGCCTACCTGAAAAGCCGGAAGGAAGAGAAACAGGCCGCCCTTGGCAAATTCCTTGAAGAAGGCGGTGAAGAGGCCGACTACCATGAGGAGGAGAATAAACTGGATGAACGTTTCAATAAGGCTTTCGATAAATACCGCCAGAACAAGGCCCGCTTCAATGAGCGGCTTGAACAGATTAAACTCGATAACCTCCGCAAGAAAAAGGACATTCTTGAGAAACTCAAGGAACTGATCGGTTCCGAAGAGTCGCTGAAGAAAACCTACGACGAATTCCGCGCCCTGCAGGCAGAATGGAAGGAGATCGGCGTGGTGCCCACCGGCGAGGTTTCCATGCTCTGGCAAAACTACCATTTCCTGGTCGAAAAGTTCTTTGATAAGGTCAAGATCAACAAGGAACTGCGCGACCTCGACATGAAGAAGAACCTTGAACTGAAGATCAATCTTTGTGAAAAGGTTGAAGAGCTGCTGCTCGAAAGCAGCATCATCAAGTCATTCAAGGAATTGCAGAAATACCACGAAGAGTGGAAAGAGACCGGCCCCGTGCCACAGAGCCAGAGCGATGAGATATGGGAACGTTTCAAGGCCGCCACGGATAAGATAAACGAAAGACGCAGGGAGCATTATGAACAACTGCAGCAGGAACAGGAACAGAACCTGCGGGCAAAGATCAACCTTTGCGAACAGGCCGAGGAACTCGCAGCCGTAATCCCCGATAACATGAAAGGCTGGCAGCAGCAAACAGCCAGGATCAACGAGCTGTTTAAACTCTGGCGAAGCATCGGGCGGGCGCCGAAGAAACAGAATACTGAAATCTGGGAGCGCTTCAAGGGAAGCCTCAATGCTTTCTTTGCCAATAAGAAAGAATTCCTGAACTCGATCAAACAGGAACAACTCAATAATTATAATCTGAAGGTCGACCTTTGTGTGCAGGCCGAGAATGTCAGGGACAGCAACGACTGGAAGCGGACGACCCAGGAGCTTATCAGGCTGCAGCAGGAATGGAAAAAGATCGGCCCGGTGCCGAAAAAGCATTCCGACAAGATATGGAAACGTTTCAGGGCCGCCTGCGATGCTTTTTTCAGTAACAAATCTGCCCATTTCTCCAATGTTCATGAAAATGAGCAGGAAAACCTGGAGCGCAAGCTCGCCCTCATCGAAAAGATTGAAAAATTTGAATTTACCGCGGATAAGTCGAAGAACCTCGACATCCTGAAAGGTTTCCAGCGTGAGTGGATCGAGATCGGCTTTGTGCCCATGAAGGAGAAGGAGCATATACAAAAGCAGTTTCGCGAAGCCATCGATGCCAGGCTTGATGAATTGAAGATCAGCGCTACCGAACTCAATAAGGCCAGCTACGAGTCGCGCATGGATGCGCTGAAAGACTCGCCCGACGCCGACAGGGTTTACCGCAAGGAGATCATTGCCCTGAACAACAAGATCGGCCAGTTGCGTGACGATGTGATCCTTTGGGAGAATAACCTGGGCTTTTTCGCCAACTCCAAAAAAGCCGATATCCTCAAGCGTGAGTTTGAGCTGAAGATCGACAAGGCCAAACAGGAACTGGCCGCCATGGAAGCAAAGGTGAAGTACCTGCGTAAAATGTCGGCCGGCTGACAAGCAACCCGGTATTTTCTTTTTCTGTTATCTTTGTGCCATGCCTGGCAATACTATCGGGAAACTGTTCCGTTTAACCTCTTTTGGTGAATCGCACGGCCCTGCGGTGGGAGGTGTCATCGACGGCTGTCCTGCCGGGGTTACCCTCGATATGGCTTTGATCATGAATGATCTGTTACGCCGCCGGCCGGGACGGGGATCTTCCAGCAGCAGAAAGGAGACCGATATCCCCCGCTTCCTTTCGGGCCTGATCGATAACACAACCACCGGTGCGCCCATCGCCTTCATCATTCCGAACGAGGATACTGACCCGGCCGATTATGAAAGTTTGAAGGAATACTACCGTCCTTCACATGCCGATTATACCTATCACCGTAAATACGGCCTTGATGATCATCGCCTGGTGCACCGGGCATCGGCACGGGAAACGGCCGTACGGGTTGTTGCGGGGGCCATCGCCAAACAACTGCTGGCCGGGTCGGGTATTTTCATTGCCGCCGTTTGCGCCCGCATCGGCCCCCACGCCACCGGGCGTGAGTTTTCTTTTGAAGAGATGGAGATGGCGGCATCAACGGAAATGCAATGCCCCGACGAAAAGGTTGCGGCGCAGATGAAAAAATACCTTTCCGGCCTTCGCCGTGAGGGCGACAGCTCGGGTTGTGAGGTACAGGCCGCTGTTGCCGGATTGCCGCCCGGCATCGGAACCCCCGTATACCATAAACTGGAGTCATCGCTTGCTGCAGCCATGTTGAGCATCAATGCCGCCGTGGCCTTCGACTATGGCAGCGGCAGGCTGGCGGCCGGCATGAAAGGCTCCGCATACAATGATGCCTTCACCATCAGGGATGGTGACATACGCACCGCTTCGAACAGGAGCGGGGGCATACAGGGCGGCATCTCCAATGGCGAAGAGGTACGCTTCGGGGTTACCTTCAGGCCCATCCCGGGCATTGCCAAAGAGCAGCAAACCGTTACGCGTAAAGGATTGCCCGTCACCATCAGCATTGGCGGCAGGCATGACGTATGCGCCGCACCCCGTGTGGTGCCGGTGGTGGAGGCCATGGGCGCCCTGGTTTTGCTGGATCAGTTCCTGCTTAATAAGGCAACCCGATAGAGCAGGGGGTTGCGAAATTTCCGCCCGATAATATCCCTCTCTTATATCTTCAGGCCTCTTTTCACTAAGGCTTCAGCATATCTTTGACATTCCCGAATCTGCCGTCGACCTGCGCCGGTTCCAGCCCCAGAATAGCGGCCATAAGGGGATACAGATCCACATTGTCGAATACCGGGTGGATATGTCCTTTTTTAAAGGCCGGGCCGCTGGCATAAAAGATGGCGTGCATGTCGGTATTGCGGTTATCATAGCCATGGTCGCCGAGGCTGCCCGGGTGGTCGTCCCTTTGTGCTTTCAGACGCCAAGCGCTGTCGGCACAAACAATGATGTGGGCGCAACGCGGGTGTGTCCCGTAGTTGAGCCTTTCCGGCATCTGCCCGGCTTTATATGCCGAGAAGTGCTTTCCTGCCTGCAGGGCTTCATACAATGAATCAACACAGCCTTCGGCGGCCCATATGTTGAAAACGGGGTTGTATCCCTGCAGATCTGCAATCCAGCGCTCTTTGACATAGTCTTCGAGGTATTCGGTACGTTCCGGGTCGGATGCCTGCATGCCGTGGTCGGAAGTGATGATGAGGTTGATCTGCCCTGCGATCGGAAGTGCTTCAATTTTGCTGATGTATACCCCCAGCAGGCTGTCCTGGTACATGATCATTTTGTTGGTCTCTTCCGAGAACGGCCCGTAAATATGGCCTGAGCGGTCGGGTTCGTGCATATACCACATGATCAGCTGGGGGCGTTCCGGTTCGGGCAGCTGCAGCCATGCGATCACCGAGTCGATGCGCTGGGCATAGGGGAAGTCGTGCTGGTATTTCTTGAAGATGGAAGGGTGGTAACCCTGCACGGGGGCTTCCGATCCGACCCAGAAATAGGATGCACTGCGCATGCCCTGTTTTTCGGCGGTGACCCAGATGGGTTCCCCTCCGTAAAAATAACCGTCTTCAACGGCTTGCCTGTCGCGCATCCGGTAGTGCCTGCCGCTGGCGGGGTCGTAAAAGTTATTGAGCACGATGCCGTGATGGTCGGGATAAAGCCCAGTGGCCATGGTATAATGGTTTGGGAAGGTGCCGCTGGGAAAGGCCGGCCTGAGCGAAACCGCCTTTACGCCCCCGGCAGCAATGGCATCGAGATTGGGCGTGGGAATGCTGTCGGGGTAATCCCAGCGAAAGCCGTCCATTGAAAGGACTACCAGGTAAGGTTTCTGTTGCTCCTCAATACGGCAGCACGAAGCCAGTAACAGTATAGGCAGGAAAAGGAAAAAGAGTTTTTTCATCTCTATATGATTGTTTATTGTATCCGTTTGTGTTTGTGGTGTGGCAAAGGTAAAAAAAAGCCGCCTGAGGTCAGGCGGCTTGGTATTAATAACTAAAAATTCAGCGTGATTGCAATAACTTAGAAGAATATCTTCCAGCCGAAGCTGAAGGTACGGCCGAATCCGTAGAAACCGCGTACGCTGGCTTCGTCGTGACCTTTGCCGTCGTTGGCATTCACCCAGTATTCCTGGTCGAAAACATTGTAGACATTGATGCCAAAGCGTGAACCGAGTCCGGCAAATGTAAAGTTGTAACCTGCGTAGAAATTGGTGATCACCCACGAGGGTACTTTATAGGCCTGTTCGCGGTCGTTTTCGTCATTGCGGCTGGCAGGGTCAAAGTCGGCATAGAAATTATCATAGTAGATAATATCCAGCCCGAGGTCGAATTTCTTATAAGGATTGTACTGCAGTTTAAGCCCGAGCTGTGTTTGCGGTGCGTCGCCCACTTTCAGCCCTTTTGAGAAAACCTGGGTGGTATCCTGAACGAAGGTCTGGTCATCGGTGTTGATGGCCTCCACGTCGTTGGTCCATTCCCAGTTGCCGATGGCGGCCAGCAGGCCGATGTCGAATACGTCGGTAACATGTGCCAGGGCTTCAACTTCAATACCCATATGGGTTGCATCCAGGCCGGTGATGAAGGAGCGGACGTCCTGACCCCCTGAGCTGTATGCTCTTGAAAGCAGCGATTTATCTTTCCACATGGTGTAATAACCATTGATGTTGGTGTTGAAATACCTGCTTTTGTAGCCGTATCCGAGTTCAAAACCGATTACCTTCTCATTCACCAGGTCTTCGGTACTGATATCATTGGTATAGTTGGGCCACAGGAAGTTGAAGTCGGGAGCCTTGGAATAATACCCGGCATTGGCGAAGATATTATGTTGTTCGTTGATGTTGTAGTTGGCGCCGATCTTCCCGTTGTAACCGATCTGGCTCAGCACATCGCTTTCGATATCGGTTACATAGTTATAACGGTCGATCCTCTTGTACCAGGTGTTGGAGAGTGTACCGGCGATAAAGGCGGCAAAGTTCCCCGAGGTATATTCCAGTTGTGCAAAGGCGCCGCCGTACCTGACAAGCCCGTCGTTGTCGTATGCGATTTTGTCGCCCACCATCATGATCTGGTTCCTGCCGGCTACACCGTCAATGGCGTATTTGTACTGTTCAAAGTAGAAGTCGCCGCCCATCAGGTCGCGAACTTCCCTGTAGTGCTCACCTTTATAGGAGCGGCCGTCGATGCCAACCATCAGGTTGAGTTTGTCGCTCAGGTCTAATTTCAGTGTCGAAAGTATGCCATACCAGAAGTGGTTGTTAACGGAGTTGCGAAGGATGCTCCTGGATTGGCTGAGCGTGTCGCCGTCTACTACCAGGGTGGTGTCGATGCCGGTATTAGTGGAGTTCCAGTCAACAACTTCGTCCCAGTCGATCTGGCCGGTAGGGGTATAGTTGGCCCATTTTCCCAGCGGGCCGGAGCCGCCGCCGTTGCCGGTTGAAATGTAAGCCGAGGTGGCCAGGAAGGCCTTGTCGCTGATGTCATAGTACCAGTTCAGGGCAAACTGCGGTTTGTGGTAGTAATTTACCCTTTGGTTGAGCTCTTCACCATTGCGGTATCCCCAGTCGGAATTGTATTTTGGACCCCATTTGTCGATCTGTTCCTTCGTGAGCCATGAGCTGCGCTGTCCGTGCTGTTGCGGTGCACCGATTGCGGTAAAGGCCAGTTTGTGGGCTTTACCGACGTCCTGGCTTACCGAGAGGTAATAGCTCCATGCATCAACCCAGGTGGCGGGGATATAACCTTCGCCCCAGGTGCGTGACCCTACAAAATAAACTGCGGTTCCTGTTTCCATCTTGCCGGTGGAAAGGCTCAGGGTCATCTTTTGTGTGCCGTAGTCGGTTACTTCATATTTGAAGGATCCGCCTTTTTCAGCTTCGGTGGTTTTGGTGATAATGTTCATGGTACCACCGATGGAGTTAATGGCCAGTTTGGAAGCGCCCAAACCACGCTGTACCTGGATCTGGCTGGTAGCATCGCCCAGACCTGCCCAGTTCGACCAGTAAACCCAGCCGTTTTCCATGTCGTTAACCGGAATACCGTTGATGAGCACGGCAACATTACGCTGGTTAAAACCACGGATGTTCACGCTGGCGTCGCCGTAGCCGCCGCCCTGCGGAGAGGCGAATACGCTGGGGGTGAAGTCGAGGATGTTGGGAAGGTCACGTGCGCCCAGCCTTTCTTCGATCTGCTTTGCTTTAACGGTTGAAACGGCAACAGGCGTCTTCCTGTCTACGGCAACTGATGCAATCACCTTCACTTCATCGAGGCCAATGGAGGTCGATTTCACGGGAATTACGCCCAGGTCGGTAACCTGCCCGTCTTTAATGGTAAAATCGATCCTTGTTTCCTGATAACCGATAAAGCGGATAAGCAACGTATGCTTTCCGGCGGGTGCGGAAAAGCTGAAGCTGCCGTCAAGACCGGCAGTGGTGCCCAGCATGGTGCCTTCCACCGCGGCGGTTGCTCCAAGCAAACCTTCGCCTGTGTCGGCATCACGAATAACACCCTTAATCGTACCTTGCGCAACCAGTGCGCCGGATAGCAGCACGAATGCCGCTAACATCAGAATTTGGTAAAATTTTCTCATGGTTGTGAATTTTGGTTTAAAAATTTTGGCGTAAATGTAAATAGGATAGTACCTCGGCTTGTTAAAAAAATGTTAACATTGCCTGCGTGTCATCAACCTTCTATAAAATAGTGGTTTAAAATGAGCAATTTAGATGTTTATATC
Source organism: uncultured Bacteroidales bacterium (assembly GCA_964531985.1). Lineage (GTDB taxonomy): Bacteria > Bacteroidota > Bacteroidia > Bacteroidales > B18-G4 > B18-G4. Next base: position 12,229 of record CAZHFC010000055.1, read on the forward strand.
TTGTTGAAAACATCGGAATTTAGAAAAAATCCAAATAAAAAAAGGCCGGATACGCTTTCCGCGCAGCGGAAACAAGGGGGAGGAGGCCCCGGGATTGTTCCAGTGCCTGCCCCGAGGACTCGGTGGTTTCAGTGTTTCAGTGTTTCAGTGTTTCAGTGTTTCAGTGTTTCAGTGTTTCAG
>CAZHFC010000056.1:0-10422 GCA_964531985.1 uncultured Bacteroidales bacterium
GGTATCCCGAAAAACCAGAAATCTTTGATTTCATAGTTTTTCGTGGATCCACGATTCCGTAAAACGGTATCGGGACCGGGACTAAAACATCCGGAGGTTACTTCAGATTTCAACCTTCAGATCTCAGATTTCAGATTTCCCATTGCCTGACGACTGACGACAGAAAAATGGGTGCCAGGTATCCCGAAAAACCAGAAATCTTTGATTTCATAGTTTTTCGTGGATCCACGATCCCGTAAAACGGTATCGGGACCGGAACATCTGGCTGCCGGTTACTTCAGATTTCAACCTTCAGATCTCAGATTTCAGATTTCCCATTGCCTGACGACTGACGCCGGGAAAATGGGTGCCAGGTATCCCGTTAAACGGTATCGCGACCAGGTACCTGGACTAAAACATCCGGAGGTTACTTCAGATTTCAACCTTCAGATTTCAGATTTCAGATTTCCCAATGCCTGACGACTGACGCCGGGAAAATGGGTGCCAGGTATCCCGTTAAACGGTATCGCGACCAGGTACCTGGACTAAAACATCCGGAGGTTACTTCAGATTTCAACCTTCAGATCTCAGATTTCAGATTTCCCATTGCCTGACGACTGACGACAGAAAAATGGGTGCCAGGTATCCCGAAAAACCAGAAATCTTTGATTTCATAGTTTTTCGTGGATCCACGATCCCGTAAAACGGTATCGGGACAGGAACATCTGGCTGCCGGTTACTTCAGATTTCAGCCTTCAGATCTCAGATTTCAGATTTCCCATTGCCTGATGCTGACGACAGAAAAATGGGTATCAGGTATCCCGAAAAACCAGAAATCTTTGATTTCATAGTTTTTCGTGGATCCACGATCCCGTAAAACGGTATCGGGACCGGAACATCTGGCTGCCGGTTACTTCAGATTTCAACCTTCAGATCTCAGATTTCAGATTTCCCATTGCCTGACGACTGACGACAGAAAAATGGGTGCCAGGTGTCCCGTAAAACGGTATCGGGACAGGAACATCTGGCTGCCGGTTACTTCAGATTTCAGCCTTCAGATCTCAGATTTCAGATTTCCCATTGCCTGATGCTGACGCCGGAATCAAAATAAAAATTATTATTTCTTTGCTATTTCAACAAAATGCTTTATTTTTGCAGCCCGAAAATTGTAAGGAAATAATAAGAAGTATGTACTTAACGTCAGAAAATAAGAAAGCTATTTTTAAGGAGTACGGCAAGTCGGAATACGACACCGGTTCGGCCGAAGGCCAGATCGCGCTGTTCACTTTCCGCATCAAACATCTCACTGATCATCTGAAGGTCAGCAAAAAAGACATCGCCACCAGGCGGTCACTGGTCCTTCTCGTTGGAAAAAGAAGGCGCTTGCTCGATTACCTGAAGAAAAAAGACATTGAACGGTACCGTGCGATCATCAAAAAACTCGGGATCAGAAAATAGTGTTCCTACCGTTATGAAATACCCCTTGAAGGCATTCAAACCGCTTGCCTTTTATGATCCTTTTACGACTTTAAACGATTCAATTATATGACACAGAAAGGTATTTTGAAATCGTTCGACCTGGGAGACGGGCGTACGATTTCACTTGAAACCGGCAGGCTCGCGAAGCAGGCCGACGGCGCTGTTGTGGTACGCATGGGCAACACCATGATACTGGCCACGGTGGTTGCCAGCAAAGAGGCAAAGGAAGGGCTCGATTTCCTTCCCCTCACCGTTGAATACAAGGAAAAATATGCTGCCACGGGCAAGTTCCCGGGCGGTTTCTTCAAGCGCGAGGCGCGCCCTTCCGAGCAGGAGATCCTCATCTCCCGCCTGATCGACCGCGCACTGCGCCCCCTTTTCCCCGACAACTGGCGCTTTGAAACCCAGGTGTTGCTCAGCCTCATCTCAGGCGAAAAGAACATCGCCCCCGACGCCCTGGCGGCCCTGGCCGCTTCAGCGGCGCTGACGGTTTCCGACATCCCCTTCAACGGGCCCATCTCGGAGGTAAGGGTGGCCAGGATCAAAAACGAATTTGTGATCAACCCCACCTTCAGCGAAATGGAAGAAGCCGACCTCGACCTCATCGTGGCCGGAACCCTCGACAATATCAATATGGTGGAAGGCGAGATGAAAGAGGTTTCGGAAGCGGAAATGATCGAAGCCATCAAATACGCCCATACCGCCATCAAGGACCAGTGCCGCGCACAGCTCGAACTCGGCCTGATGGTAGAAAAAGCACGCAACAAGCGGGAAGCCGAAGCCATTGCCGAAGACGAGGAACTGGCAAAGGCATTGCACGAGGCCACCTACAAGCAGGTTGTGGAACTGGTGAAAACCCGTAACAATAACAAACATGAGCGCAGCGAAATGCTCAAGGCCATCCGCGACGCCTTCATCGAACAGATGAGCGAAGAGGAACAGGAAGAGAAAACAGCCCTGGTAAAAACATACTTCCACGATATGCATAAGGATATCGTACGGGAGATGGTGCTGAGCGACCGCATCCGGCTCGACGGCCGCAAGCTTGACGAGATCAGGCCCATCTGGTGCGAAGTCGACTACCTCCCGTCCGCCCACGGCTCGGCATTGTTCACGCGCGGCGAAACGCAGGCGCTGGTCACCACCACCCTCGGCACCAAGCTCGACGAACAGGTGATCGACGGCGCCGTGATCGAAGGAAAATCGAAATTCATCCTGCACTATAACTTCCCCGGCTTCTCAACCGGCGAAGCCAAACCCATCAGGGGCACCAGCAGGCGCGAGATCGGCCACGGCAACCTCGCCATGCGCGCCATAAAAGGGATGGTCCCCGTTAATGAAGACAACCCCTACACCATCCGGATCGTATCGGATGTGCTGGAATCAAACGGCTCATCATCCATGGCCACGGTCTGCGGCGGCACACTCTCGCTCATGGATGCAGCCGTGAAGATCACCAGGCCCGTATCGGGCATTGCCATGGGGCTGATCTCCGACCCCGAAAGCGGAAAATACGCCGTATTGTCCGATATCCTGGGCGATGAAGACCACCTGGGCGACATGGACTTCAAGGTGGCCGGCACACGCAAGGGCATTACCGCCTGCCAGATGGATATCAAGGTGGAAGGGCTGTCGTACGACATCATGGCGGAAGCCCTGGAGCAGGCCCGTGCAGGCCGCCTCCACATCCTCGACGAAATGGCCAAAACCATCGATAAACCGCGCGAAGATTACAAACCGCACGTACCGAGGATAGAAACCATGATCGTAAACAAGGAATTTATCGGCGCCATCATCGGACCCGGCGGCAAGATCATACAGGAGATCCAGAACACCACCAACACCACCATCACCATCGAAGAAGAAGGTGACTTCGGCATCGTGCAGATCTTCTCACCCGATAAAGAATCCATCGAAGCCGCCAAAACCAAGATCAGGCTGATCACGGCCGTGCCCGAGGTCGGTGAAGTATACGAAGGAAAGGTAAAAACCATTACCAGCTTTGGCGCCTTTATCGAGATCATCCCGGGCAAGGACGGGCTGCTGCACATTTCCGAGATTGACTGGAAGAGGACCGACGACGTGGAAAAAGTCCTGAAGGTAGGACAGGAAGTGAAGGTGAAGCTCATCGGACTGGATCCCAAAACAGGGAAACTGAAACTATCAAGGAAAGTGCTGTTACCCAAACCTGAAAACAAACAGGAATAGGAGTGTAACCCGGCCGGCGGCTTTACGTATAAAAACTGCTGGTTTTACACATTTGCTGCCCGCGCGATTTCTTCCTGCGCAACACAGCAATAACAGGATCAGTGCGTTGATGAACATAATATTAACAAACACTGGTGTATGAGGCAACTCAAAATTACCAAACAGGTTACCAACAGGGAAACTGCTTCGCTCGACAAATACCTTCAGGAGATCGGCAAGGTGGATCTTATCACCGCCGAAGAAGAGGTGGCCCTGGCCCAGCGCATCAGGCAGGGCGACCGGGTGGCGCTCGAGAAGCTCACCAAGGCTAACCTGCGCTTTGTCGTCTCGGTTTCCAAACAATACCAAAACCAGGGATTAAGCCTCCCCGACCTGATCAACGAGGGCAACCTCGGCCTGATCAAGGCCGCACAGCGCTTCGACGAAACCAGGGGATTCAAATTCATCTCCTATGCCGTTTGGTGGATCCGCCAGTCGATACTGCAGGCCCTCGCCGAGCAGTCGCGGATCGTCAGGCTGCCCCTGAACAAGATCGGCTCCATTAACAAGATCAACAAGGCTTACGCCAAACTGGAACAGGAGCATGAGCGGGAACCCAATTCCAGCGAGATCGCCAACCTGCTCGAGATCACCGAAACGGAGGTGAAGGAGTCGATGCGGAACTCGGGACGCCATGTATCCATGGATGCACCGCTGATACAGGACGAAGACAACAACCTTTACGATGTGCTGCGCAGCGAGGAGTCGACCACCCCCGAATCGCAACTGCTCTACGAATCGCTGAAAAAAGAGATCGACCGCGCCATCTCCACCCTTACGCCAAGGGAAGCCGACGTGATCAGGCTTTATTTCGGCCTCAACAGCAAACACCCCATGACCCTCGAAGAGATCGGCGAAAAGTTCGACCTTACCCGCGAACGCGTCAGGCAGATCAAGGAAAAGGCCATCAGACGGCTCAAGCATACCTCAAGAAGCAAAATACTCAAAACCTATCTGGGCTAAAAAGCGGGTTTATCCCGCTTTTTTTTATTTACGCCCGGCTCAAAGACAAAGAAAGTCCGGAAATTTATACTTTTACAAAAAAAACACACAAGATGCCACACCTGATCGCCCCCTCCTTGTTATCGGCCGATTTTTCCTGTCTCAAAACCGATATTGAGATGGTCAACAACAGCGAAGCCGACTGGTTTCATATTGATGTGATGGACGGCGTTTTCGTGCCGAACATTTCCTTTGGTTTCCCGGTGATCAGCAAGATCAGGGAGCATGCCGCCAAGCCGCTCGACGTACACCTGATGATCGTCGATCCCGACCGCTATCTTGAGCGCTTCAGGGATGTGGGCGCCGACATCATCAGTGTGCATTACGAAGCCTGCCGGCACCTGCACCGTTCCGTGCAGGCCATCCATTCACTCGGACTGAAAGCCGGGGTGGTGCTGAACCCCCATACGCCGGTCCATGTGCTGGAAGATATCATTGCCGGGATCGACCTGGTGATGATCATGGCCGTGAACCCTGGTTTCGGCGGACAACAGTTCATTGAGCAATCCCTCATCAAAATTCAGAAACTGAAGGAACTCATCGAAAAGTCCAACTCACAGGCCCTGATCGAGGTCGACGGCGGCGTAACCCTCAGCAACGCCCCCGACCTGCTCCGCAGCGGTGCCGATATCCTGGTAGCCGGAAATACCGTCTTCGGCTCCGGCAACCCCACTGACACCATCGGCAAGCTGAAGAATATAAAGGTATAGGTTGGGCGTTGGGCCCCTCGACTTCGCTCGGGACAGGCTCTCCAGGAGAGGGGGCCAGGGGGTGAGGTGGTTTAGTTCATCACTCAATTTTCCTTATCTTTATCCTCCAATCAACAATCAGCATTCACGATAAAGCATATGGTAAAACTCAGGAAAGGCAAAAAAGTGGGCCTGGCGCTCGGCGGGGGTGCCGTGCTTGGCGCTGCGCATATCGGTGTGCTGCGCGCACTGAAAGAGCATGACATTGAGATCGGGTGGATCACGGGCACCAGCATCGGGGCCCTGGTGGCCAGCCTGTATGTTTTTGATAAGGATTTCGACAAGGTCAGCGAAATTGCCATCGACCTGAACTGGAAAAAGATCGGCAAGATCTCCCTCTCGAGATACGGACTCTTCTCAAACAAAAAGATCAAGCGCTTCCTGGACGAAGCCATCGGCGAGGTAACTTTTGAACAGGCAGGCATTCCGCTTGCCTTCGTGGCCACCAACATCCTGAATAGCGAAAAAGTGGTGCTGAACAAGGGAGATATCGCAGAAGCCGTGATGGCCAGCACCTGCATACCGGGCATTTTCAAGCCTGTGAAGCACAACGGCATGCTGCTGGTCGACGGCGGCATTGTAGAGAATGTGCCCGTCCCCACCCTGCGCGACATGGGTGCCGGCCGCATCATCGCAGTCGACCTGAATGCCAGATACACTTACAAAAAACCGGAAAACATCCTGCAAGTGCTGGCAAACAGCTTTCACTATACCCTGATGCATGCCGCCAAAGCCCAGTCGGGCGACGCTGACATCCTTATCCAGCCCGATCTGTCGGGTTTTAACCGCATAGACACCCACCAAACCCCCGGGCTGATCGAAAAGGGTTATGAGGAAGCAAAAAAGGTGCTGAAGGAGGAACTCAGTAAGAAAAGCTGGTGGGGATGACGGGCGTTAGGCGATGGGCGATGGGCTATGGGTAGTAGGCGGCAGATGGGGGGGTACAACACCTCACCCCCTGCCCCCCTCTTCCCTCGACTTCGCTCGGGACAGGCTCTCCAGGAGAGGGGGAATAGGGGGCAGGGGGTAAAGGGGGTGAGGTGCCCATCGCCCATCGCCTAACGCCCACCCTTGCCCATCTCGCCCAGTAATGTTATATTTGCAAAAACCTTATAACATCATGAACGAAGAGATCTATACACTCAGGCCGGAGAGGCTGTGGCATTATTTCGGTGAGATACTGAAAATCCCGAGGCCAAGCAAGAAAGAAGAAAAAATAGCCGCATACCTGCTCGATTTCGGCAGGAAGCACCAGCTTGAAACCCTGCGCGATGCCGTGGGCAATGTGCTGATACGGAAGCCGGCAAGCCCGGGCAGGGAAAATATCAGCCCGGTGGTGCTGCAAAGCCACATCGACATGGTTTGTGAAAAGAATGCCGGTACGGAGCACGATTTCGACAAAGATCCCATCGATGCCTATATTGAAGACGGCTGGGTAAGCGCCCGTGGCACCACCCTGGGCGCCGACGACGGCATTGGCATTGCCGCGCAGCTTGCCATCCTCGAATCGGACAGTATTGAACACGGCCCCGTGGAATGCCTGTTCACCGTGGATGAGGAGACCGGGCTGACCGGCGCCTTCGGGCTCGACCCCAAGCTGTTGCAGGGTCGCATCCTGCTCAACCTCGATTCGGAAGACGACGGCCAGATCTTTATCGGCTGCGCCGGCGGGAAAGACACGACAGCCACGCTCAAATACGCCCGGGAAAAGGCTCCGGCCGCCCATGCCGCCTGGAAAGTTTCGGTAACGGGGCTCCGCGGCGGACACAGCGGCGACGATATTCAAAAAGGATACGGCAATGCCAACAAGATCCTCAACAGGTTGCTCTGGAATGCCGGCCGCACGCACGGGCTTCGCCTCTCGGAAATTGATGCCGGCAACCTTCGCAATGCCATTGCCCGCGAAGGCTTTGCCATCGTGATGGTGCCGGAAAAGGAAACCGCCGCCTTCACGGCATTTGTGGGGGAATTCAACAACACCCTCAGAAAGGAATACAAGATCACCGAGCCGGGACTGAACATATCGGTTCAGGAAACCGGCAGCCCCGGATCCGTCATCGGCAGGGAAGCGCAGGACAAACTCCTGAACGCCCTCTATGCCTGTCCGCACGGAGTCATTGCCTGGTCGCGGGAGATCCCCGACTTCGTAGAGACCTCCACGAACCTGGCTTCGGTAAAAACCAGGGATGGCTTCTTTGAGATCACCACCAGCCAGCGTTCGTCGGTTGAATCGGCCAAACATGATGTTGCTTCCATGGTGGCCGCCACATTCATGCTGGCAGGCGCCGAAGTGCGCCACAGCGACGGCTATCCCGGCTGGACACCCAACCCGGAATCGGAGATCGTCGACATCACCGCACAAGTGTATGAAGACCTGTTCAGTACCAAACCGGAAGTGCTGGCCATTCACGCCGGCCTCGAATGCGGGCTGATCGGCGACAAATACCCCGGCATGGATATGGTCTCGTACGGCCCCACCATCAAGGGCGCGCATTCGCCCGATGAGCGGATCAATATTGAAACGGTGGAAAAATTCTGGAAGATGACACTGGAGATCCTCAAAAGGATCCCCGAAGGAAAATGACCAGGAGGGCATCACTCATCACGCAACACCCGGCAGGCAGCATTCTTACAGGCCCACCCCCACACCGATCCTGAAAATGGGATTGCTGTATGGGGAATCGATGGAATCGAGCAGATTGAAAAGTACCACAAGCTCAACAAAGGCATGCTGCCCGAACCACTGCCGGTAGCCCCCGCCAAGGAACATGCTCGACACCCAGATGCGCTCCTTATGATCGACCTCCCAGTTTGAGTTAACGTAAACCTGCTCATAGTTCAGAACCTCATATTCGGCATGGGCGAATAGATCACTGAAAAAGAAGAGGTAATAGCGTGCAAACAGACCGGCGCCAAAATTATTGGTCGAATATTTAAGGGGTGAATCGTTGAAGTAATAATAGGTATAATTGAGCCTGGTGCCCACGTCAAAACTGGGGCTCACACGGTATCCCACCACCGGTGCCACCATCAGCAGGGTTGAGTACGACGACATGCCAAACCCAAGCCCACCGCCGATATAGAAACGCTTTTCCATAACGGCTTCCATCTCGCCTTTCGAGCGGGGCTGTCCGAACTGTGCAAGGGCGGGAATATGAACCGCCTGGAGCAGCAGGAATGTGAGCAGGCAAAAAATCTTTTTATCCAAAGCCATAAATATCCGTTTTTGTATCCTCAACAAAAATATATTATCATGACGAATAAAAACAGTCATTTCAAACAATATTTCATAAAAAAGGAACGTATTTATGCCTGTCCGGCGTATTTCCGGCCCAAAAACCGCCTGCAGCATGCCTGCAAGCCGCATCATACGACACCGGAAATCATGGCCGCCGGTCTTTCATTTTTAGTAACTTTGCCATGAATTAACCGAATGACAAGGCTGACCCATCACCGGCACTATCTGATCATCCTGCCACTTCTGGCTCTGCTGGCATTTTCTTCATGCCGCAAAGAAGGGCGGGTGGACGGCGATCCTTCTTTAAAGCTCGGGTTTTCGGCCGACTCGATCATCTTCGATACCGTATTCACCACCGTGGGGTCCATCACCCGTTACCTGAAAGTATACAACCCCCACAACAGCGCCCTGAACATATCAAGCATCCGGCTGGAGGGAGGCGAATCCTCGGATTACCGCATCAATATCGACGGCACGCCGGGCATCCAGGAGAATGATGTAGAAATTGCGGGCAACGACAGCCTTTTCATCTTCATCAGGGTGACCGTTGACCCCACATCGGGCACAAGCCCTTTTGTGGTTTCCGACAGGATATCCTTCCTTACCAACGGCAATGAGCAAAAGGTGGTGCTGGCCGCCTGGGGGCAGGACGCCCACTACATCATAGCCGACAAGACGCTGGGGAACCTGAAGTACCGCATCGTGGCTGCCGAAGACAGCGCCATTACCTGGCCGGCCGACAAGCCCTACCTCGTTTACGGCTATGCCGTGGTCGACTCAACCGGCAGCCTCACCATCGAGGCCGGTGCGAAGGTGCATTTCCATAACCAGTCGGGGCTCTGGGTATACAAAGGCGGCAGCCTGAAGGTGCTGGGAACGCAGGACGAGCCCGTGGTCTTCCAGCAGGACAGGCTGGAGGCCTACTTCCGCGACCTGCCGGGACAATGGGACAGGATATGGCTCAACGAGGGCAGCGTGAACAACGAGATCCATTATGCCGTGATCAGGAACGGCTTTATCGGGCTGCAGGCCGAAACCTTGCAGGAACCCATGGGAAACCAATTGATCCTGACCAACACCATCATCGAGAATATGAGCGGCATCGGTATCCTGGGCAGGTATTATGCCATTACGGGCATCAACAACGTGGTGGCCAACTGCGGGCAGCTTGGCCTGCTGCTGCAGGGCGGCGCCTACGACTTCCGGCACTGCACCTTTGCCAATTACTTCAAAAAAGGCATCAGGCAGGAACCCAACCTCGCCATCACCAATTATTACCTGGATCCCATGCAAACACTTTATGTGTATAACCTCGACAGCTACTTCGGGAACTGCATCATTTACGGGAACCTGACGGAAGAGGTCTTTCTCGGCTCGGAAGATGAGGGCAGTTTCGACTATTCCTTCGACCACTGCCTGCTCAAAACCCAGATGAATATCGGCGACCAGTCGCTATTCCCGGGAAGCATCAAAAACCAGGACCCCGTTTTTGTGGATGCCGGCCTGAACGACCTGGCGCTGGACACGCTCTCACCGGGCATTGACCAGGGCAGCACGGAGGTGATCACCTCCTCCCCCTTTCCGTCGGTCATCGATAAGGACATCCTTGGCGTGAGCCGCACCGCCACCCCCGACCTCGGGGCGTACGAGTATGTCCCCGGTGGGAAATGAGATGGTTTCAGTGTTTCAGTGTTTCAGTGTTTCAGTGTTTCAGTGTTTCAGTGTTTC
>CAZHFC010000057.1:0-10204 GCA_964531985.1 uncultured Bacteroidales bacterium
TGTTTCAGTGTTTCAGTGCCTGCCCCGATTACTCGGGGTTTCAGTGCCTGCCCCGGGAATAGGGGGCTAAATGATAAATATCATAGCCCACGAATTTATTCGTGGGTCGAATTTGGTGCGCGAAACACTCCGAACCTCATACCCCGCATCTCGAACCTGATTTTATATGCAATCTCTCTTCGTTTTGTGGTAACAACCGCTCCGGCTGCAGTTCGGATTTCAGATTTCGCAACCCTGTCTTAACATTCCATTGTGAAAAAGTTGTTCATGCACAATAATGTGTGCATGTGCTTCGTCCGTATTTTTGTGTTTGTAAACGCATGTTGATGGATATAATAAAAAGAACTGCCGCAATTATCTTCACAGCCATATTGTTTTCCCAGGGTCATGCCTGCCTGGCGCAGCAAAGGATAACGGTGGAAGAATATATCATGACCTACAAGGATGAGGCCATGCAAAAGATGAAGGAATACGCCATCCCCGCTTCCATCACCCTGGCGCAGGGTATCCTGGAGTCGGGGAGCGGTAACAGCGAGCTGGCACGCAAGGCCAACAACCATTTTGGCATCAAGTGCCATAAGGGATGGACCGGCAAGACTTTTTACATGGATGATGATCACAAGAACGAATGTTTCAGGAAATATAAATCGCCGGGCGAATCCTTCCGCGATCACTCTCTCTTCCTGACCCGGCGCGAGCGATATGCCGGCCTTTTCAGGCTCGACATTTATGATTACCAGGCATGGGCGCACGGGCTGAGCAGCGCAGGCTATGCCACCAACCCGCGTTACCCGCAACTGCTCATCAAGATCATCGAGGAGAACCGGCTGTATGAGTTCGATCGCGGCATTACCCCCGAGTACCTTGCAGCCGCGAAGGAGCCGGGGAAAGAAGACCCCGGGTCCCCGGGGCAGGCATTGAAGCAGGGGCCGCAGCCCTCGCAATTCGAACTTGTCGAGATCTGGGAAACGGGCCGTAAAGTATATGCCAACAATGGCGTTAAATTCATTTTTGCACGCTCCGGCGACACATTTTCGGCCATCGCCGCCGATTTCGAAATCTATTCATGGCAACTGCCGCGCTACAATGAGCTTGACAAGAACGCTACCCCTTCCGAAGGGCAGATCCTGTACCTCAGCAAAAAAAAGCGCAGTAACAGGGAAGCCGGCCCGCATACAGTCAGGCCCGGCGAAAGCATGCACCACATTTCACAACTTTATGGCGTACGCCTGAAACGCTTGTACAAAATGAACGGCCTGGAAACGGGAACGGAAGTGGCGGCAGGCCGCGTGCTGAAACTGAAATAGGCCCGGCCCGCTGTGCCGGGCGCATCCCGGTGATTGCCGGAAGCGGGCCAATGCCTTCTGTTATCAGGCTGTTGAAAAAGTATGCTGAATGTGGCTGCAGCCAGCCTTAAAAAAATTACTTTTGCCGCCAAAGCAACAACGATGGGAAAGGATATCCTTAGCGATCTGAACGATGCCCAGCGCCGGGCCGTGGAACATACCGAAGGGCCTTCGCTGGTCATTGCCGGCGCAGGGTCGGGGAAAACCCGGGTGCTGACCTACCGGGTGGCGCAACTGCTGCGACTGGGCACAGACCCCTTCCATGTGCTGGCACTCACCTTCACCAACAAGGCCGCCCGCGAGATGAAGGAACGTATCGTGGCCCTGGTGGGTGATAAGGATGCCAGAAATGTATGGATGGGAACCTTTCACTCCATATTTGCCCGTATTCTCAGGGTGGAAGGACACCGGCTGGGATATCCTTCGAATTATTCCATTTACGATACCGAGGACTCCAAAAGGCTGCTGCGCAATATCGTGAAGGAAATGAACCTCGACCCCAAGACATACAACCCGGGGGCCATCCTCAACCGCATTTCGGGCGCCAAGATCAGCATGATCGCCCCGCGGGAATACAACAACGACTTTGAACTGACCAATGCCGACACCATGGCAGGAAAACCCAAAACGGGTGAAATATTCAGCGCTTATGCCGCCAGGCTGAAAAAGGCCGATGCCATGGACTTTGACGACCTGCTGGTGAATACCTACATGCTGTTCAGGGATTTTCCCGAAGTGCTTTATAAATACCAGAAACGCTTCAGGTATATCCTCGTCGACGAATACCAGGATACCAACCACGTTCAGTACCTGATCATCAAGAGCCTGGCAGCCGATACCGAAAACATCTGCGTGGTGGGCGACGATGCCCAGAGCATATATGCATTCCGCGGGGCCAACATACAGAATATCCTGAATTTCAAGAAAGATTATCCCGACCTGGAAATTTTTAAACTCGAACAGAATTACCGCTCGAGCGGTGTCATTGTGAAGGCCGCCAACAGCGTGATCAAAAACAACAAGGATCAGATCAGCAAAACCATCTGGACGCATAACGACGAAGGCAGGCGTGTATCCCTGGTCAGGGCGGCCAGCGATACGGAAGAAGGCATCATGATCGCCGATGCCATCTTCCGCGAAAAAATGAACCAGCAGCTGCCCAATGCCAGCTTCGCCATACTATACCGTACCAACGCGCAGTCGAGGTCGTTCGAAGAGTCCCTGCGAAAGCTGAACATTCCGTATCGTATCTACGGCGGGCTGTCGTTTTACAAGCGCAAGGAAGTGAAGGACCTGCTGGCCTATATCCGCCTGGTGATCAACAACCGCGATGAGGAAGCCTTGCAGCGTGTGATCAACTACCCGGCCCGCGGCATCGGGCAAACCACCATGGAGAAGGTCATCGTGCGGGCCGCCAGCCTCGGCGCCAGCCCCTGGGAAGTCATCGAAGACCCGGCCGCAAGCGGGTTGCAGGTCAATGCCGGCACCCTTTCGCGCCTGCGCGATTTTACCAACATGATCAAAAGCTTCAGCGTGCAGGCCGAAAGCCGAAATGCCTTCGACCTGGCCAAACAAATCGCATCCTCATCCGGCATCCTCAAAGAACTTTATGAAGACCGCAGCCCCGAAGGCGTGAGCCGGTACGAGAACATCGAAGAACTGCTCAATGCCATCAAGGATTTTACCGAGCAGGAGATGATGGTGAACGAAGACGGGGAGATCGTGTCAAAGCTGCGTACCCTGGGCATGTTCATGCAGGATGTGGCCCTGCTCACCGATGCCGACGAAAAGGACAGGCAGGAGGCCGACCATGTTTCCCTCATGACGGTGCATGCCGCTAAAGGGCTGGAGTTTCCTTACGTATACGTAGTGGGGATGGAAGAAAACCTCTTTCCTTCCATTATGTCGCTAAATACCCGTGCCGAACTGGAAGAGGAACGGCGCCTGTTTTACGTGGCCCTCACGCGTGCCATGAAACATGTTACGGTGAGCTATGCCGAAAGCCGGTACCGCTGGGGAAACCTCAGCCCCTGCGAACCCAGCAGGTTTGTCGAGGAGATTGACGAGCAGTATATCGATTTCCCCCAAAAGGCTTTGTCGCAGCCGCGAAACACTTTTGCATTTGAAAAAAGCAGGCCTGCGGCCAATGTTCCGGCTTTTGCCGGGAAAAACCTGAAAAAGCTTGAAGAAGCCGGCAACAGGCCCCCCGCCATGAATGCCGGCGATATCGGCCGGCTGCAGGCGGGCATGGAAGTCGAACACCAGCGTTTCGGAAAAGGAAAGGTGATCGCAGTGGAAGGGGCAGGCGACAATAAAAAGGCAACCGTGTTCTTTTCCAGGGTCGGTCAAAAGCAACTGCTGCTGAGGTTCGCAAGGCTCAGTATACTCTCATGAGGTCTTATTGATAAAAACCCGCAATTCCGTACCGGCGAAATGCATGCTGTTAAAAATATTTGTATCTTTGCCGCTGTATATTAAACAGATCTTGCATTTACCCCCTTTATCACCATCATATTTCCTGAAAAAGACAAGCGGAACAAAGGGAACCTGAATTATAAACCTTATTTAACCGATCAATGGAATATAACACCACCAGAAATTATCTGAAGATACCGGAATATGGCAGGAACATTCAGAAAATGATCAGATATGCCGTCGGCATCGAAGATCCTGAAAGACGTTTAAAAGTGGCAAACGTCATTGTGAACATCATGGCACAGATGCACCCCAGGCTGAGGGAAACGGCCGACTACAAGCAGAAATTGTGGGATCACCTTTATATCATTTCCGGCTGGGAACTGGAAGTGGACGGCCCATACCCGCCTCCCCCCAGGGACATTCTGGCATCGAAGCCCCGGCAGGTCCCTTACTCTGCAGGGAAGATCAGGTTCAAGCCTTATGGCAGGAACATCGAAAGGATCATCGAAATGGCCATTGAGGAGGAAGACGGACCACAGAAGGACGCCATCATAAGAAACATTGCCAATCACCTGAAGAAGTCATACCTGAACTGGAACCGCGACTCGGTGAACGATGAGCTGATATTCGAGCATTTCAGGGAATTGTCGGACGGGAAGCTTAAACTGGATGACGACTTCAGGCTTAACGAGACCAGCGATATACTGAGTAAGAACAAAAAGAAGAAGTTTACCGGCAAGCCGCGCGAAAACAATTATTCGCATAAAAACAAAAACTGGAAAAATAAACCGCAGCAATAGGCGGTTATCATAAGGGAGGGGCCTGCGGGCGATGCTTCCCGAAAAAATACACAGCATATGGGTTCTTTCGAGATTAACGGAGGCATCAGGCTGAAAGGCGATATTGTTCCGCAGGGGGCCAAAAACGAGGCCCTGCAGGTGATCAGCGCCGTATTGCTCACCCCGGAGCGGGTAGAGATCAATAAAGTTCCCGATATCAGGGATGTGAACATGCTCATTGGTATTCTAAAAGACCTGGGCGTTGATGTGGAGAAGACGGGACCGGAATCATATGCCTTCCGGGCCGACAATATCGACCTTGACTATATGAAGACTGCCGCCTTCAAGCGGCAGGGGGCCGCCCTGCGGGGTTCCGTCATGATCCTCGGGCCGCTGCTTGCCCGTTTCGGGCGGGCTTATATGCCCCATCCGGGTGGCGACAAGATCGGGAGGCGCCGGCTCGACACACATTTTACCGGGCTGCAGGACCTGGGGGCCGACTTTCGATATAATGAGAAGGAAAACCTCTATGAGGTCGATGCTTCGGGCCTGAAGGGCTGCTATATGCACCTCGACGAAGCCTCGGTCACTGGCACGGCCAACATCGTGATGGCTGCCGTGCTTGCCGATGGCACCACCACCGTGTTCAATGCCGCCTGCGAACCTTACCTCTACCAGTTGTGTACCATGCTGGTGAACATGGGGGCCAGGATCAGCGGCATCGGCTCCAACCTGCTCACCATCGAAGGCGTAGGCAGCCTCGGGGGATGTACGCATACCCTGCTGGCCGACATGATCGAAGTGGGAAGCTTTATCGGGCTTGCAGCCATGACGCAGTCGGAGATCACCATAAAAAACGTTAACTACGAACGCCTGGGGCTCATCCCCGACGTATTCAGGAAGCTTGGCATCAGCCTGGTCAGACGCGACGATGACATCATCGTGCCATCACAGAAATCCTATGAGATAGAAACTTTCATGGACGGATCGATCATGACCATTGCCGACGCTCCATGGCCGGGATTCACCCCCGACCTCATCAGCATCGTGCTGGTGGTGGCCACACAGGCCAAAGGAAGCGTGCTCATCCACCAGAAGATGTTCGAAAGCAGGCTGTTCTTTGTCGACAAGCTTATCGACATGGGCGCACAGATCATCCTTTGCGACCCCCACAGGGCCACGGTCATCGGCCTCGACAGGCATTACCCGCTCAAGGGTATCTCCATGACCTCGCCCGACATACGCGCAGGCGTGGCACTGCTCATTGCCGCCCTGTCGGCCGAAGGCAAAAGTACCATTCACAATATTGAACAGATCGACAGGGGATACCAGCACATTGATGTCCGCCTGCAAAAACTCGGGGCCGAAATTCGCAGATCGGAAGATTAAATGCCCGCCCGGATGATCCTGCCTCCCGCCCCAAGGGTTTCGCCCCATCACCTCCGGTGCGTGCCAAAAAAAAAGGATGCGGCACTGCCAATTTGTCCATTTTTATGGAATTGGCAGGCGATTTGATCAGGGCAAAGCATTGCTTAAATAATTAATTGTACGATGTCAGAAGAGAATAAAAATAAGGAAGTTGAAAAGGATGATACCGAAGTAAGGGTTAATAAATCATCGAAAAAAACCCGGAAACAGGCCTCACAGAAAAAACAGGGGGCAGGGGCCGATGAACGGGTGAAGGAACTTGAGGCGAAAGTGGAGGAGTTGAACGACAAATACCTGCGGTTGTTCAGTGAGTTCGACAACTACCGTAAGCGGACTTCGCGTGAAAAGCTGGAGCTGCTGAAGACTGCCTCGGGCGATGTGATCCTTTCATTGCTGCCGGTGATCGACGACCTGGAAAGGGCCATCAGGGCTTCCGTTGAGATCCCGGGCGACAACCACCGTGAGGGGCTCGAATTGATCTACAATAAACTCATGAATACCCTTGGGCGGCAGGGCCTTGAACCCATCGAAGCCATGGGCGAGGCCTTCGACACCGATTTTCATGAAGCCATTACTAACATACCGGCGCCATCGCCCGACATGAAAGGCAAGGTTGTTGAGGTGACGGAGCGGGGTTATATGCTTAACGATAAAGTGATCCGTTATGCCAAAGTGATCGTTGGCGTTTAGGAAAGCAGACAGAATATCAGGGAATGACCAAAAGAGACTATTACGAAGTTCTGGAGATAGACAGGAGCGCATCCGGCCAGGAAATAAAAAAGGCCTACCGGAAGATGGCGCTGCGCTATCATCCCGACAAGAACCCCGATGATCCCGAGGCCGAGACCCGTTTCAAGGAGGCGGCGGAAGCCTACGAGGTGCTGAGCAATCCCGACAAGAAAGGCCGTTACGACCGCTACGGGCATGATGGCGTTCGCAATGGCGGCTTCAGCGGGGGCGGCATGAGCATGGAAGACATCTTCAGCCAGTTCGGCGATATCTTCGGTGGTGCCTTTGGCGGAGCTTTCGGCGGATTTGGCGGGCGCAGCGGATCGCGCAGAAGGGTGAACCGCGGCAGCAATATCCGTGTGAAGGTGTCGCTGAGCCTGCAGGAAATAGCCACGGGCGTGGAAAAGAAGCTGAAAGTTAACAAATATGTATCATGCAAGGCCTGCGAAGGAAGCGGCGCCAGACACGGCTCCGCGCACGGCACCTGCCCGACATGTCACGGCAGCGGACAGGTGGTGCAGGTTACCAACACCTTTTTGGGGCAGATGCAAACCGCATCGACTTGCCCGACCTGCCACGGCGAAGGAAGGACCATCACCGAAAACTGCCCTGAATGCGCCGGCCAGGGCGTGATCAGGGGTGAAGAGATCATTACCGTTAAGATCCCCGCCGGGGTGGAAGAAGGCATGCAACTGTCGGTGGCCGGAAAAGGCAATGCCGGCGCCAGGGGAGGCATCCCCGGCGACCTGCTCGTGCTCATCGAAGAAAAGGAACACCCCGAACTGATCCGCGATGGCCGCAACCTCTTGTCCGAAAAATATATCAGCATCAGCGATGCCGCCCTGGGTACCTCCATCGAGGTGGCCACCATCGACGGGAAAGCCAGGATTAAAGTCCCGCCGGGAACACAGGCAGGCAAGGTGATGCGGCTCCGGGGCAAGGGATTGCCCGATATCAACGGCTACAACAGGGGCGACCTCCTGGTCAACATCAGTGTGTGGATACCCAAAGAACTTACAAAAGAAGAAAAAACGATACTGGAGAAGCTTGCCGCATCGGAAAACTTTATTCCCAAGCCCGGTGCCCGAGAAAAGAACTTCTTCGACAGGATGAGAGAATATTTTCAGTAAACACCCGTTTAGCATCTCATGGCGCTTTTTATAGCAGATAATGTAAGCAAGCATTTTGCCGGGCATACAGCCCTCGACCGGGTAAGCATCCGCGTGCCCGAAGGCAGCATCTTCGGCCTCCTCGGCCCCAACGGCGCCGGGAAAACCACGCTGATCAGGATCATCAACCGCATCATCGGCCCCGACGAGGGAAAGATATGGTTCAGGGGCGAGGAAATGCATCATAAGCATATTGCACATATCGGTTACCTGCCCGAAGAACGCGGGCTGTACAGGAAGATGCGCGTGGGCGAACAGGCCATGTACCTGGCACAGCTCAAGGGCTTGTCCAGGAAAACGGCAAAGGCAAGACTGCATGAGTGGTTCGAAAAGTTTGGCATGAGCGGGTGGTGGAACAAAAAGATCGAGGAGCTCTCAAAGGGCATGCAGCAAAAGGTTCAGTTCATCACCACCATCCTCCATGAACCAGAATTGCTGATCTTTGATGAACCTTTCAGCGGCTTCGATCCCATCAACGCGGAAATGCTGAAAAAGGAGATCCTGCAACTGCGCGAAAAAGGTGCAACCGTTATCTTTTCCACACACAATATGGCTTCGGTGGAAGAGCTTTGCGACCATATCGCACTGATCGACCGATCCCGGAAGATCCTGGAGGGAAAGGTGAAGGAGATCAGGAAAGAATACAGCACCAACACCTACCGTATTGTATTTAACCGGATGAACGGCCCGCTGGCCGATATCCTTGGCAACGACTTCATCATCGTTGACGAAAGTGAAGACGAAGAGCATTCCTGCGCCAGTGTCCGCATCCCGCAGGGAATGGGTTCGAATGATCTGCTCAGGAGGATTGCCGGCAGGATTGATATACATGCCTACAATGAGATATTGCCGGGCATGCACGATATTTTTATTTCGGCAGTTAAAGAAAACCAGGGAAAATGAACAAGATATTGCTGGTCATCAGGAGAGAGTACCTGACCAGGGTCAGGAAGCGTTCGTTTGTGGTCATGACCATACTGGGGCCATTGCTGATGGCTTCTGCCTTTGTTGTTCCCATGTATCTGGCCACCATGGACGACGGCGATGTGAAGGTGATCAAGGTGGTGGATGAAACCGGTTGGTTTTTCGGCAAGTTTGACAATACCGGCGAGTATATTTTCAATTACAGCGCCAGCGATCTGGAGACGGCCAAAACCGAGCTTTCCGAAAGCGGGGAATTTGCACTGCTCTACATTCCCCGCAGGGAGCTTACCGTTCCCGCTTCGGCCGTGATCTATTCGTTGCGGCCTCCGAACATCGGATTGCAGGGATATATCAAAAATGTGATGTCGAAAGAGGTGGAAACGCAGAAGTTACGGATCAACCTCGAAGAGATGGAACTGAAGGAAGCGGACCGCGAGCGGGCCATGAAGCTGCCCGAGCTGATCAGGACCAACATCAGCCTGGTAACCATGAGGATTGACCAGGAGGGTGCCGAGGAACAGACCTATACCGAGGTGATGATGGCGGTAGCTTTTGTGTCGGGGCTTATCATATATATGTTTATCTTCATCTTCGGGGCGCAGGTATTGCGGGGCGTGATGGAGGAAAAGACCAGCCGCATTATTGAGATCATGGCTTCTTCTGTGCGCCCCTTTCAGCTCATGATGGGAAAGATCATCGGCATTGCCATGGTGGGGCTCACGCAGTTCCTGCTTTGGGTGATCCTGACCTTTGCCCTGGTGAGTGTTTTTCAGTTTGCCTTTGCCGACAGCATGCCCGGTCCGGAGGTTCGCATGGCTGTTCCGGTTACCGCCGCCGGTCCTGAAGGGGAGGCCGAAGCCGCCGATGCCGGCGCACAGATCGCCAGGGTGTTTGAGATCATCGATTCCATACAATATGATGTCATCCTGCTTTCCTTCCTCTTCTTCTTCCTGGGAGGATACCTGCTGTATGCAGCCCTCTTTGCTGCCATCGGTTCGGCCGTCGACAGCGAGACCGACACCCAGCAGTTTATGATGCCCGTGACCATCCCGCTTATTCTGGCCATCATCGTTGCAAATCTGGCCATTGCCAATCCCGACGGACAGCTCGCCCTTTGGTTCAGCATGATCCCCTTTACTTCACCGGTGGTGATGATGGCACGCATCCCTTTTGGTGTGCCCATAGAACAGATCTGGATATCGGCAGCCCTGCTGATCCTGGGGTTTGTCTTTACCACCTGGCTCGCCGCCCGCATTTACCGCACCGGCATCCTGATGTACGGGAAAAAGGTGAGCTACCGCGAACTGTGGAAGTGGATCATGTACAGGAAATGATCCTGTTTGCCGGGCAGGCCACCGAGGTTTCGGGGCAGGCACTGAAACACTATTGATTAGATGATTCGATGATTTGT
>CAZHFC010000058.1:0-9401 GCA_964531985.1 uncultured Bacteroidales bacterium
GAAACACTGAAACACTGAAACACTGAAACACTGAAACACTGAAACACTGAAACAAACCACACCCCTCTCCGCTCATGGTGAAACATCGGAATACAGATATTGAAGAGCCGTTTCTTCAGCAGGAGATCATCATTGGGCTGATGATCGCGGTTGGCATGTTCCTGATCATGGTGAATGAAGCCATCGGCTTGCTGGTGATCATCTTCGGGATGATCTTCGCCGCTGCGATCTATATTGTCAGGATCATCAGGAACCCCGGTGCAGGAAACGGGATTGTCGCATGCGTTTTGGTTTGGTTAAACAACGGGGCCCTTATGCTGGCAGCGGCGGGTGTCATCTTATTGATACTGATGAACACCCGTCGTGCCCCGGTTTTCTATGCCATTGCCGCTGTGGTTGCATTGGCCTTTTTGTTCAATGCGATCGCCTGGCGAAATAATTTTGGCAAAATGGCCCATATCACATTCCAGCTGCGCCTGCTGATCGCCATGGTGGTGATGTTGGTGTTCTTTCTTTTGTAGGTGCCGGGTTGAGTTTTGGGTTTTGAATTATTCACTGAAACACTAAAACCACCGGGTCCTCGATGCAGGCCACCGAGGTTTCGGGGCAGGCCACCGAGGTTTCGGGGCAGGCACTGAAACACTGTTGATTAGATGATTCGATGATTTGTTTAGGTGAGGTACCGGATACCGGGAAAAGTGTTACATGGTTACATGGCTGTGTGTGGGTGTGGGTTTGAGTAAAGTATCTGAATCAGCATAACAGTTTAACCCCCGATTCTCGGGGCAGGCCACCCAGGTCTCGGGACAGGCACTGAAACACTGTTGATTCGGTGGTTCGATGATTTGTTTAGGTGAGGTACCGGATACCGGGAAAAGTGTTACATGGTTACATGGCTGTGTGTGGGTGTGGGTTTGAGTAAAGTATCTGAATCAGCATAACAGTTTAACCCCCGATTCTCGGGGCAGGCACTGAAACACTGTTGATTCGGTGATTCGATGATTTGTTTAGTCTAAAGGACGAATTACCATTTAGCCATTTAACCATTTAACCATTTAATCACCGAGGTCTCGGGACAGGCCAATGTGATTGCGCGATTGCGCGATTGAGCGAATGAACGATATTCGAAAATGTCATCCCGACCCCGGGCACCGGGGGAGGGAACACCCGGCTGTTTGGCTATAAGCAATCAGATGCCTCTCGCTGGCTAAGGGATTTCAGGCAGAGGAGCGCGCCGGCAGGTCTGAAATCTGAATCCTGATATTTGAAGCATTGCTGTCCGGAATAAATTATTGTAAAGCGATATAGTCTATTATTGGAAGGGCTTTGGTGAGGGTGGACTGTTTAAGGTCTTCTTTGGAGTTTTATTGTCGGTAAAGCCTCGACTACCGCTCGGCATGACAAGGCATTGTTTTTTTAGGGAATAGGGCGCGGCACTCAATAACTTGATTTTATTGGTGTGCCGCGCCCTTACGTCCCCCGGATAAATGGAAGCATTGTCACCCTGAGCGATAGTCGAAGGGTGTCACCGCGAGCACTTCGGCCAGCTCAGTATAAACTCCGTCGAGCGGTTCTAACAATTACGCGTTTTTCGCTGCTTAGAAATATCCCGGACAGCAATGTATTTGAAGTCTGAATTCTTAAATGTTGCAGAAAAGGTCTTTATAACAACACTGAAACACTGAAACACTGAAACACTGAAACACTGCCCACCTACGCTTCTCATCATTCGAAGCCCCGTCGAAGAATGAAAGGCTTCGGTGGATGCAAAAACACTGAAACACTGAAACACTGATACACTGAAACCATGAAACACTAAAAATAATCTCCCCCTTTTCAATCCTTTTTCCAGCTTAAAATTTGTAAGTTTGTCCGCTTAAGTGAGAACAAATAATTCATTATTTTAAGTTGCTGAAAATGAAGCATGTGATCGGCATACGCCACGAAGACAAATACCTGATGGAACGCAGGGTGGCCCTGATCCCCAAACACGTTAAAAAACTTGTTGATGAGGAAGGACTTGAATTCATCGTGGAGGAATCACCCAAGCGGGTATTCACGCATCAGGAGTTTGAGGATGCAGGGGCCACGATTGTCAGGGATCTCAGTCCCGCCGATGTGGTTTTCGGGGTGAAGGAGATGCCGGACAGTTTTTTCGAGCAGGGAAAGACCTATATTTTCTTCTCCCATGTCATCAAGGGGCAGCCTTACAACATGCCCATGCTGAAAGCCATGATGGAAAAGGGCGTGAACCTCATCGATTACGAAAAGGTAACGGACGAACTCGGCCGCAGGCTGATCTTCTTCGGCAAATTCGCCGGGCTGGCAGGGATGATAAATTCACTATGGGCCCTCGGTGCAAGGTACAGGGTGCTGGGTATTGAAACAACTTTTACCCGAATTCGCCAGTCGCATACCTATGATTCGCTTGAAGAGGCAAAGGAAGAGATCAGGCAGGTGGGACTGGAGATCGCCGCCAATGGCCTGCCCAAAGAGATCTGTCCGCTCACCATCGGCTTTACCGGTTACGGCAATGTGTCGCAGGGGGCACAGGAGATTGCCGGGCTGATTCCTTCCATGGACATCAGCCCCGCTGAATTATTGACCATTAAAGATCGAAAAGATCTTCCGGATAATATCATTTTTAAGACTGTCTTCAGCGAGTGGGACCTCTCGCAGCCCGATGATCCCGGCATGGAATTCGACCTTCAGCATTATTACGGGCACCCTGAGGCCTACCATAACGTGTTTGAGCAGTATGTGCCCCACCTGAGCGTGCTGATGAACTGCATGTACTGGGATGTGCGCTATCCGCGCATACTGACCAACGATTATCTGAAGAAGCTCTTCAGTGAAGGGAAACCGAAACTCACGGTGATCGGCGACGTAACCTGCGATCCCGACGGCTCCATACAATGCACGCATAAGGGAACCAATATCGAGGACCCGGTCTTTGTGTATAATCCCCTGACGGGAGAACATACCATGGGCTTTGAAGGGGAGGGGATCCTCGACATGGCCGTCGACATCCTCCCCAGCGAGCTTCCCCGTGAGTCATCCGTCGCTTTCAGCAATGCCCTCTTGCCTTATGTGAAAGCCATCGCGGCAGCGGATTACAATGTACCCTTTGCCGGTCTCAACATCCCGGGTCCGGTGAAGCGTGCCATGATCCTGCACAAAGGCAGGCTTACACCTGATTTTGAATACATCTCGCAATATCTCCATCATTAAACAAAAACCAAATAATTAGTCTGTCTATGAAAAAAGTTCTGATCCTCGGAGCGGGGATGGTGGTAAAACCCATCGTTACTTATTTACTTGAAAAGGATTACCGGGTTACGGTAGCTACGCGTACAAAATCAAAGGCTGAAGCCATGATTGGCGATCACCCGAACGGCAGCGCGCTGGCCTGGACGGTCGATGACGAAGCCACACTCGACAGTCTGGTGAATGAACACGACCTCACAGTGAGCCTCCTCCCGTATGCCTACCATTTGATGGTGGCTAAAATGTGTATCAGGCACAAAAAGAACATGGTGACCACTTCCTATGTGAAGCCGGAAATGAAGGCCCTCGACGGTGAAGCCAGGGCAGCCGGCATCATTATCCTTAACGAACTGGGGCTTGACCCGGGCATCGACCATATGTCGGCCATGCGCATCATCGACCACGTGCACGGAAAGGGCGGCAAGATCGAGGAGTTCTATTCTTTCTGTGGTGCCCTCGTGGCTCCGGAAGTGGAAAAGAACCCCTTCAATTATAAGTTTACATGGGCGCCCAAGGGCGTGGTAATGGCCAGCAATAACGATGGCAAATACCTGCGCCGCGGGGAAGTGATCAGCGTAAGCCCCGCCGGCCTCTTCAAAAACCCACTGAAGGTGGAGGTGGATGGCGTGGGCCTCCTGGAAGTATATCCCAACAGGGATTCGTTACCCTATATCGAATTATACGGCATCCCGGAAACAAAGACCATATTTCGCGGCACTTTCCGTTATGAAAAATGGTGCGAAGTAATGGATGGCATCAAAAAACTGGGCCTGCTGTCGTACGACGAAATAGAGATGAAAGGGCTCAGCCTTGCCGAATTGCTGGCAAAACAGGCTGGCTTTGATGATATCAACGATCTTAAAACTGCCGTGGCTGAAAAGGTGGGAGGCGATGAAAGCGGATATGTCGGGGATGCACTGGAATGGCTCGGTTTCTTCAGTGATGAGATCATTGAACGTAGCCAGGATTCACCTTTTAACCTGACCTCCGATCTGATGATCGGTAAAATGATGATAGGGGAGGATGAACGGGATATGGTTGTTTTGCAGCATACCTTTGTAGCCGGCTATGATGGTAGCCGGGAGGTGATCAAATCAACGATGATCGATTACGGAACCCTGAAAACGGACACTTCCGTTGCCCGTACGGTAGCATTGCCTGCTGCATGCGGTGTGGACATGATCCTGCAGGGACAGATCTCGGCCAAAGGCGTGCATATTCCCGTCATCCCCGAGATCTACAATCCCATCCTCGATCAGCTTGAGGAAATGGATATCCGGATGGAGGAGGAGTATGGTCTGGCAATGGAGAAGAACATTGCCTGATTACACCTCACCCCCTGGCCCCCTCTCCATAAGAGCTTGTTCCGATCGAAGTCGGGGGAAGAGGGAAAAAGGGGAAAGGTGGATAAGGGGATGAGGTGCATAAGCCTGCCATTTTTGCTGCCTTTGGCCAGATGGTATTATTTTTGACACCTCCGCAAAAATCATAAAGGATGGATCTGGCTGTTACGCTTTTGCTTGTAGCCGTAGTAGGGTTTTATCTTTATACTTCGGCAAGGAAACGTGCCAGGGTGAAGGATGCGGCCGGCAGCCCAAAAGAACAGGAGAAGAGCATGAAATACGGAAAATGGATTGGTGGCGGACTGGGATGGACCTTCGGGGGACCCATCGGGGCCATACTTGGCTTTGCCTTCGGCTCGATCTACGACAGCATGCAAAGCGGTAAGTATGCCTATGAAGCGGGAACCACCATGCGTGGCGATTTTACCGTGAGTCTGCTGGTGCTTACCGCTGCGGTGATGAAGGCCGATAACAAGGTAAGCCGTTCAGAACTTGAATATGTCAAGGCTTTCCTTATCCGGCAATTCGGGCCAGAATTGGGTCGGGAGCAGGTGCTTGCCCTTCGCGAGATACTGAAGCAGGATATCGATGTTGCGGAGGTTAGCCGGCAGATCGCCCGGCAAATGGATTATTCATCCAGGCTCCAGTTGCTGCATTATTTGTTCGGCCTTTCGGCCGCCGATGGCCAAACACATCCGGGCGAAGTGGAGATGATCGGGCGTATCAGTGCTTTTATGGGCATCCGCACACCTGATTTTGATTCGATCAGGGCCATGTTCGTGAAGGATGTCAATAATGCTTATAAAATATTGGAGATCAGTCTGGAAGCTACGGATGAAGAAGTGAAGAAAGCGTACCGGCGAATGGCCCTGAAATACCATCCCGATAAGGTAACCCATCTGGGGGAAGATGTGAAAAGGGCTGCAACGGAAAAATTTCAGATGGTACAGGCTGCCTATGAGGAGATTAAAAAGCAAAAAGGGATGAAATAACTTGCTGGGCCCGCAGGATTATTCAATTCTCATTTCCTGTACCGGTATCAGCTTCAGGAAATTTTTTTTTAAAAATCACATAAAATTAACATTCTTTTTGACAGACTTCTTTATCTTGCTGCATCATAACTGACAAAACCAGAAAAAATGAAAACGCTGAAAAAAATGAAATGGCTGGTTCCCGGCCTGCTGTTAATTTTATTTCTTACATCCTGTACTGCCGGGAATGAAAAGTTTTTTGACGATCCTGCCGGTTTCTGGATGGGTTTATGGCATGGGTTTATTTCGCTGGTTACCTTTATTATCAGCCTCTTTAACAATAGTGTGGAGATTTATGAGGTGAAGAATAATGGCTGGCCCTACAACCTGGGTTTCATTTTGGGGATCATGATCTTTTATGGCGGATCTTCCAAGGGAACCTGTAAGTGGAAGAAGTAGTGGCAAGCATGTCCGGTATATAAGACGGCAGTCAGCAGAAGCTTAATCGAAGAATTTCCACGATATCCCAAACCTGAAACCTGCATCCATCATGGGGTAGGAGGGGACCATGTAGTAATCGTAGGAGCCAAAAAGGCTGTTGAAGTGTGAGTATTTCAAAAACATCCTGGCCCGTTTGATCCTGAAGTTGAAGAAAAAGTCTGCGTACACAAAATCCCCGATCTCCTTATCCTTCTGCCGGTAGAAGCTTCTCAGTGCCGGCATATAGGCATCAGCCGTGTATTTGGTGTTGTAAAACACCCTGAAGCCCGGTTGTATGGTTGTTGCGCCCTTAAACAGCGGGATGGTAACGAAGATGGCCACATCGCCCATGATCTCGGGAATGGCTATGAATGTATCGTCTGATGCCTTTTGGTAAATGGCTTTTATGTCGATGCCTACGATACTGATGCGAAAGTCTTTGAAAACGATGGCCTTGATCAGATTGATCTCCTGCTCTGCCTGGTGTGGGATGGCCATGGAATCGAGGGCAACATAGTTGTTCATGCTGACATATTCGATGCCTGCTTTCAGCCGGCTTCTTTTGTAATACAGTGACAGGAGGTTGAGGTCGACACTGCTGAAGTTGTTTTCCCATTTAAAGTGATTGGAAGAGTATTGCTGGTAAAACCAGCCGGGTTTTTGTTTCGCCGAACTGTAGCCGATCTCCAGCTGCCCGTATTTTTTATCGGTTTTGCCCGGATACCACGAAAAGGTGGATGACCAACTGTAATCGCCGCCGTTATAGTCGCCGATCACAAATTCACCCCTGGCATCCAGGAAAAAGGAATTTCTGATCATCCATTGTATTCCTGCCGAAGGGATGATCTGGTTGAAATACCTGCGTTCGCCGTACCCGCCAAGTTCGTGGTATTCATGCCGGGCTGCACCATGGATATAGAAGGGTTTTTTTTCGGTGGAATCGATATAGCCCAGGTTTGACCACATCAGTTTATTCGAGATGTTAAAATGATAAACGGAGTCGAAGGTTTTGGTTGAATCGAGGTATACGTGGCCGTAGAATCCGCTCATCGGGTTGTTGTCGATGTACTTTTGGGTTTCAGTTGACCAGTTTATCGAATGGCTGATCCTTCCTGCGTGAAATTTTCTTTTCAGGTAGGTGCTGTCGTTTATCTTTTTGTGTTTTTTCTGGAGGTTGAAATACTGGTTAAAGAAGAATGATATTTGTCTGACCTGATTTTCGGCCGCCCCCAGGTTGACCGGTATCACGAAGCGGTCGGTTTCGAGGTTTTGCTCAAATATGCTGTCGGTGGTGATGCCCCCGTTCTCATAGACAAATATTTTGTTATACCTGTAGTTGCCGATGATCCCGTATCGCCGGTTTTTGGTAAAGTATTGTCCGGTAATTGCCAGGCTTTTATTATCGGATTTTTGCCGCTGGTATCGTCCCGGGGCGAAGATATAGCGGAAATCTGCGCCCAGGGTAATATTTTTTGACACCCTGGTATCGAATCTGGCCTGGATCATTTGTTCTTTTTTGGGTCCGAGCACATAGATAAGTTCGCTGAAAGGGTCGTGCAGTTGGAAATAGGATGTGTTTCGGTTTGTAAAGAGATACGCATCGAAGCTGTTGATCCCGAAGTTGAATCCTGAAGTATTGAATGGGTTAAACACAAGGTCTTTATAGAGCAACCCCGGATTTCCAAGGCTGGCAAAGAAGGGAGTTGTTTTAAATATCTGGTCATAATTTTGTATGCCGGCGAGCTTCATATCGTAATCATTCAGTTTTCCGAGGGCCAGGCTGTCAATATGGTGATAGAAGAAGTACATGTCGGCGGTATCCTTTGACTCGATGATTGTATCGCATTCCTGTGCCGATGCATGTGGGTTGATGCAAGTTAGCAGCAGCAGGAAGGCAGTAAAGATGGAGGCCCTGTTCATGAAGACAGTGGTTTGTGTTTGGGGATGTAAAGTTAGTAAAGAAAAGCAGATAAATCATCACGCGCCTCCAGCCCCTGGCAGCGGCCGCAAGCGAAACACGTATTTGGTTTATGCAGAGGGTTTTGGTTGATTCGCCTCCAGCCGCTGCCAGGGGCTGGAGGCGAAAAATCATTCCTCAATCGTAAGTTTCCCGAGAAAAACCCTTACGGGATCCTTATTTTCATGATAATCAATAAGTCCGGATATACCGTCGAAAAGTGAAATGGTGTTGTGGACACATGTTATCCTTGGTTTATTCCGGATGATTTCCTGATATGAACTGTATGGATAGGTTTTATAATCGCTGATGATTTTATGTTTTAAGGGGTTCTCATGAATATACACAACCAGATTTTTGAGGTAATAATCACTTTTTACCTTTATTCTTTTAAAGCTTTTACAGAATAGGCTGCCGTACCTTTTCATTTCCCTGTTAATCATCAGGGCGTGCTGTGAAAAAAGGATGTTTAGGTGATTACTGATGATGCGTTCATAATGAGGGTCATTTGAATCATATAACCTGATAAGGAAATGATAATGATTGGGCAGAAGGCAATAGCTGTATGTATCAAGAAACCCATTCATCAGTGTTTCATATCTTTTCATGAATTTTTGATAATGAATATCTTTATAGAATAGTTTTTCTCTGTTAATGCCTCTGTTGTAAACATGAAAAAAGCATCCTGCTTCAAGGGGGGTTTTGTCAATAATAGCATTCATTTTTTTGCCTGATTGGATATTATCTGATAGT
Organism: uncultured Bacteroidales bacterium; assembly: GCA_964531985.1. GTDB lineage: Bacteria > Bacteroidota > Bacteroidia > Bacteroidales > B18-G4 > B18-G4. Next base: position 8,772 of record CAZHFC010000058.1, read on the forward strand.
TAATACCCAAAAAGTGGAATAGTCGCACAAAAAAGCAAAGTTTATTTTCACAGTAAAATATTTAGTGAGGATTCGGGAATAAAAAAACCCCACCTTTAAAGAGGCGGGGTTAATAAAGATTGGCAACGACATACTCTCCCACAAATGCAGTACCATCTGCGCTGGCAGGCTTAACTTCTCTGTTCGGAATGGGAAGAGGTGGGCCCTGCCGCTATAGTCACCAAAAGATCTTCGACTGCCGTATTGACGGGCAGAAAAATTTCTTAAAAAAAGACATATCGAGAAAGAAAATACATGAAGTTCAAGGATGTTATTAAAATCCTGGTAGAAAGCTTACGGGTAATTAGTACTACTCGGCTTTGACATTACTGTCTTTACACCTGTAGCCTATCAACGTTCTCGTCTTGAACGACCCTTAAAGGAAACCTCATCTTGAGCTGAGTTTCGTGCTTAGATGCTTTCAGCACTTATCTCATCCAAACATAGCTACCCTGCGGTGCGGCTGGCGCCACAACAGGTACACTAGCGGTTTGTCCAACCCGGTCCTCTCGTACTAGAGTCAGGTGCTCTCAAGTTTCCAACGCCCACAACAGATAGGGACCGAACTGTCTCGCGACGTTCTGAACCCAG
>CAZHFC010000059.1:0-9371 GCA_964531985.1 uncultured Bacteroidales bacterium
CTGAAACACTGAAACACTAAAACACTGAAACACTGAAACACTGAAACACTGAAACACTGAAACACTGAAACCCACGAGGTCTCGGGGCAGGCACTGAAACAATATAACAATATAGCAATATAACAATATTCCCCTGCCCCCCAAGATTTCCATTTTTCTTATTTATACAAATTCTAAAAACCCCGCCCTCGCATACATTAAAAATCATAGATTATTTTATCTTTGCGAAAAATATTTCCTGAAAACCATGAGCAAAAAAGCGATCGGAAAAATCTCCCAGGTTATCGGACCAGTCGTAGATGTAACATACGATGACAAATCAATGCTTCCGAATATTTATGATGCACTGGAAGTGACCGGCAAGGATGGCCATGTTATTGTACTTGAATGCCAGCAAGATACCGGAGAAAGCACCATAAGGACCATTGCCATGGATTCAACCGATGGTTTACGCCGGGGCCTGGAAGTGCATTCAACCGGAGGACCGATCTCCATGCCCACAGGCGAAGATATCCGCGGCCGGCTTTTTAATGTCATCGGCCAGCCTATTGACGGCCTGCGTGAAGTCAAAGCAGAAAAATATTACCCCATACACCGCGAACCGCCCTTGTTTGAAAACCTCTCGCCATCCAAGGAAGTCCTTTTCACCGGCATCAAGGTGATCGACCTCATCGAACCCTATGCCAGAGGCGGGAAGATCGGCCTCTTTGGAGGCGCCGGCGTTGGCAAAACAGTGATCATCATGGAGCTGATCAATAACATCGCAAAAAAGTATTCGGGGCTTTCGGTATTCGGAGGAGTAGGCGAGCGGACCCGTGAAGGCAACGACCTGCTCAGGGAAATGATCGAATCCAATGTGATCAGGTATGGCAAGGATTTTATGGACGACATGCAAAACGGCGGATGGGACCTGTCGAAAGTCGACATGGAAGAACTGGCAAAGTCGCAGGCTACCCTGGTTTTCGGGCAGATGAACGAACCCCCGGGCGCCCGTGCACGTGTAGCCCTTTCGGGACTTACCCTTGCCGAATACTTCCGCGATGGCGACGATCAGTCGGGCGGCCGCGACATACTTTTCTTCATCGATAACATATTCCGCTTCACCCAGGCAGGATCAGAAGTGTCGGCCCTTCTCGGAAGGATGCCTTCGGCCGTTGGATACCAGCCAACCCTGGCCACTGAAATGGGAATACTGCAGGAAAGGATCACCTCCACCAAACGCGGGTCCATCACTTCCGTTCAGGCAGTATACGTGCCCGCCGACGACCTTACCGACCCCGCCCCTGCCACCACTTTTGCCCACCTCGATGCCACTACCGTACTGAGCCGTAAAATATCGGAACTGGGCATCTATCCCGCTGTCGACCCCCTCGATTCAACCTCCAGGATACTGATGCCCGAAGTGGTGGGCGATGACCATTACAAGACAGCCCAGCGGGTGAAGCAGATACTGCAACGATACAAGGAATTACAGGACATCATTGCCATACTCGGGATGGAAGAACTTTCGGAAGAAGACAAACAGGTGGTACACCGCGCCCGCAGGGTAGCCCGTTTCCTTTCCCAGCCTTTTCATGTGGCCGAACAGTTTACCGGCATTCCCGGCACCATGGTTTCCATAGAAGATACCATCAAAGGTTTTAACATGATCATCGACGGGGAAGTGGATGAATACCCCGAAGCTGCTTTCAACATGGTTGGCACCATCGAAGAAGCCATTGCGAAAGGCAAACTCATCCTGGAAGAATCCAATGCCTCATAAAACCAACGTCCATGATACTCGAAATCATCAGTCCAGACAAGACCATTTTTACCGGCGAGGTGACTTTGGTGCAGCTTCCCGGCGCCGACGGACTGTTTGAGATCCTGCACAACCATGCACCGCTGATCGCCACGCTGAAAAAGGGAAGGGTTAAGATACATGACGAACAGGGTAAAGAAAGTTTCATTCCTATCGACGGCGGAATGGTGGAAGTATTCCAAAACACGGTACTGGTGCTTGCCGAATAAACAGACCGGTGCCGTTTTTAATTTTTATCAGAACTTATTATAGTGAATCCGGTCCTCGTCCCAGCGTTCGGGCTGTACAGGCTGCTCAGCGGGATATCCCACTGAGAGGAGTGTTACGGCCAGGATATGAGCGGGGATACCAAGTAAGGCGCCAACCTCCCGCATCCGTTCCTCACGCGGGTATAATCCCAGCCAGACGGCCCCAAGCCCCATTGCATGGGCTGCCAGCAGTATGTTTTGTGTGGCAGCCGAACAATCCTGAACGAGATAGGCATCCATGGGCTGCAGGTTTCTATCGCCCGCTACCAGGATGGCCAGCGGAGCCTCCTGCAGCATGGCCGCATAAGGATGCGCCCGCGATAGCCGGTCAAGCATCCCGCGCTCCTCAACCACGATAAAATGCCAGGGTTTGATGTTCCTGGCGGTGGGTGCATGCATGCCGGCATTCAGCAATTCTTTGACATGGCGGGGAGATACCTTCTGACTGGTATATTTACGGATGCTTCGCCTGGTAAGGATCGCTTTGATGGTTTCCATAAAAAATGTATAAGAATTTATAAAAGGAAACTGCCGGAAGAGTGGCAAATTTTAATCATCATCACCGCCGCAATAGCTTCTGAGGGCCTTATCGGCTTCGTAATGCCCCAGCAGATGAGCTTTCCGCCAATCATAGCATGCCTCATGAACCCTGTCGAGCAAATAATTAGCCAGACCACGGTTAAAAAAGGCTTCGGCATAATCGGGATTCAGGCTGATGGCCTTATCAAAATCCATGATCGCTCCAAGGTAATCCCTGATCTGTCCGCGGGCGGTACCCCTGTTATAATAGGCTACGGGATCATTGGGCTTCAATTCGATCACCCTTTCGTAATCTTTCAGGCAATTTTGAAAATCATTCATCATATAATACACCCTTCCCCTGTATTGTATGGAAAGGGAATCGTCGGGGGCAATCTCAATGGCCCGGGTAAAGGCCTGCAACGACTTGTCGAACCTGTTTACCCGGAAATATCCGAGCCCGAGGTTGTACCATGCCCTTCTTTCGGTGGGGTCTTTTTCAACGATCTGTTCGAAATAACTGATGCCTCCTTCAAAATCATCATTGTCGTATGCCCTGGTCCCCTGATTGAAAAGGTGGGCGATCTCATTTTTCATGGCTTCGCCTGATTGGGTTTCATCCTGCTCTTTCGAAAGCAGGATGGGCCCCTGTGTTTTCGTTTCAGCGCCGGTATCTGAAAATTTTTCGTCAGCTTGCTTTTCAACTCCACCCTGTTCGGTTTCTCCACCCTGTTGGTTACCACATGAAATAAGCAGGCTGATGATGATGAGGGCAATAATTTTGTTCATGGCAGTATTGTATTTGTTCTTTTTCTTTGCAAAGGTATTAAAAAAACAGGAGTTATGAGGCCCGGCACCTGGCGCAGGGCTCCGTGATATCAAAGGGGATTCCCTGATCTTTTACCTGATTCGAGCAGGTGTATCTCAAGGTCTTCGAGCAATGTATTCATATCCTTTGTTTTGGCCGGATCAATTTCCAGTGCAGCAGCAATTTGCGGAACAGCCCTGATCCTGCCCAGGAATTCCTTTTTTTGCTTTTCGTCCAGTTCATTCGCCGCGATCAGGAAATAATCGATCTGCCGCAGGGCCGGTAAGAGTTTCTGCCGGGGATGATGGTTGGAAACAAGGCAGTATTGGTTTTTCATATCCTGATCATGATATGCCAGTACAGGATATGAGATCATTTCCTGCTCCGTTGAAACAGGCATTTCAAGGTCGCGAATACGTGCCAGGTTAAAGCCCAGGATATTGTTCAGGATAAATGAAATACGGTAATACTTCAGGTGGCAGGAAATGCCGATGATCGTCATGCCTGTATGCTGGCTCGCCCTGAGTATTTGTTTTTTCCTGGCCATGGATATTATAAATGAACAGCATTCGATGCCCGTTATTGCAAGCGCAGGGTTTCCTTTAAACGGGCACTTGCATTACACCCTTCATCAAAGTGTTTTTTCAGGAATAAAGATAATATTTTTTCACGGGCCGTGAAAAAGTGAGTTTACCCGGCCGTAATAAAAAGATCCGGATCGGTATTATTCGGGAATGATGGCATGGCAGGCCTTTTCAGCGGCAATTTTTTCGGCGCCCTTAATGGAAAAGTCAATGCCTCTGCCTGCGCATTCCCCGTCGATGATCACCTCCACCTCGTATTGCCGGTTGCCCTTTTCGCCTCTTTCGGCAAGCACGATAAATTCGACATGCCTCTTTTCTTTCTGCGCCCACTCGATCAGTTTGCTTTTAAAATTGGTGTCGAGATGTTCCAGTGCATCAATATCCATATGTATGCCTATGATCCGGTTAATGATGATCTCTTTGGCGTTATCGTATCCCTTATCAAGATACAGGGCTCCGATAAAGGCTTCAAAGGCATCGCCCAGCATCGATTTAATCGGCCCCCTGGCATCGTGGCTGGTTTCCATCAGTTTTTGAAAACCCAGTTTAAGCGACAGTTTTTCGAGGTTAGAACGGCAAACGATCTTCGAACGCATTTCGGTAAGGAATCCCTCTCCTTTATAGGGGAATTTTTTGAAAAGGAAGTCGGCGATCACTGAACTGAGAACGGCATCGCCCAGATATTCAAGGCGCTCGTTATTGATCTTAATGCCATTTACATCGACATTGGCGGATTTATGCCTGAAAGCCAGTTTATACAAATGTGCATTCCCGGGTTTAAACCCGAAGACATTTTTAATCGACTGGCAAAGATTTTTACCGTTTGAAGGTGAGCAAGCCGGTCTTTTGAAGAGATTCAACACGTATTATTTCCCGAACTTCTTAAAGATCAGTGATACGTTATGTCCTCCGAAACCGAAAGTATTGGTCAGTGCGGCATCGACAATCCTTTTTTGGGCCTTATGATAGGTAAAATTAAGTTTGTTGTCGATGTTTGGATCGTCGGTAAAGTGGTTGATCGTTGGAGGAATGATATCATTGTGGACACTCAGCACGGTGGCGATGGCCTCGATGGCTCCCGCGGCGCCCAGCAGGTGGCCGGTCATTGATTTGGTAGAGTTGATATTGATATGATAGGCATGTTCGCCGAAAGTTCCGAGAATGGCCAGTGGTTCAGATATGTCGCCCAGGGGGGTGGAAGTCCCATGTGTATTGATATGGCTGATATCTGTAGGCTTCAATCCGGCATCATCGAGGGCGGCATTCATCGAAAGCATTGCCCCGAGGCCTTCCGGGTGGGGGCTTGTCATATGATAGGCATCGGCCGACAGGCCGGCTCCGGCCACTTCGGCATAGATCCGGGCGCCCCGCCTGAGGGCATGCTCATATTCTTCAAATACCAGGGCACATCCGCCTTCTCCAAGCACAAAGCCGTCGCGGTCCTTGTCGAACGGGCGTGAGCCCGTTTTCGGGTCGTCATTACGTGTGGAAATGGCATGCATGGCATTGAATCCGCCAACGCCGCCGGCGGTGATGCTGGCTTCCGATCCCCCGGTAATGAACACATCGGCCTTGCCCAGCCTGATATAGTTAAAGGCATCGGCCAGCGAATTGGCTGAGGATGCACAGGCTGAAACCGTGGCATAATTCGGGCCCCTGAATCCGTATTTGATCGAAATATGGCCTGCTGCGATATCGGCAATCATCTTCGGAATGAAAAAGGGATTAAAGCGGGGAACACCGTCGCTTCTTGTCCAGGCAGCCACTTCCTCCTGGAATGTTTCAATACCTCCGATGCCTGAGGCCCAGATAACGCCGACCCTGTTGCCATCTAAATGTTCAAGGTCAAAACCGGCATCTTTAACTGCCTGTTCGCTTGCAACAAGTCCAAACTGTGCATACAGATCATATTTGCGCGCTTCTTTCCGGTCAAAAAACTGAAGGGGGTCAAAACCCTTCACTTCGCAGGCAAATGTGGTTTTAAAGCCGGTGGTATCAAAACGGGTAATCTGATCAGCACCGCTAACCCCGTTAAGCAAGGCATTCCATAATTCGTCAACGCTGTTGCCTAAAGGGGTTATGGCGCCTAATCCTGTTACAACAACTCTTTTCAGCTCCATGCAGCAGGTGTGTGTTCTTACTTGGCGTTATCTTCAATATACTTGATGGCCTCGCCGACCGATCCTATTTTTTCAGCCTGATCATCTGGAATAGCGATATTGAATTCTTTTTCAAATTCCATGATCAATTCAACAGTGTCGAGTGAATCAGCTCCAAGGTCATTGGTGAAGCTCGCTTCATTGGTCACTTCATTTTCGTCAACGCCGAGTTTGTCAACGATAATTGCTTTTACTCTTGTTGCAATGTCAGACATATCTTTCAAGTTTTGGTTAAACAAGGCTGCAAAGAAAGCAATTTTCATAGGAAAAAGCAAAGGAAATATATTAATTTTGATATCCGGTTATTCTAAAATACGCTGAATCAGAATTTTGGAAAACTATGCGGCTGCAACAGCCTTGATATTACGTGCTTATCAAAAAACTCAGCCTTGAGTAAAATATAAAAACGCGAAAGATGAAAAGAATAGCCATTTTTGCTTCTGGCAGCGGCACCAATGCCGAACAGATCATCAGGTATTTTGAGGAACATGACGACATAGAGGTAAGCCTGGTAATGAGCAACAATCCGGATGCTTATGTGTTAAAACGCGCTGCAGCCCTCAAGGTACCTTCCTATGTCTTCGACAGGCATCTGTTTTACGAAACTGACCAGGTATATCACATCCTCCGCGATATCGGCATCCATTTTATAGTACTGGCGGGCTTTTTATGGCTGGTCCCCGGTAACATTCTGAAAAACTACAAAGGATGCATTATCAACATCCATCCTGCATTGCTGCCGAAATTTGGAGGAAAGGGTATGTTTGGCGATAAAGTCCACCAGGCGGTGATCGCCGCCGGGGAAAAAGAAACGGGCATCAGCATTCATTATGTCAATGAAGACTACGATGAGGGAGAGGTCATCTTCCGGAAGAAAATCCCCATACTCCCCGGGGATACCCCCGAAAGCATCGCGGAGCGGATACATAAACTGGAGCATGAGCACTTTCCGAAAGTCATTGAAAAACTGGTGAGGGAACTTTGATTTGCCTTAATACTTATTGTATCCGATCACTTTCCCTATATCTTTCCTTATCTTTTCCCGCATCCGGTAATCTTCCGGCTCGTATCCCAGGCTGATGATCAGCCCGATCCTTCGTTTCCTGGGAATGCCCAGCAGTTTTTGTATGGGTTTTTCATTGAACCATCCAAGCATGCAGGTTCCCAGGCCTTCTTCGGTGGCCTGAAGGCAAAAGTGTTCGGCGGCAATGCCGATGTCGATCAGGGGGTATTCCTTGTTTTTTATGATGCCTCCCACAGTGGGCACCAGCGGCGATTTTTCAATGGTGATCACAATAAGGACGGGCGCCTGTTCAACGAACTTATTGAAGGCAACGAGTTTATTCCAGGTCTCGCGGGCAACTTTTTTTACCAGCCCGGGTTCATCCACTACGATGAACCTCCAGGGTTGTGCGTTGCAGGCGGATGGTGCGAGGTGCGCAGCCTCCAGGCACCGGTCAAGCTTTTCCCTTTCTACCGGCCGGCCGGCATATCTCCTGACACTTTGCCGCTGGCGTATGAGGTCAAGCAGCTTAGTCATGGTCCATTCTTTTCCTGATCGCCCTGGTCTCTTCTTCAAAGCCCGGCTTCCCCAGAAGGGCGAACATGTTCTTCTTATAGGCTTCCACTCCCGGCTGGTCGAAGGGGTTCACGCCCAGGATATAGCCGCTAAGCGCGCAGGCCATCTCGAAGAACCAGATCAGTTGACCGAGATAGTATTCGTTGATCTCCGGCACCTCAATGATGATATTGGGAACACCGCCGTCGACATGGGCAATGCGGGTACCGAGTTCAGCCATTTTGTTCACCTCATCGATCTTCCGCCCCGCAAGGTAATTGAGCTTGTCGGCATTGAGTTCATCTTCCGGGATACGGAGCTCATGACGGGTGTTCTCCACGCTGATCACCGTTTCAAAAATGTTGCGCAATCCTTCCTGTATGTATTGTCCCATGGAATGGAGATCGGTGGTAAAACTCACCCCTGCCGGGAAGATCCCTTTGTTTTCCTTGCCTTCGCTTTCGCCGTACAGTTGTTTCCACCATTCGGTGAAGTAAAAGAGGCCGGGCAGGTAGCTGACCATGATCTCCGTGCTAAAGCCTTTGCGGTACAATGCATTCCGCGCCGCGGCATAAAGCATTACCGGATTGCTTTCCGGATCTTCATTTGCAAGGAATTCATCCCTCATTTTACGGGCGCCCTTCAGCAGTTCCCGGATATTGAAGCCCGCGGCGGAAATGGGCAGCAGGCCAACGGGCGTAAGCACGGAATAGCGACCGCCCACATCATCGGGAACGATAAAACTGCGGTAGCCTTCTTTCCGGGCCAGCTCTTTCAATGCGCCTTTTTCCCTGTCGGTGATGGCGATGATCCTGGCCGCGGCAGCTTCTTTTCCGTATTTTTCTTCCAGGTGGTTCTTCAGGATTCGGAAGGCAATGGCCGGTTCTGTGGTGGTTCCTGATTTGGAGATCACCACGATGGAATAATCCTTTGCATCGAGCAGGCTAAGCAGTTCGGCCAGGTAATCTTCGGCAATATTATGCCCGGCATACACTACCAGGGGATTTCCCCCGGGCATCAGAGCGGCAAAATGCCTGTTCAGGGCATCGATCACGGCACGGGCGCCCAGGTAGGAACCGCCGATGCCGGTCACCACCACGATTCCGGAAATGGCTGCCAGGCTGTCGGCGGCCGTCTCCAGGGAATTCAGGAGATCGTCGGTGATCTCCACGGGCAGGTCGATCCAGCCAAGAAAATCACTGCCTTTGCCGGTCTTGTTCATTAACGATTGAACATGCTCCCCAATCTCCTCCCGGAAACTGAACACGTCCTTTTCTTTTATAAAATCCTTTATCGGATCGATGTTTACACGGATATCTCTCATGGTGCAGGTCGTTTTGGTGTTGCTAAAGTAAAAATAAAGTGTTACATGGTTAATTCGTGAGACTGGCTTTTCATGAGCGAAGCGAAATGAAAAGCTTAGTCGAACGAATCCCGGTTTATCGGGATGCTTGCCCCGAGACCTCGGTGGCCTGCCCCGAGGACTCGGTGGTTTCAGTGTTTCAGTGTTTCAGTGCCTGCCACGAGGACTCGGTGGTTTTAGTGCTTGCCCCGAGACCTCGGTGGCCTGCCCCGAGGACTCGGTGGTTTCAGTGTTTCAGTGTTTCAGTGCCTGCCCCGAGGACTCGGTGGTTTCAGTGCCTGCCCCGGGAATCGGGGGTTAAACTGTTATGCTGATTCAGATACTTCACTCA
>CAZHFC010000060.1:0-8436 GCA_964531985.1 uncultured Bacteroidales bacterium
CACGATGGTCAGGGATCTGCGCATAAGCTCTTGTTTGTGCAAAGATAAACTTTTTGATGATCGCATTCATGCGTGGCGGCAGCCGGCAGGCACATCAGTTCTTCAGGCAGCGGACCGTAAAGGCCGCCTCTTCCCAGTGGAAGGTCCGCGAAACCTGTTCGCTGTCGTAGGAAAGGGTGCGGGCCATGCCGTTCAGGCCGGTGTCGTGGCCCGACGACCAGAAGCGGGCAAGCTGTCCTGCACCCGAAAAAGTGAAACCCTCTTCAAAAAAACCGCCCGGCACTGCCCTGAAATCAAAGGAATTTTCGCCGTTTCCGCCGGAAGCCCAGTACAGGAAGGCTTTCAGTTGCATACCCGCATCGTGGCCACGGAATCCTTTATCATCCCACACCGGATCGCCCACACCATACTGGCTGTCGACAAAACCTTCCAGCTCTTTCCATTCCGCATCGGTGGGGATGTGCCAGCCGTTCGGACAAATACCCTGTCCTCCCTGGACGGGAAAATGCTTCATCGCTTCGCGCCATTTGTAAAGCCCCCCGTATTTATCGCAATTGGCAGGGTCATCATTATAACAATACTTTTCGATGATGCCGTTGTTCGACTGTTCATCGCCTCCGGCCACCATCTCCCCAATGTCGAGGTTTTCGCGAAACCAGCACTGGCTGCCGATGGCCACCGTCCGGTAAACTTTTCCGCCGTATGGGATGCTTACCAGGCCACCGCAGGCATTCGGAACGGATGAATGGCTTACCGGCAGCTTTTGTATGGTATCGGAGGTGAGCCCGTCGGCATCGATCACTTGCAGGCGTACGTTATAGCTTTTGGCATAGTGGTATTTGTAATGATAGACACTTTGCGTGCCGGCGTCGGTATCCCAGCTTCCGTCGCCGTCGAAATCCCATCGGAACAACAGTTCATCAGGCTGACCGTCGGGATCAAAACTTCCCGAAGCATCGAAAGTGAAGACCGTGTCGGTGCTTCCCTTGTCGGGAAAAATGCTGATGACCGCCACCGGTGCCTGCGGCACCGGGATGGTATCGATCAGGATAACGGTATGCTGATCAGATACCAATATGTTGCCTTCCCAGGCATCGGCCCTGAGGGTGTATGTGCCCGGATCCCATCCGGCAGTGGTCCAGCTTATCCCGTATGGAGGCGTGGAGGATTCGATCAGGTCGATGCTGTCGACGGAATAGGCCACCCTGGCCCCTGAACCAAATCCCGTCAGGCTTACCTCAACCGAAACCACCGTTCCCGCCTGTATCATGGCACTGTCGGCAGGATGGGTGATCCGCACAAGCGGCATTTCAATATCAGGCTTATCGCCTTCTTCTTTTTTACAGGCGTTTAGTATGATTAAGCTGGGCAGCAGCACTGCCATCAGTATGAAGACCGGAAAAGTATATCTTGCTTTCATAGGATGATTTCCAAAGTTTAACAGCCGGCAAAAATTGCAGGCCAATAAAGGTACAAATAAGTATTTATCAAACAAAGCCTTGCCATTTCCTGTTCATTTTTGTATCTTAGGAGAAAATTTTTTGTGTACCCTCCGGATGCAGCCTGCCCAAACCGCCTGCTTCGGGGCAGCCGGCATGCGGAGGCACCATCGCACCCTAAAATAATATTATGATGAAAAGAACTATTCTTTTACTGCTGTTCATCCTGCCGATTGTGGCATACAGCCAGATCCCCTTCGGGCTGCAACCCTCCTTCGAAACCAACCCCAACGGTCATTATTCAACCGGCCTTGGCATTGCCGACATCAACAACGATGGCTGGAAAGACATCATCATTGCCAATGGTAATGACATGCAAAGGCAGCGATTGGTTGTCTACTACAACCGTGGCGACGGCACTTTTAATGCCGATCCCGACTGGCAGTCGGACGACATTGACTACCACGGTCACCTGGCGGCCGGCGACATTAACAAGGACGGTTATGTCGACATTGCCGTATCGGTTTACCTGGGTGCGGGGGGCTTCGGGCATCCGGGCAAGGTCAAGATATACTTCAACCAGGGCGGGGAGCTTGAAGGCACGCCCTCATGGGTTTCGGAACCCCTGTATTCTTTCAGTTGTGCACTGGGCGATGCCGATGGCGACGGCGACCTCGACCTGGCCGTGGCCTGCGGCGAACCCTACCACTCCATTTATGAACCCGGAAGAATCTTTTATAACATCGACGGCAGTTTTAACACCACGGCCGACTGGCAGTCGAACATCGCGATGGGCGCCATGGATGTCGCCTTCGGCGATGTCGACAGGAACGGATTCCCGGACCTTATATTTGTTTGCCAGGAAACCGATAACTATGTTTTTTTGGCCGATGACATGGGAAACATTGACGAGGAGTGGGACTGGTATTCAGACCATCCCGACAACTACATGAATTCCGTGGATTTTGGCCGTGTGCATAATGCTTCTTTCCCGTGTTTTGTAAGCACCGGCAACGATCAGCTTGGCGGCGACGGCAAGATCAAGCAGTTCACTTTTGTCCCCCCCGTCCCGCAACATTCGGTTCCTACGTGGGAGTCGAACCAGGTGGGTTACGGTTCGGGCATCCTGATCGCCGAGGTGAGCGGCGACGAATACATGGACCTGTTATACGGAAGCTGGTGGGGCCCGCTGACCATCCTCACCGGGGTTTGCGACTTCTGGGACCCTATCCCCGCCTATACTGCATTGGAGACATCGGTGGTGGAGGCCATCATGATGTCGGACCTGGGGCGGTTCAACTATCAGCCGCACACCGCAACCATGAAATTAATAGCAAAAGTTGGTACCATTGTCCTGGAACATCAGCAGGTGGAAAGGATCAACGGTGTTTTTGTGAACGGCCTTCTCATCGACAAGTCGGAATACTGCCATGCGGAAATGAGCAACGCTATCAGTTTTAAGAACCATATCATGCCTGGGAGCATGGTTGTGGTTGAATATGATTACATGAAACACGGCGACATCGTGATCAGTAACTGGGATCCCGGAAAGGGGAATTTCATCTATTACAACGACAATAACCCGGTTGGCATCGTGGAGGTTCCGGCGGGTCAGACGACATTGGAGATCAGGGGCCTCTCCCCTGTCCCGGCGCGCGAATACATTGAATTGTCGTATTATTCAGGGGATATGCACGGGCTCAGCCTCAGCATACACAACATGCTGGGCGAAAGGGTTCTTTACCGCGAGCTTGGCAGTATCCAGGGTGCGGGCAGGGAGCGCATCGGGCTGCAAGGCCTGCCCGCCGGGCAATACAATCTGAGCCTGCATGCGGGAAATACCAGCAGGCAGGCCCGTTTCGTCCTTACCCCTTAACAGTTCGGCTGCCGGCCCCGTCCTTTTACATTACTCTTGGGAGACTTTCTTTCGGGCTATGTATTTTTTACCGATATTTGCAGGCCTGAAAATCAGCCGGCATTGAAGAAAGACAAACTCATCGGGGCATTTGCCATCAGCCTTGCGGCCGCTTTCTGGGGCGTCGACGGGGTGGTGCTGACGCCGCGCCTGTATGACCTGCAAAGCGTTGCCTTTGTGGTTTTCGTGATCCATGCCCTGGCCTTCCTCATCATGAACACCTTCCTGTTCGGAGAATATGGTGCGCTGAAGCGTTTCAGCATGAACGACCTGCTCACCTTCATGCTGATAGCCCTCTTTGGCGGGGCCATGGGGACCATGGCCATTGTTCATGCCCTTTTCCTGGTGAACTTCGAGAAGCTCAGCATTGTCATCCTGCTGCAGAAACTTCAGCCCATTTTTGCCATTGCACTGGCCGTGATCTTCCTGGGCGAACGCATGCGGCGGCATTACTTTATATGGGCGGGGCTGGCCATTGCCGCCGGTTACTTTCTCACCTTCGGCGCCGGCCTGCCGAACTTCGATACCGGCGACAACACCTTCGAAGCGGCCTTGTTCTCGCTGCTGGCGGCATTCTCTTTCGGAATTTCCACCGTGTTGAGCAAAAAGATACTGGGCAAATACAGCTTTCATACGGCCACATTTTACCGCTATGGCTTTACCTCTCTCATCATGCTGCTGTTTGTGCTATCCACAGGGCTTTACTTCAAATTTGCCGAAGTCACGCCGGTTCACTGGCTCATCTTCCTGATCATTGCCGTGAGCACGGGATCGGGCGCCATTTTCCTGTATTATTACGGCCTGAAAAAGGTGAGGGCCGTGATCGCCACCATCTGTGAGCTCATGTTCCCGGTTACTGCCGTGATCCTCGACCACATCATCAACGGCCAGCGGCTCACATGGGTACAATGGATCAGCGCCCTGATCATGATCTATGCCATTATCAGGCTGAACATCACCAATTCGCGGCAGCAGTACCGAAAATAATTCTTATCTTTATCCTTCTTTATACAAAAACCATGAAGATCAAGGCGAATAACGACATCATCCTGTACCGCATCCGTGAAAAGAACGCTCCGGTCATATTCTCCTGTATCGACGAATCGCGTGATTTTCTCAGAAAATGGCTTCCCTGGGTTGACGAAACCCGCCAAGAGGAGGATACTGTCAAATATATCCGTAGAGTAGTATACTCGCGTGCTCCGGGCAAAGAGCTTGTATTTGAGATCTGGCATATGGGTTCATTTGCCGGCCTGATCGGCCTGACACGGGTCGACCCTGTCAACAATAAGGCTGAAATGGGCTACTGGCTTGGCTTAAATGCGGTTGGCAAAGGCATCATGATACGTTCCTGCATGGCACTTATCGACCATGCTTTCGACAAGCTGCAGTTGAACAAGCTGCAGATCCGCTGCGCCAGTGAGAACACCCCTTCCTGCAACATTCCCAAGCAGCTTGGCTTCACCTTCGAAGGCATTGAGCGGCAGGGCGAACTCCTGCACGGCAGATATATGGATCTGAAGGTATACAGCCTGCTGAAAAAGGAATGGTTGCGCCTGCAGGGGCCTCCGGTGAAGAAAGACAAAAAATCCAAAAAAATGCCTGTCTGAAGCCTATGCTCGAGCCTGTCGGAAAATATTTCCTGAAAGACCAGGTGGTGATGAAAGACTGGCAGTTTGACCCTGCCTGGTTCAGGAACCGTAAAGTCGTTTATGAAGTGATCAGGGTGATGAAGGGCGTCCCCCTTTTTGTATCGGAGCATCTCGACCGGCTGTTGCAATCGGCCATACAGGCCGGCTTTCCCAATGTTTCACAAAACACGGCCCTGCCGGGATTTCCCGGAAAGCTGATCATGGCCAACGGCAATCACGACGGCAACATCCTGCTTTGCCTGGCCATGGAAAACGATAAGATCCATACGCTTGGATGGTATATCAAACACCGCTACCCCACTCCCGCCGAATACGAATCCGGTGTTGTTCTGTCGAGCATGAAAGCCACACGAAAAAATCCCGGCATTAAGCGCTGGAACCCAAAGCTCAGGAAGCAGGCCGTGCTGGTCATGGAATCGAGAAAGGTTTATGAAGTGCTGCTGATCGACCCTAAAGGAAATATCACCGAAGGAAGCAGGTCAAACATCTTCCTGGTCAGGGGAAACACGGTTGTCACCCCTCCTGCCGGCATGGTTTTGCCCGGCATCACGAGGCAAAAGGTGATGGACATCTGCAACAGCATGCTTATCAGGGTGACGGAGCAGGAAATCGGTCAAAGGGAGCTCCCTTTTTATGAAGCGGCCTTCCTGACCGGCACTTCGCCCGGTGTGCTTCCCGTCAGTATGATCAACAATGTACGCTTCAACACGGCGAACAGCATCGTCAGGAAACTGATGGATGTTTACGAAGGGCTGGTCAGCACGATAATTTCCGGCAAATAACTTGATTTTTGCCTTATTCGGGACAAGGTCCGAAAAAGTCCTTTTCAAACCGGTGAAGCGGAATGGCACTGCACGGAGTAATTCACCAAGCTGGACCATCACAAGCAGCAACATCACTCCCGACCAATGCTTATGATCTGTTTTCAGGGCTGGTGGCTTAAGGCACAGATCTCTCTGAAGAAATGGCTGTATGCATTAAAGTTCTCTGACAATCCTTATCTTGCAGCGCGAAAACTATCAGCATTTCGGTAACCCACATGAATCAGTCATCCGTCATGAGAACATTTCTATTTATCACCTTCATTTTTTCCGGTTTTCTCTTTAGCCGTTCATGGTCACAACAACTCTCAATCAGCGACCCCTGGCTTCGGATCGATGCCCTGGCCGATGATCCGTTGTATACCACCTATACGGCTGCCATGGAGCGCTCGCGTTTATATGGCGACAAAGGTTACAAAATGGACTACTGGTCGACCGAAAAACCTGTCAGCTATACCTCCGACAAATCCGGAACCATTTACTGTACCTGGAAGATAAACGAGGTGGTTGTCGACAGGATACCGGAATACCACCGTGCACCCGTGGTTGCGGCATCCTTTCCCGACATGGCAATCCTGCGGCACCAGCCATGGCCGGGCCTGGAGGTGCAGGAATGCTTCATGGTATATTCCTCGAGGGTTGCCCTTGTCGACCTCTTCATCATGAACCGGGGCGGCAGCCGTCTGGAAATCGAACTCTACCCACTGATTGAATTCGGGCGGGATTCGCTATGTACGGAGGGTTTTTCGGCAACGCACAATGCTTACCTGGCCAGCCATTACGAAACCCGCAAACGCCTGATCAGCAACCTATATGCAGCCGGCGGTTATCCGGGGCACTGGCGTGATGTATTCAGCAGCAGTATGGAGGTGTATTCCTACGGCGCTTATACCGGCCCGGCTGACGATCTGTACAACATTATAAAGACCGATTTTTACAGCGATGAACGCGACGACCGCCTGAACCTGTCGGACATCACCTGCGCCGGCTATATCGCACTGCACAACAAGTTCAGCCTTGAGCCGGGCGAATCCAAAAGCCTGCGTTACCTCAGGGGCATGCAGGGAGCGGATGAAGATCTTTCAATCCTGCTGGAGGAGATCGCAGTGGCGAAAGCGGTCAGCCTGCAGCCTTTCCTTGACCATAACGTGGAGCTCTTCGCTTCGGTGCCGCGTTTTGAGGCCATGGAGGCGGCCGAGAAGATCATGTATATCGGCGCGTTCAACCTGGCACGGGGCTGCATGCTTCCCCCGGAGGGGAAGACATCGCACAACTTCTACGTGTTTTCGCGCGAGCCCCTCTGGGGCTGGGGACACGGGCACCAGGTGCTGCATGAATCGCTGAGCATGCTGGCCTATGCCTTCCTCGATGCGGAATCGGCGCAGGAAAGCCAGCGCGTATACATGGAGCAGCAGCGCGACGACGGCCTTATCGCCTACCGGCACGGCCCCCGCGGAAGAGGCGAATATCCGCACTACAGCCGCATCCACGGCGACACCATGGCCACGACATCGGCCCCGTTCTTCAACTGGATCAACCTGGAAATATTCCTGATCAGCCGCGACCGGCAGTTCCTCAGCGAAGCCTACAAGTCCGGCACACGATACATGGAATGGCTGCTTGAAAACCGCGATGCCGATGGCGACGGCATCCTCGAATGGGGCCCCTATGGCATCATCGAAAATGTGCGCGACTGGTACAACGCCGTGTTCCAGGTGTCGGCCGAGAGATACCTGGATGTCGACAAGGAAGACATCTCCGACGAACTCGAATGCCTCGACCTCAGCCTCATGGCCATCAACGAGATGAACTCCCTCTCCACAATGGCGAAGGAGCTTGGCCTGGAGGAAGAAGCCCGGCGATGGGAGGGAAAAAGCTCCGCCATGGGCGAACGGCTCAACCTGGCCATGTGGCATGAGCCCGACGGCTTTTATTACCACGTGAACCGCGTGGACGGATCCTGGTTTTTCATGGACCGTGACCTGCGCAGGCAGGAGATCATCGGCTTCCTGCCCATGTGGGCCAATGCCTGCGATGAAGCACAGGCTGATGCACTGGTGAGAACATTAACGGACACTACCAAATTCTGGCGCAAATACGGCGTACCTACCCTGGCCGCAGACGACCCCTGGTACAGTGCAGAAGTTGACTACTGCTGCAAATGGAATGGTCCGGTCTGGCTGCTGTGGGATTATATGGTCTTCCGCGGACTCCTCAACTACGGCTACCACGAACAGGCCATGGAACTGGCCGGAAAAATGCTGCTGGCCGCCGAAACCCAGCTCAGGAAAAACCACAACTACTGGGAATCATACAGCCCCGACAATGATGTGCTCAACTGCCCGCCAAACTACATATGGGATGCCATCATCGCCCGCCTGCTGATCGATAAGTACAGGAGTAAAGGGTTTTGACGGTTGATGTTTATTTTTTATCAGTGATGGTCTTTCGGCTTATCGACTAAACAAATCACCGCGTGTCCCGAGAACTCGGGGAATCACCGAATTAACAGTGTTTCAGTGCCTGCCCCGAAACCTCGGTGGCTTGCCCCGAGACCTCGTGGGTTTCATGGTTTCAGTGTTTCAGTGTTTCAGTGTTTCAGTGTTTCA
>CAZHFC010000061.1:0-8339 GCA_964531985.1 uncultured Bacteroidales bacterium
AGGCTATCCGGACTGGTAAATATTCCTATATTTAAAATTAGTGACAATGCCACAGGATTAGTTGCAGATTCTATGAATATACCATTTATTATGATAGCTGATAGTACACTTGTTGTTAAGGATTGCTTTCCCCTCAATTCAGATTTCCCCACCTACTCCATTGAAAATTTTGAAATAATAATCCGCAAATATTTCAGCAACAGCCTTGCAGGTGCTGAAAACTTGAAACAAGGAGGGTAGCAAATGTTTTAAAGAACAATTAACATATACTTTGGGACAATCGTTTGCTGGCGAAACTGGGCAGCATAGTGAATGGGTGATCTTCAATCTGGTCCCTATGAATTTCGTACAGGATTTTGAAACCTGAATTTGTGAGCATAATTACTATTCTCATTTCCCACAAATGTCACACTATTGGCTAATATCGCCACACCTTGGAGGATAAGTCCAGCAATTTACCCTATTTTATAGTTATAAATGATAACTTAGAAGTATTGAGTTGTTTTATCCATGAAAAAAAACAACCAAACTATACTGATGATTACTTCTCAGGTATAAAACACCTGGTTTCAGATTAATACCATCTTAGCACGTTATTAGCTTTCTTTTTTTAATTATTTTTGTTTTATGATAGAAATAAGGAATATATCCCGGGTACTACCTTATCTTACACTGCTGACATTATTTACTGCATGCAACCTCAACACATCCTCCACAACTCAAACCGAACCCACGGAAGAGATCATTAACGAGCCTTTGCCTATTGGTTATACCATCATTAATCCTGTTTCATTTCACGAAGAGATCATCTCCAACGGAAAGATCCATGCCTGGCGCAAGGCCGAACTGCATTTTAAAACACAAGGGAATCTCGTAAAGATAAATTTCAGGAATGGCGAATGGGCCGAAGCGGGCGCTATCATTGCCAGCCTTGATAACAGGGCCGAGGAAATCGGCATCAGCAATGCGAAAGACCAAATAAACAAAGCTATACTTGAACTAAACTCTCTCATGCTGGGCTATGGCGGGATATCAGGTGATTCAAACTCTGTTCCTGCACATATTTATGAAAGCCTTAAAGTACAATGTGGGTATATACAAGCCTCAAACAACCTGCAAACTGCCCGGCTTCAATACAACAACACTATTATCAAAGCACCTTTCAATGGCATCGTTACCGATATTGAAACCCAAACCCATAACATGATTTCAGCCGGTGAAGTATTTTGCCATCTTTTGGATAATTCAAAATACATTGTTGAGTTCCCGGTAATAGAAAACGAATTATCCCTGATCAAAACAGGACAAATGGTAAGGGTAATCCCATTCGCCATTGAGAATATTGTGCTTGATGGCAGCATCAGTGAAATCAATCCCAGCGTTGATGAACATGGACTGGTTAGGGTAAAGGCCCTTTTACCGGGAAATAATAATCAGATTTTTGATGGCATGAATGTGAAAATATTCATCGAAAAGGAAATCAAAAACCAATTGGTAATTCCCAGGGAAGCATTGGTGCTGAGGTCGAACAAAGAGGTTGTTTTTACCTTCAAAAACGGTTTTGCTAAATGGAATTATGTTACTGTTGCAAACGAGAATTCAACATCTTACATGATCTCCAACGGTCTGAATGCCGGCGATACGGTGATCGTATCAGGCAACCTTAATCTTGCACATGATGCCAGGGTAAGGATCGCACAACAATAAATTGCCTTGGTACGCTTCCTCACATATCGTCCGATCGCTGTAATCATGACAACGATTGCACTCATGGTTCTGGGCATCTTTTCAGCCCTTTTTTTGCCGGTATCACTGCTGCCTGATGTCGACATTCCGGTTCTTACAGTAAAGATACAATACCCTAACAGCTCGGCGCGGGAACTGGAAAACACCATTACAAGTCCCTTACGCGAACAATTATTACAACTTAACAATCTATCAGACATTTACAGTGAAACCCGCAACGAAGATGCCATTATCGAATTAAAGTTTAAATACAAAACAAACATCAACTACGCCTACATTGAGGCAAATGAAAAGATTGACGACATACTGGGGTATCTGCCCCGCAACCTTCAACGCCCCAAATTGATAAAGGCCAGTGCTTCCGATATTCCGGTATTCTATCTTAACATATTCCCCGACAGCCTTTACGGCAAGCATCATGAGAACCTGCTGGAACTGAGTGAATTTACCGAGATGGTAATTAAAAAGCGTATTGAGCAATTACCCGAGGCAGCCCTGGCCGATTTAAGTGGACTGGAATACCCCCAACTTGTAATCATACCCGATGCTGAAAAAATGCAGGGCCTTGGCATTGGCTATCACGATATAGAAGCGGCATTTACGGAAAACAACATCACCCCCGGGAACCTTCTGATAAAAACCGGCATGTACCAGTACCATATAAGGTTCCCGAACCAGTTGCGGTCGATCAGCGACCTTGGAGAAATATATATCAAAGCAGGCAAAAAAAAGATCATCCGTCTGAGTAACATTGCCGCTATCACACTGGAGGCACAGAAAAAAAGCGGACTCTACCTCTATAACGGGAAGGATGCAGTATGCCTTGCGGTTATCAAGCAGGCCGATGCCAGGATGTCGGAACTATATGCCAACCTGAGCGGTGTCATCGATCATTTTCGTGAACTTTATCCTCATCTGAACTTCGAGATATCCAGGGATCAGACACAGTTGTTGAATTATTCAATTTCCAATCTGCAGCAAAGTCTTTTACTGGCCATTATCCTGTCTTTTCTGATCATGCTGCTATTTATGCGCGATATTAAATCACCCGTTATCATCGGCCTCAGCATTCCGGTTTCACTGGTGATCAGCGTATTGTTCTTTTACATCTTTGGCATTTCCATTAATATTATTTCCTTAACCGGGTTGATCCTTGGCGTGGGCATGATGGTAGACAATTCCATTATCGTTATCGATAATATCAGCCAGTTTCGCAGGGCCGGCAATAAGATCGCCCATTCATGCATTGCAGGCACCAATGAAGTGATCAGGCCGTTGATCAGCTCGGTACTGACTACCTGTGCGGTATTCATCCCCCTGGTTTTCCTGAGCGATATTTCAGGCGCTCTGTTTTATGATCAGGCCGTTGCCGTTTGCATAACCTTATGCGTTTCCTTTTTTGTATCGGTTATGATATTGCCGGTACTCTATCGATTGTTTTTCAGTGAACAGAAGTCGATTCAAAAAGAAAGCGGTTTTGTTAGCCGGATTGAAAGCGTTTATGAATCCGGGCTCAGATGGGTATTTCGCCATAAACTTATTACCGGCCTGCTGTTCTTCACGCTAATTCCCGTTGGCTACATGCTGTTCATGTATATTGAAAAACAAGGATTCCCTGACCTGAAACAAACCGAAAGCCTGCTGAGTATCGATTGGAATGAAAACATCCACACCGAAGAGAATAAGGCCCGCGTTCTGAACCTTTTGGCAGCTTGCGATGATCTGAATCAAAGCAATGGAATGATTGGCAGGCAACAGTTTATTCTAAACAATAAGGAGCAAAAAAGCCCTTCGGAAGCAGTGATATACCTTCAATCTTCCACACCACAAAAGCTCATGACGGTTGAAGAAACTATCCGTCGGTTTTTAGATGAACTTCATCCCAATGCAAGCTATTCATTTGCACCACCCGACAATCCGTTTCAGCAAATGTTTGCCGATAAGCAGGCAGCATTTGTTGCGGAAATTTTTTCAGCCAATCATGCTATTCCTCTGGCGCCTTCCAACATCCGGATAATCAATGAATGTGCAGGCAGTATAGACGGAAACATGCCAAAGGTCCGGATCCCGGTTCAGGAGAACATTGAAATATCTGTCCTTCTTGACAAACTCCTCCTGTATGATGTAGAATATGATGCGCTTATAAGGGTACTCCGTACAGCATTTAATGCCAATCAGGCAGGAACCTTGTTCACCGGCAACAGTTTTATACCGGTGATAATCGGCAGCCCAAATGCTGATCTCTTTGAGACTATCCACTGGCGCATGGTGCCAAGCCGGAAAGGAAAAGAAATTCCGGTTTCCAGCCTGGTTCAAGTAAAGCAATCATCTGCATTCAAGTCCTTAACTGCCAATCGCAGGGGAGAATATATTCCGCTTCATTTTTCAGAGGTCCCGGACAATATTCATGGCTTTTCCGGTGAACTTAGAAACAGGCTGGGAAAAGAAGGGATGAATGTCCGTTTTTCAGGCAGTTATTTCCAGAACATGTCCCTGATCAATCAACTCGCTTTGATTTTACTTATTTCTGTACTAATGCTTTACTTTATTCTGGCAGCACAGTTCGAATCGCTGGCACAACCCGTCATAGTTCTATCAGAAGTACTATTTGATATTGCAGGGGCATTGGCAATGCTTTGGTTGTTTGGTGGCAGCCTGAATATTATGTCGGCCATTGGCATCATTGTTATGAGTGGCATTATTATCAATGACTCCATCTTAAAAATCGATACGATCAACCAAATTTTCAAAGCATCAGGAGATTTGCGGGAAGCCATTTTCGAGGGAGGGACTCGCCGTTTAAAACCCATTATTATGACCAGCCTTACTACCATTCTGGCATTGTTCCCCCTTCTGTTTTTCGGTGGGATTGGAGCTGAATTGCAAAAACCGCTGGCACTTGCCATTATTGGCGGCATGATCATTGGCACCATTGTTAGTTTGTATTTTATTCCGCTTGCTTACTGGTTCATTAACAAAAGAAAAGACGAGGCTTGATGGATACGGGAGATAAAAAAACAGCCCACTCCTTTTCCTTGCTGGTTGTTTTTCTGGTATTGGGTTTATTGGGATTATTAAGCATCCCATTATTAAATATTCAATTAAGTCCTTCAACAACCCTTCCCTCAGTTAGCGTTTCGTACTCATGGAACAATGCATCCCCCGAACTTGTTGAAAAGGAGATTACCAGTAGACTTGAAGGTGCCTTCAGCACTGTGGGAGGAATACATAAGATCACTTCAACCTCAAACAGAGGATACGGAAGCATTGATTTGTTGGTCGACAAATATTCAGACCCGGATCAAATCCGTTTTGAACTATCGATCATCCTCCGGCAAATATTCCCCCAACTGCCGGAAGGAGTTTCCTTCCCCCGGATCATAATGAACCGGCCTGATGATGAGTCGGACACTCCCCTGCTAACATACAGCTTGACAGGTAACGCCAACTCTGCCATCCTGGAAGAATATGCCATAAACAAAATTAAAAAGGAGATTGCATCGGTGGAAGATGTTAAGATGATTAATGTATATGGTGGCACGCCCTTCTCCATCGAAGTCATATACGATCACCGGGCCATGGAAGGATTAGGTTTGCAGGAAGCAGATGTAATGACTGCGCTCCGGCAATATTTCGACCGCCAGCATCTCGGGATCGCCAATACAAGTATCGATATTGCCCCATATCAACGCCTCATTTCTGTTAAGATCAATAACAGTACCGACAGCATTATTGACTGGAATAAGATTCAGGTAAAAAGGGTAGAAGACAGGATAATATGTCTTAGTGACATAGCCAGTATCCGTTATGCACAAAACCAGCCATCTGCCTATTTCCGGATTAACAGCATGAACGCCATTTACCTGGTGGTATATCCTGAAAACGGTGCCAACCATATCAAAACAGCCCAAAAGGTGAAAGAGCAAATGTTGTCGCTTTCAGCTCATCTCCCAAAAGGGTATTTTTTAAAACTTAATGACGACAGCACCATATATATCAGGGAGGAACTTGCGAAAATATACTGGCGCACCCTTTTTACCATTGTTATTCTGCTCATATTCGTTGCTGTACTTGGCAGAAACATCAAATATATACTTGCCATCATACTAAGCCTGGCTGTAAATATTGCAACTTGTTTTCTGCTATATGTCTTATTGGGTATTGAAATCCATTTATATTCGCTTGCTGGAATAACCATAAGTCTGGGATTGATCATTGACAACACCATTATTATGATCGACCACATAAGGCACAAAGGCAATCTGCGTGTGTTCATGGCCATCCTTGCATCGACACTCACTACCGTGGCCTCGCTTTCAATCATATTTTTATTGCCCGAAGGCCTGCGGTTAAATTTAAAAGATTTTGCACTGATTATCATGATCAACCTGATGGTATCACTTATGGTGGCCTTGTTTTTTATCCCGGCCCTGATTTCGCGTATGCATTTTACGAAACGAAATTTTGCTTTCAGGCGGGGAAAAGCACGGCTCATATTGCTTTTTAATATCATCTATGAAAAGTTTATACAGTTACTGTTGCGTTTTCGGCTTCTGGCAATTATTATTGCCATTCTGGCCTTTGGGCTTCCGAGCTTTCTTCTTCCCACAAAAATGGGAGAAGAAAAGCGGATATCAGGATTGTATAACAAAACCCTGGGCAGCGACTGGTACACCAAAAATGCCATGCCTATCGTGAATAAGGCCCTGGGGGGAGCTTTGCGGCTTTTTTCTCACTATGTATATGAACGCAGTACTTACAGCGCCCCCGAAAAAACCATGCTGTATATGTATGGGAGCATGTCGAATGAGTGCACCATATCACAGATGAATGAGGTTATCCTTGATATAGAGAATTTTCTTTCGCAATTCGGGGAAATAGACATATATGTAAGCCGGATATATGGTTCCGGCAGTGCCAGTATATCAATATCCTTCAAAGAAGATTACGAAAAGACTTCCTTCCCATATATGTTAAAAGGCCGCCTGATTGGTAAAAGTATCGACAGAGGAGGAATCAGCTGGCATGTATATGGTGTAGGCCAGGGGTTTTCACAATCGGCATTTGTTTATGAATCATCAAACTTTTCTATCAGCATGTATGGTTACAACCTTGATGAATTAATACATCAGGCAGAGATACTGAAAGAGAAGTTAAAAAAGCACCCAAGGGTCAGGGATATCGTGACAAAAGGATCGGGGCGCTACTGGCTCGAAAAATCACTATACGAATATCTGATTATTCCTGACAGATATTCATTGAGCCATGCCGATCTGTCCGTGCATGACATATACTCACAACTTAGTGAAAATGATTTAAACCATCCCCCGGTTCTGAGCATAATTAACAACCACAAACCCGAGCAGGTAAAACTATACTCTGACAAAAGCAAAGATTATGGACTCTGGAATCTGGTTAATGAACCGGCCCCTGCGCTCAATAACAAAGCAGCCGGTATCTTCTCTGATATTGAAAAACAGCGCGCACCGTCTGCTATACTGAAAGAAAACCAGCAATATATTAAACTGATCAGATTTAACTACCTTGGAAGTTATAAATTTGGGCATAAATTCACATCAACAGTGTTGGAAGAGATGAAGGAAGAACTGCCTTTGGGATATCATGCAGAAATTCCAGGCTATTCCTGGGGAAAAGAAGATACCCTGCAATATGGATTACTCCTGCTCATCATATTGCTTATTTACATGATCTGTTCCATTCTTTTTGAATCACTACTTCAGCCCCTGGCCATCATCTTTATCATACCCCTTTCATTCATAGGCGTTTTCATGACTTTCTACTGGTTTGATTTCAATTTTGATCAGGGAGGATATGCATCTTTTGTATTGCTGAGCGGGCTGACCGTTAACGCATCTATTTATATTATTAACGAATATAATATCATCCGAAAGGATAATGCCGCAGGAAGTTATTCGCCAACAAGACTTTACATAAAAGCTTTCAATGCCAAAATAATCCCGATACTGTTAACAATACTTTCAACAATCCTGGGTCTAATCCCTTTCCTTGTCCTTGGAAAAAACGAACCATTTTGGTTTGCATTGGCCGCAGGTTCGACAGGTGGCCTGATTTTTTCAGTTTTTATGTTCATTATTTACCTTCCCATACTGGTCATCCCTCGTAAATCCATTGGTTAACCTCTCCATGTAAACCATAAAAAAACATTGGCAATCTTAATATAATATTAATATCAAAAGGTCTGGCAGTGCAACATACAGAATGTATCCCGGAAAAACGAAGCTCGAATGCACAAATAGAAATCCGATATAGCGTGTCTGCGTAGCAGCATAAAATGCAAGCAGTGATTGGGCTGCGATAATTGAAAGTTTTTAGCTGAACTTTGAAATCTGAAATGCAGCCGGAACGGTCGTTATCACAAACCGAAGAGAAATTGCATGTAAAATCAGGTTCGAGTTGCGTGGTATGAGTTTCGGAGTGTCCCGCGCACCAAATTCGACCCACGAATAAATTCGTGGGCTATGATATTTATCATTTAACCCCCGATTCCCGGGGCAAGCCACCGAGGTCTCGGGGCAGGCCACCGAGGTCTCGGGGCAGGCCACCGATTCCCG
>CAZHFC010000062.1:0-8297 GCA_964531985.1 uncultured Bacteroidales bacterium
GCACCTCTCCCGGCAGCGGCCTGCCCGGCTCCTTGCTGTAGGGGATGTATTCGTAGAGGACGGCCGATATCTCCACCTGCGATTTTCCGTCGGCTTTAACATTGCGGGGGGTGGCTGTAGCTTTCAGGGCCTGTGCCTTCATTTTCAGATGCTGCCCCAGGCCTCTGATGACCGGGATGACCCGTCCTGATCCAAAAACCTGCCTTGCTGCATCGACCAGGGCTTCATAGGATTGCTGTTGAACCTTCTTTGCAAAGGCAGCATCATAAGGAACATTCCAAACACCCTGACCTTCTGAGTGTTCCACATCCAGATAGAGATAATTCATATGCGGCATGATGAAAACAACCGCCAACGAATGCAGGCTTTCTTCGCTTAATACAAACACGAACTCCTGTTCTCCTTCCCGGTAACTGCCCCGTTCGTCGATATCAACAGACCCAACATGCTGTTTCTTTCCCCTTAAAACCAGTATCTCATCCTGTATTACCGGGGGAATACTGACAGGAAAATCCTTTGCCCATGGGTTGCCGTCAAAGGTGAAAGATAGAGGAAATTTAAGCGCATAAGAATGTTTGTGAGCCAACCCGGTTTCACTTTTGGCCGAGTATAATTCTTTAAAGTTCTCATCAATGAGAACATGTCCGTATCCATCCAAAAGTTTTTCAATTGTTCTTCCCTCCTTTTGCATATCAAATGTAAAAGTACCCACCAGGGTATTATCGGGAAGAAATTTACTGACCCATGAATACCTGATGGCTGTTGACATTCCGTCCAGTCGTCCGGCAAGGTTTTTTGCAAAGGCCATTTTAAATTCAGTGATGGCATTTTCCCTGGCCTTTTCAGCCAATGCATGCTCATACCATAAATGATGCCGATACAGTTTTTCGGGCACTTCGGGCCTGATATATTCCAAGCCATAGTATGTGGTGAACTTATAAAACGTGTTTAGCCAGACTCCGGCTTTCACAAATTCGTAGTTTTTATAAAGCTTATACGTGTGTTCTTTAATATCATTAAGGATACCGGTTAGTTCGTTGATGTTGTTCTGCTGGTAAAGGAGGTCGACAACCGGGAATACTTCGCTGAAATACCAATCGAGCATGCCTGAAGGGCAGTTGCCTGCGTACTTGAAAAGAATAGGAACCAGTACACTGTCGGCGGCAGCGGCATCCAAGAAGGTCTTTTCGCGTGCATTATGCTTTTCCTTAATAACTTTCCATTCACTTAAACCAAAAAAATACTCCAATAATGCATAGTAATTCCTAATAGTATTTGTGTGGTTTTCTCTGAAAGCTAATCTATTCCCTGGTTCTGAACCAGGTTGCAGCTTCTCACTGAAAAATTCTGTGACATGCCACCCGGGTTTCGGATTTTTCTTTTTCGACAAAAACTGCAGGTAATCTGCGAGAATATCCTCTGTAATCCCGATGAAGGGAGGCCAGCCTGTTTTTTCCTCCCCATACTGTCGTATAAAAGCCTGCCATACCTGATTCCAGGATGCTTCATCGCCATTTTTTAACCATGAATATGTACCCTGCCAGCTGTTATCTGGTATTTCTTGTGCATGGGCAGCCTGTTTCTGCAGGAACGCAGCAGTTAAAAATAAGGAAATAATTATTGCTGTTTCAAAACGTTTTTTTTTCATGGGTGAACACGGATATAGGTTATGATTATTACCTGTCAGGCATAAAGATAAGATATACCTGGAAATTTTACGGGCAATAATTGTTTTTGCGGAGTTGTTTTTACAGCTGATCACCGGCCGCATTGTCGAGTTTTCGCCTGAGCTCGATGGCTTCCTGGTCGCCAAGGGCATTCATTACGGAACGGTATCTGCCCCAGGCTTTGCGCATCTCCTGGTTTTTACCGAGTTTTTCAACAAATTCCCTTTTCCGCTTCTCATTCATATCGTTATTCGCATATGCTTCGAAGTGGTCCAGGTATTTGTCAATATCATTCATGATGATGGATGGTCCTGTATTCGGGATCTGATCTGATCTTTTTTATCAATACTTTCACGCAGCGGTATTTTCTTTTACGGGCATAGCTGCCGCTGCTTAGCCCGAGTTCCCTGGCGATCTCACTGAACGATTTCCCTTCCAGAAAGAATATGATCAGTTTCTGGCATACGGGCTTCATCCGCAACAGGTATTTCTGATAAAGCAGGTTGGCCCGGTTCAGGTTCAGGAACTCTTCGCCAATCACCTCTGTTTCATGCTTTGCTTCATCAACATCTTCCAGGCTGATCATTTCCGGTTTCATGCTTTTCAGCTTTTTCAGCCAAAGATTACGGCAAATGGCATAAACATAGGTATTCAAAGAACAATTCAAACTTAGTGAATTGTTGCGGATCTTCAGAAAAAGAATAACGATGGCATCATTGAAAACATCCCTGGCGTCATCGGTGTTCCCTTTGTTCTTGCAGATAAAACTTTTGACCGGAGGGAAATAGGTTTCATAGATTTCAGCGATCACTTTCTCATCCCTGCTTCTGATCCCTTCGATCAGCAGCCGCTCCTTGTTCCCGGCAATTATTTTAATATCCATATCCATAAGTTGATCAAACCATTATCATTAACGGCACTTCAACTTAAGTATATAGGATTCGGGGTTAATCTCTGACATGACCTCCCACACAAAAATGACGGCAGGTGATCATCTCATACACAAAGATACAACTTTTTTTACCGGAATGAAAAAAGTGAATTTTTTTTTGCATTTATACCAAATTGACATGGTGCTTATCATTCATACTTGCCGGCAGGGGTTTCAGCGGATCAGATTGACGGGATTCTGCTGCGGGTTACATCATTTTCTGGTATACCTGCCACCAGCGGTCGGGGATATGGTTTTTGCAGGCATCCTGGTAGTCGCGCAGGGAGCAGGGTACCATATAATGCCTTTCGTATTTGCTCATGAGGTCGGTTTCGACGGGCACTTCCATCCACCAGCGTTCGCTTTTTTTGCTTTTATAGAACACGATCTCATCTTTCTGGCCTTTTATCTTCACATGGAATTTCACGTACTTGTCGCGGGCCCGTGCCGGGTAATCGTCTTTGCGTTGTGTAAAGCCTTCCAGGAAATACCAGATGGCCTGGGCGATGAGCATGGCGGTTTGTTCCTGCCTGTCGTATACCGGGTTGTATTCGAAGAACCCGATGGCGGAGAGCTTATCGCTCAGGCCCGCATAGCGTACAATGCGGCACAGTTCTTCACCACTGAAGCCGTTGGGGGTGGCATTGCCGTTGCCCGGAGCGTCGGCGCTGCGTACGGCTGAGATGTCGATGCTGAGCATGTCGGCATTGCGTACCACCGGCTCCACCTCTTCCATATCATCGCGCACCCGTCCCAGGCGGTAGGTGTCGAAATAGAGTTTTTCCATCAGGGATACGGCTTCCCTGTCGACATAATACGACTGGTAACCGATATTGGTATAATTGAAAAGGAAGTTGGGCTGGTGGAGGATGATGCTGCTCAGATAGGAGCGTGAGTCGTTCACTTTGCTGTCTTTTCCCAGGTCGAACATGGGGTCGACGGCCACGATGTTGATGATCTGCCCGATTTGTTCGTATGCGCGGTACATGGGGTAGCTCAGGTCTTGTCCGCCTCCGATCACCAGTGGGATGACGCCCTGCCCGATGAGTGTGGCCGCCACATTGGTCAGGGCGAAATAGGTGTCGTCGATGCTGTGGCCCTGCCTGATGTTGCCCAGGTCGGCCAGGCGCAGGGAAACATTGCCGGCAAAGAGGCTGTAGAGGTTTTTCCGAACCAGGTTGGCAGCCATGGCGCAGCCTTCGTTGTTCACTGAATGGCGGTCGTCGAGTACCCCCAGGATGGCAATATCGGCATGGGTGAGATCGGGGAAGTGGCGCTTATCGGTGTAGGCATCCACGATATCGGCGTAACGCTTGCCGGGCAAGCCGTTGTCGCCTGCCGGTTCTTCCATGCCAGGGGGCTCAAAATATATGGCAATGTCCATATCCTGCTTTTCGAATGCCCAAATATAACAGAAATTTCAAACCAAACGGAAACCCGGCTGCCGGCATGTTTGACAGGCAATGCGGAAACTGCCCCTGATGATGTCAGGATTTTTTCCTGCGTCCGCCTTTGCGTTTGCCCGCTTCGTTCTTCGGGTCCTGTGTAATGGCGATACATTCTTCAAGGCTCAGCTTTTCGGGGTCGGTGCCCTTGGGTATCCTGAAGTTCTTTTTCCCCATGGAGATGTACGGGCCAAAACGACCCCGCAATACTTTCACATCCTTGTTATCTTCAAATTCCCTGATGATCTTGTTCTTGTCTTCCTGCCTGCGGGTTTCGATGATCTCAATGGCGCGTTCGGGAGATATGGCGGAAGGATTATCGCTTTTGTCAAGGGAATAGAAGGCATTGGCATGTTTGATATAAGGGCCGAAACGCCCCAATGCCACCACCATGTCCTGCTCTTCATACTCACCGATGGTCATCGGGAAGCGGAACAGGGCGAGGGCTTCCTCCAGTTCGATATCATTGATGCTCTGGTCTTTTGCCAGTCCGGCAAAGCGCGGTTTGTCATCGGCACCGGTGTCGCCAAGTTGCACCATGGGCCCGTAGCGGCCGATTTTTACATAAACGTTCAGACCGCTTTCGGGGTCTTTTCCCAGCAGCCGCTCTCCGCTGAACTTCTGTGATTTTTCAAGGGTGTTGCTGATCTTGTTGTGGAAAGGCCCGTAAAAGGCGCCCAGCATCTCGTTCCACTCCTTCTTCCCGCTGGCAATGTCGTCAAATTCCTTCTCTACCTGTGCCGTGAAGTGGTAATCGATAATGTCGTTGAAATACTTCATCAGGAAGTCGTTCACCACCACGCCCAAGTCGGTGGGGATCATCTTGCCTTTGTCTGCCCCCGTTTTTTCACGCAGTGTTTTTTCCTTCACCTGCCCCTTATCGAGGCTGAGCTGAAGGTATTCCCTTTCGGTGGCGGGCTTGTCGTTCTTTTTCACATACTCCCTTTTTTGTATGGTGGTGATGGTGGGGGCATAGGTCGACGGGCGCCCGATGCCGAGTTCTTCCATTTTCCTTACCAGGCTGGCTTCTGAATATCTCAGCGGCGGTTGCGTAAAGCGTTGTGTGGCAAGGAGGTTTTCGGCCTGCAGGGCATCCTCTTTTTTCAGTGGAGGCAGGATGCTGCCATTCTCCTCGCGGCTGTCGTCATCGGTCGATTCTGTGTAAACCTTTAAAAATCCGTCGAAGGTGATCACCTCACCACGGGCGATAAATTTTTCCGCTGAAGTGGATATGTCGATGGTCACCTGGGTCTTTTCAAGCCTGGCATCGGCCATCTGTGAAGCAAGGGTTCTTTTCCATATCAGGTCATAAAGCTTTTTGGCAGGCTTGTCGGCATCGATATGTTCGTGGTTGATGAAAGTGGGTCGGATGGCCTCGTGTGCTTCCTGCGCCCCTTTGCTTTTGGTCTGGTATTTTCTTGTTTTCACGTATTCCTCGCCATAGTTTTTGCTGATGGTTTCCCTGGCCATGTTCAGGGCGAGGCTGGAAAGGTTTACAGAGTCAGTCCTCATATAGGTGATATGCCCGGCTTCATAAAGTTGCTGGGCAATGCGCATGGTATAGGCCACCGGGAATCCCAGTTTGCGGCTGGCCTCCTGCTGCAGGGTGGAGGTGGTAAAGGGTGGCGCAGGCGATTTACGGGCGGGTTTGGTTTCCACACCGCTGACGGCATATGTGGCATCTGCGCAGCCTGCCAGGAATTCTGCTGCTTCCGCAGCAGTGCCGAAACGCTTGCTGAGCTCGGCGGGGAAGCTGGCGGCACCATCTTTGCCTTCGGGAAGGAAGCGTGCCGTAACACGAAATGTGAAACTGCTCCTGAATGCCCTGATCTCTTCTTCCCTTTCAACGATGAGACGCACTGCCACCGACTGCACCCTTCCTGCCGAAAGGGCAGGTTTCACCTTTTTCCATAAAAGGGGCGAGAGTTCATAGCCCACCAGGCGGTCGAGCACACGCCTGGCGGTCTGGGCATTTACCAGGTTAATGTCGATGCTTCGAGGTTTGCTGATCGCTTCGGTGATGGCCGCACGCGTGATCTCATGAAAAACGATGCGCTTCACCTCCTTTTCGTTGAGCCCAAGCGCATTTACCAGATGCCAGGAAATGGCTTCCCCCTCACGGTCCTCATCAGTGGCCAGCCATACCATTTCCGCTCCCGCGGCATGCTTTTTCAGGTCGGCAACAACCGCCTTCTTGTCGGGGCTTACCGTATATTGCGGCTGGAAACCATTTTCAATATCCACACCCAGTTCTTTCTCCGATAAGTCCATCACGTGGCCGAAACTCGATTTCACCATGTAATCCTTACCCAAAAACTTTTCGATGGTCCTGGCCTTGGCCGGCGACTCAACGATCACTAAATTCTTTACCGTCATACCTGTTAATACCTTTTTCCTTAAAATGTACCCTAAAATCCGGCACAAAAGTAACATAATTAATATGTTTAACCCCCGTACAATCAAATTTTCGGGACCCTTGCCTGATCTGAGGCCTTGATTTTGCTTATTTTTGCGGTTCGCGGGGCCTGTTTGCGACGGCATAAAAAAAGGCATGAAAATTCTTTACCATTGGAAAACCCCAGAAAAGTATATATAGAGACTTACGGCTGCCAGATGAATTTTTCCGACAGCGAGATCGTGGCGGCGCTGATGCGTGGCGGTGGTTTTGAAGTTTGCGACGAGAGCGGCGAAGCCGATGTGGTGCTGTTAAATACCTGTTCGGTAAGGGAGCATGCCGAACAACGGGTACGTAACCGCCTGGGCGAATTGCAGTCGCTGCGAAAGAACAAGCCCCAGCTGCGTATCGGCCTGCTTGGCTGTATGGCCGAGAGGCTGCAGGAGCAACTGCTCGGGGAGGGGTCGGTCGACCTCATCGTTGGCCCCGATGCCTACCGCAGCCTGCCGGGCCTGCTTGAACAAGCCGGGGAGGGGAAAAAAGCCATTAACGTGGTTTTATCCTCTAAAGAAACTTATGACGATATTGAGCCGGTGCGGCTCGACAACAGCGGCATCACGGCCTTTATCAGTATCATGCGTGGCTGTGAGAATTTCTGCTCCTATTGTGTGGTTCCCTTTACCCGGGGCAGGGAGCGCAGCCGCAACCCGGAAACCATCACCCGCGAGGCCGCCGGCCTTTATGAACAGGGCTACCGCGAACTGACACTCCTGGGGCAAAATGTGAACTCCTATCACTGGACAGGCCCCGGAGGGGAATACGGATTTCCAAAGCTGCTCGAAAAGGTGGCTGCCCTGAACCCGCTGTTGCGTGTGCGCTTTGCCACCTCGCATCCCAAGGATATTTCCGACGAGCTGCTGCAAACCTTCGCCCGCTATCCCAACATCTGCAAGGCCATCCACCTGCCTGTGCAATCGGGCAGTAACCGCATCCTTGGCCTGATGAACAGGAAATACACCCGCGAATGGTATCTCGACAGGATCGCTGCCATTCGCAAATACATCCCCGGCTGTGCTGTCAGCACCGATATCATTGCCGGCTTTTGTACGGAAAGCGAACAGGACCACCGCGATACCCTCACGCTCATGCAGGAAGTGGGTTATACCCATTCCTTCATGTTCAAATATTCCGTGCGGCCCGGCACCAGTGCGGCAAAAAAGCTTCCCGACGATGTGCCCGAAGCCGTGAAAGCCCGGAGATTGAAAGAGATGTTAGAACTGCAGCAGTCACTCTCGCTCAGCAGCAACCAAATGGATGTGGGGCAAAGCTTTGAGGTGCTGGCTGAAGGCCTTTCGAAGAAGTCGTCGGGGCACCTGATGGGCCGCAACAGCCAGAACAAGGTTGTGGTATTTCCACGAAAAGACTTCGCCCCCGGCGATTACGTCAATGTGAAGATCCATGCATGCACCACCGCCACACTGTTGGGGGAGGCCGGGAAGTGAGCAACGGTCAATGAAGCTGGCGCTACTGATTTTTAAATACGCAGGCCGGTTTGGCAATTCCTATTCAAGAATTAACATTGCCTTGAAAAAGGCCGGTTGGTGCCGTGCCGGGAAATCAGTCCCGGCAGTAATTGTCGCAAAGCACCTATGGTAACAGTGTTTTTAAAAAAAACATTGGGGTTTTCAGGAAATTGTTTATTTTTGCACCGCTTTTTAAAGGAAAATCCTCCTTAGCTCAGTTGGTTAGAGCATCTGACTGTTAATCAGAGGGTCCTTGGTTCGAGTCCAAGAGGGGGAGCGGCAAAAAAGAGGCTGTCTCAAAAGGGGCAGTCTCTTTTTTATTAATGGTTTTCTGTT
>CAZHFC010000063.1:0-8120 GCA_964531985.1 uncultured Bacteroidales bacterium
TTCAGATTTCAGATTTCAGATTTCAGAATGGCCAATCTTCCGCGCAGCGGAAGCTCCTCGTACCTCATTATGAGCGTGATTCATCTCCGGCTTATGATAAAGCCCGTTCCGATACTTCAAATATCAGCTATCAGCTATCAGCTATCAAACTTCTCAGCGCTTATTTCCTGAATGAGCGGATGAGGTGGTCGAGGCTGATGCGTCCGGGGCCCATCACGAAAAGGGTGAAGATCATCAGCAGGTAATACAGGGGGATTTCGTAGCCGTTGTTACCTGCGCTGAAGCCATTGGCAAAGTGAACTGAAAAGATTGCAACCAGCATGACGATCATAAGGGGAACCGAGATGATGCGCGTTCCGAGACCCAGCAACAGCAGGATCACGCCGAGGCCCTCGGTGATGGTTACCAGGTATGCACTCACATAAGGGAATGGATAGCTCATGCTTTCAAACCATCCGCCGATGGCGTTCACATCCTTGATTTTGTTCATGGCCGGCTGGTAGAAGCCGTAGGCCAGGACCAATCTCAGAAACAACAGGGGAATACCGGATGCCTTCGACAAAGTGTCGGAGAATCCATCATAAGCTTTGATAAGTGTTTTCATATGTTTTAAGTGTTGTTAAAAGTTTTCATTCATTGAAGGGCACTTGCCGGGCTCCATAAACAATAAATTTTTTGCCGTTCGTTACTAAGCGCATCCGGATTTCCGCCTGAAGGTTTTACCCGTGGCTTTCGAAACATGCTGTGAGGCATCAACCGCACAATCAAACGCTTAAACACCGCCATAAAAAAAAAGTTCAGTTTTTCTTTGGTTTGTTCGGGCAAAATGCTCCATAAATATAGTCCTTTTTGGCGCTTTCAGCAAAAAAAAACTTGCATTGACCCGTAATTAATTTGTACATTTACATAACTAAACTGTCTGTTTGCATGGCAAAAAGAAGCTGATGCCCTGCATGATCTTACCTGTATTGATTTTTTTAATTAAAACAATTGTATGAAAAAAGTAAAAATCTTACTCAGTGCAATTGCCGTTTCACTTGTTTTAACAGCCACATCGCAGGAATTGCCCAGGCATGTGTTTTGTTCAGGTGGCGGCCATTACCAGTCGGCTGTCATGCAGGTTTCCTGGACCATCGGCCAGGCCGAACCCGTGGCAACAACCTCCCAACCAACGGTCATCTTCTGCCCGGGCTTTCAGCAGTACGATGATCAGACGGTATCCATCAAAGAAATCATCAGCCATGGCGAATTCAGGGTTTATCCGAATCCCTGCCGCGACTTTGTGATCCTCGACGTAAACCTGGATGCGCAAAGCAGCCTCAGCTACAGGCTTTATGACTTCAGTGGCAAGCTGTTGCTGAGCAATGAGTTTTCCTCGTATTCTGATCATTTCCATGAAGTGATCGGGCTTGGCGAACTGCCCCGCGGCATTTACAACCTTCAGCTTACAGCCGAAGAAGCCGGTGCGGGGATGATTAAAAAATCAATCAAATTGATCAGGAATTAACTTAAAAAAAATATTATCATGAAAAAAATTAAATTATTGGTTTTTATTGGCGCCATCAGCCTGGGGCTGCTGGCCAGCGGCCAGGTTCCGCAGCTCATCGATTACCAGGGCATGGCTCGCGACGGATCGGGGAATCCCATGGCAAACGAAACGATCAGCGTACGCATTTCGATACTGGAAGGGCCCCTTCCGGGCACCATGGTCTACTCCGAAAAACACACCCCGCCCACCAATGCATATGGTTTGTTCCACCTGATGATCGGTGATGGCAACATCCTTTTCGGGACCTTCAACACCATTAACTGGGCCAGCGGCAATTTTTATATACAGACGGAAATTGACCCTGCCGGCGGAAATGCCTTTGTCGATATGGGTAAAAGCAAGGTGGCCACCGTACCCTTTGCCTTCTATGCCGCCAGCGCAGGAGGGGGCGGAAGCAGTCCCTGGCAGTATAACGGTTCCGATATTTATTATAATGCCGGAAATGTTGCCATCGGGCACGACAGCCCTGTGGAACTGTTACACATTCATTCAGCGGCCCAGGCAAATGCACTGATCACCAGCGATCAATCCTATTATATCGGTGATGCCAGCGGCAACTCCGGCTTGTGGATGAAGGAAAGCGGGGCCGATGTGGCCTGGCTGTACTGGAACCCGATGTCACAAGCGGTATTTTTATATGAAAACAATGCCCAGACCATGACATGGAAAGATAATAATGTTGGCGTAAACGAACTGGATCCGCTGACAAGGTTCTTCGTGGTAGAAACAGGTTCTGCCGGAACATTGGGTAGTGAGTTTGGAAGCATTTACAGCCCGTTACAAACCCTGTCGCCCGCCGTAGCCGGCTTTGCCGAAAACAATACAAGTAATATTTCCTATGGCTTATGGGGCCAATCCTTCTCAACGGGTTCCGATTTTAGCATGGGGGCTTTTGCCCACGGAGGTGATGCCGACATTAATAACTACGGTGTTTATGCCGTAGGTGAAGGCAGTAGTTCAGGTTACAGCATTGCAGTTTATGGAGATAATATGGGTACCGCTTCCTTTAATTATGCCGGTTATTTTGTCGGGGATGTAAATATTAGTGGTACCCTGTCCAAATCAGGCGGATCATTCAAGATCGACCATCCGCAGGATCCTGCCAACAAATACCTGGTGCACAGCTTTGTTGAAAGCCCTGACATGATGAACATTTACAACGGGAATGTTGTGACGGGTGCAGATGGCATGGCCACCGTTGAGCTTCCTTCCTATTTTGAAAGCCTCAACATTGATTTCCGCTACCAACTGACGGTCATGGGACAGTTTGCACAGGCCATCGTTAAAGATGAAATATCGGGCAACAGCTTCACCATACAGACCGATAAGCCAAACGTTAAGGTAAGCTGGCAGGTTACCGGCGTACGGAATGACCCGTGGGCACAGCAAAACCGCATAGAGGCTGAAGTGGAGAAACAATCGGTTGAAAAAGGACGTTACCTGCACCCGGGGCTGTACGGCAAGTCGGCCGACAAGGGTATGCTCAGCGGGGTACCGCGCGAAGAGAATCTCCATCGCCAACCCGGGCCGGAAAAGGAAAGGGATCCGCGTATGGAGCCCATACAGAAATAGGCCTGAAAAGTAAACGGCCTCAGATTTCAGGGGAAAGAATTCCCTCTGATAAAACGCCCCGGCACAAGCGTGCCCGGGGTGTTTTTTTATACCTCCAATGATTCAAAAAAGCCCGGAAAAACCTGAAAGTTTTCATTCCGAAACTTCCGCCGCTCTCTCAGGGCAAGGCTTCAGTCTTATCGAACCGGATCATCCTTGAAAAAATGCTGTCGCCGATGATCTTCTTATAATCCCGCTTCCGGGGCGAAAAGAGGTGATATTGATGTTCACCCATACTGACATCGCGTATCTTTGAAGTGATCTCCTGCAGCCTGGCAAGATTCACAATGTTATCAGGGTCCATGGCATATACCTCCAGCCGGCGGCCTTCAAAGGATGATTGCAGCAGGTAAGTCAACCAATAGGAATCTTCGCCGGCCTGCAGCCTGATGTTCAAAAAATAACGGTCACGGTATTCTTTAATGACAGCCGAATCTGACAGGTAAACCGGCTGGTTGCCCGAAAGGCCGTTGCCAGTGTATAGGAAGGAATTGTCATAAACCCTGAGCGTGTCATGATCTGTATCTGTATATACTCCCCTGAACTGAGCCGGGATCTCATCAAGGGGCCTGACCCCTGTGGGTTGTGGTTCGGTGAATATCACCTGGTCGCAGGAAGCCAGGAAAAGTAAAAGCGCAATAAAGAAACAAGTATTTCTCATGAGTTTTCTATTTGCGTGACCAAGATACTGATTTATCTGCAAATCATGCACAAGCGAAGGCAGGAATATTATGATTATCAGGAACTGAACAGGCAACCTGCAGCTATTTCCGCCGTCCTTTAATAATAATAAAATGTATAATGGTACCTGTTTCAAAGAATTTTTCAGAATTTTGATTAATTTTAAGGTCTTTTTAGGAGACCTTTTTGCCCTGTGTGCCTTACCTTCACATTGCAAAAGTCCGGAAAGACAGGCTGTTTTGCAAACCAAGAACCAATCATGGCTACCCGATGACTAAACGACTACTTATCCCTTTCTTCCTGATCTTAATTTCATATGCCTTCCTGTCGGCCCAGGACCAGGGTTGTGCCATTGAAATTATTAGGCCTTCGGCCGATACAACCATTTGCATGGGCGATTCCGTATACCTGCAATCCGATGGATCATGCGATGTATTCATGAATAACGGTTTTGAAAGCGGGATCGGTGTTGGCTGGACTTCCACCGCAGCCAATCCCACATTTCCTGAAAAAGGATGTCCTGAGGAATACAGGGGGGCCGGCGAAGGGCCCAACGGAGCCTATCTTTGGGTAGGCACAAACGTTTCAGCCGAAAGAAGTATCGTTACCGATACCTTTGACATCACGATCGGGAATTGTTCCGTAAGATTCTGGATGCGTTACGGCCGGCAGAACAATGCGGGCGACTGTGAAGACCCCAACTCGCCCAATGAGGGTGTCAACCTCCAGTACTCCATTGATGACGGCGTTAACTGGGTTACCTTTCCCGGCAGCGATAATTTTCCGGAAGGAACCAATACGGTTGACCCGCCTTTTGTGACAAGCCAGGTTGGCACCGGAGGATACTGGTCGCCAACGGGCTATTGCCCCTGGCCCTTCGGGAGCCATTGCGATGAAAGATATGATACCAGTCATGTTTACTGGTGGCATCAGTATGCTTCGTCTATCCCTCCGGCAGCCGAGACCACTGCCACCCGTTTCAGGTTCATACAGTTCGATAATCAGCAATATTATGACGCCTGGGGGCTCGATGAGGTGATGATCTTCTGCTCCAACAATCAGAATGTGGTCTGGAGCCATGGCCCCACGGTCTTCAATCCGCCCGATCCTGTCTCTCCCATCGATACCGCCGTTTACTGGGTGATGGTATTTGATACCATTGGCAATTTTGCCACCGATACCGTTACCATCTATGTGGCAGAGCGGCCCAATACCGACCTGGGCCCCGACACCACCATTTGCTGGGACGGTACCAATACGGCCATCTTTGATGCCGGCGCCGGCTTCGAATACTACCTCTGGAATACCGGTGATACCACCCAGATCATTACCCCCGATACCAGCGGCCTTTATATTGTGGAAGTGTGGAATGCCACCTGTTTTGATACCGATTCGGTATACCTGACGGTGATCCCCGCCACGGTGGCCAATGCCGGCTCCGACGAATCGGTCTGCCAGGGAGAGGCCTGGGATTTCCATGGTTCATCAAGCATTCCTTCGGTGATCAGTGCCGACTCAATACTCTGGTTCGGAGGCCTGGGGGTTTTTGTTGACCCGGGCGATACACTGCCGGTCTATTATACCGACCCGGCCGAACTGGGACCCGTTACACTGGGAATGATCGCTTATGGATCGGGCCCCTGCGGGAACGACACCA
This sequence comes from uncultured Bacteroidales bacterium, assembly GCA_964531985.1. GTDB lineage: Bacteria > Bacteroidota > Bacteroidia > Bacteroidales > B18-G4 > B18-G4. The sequence continues at coordinate 5,499 of CAZHFC010000063.1, forward strand.
GTTATATGACCCTGACGGTCGATACCGTTCCGGTATCTGACTTCACCACCAACCCGCCCGACACAGCATGTATCAATACCCTGATTACCTTTTCAGGAACCGCCGATATCGGAATCAGCACCTGGAACTGGGACTTCGACGATGGCAACTTCGCATCGGGGCAGGTGGTAACACATACGTATACGGCACCGGGTACATACAATATTTCCCTGTCGGTGATCAGCGACTACGGATGTGTTGATACCGTTATCCACGCACGTGTTATAACCGATCCCTTTATTGACTTTACACATAGCCCGTCGCCGAGTTGTGAAAACGACACGGTTTACTTCGACGGGCAGGGCGAGGCGGTTACCTATGCCGACTGGATCTGGGATTTCGGCGACGGATCCCCGCCCGATACAGGCAGGAACGTGACCCATGTTTATCCGAATACCGGAACCTATACGGTTACCCTGAGTGTTTGCAGCAAGGATACCATCCATGAACATACCGTTATACAAACTTCCGAAGCCGATGCAGGTTCCGATGAGATCATCTGTGAACATTATTCACACGATTTCAGCACTTCTGCCATACAGCCAACGGCTGTCAGTTACGATTCACTGCTTTGGACCGGCGGCGCCGGGACCTTTAACGATCCCCGGCTGCTCCTTCCCGTCTATACCCCGGCACCGGGTGAGCTGGGCGACATCCCGCTTTCGCTGATCTCCTATGGGATACAACCCTGCAGCAACGATACCTCCACCATGATCCTTTCCATCCTTGACGGGCCCGAAGCAGACTTTAATTACGTGCCGGATGACTCGCTCTGCGTTGATGAAGCGATCAACTTCAGCGCCAACAGCACCACTACCATCATCAGCTGGGACTGGAGTTTTGGCGATGGCAATTTTGCTGCCGGACAAAATGTTACACATTCCTACGCGAGCGCCGGCACCTATGATGTGAGCCTGGTGGTGGTCAACGACACTTCATGTGTCGATACGGTGATTTATACCCTTGAGATCCATGAGCTTCCCGTAGCAGATTTTACCATACTCCCGAACGATTCGGTCTGCCTCAACACCCCCATGAACTTCGATGCCGGCAGCAGTACCAACATCCTCGACTGGGACTGGGACCTGGGCGACGGCAACACGGCCAGCGGGCAGAATATCACCCATACCTATGCAACCCCCGGCAATTACTTGGTTTTCCTATACGTTTACAATGAAAATTCCTGTACGGATACGGTAAGCTACCCGGTTACCATTTTCGAACTTCCCACTTCGGATTTCACCATGAGCCCCAACGACACCAACTGTGTGAACGAGCCCATTTATTTTTCCGGCACGGGATCGGCCGATATTGTGAGCTGGGACTGGGACTTTGACGACGGCAACTTTGCTGCGGGGCAGAATGTGACCCATACTTATCTGAACCCGGGCACCTACAACGTCATGCTCGTGGTGACCAACAACAACGGCTGCCTCGACACCACCATCCATCAGCGCGAGGTGGTCGACATCAGCGTTGACTTTAGCATGTCGCCTTCGCCAAGCTGTTTCGGGGATATGGTTTCATTCAACGGCATCGGCAACGTTACCTTTACCGACTGGCTGTGGGATTTCGGCGACGGCAACACCGCCGTCGGGCAGGATGTTTCCCATGTTTATGCTACCTACGATACGTTTAACGTGATGCTCGTGGTATGCTCCGACACGGTGGTCTATCCGCATATCGTACAGGAGCCTGCCTTCGCCGATGCCGGCAGCGACGAGAGTATCTGCGAGTATTACAGTTTTGATTTCAACAATTCTGCTGTACCCCCCACCGCCAATGCCTATGATTCGCTCAGGTGGATCGGCGGCGCCGGGACTTTTAACGATGTAACTTTGCTGCGGCCCGTTTATACGCCTGCTCCGGGCGAGCTCGGTCCCGTTCAGTTATCGCTCATCTCCCTGGCAAGGATACCCTGCGCCAACGATACGTCCTCCATGATCCTCACCATATTTGACGGGCCCGAAGTCGACTTTACCATCAGCCCGTCCGATTCAATCTGCGTGAACGAAGTGATAAGCCTTGACGCTACTTCCAGTACCACCATCACAAGCTGGGATTGGGACTTCGGCGACGGCAATGCGGCAACAGGCCAGAATACCACCCATGCATGGACGGTACCGGGTTTTTTCGACATCACCCTGGTGGTGACAAATTCCGATGCCTGTACCGATACCGTTGTTTATACCATCCAGGTGCATGAATTGCCCCAGGCCGACTTCAGCATATTACCCAATGACTCGATCTGCCGCCTGGAAGAACTCACTTTCAATGCAGGCAGTACGACCAATATACTGACCTGGGACTGGGATTTTGGCGACGGCAACCTGGGCAGCGGACAAACCATCACCCATGTTTATACCCTTGCGGGGGATTACACTGTAACACTTTACGTTTACAATGAAAATTCCTGTACGGATACGGTAAGCTACCCGGTTACCATTTTCGAACTTCCCACTTCGGATTTCACCATGAGCCCCAACGACACCAACTGTGTGAACGAGCCCATTTATTTTTCCGGCACGGGATCGGCCGATATTGTGAGCTGGGACTGGGACTTTGACGACGGCAACTTTGCTG
>CAZHFC010000064.1:0-6508 GCA_964531985.1 uncultured Bacteroidales bacterium
GAGCAGAATTCCCCCTTCTCCCTGGGGAGAAGGGGCCAGGGGATGAGGGGTGTTGAAAATATATATTGGGGAGAAGGGGCCAGGGGATGAGGGGTGTTGCAGAAAAGCATCCCCGGGGAGAAGGGGTTTATTTCATCAAAACAACCTTCGTCGTCTCCACCATTTCGCCCGCCTGCAGCCGCAGCAGGTAGATGCCGTTTGGCAGGTGGGAGAGGTCGGGTTCGCAGAAATGGATTCCCGGGTCCTGCTTTTCAATCTCAACCAATTGTATCTGTTTCCCGCCTGTCGACATCACACTCAGTATTGGTGCTGCTTTGTCCCTGAGGATGTATTTTACAGTCGGGGAGCCCGTAGAGGGATTTGGCGTTGCCGACAAGCTGAAAGGACGGTCGTTTACATAATTACCCGCTATGCCTTCGCAGCTAAGGGCTTCGTCGGCACCGATGTCGAATCCCATATCCAGTGGCCTTGCATCTCCGTCGAAATCAAACAGGGGAGCTGAATATTTAATACCCGAGAAAACGAAATCTTCAGTACCACCGTCGATACACGGGCTATTTGCACAATGCAGATGGCAGGTGTCATCGTCGAAACATGGTTCTTCATTAATATTTCCTTCGCCGGGCCAACCGCCGAAAACATTTGAATAGGCGACTTCTGCATTTGCATTGTCGAGGAATATTTCAAAACCATCATTCCAGAGAATGGTGTTTAAAACAACAGCATCAGCTTCATCAAGATACATTCCACTCCATTCATTGAATGCAATGGTGTTGTTGATGACCCGGAGTGGGCCACTTTTGTTTTTATAAATATGAATTCCTGCTCCCTCATCAGCATAATTTCTTGTGATCATATTATTTACGAGCCACACACTGGACTCATACAGGTAGATTCCGCCACCCCGGGATACGCCCGTGTAATCCAGATTGGCTGCATTATCGGCAATCAGATTTCTTTCCAGTAGCAGTGAACTGTCGCAAAATGTCATATGCATTGCCCCGCCAATAGCCCCGAGGGTTCCATTAACGCTATTGTTCATGATCCTGTTATTGCTCACAACTCCATAGCAGCGGAAAACCGACAGCCCTCCTGCACCTCCATAAAACGACATGGAGGAAGAATATACCTCATTATGTGCAATAAGATTCCCTGAACATTCGATATACCGCTCAGTGTAAAAGCCGACAACCCTGATCCCTCCTCCCACTGCGGTTTCGGTTTCGGCTGTTGCCGTATTATTGCGTACAATATTGTCCTTGATTATTGCATTGCAGAGTATGAATATTCCACCTCCCTCCGATATTTCATTAGCAATTACCGAGTTGTTGCAAACCCGGTTGTTCCTGATCACTACATAGTTGTTGTTAGAGGCATCACCGGCACCGATTCCACCTCCGCCACCACTTCCGCTACTTTCGATGGTATTATATTCAATGTGATTATGGATGATCTTCGCTCCTGAGTAATTTTCAATCCCGATCCCGCCCCCTCCATAAAGGTTGAGCGCAGGAACATATACTCCGGTACCCCCTGTGATGGTAAAACCACAGATCACGGAATTTGTATCTTCACCACTATGGAAATAAACCACCGAACCGTAATTGGGATTGGCGGGCTGGCTGCCGTCGATAATGGTATTGTTGATATGGTTGGTATCTCCATCAATGACGAAATGGCTTGCCACAGTAATGAATTTTCCGTTGAAGTCGATGTTTTCGTAATAGGTGCCTTCGGCTACGAGTACGGTATCACTCCAGAATTGAGCGGCATCGATGCCGGCCTGTATGGTGGGGTAATCACCGGGTACGTGGATGATCTGGGCGCCGGCTATCGTCGTCGCCACGGTCATGATGGTTAGGAGTAATAATTTTTTCATGATATTCAGTGTTTCAGTGTTTCAGTGTTTCAGTGTTTCAGTGTTTCAGTGTTTCAATGTTTCAGTGTTTCAATGTTTCAGTGTTTCAGTGTAACACTGGAACAATTTTTATAATTCCAAAGTTACTTCTCGGCTGCGGGCAAATGCTAACACAGATGTAACAGATCATATCACTCATGTAACATCTTGAAAAAAAATCCCGCTGAAAACAGTCATTACCTGTACTCAGAAGGAAGGCATCCGAATTCTTCCTGGAAGCATTTTGCGAAATAAGAAAGGTTGTTGAATCCGACCTCGTAGGCCACCTGGGTCACATTGCCGGCATGCTGTTTCAGTAAGGTGGCGGCCTGCTTCAGGCGGATGGTCCGGATCAGGTCGCTGGGCGACTGGTTCAATAATCCTTTCAGTTTCCGGTGGAGGTGGATGCGGCTCATGGCGAGTCTGCTGCTGTACTCCTCCACGCCAAAATCAGCATCTGTCATGTTTTCCTTCACCACACGGATGGCTTTTTCAAGGAACTGCTGGTCGAGGGCTGAGATGCCCTCCGGGGGTGCCGGCAGCACCGAACGAAGCCCAGGGTCGGTCAGGCTGGCCCTGTAATATTCTGCGAGCCTTTTTCTTTGCGCGATCAGGTTCTTTACCCTGATCTGCAGTTCCTGCGGGTCGAAGGGCTTGGTGATAAAATCGTCGGCCCCGGTTTCGAGTCCTTCCAGTTTGCTTTCGGTGGAAGCGCGGGCTGTGAGGAGGATCAGGGGGATGTGGCTGGTGCCTGGGTCGCTTTTTAACTTCTGACCAAGCGCAAATCCATCCATCTTCGGCATCATCACATCGCTGATGATGATGTCGGGGAGGTTCTCAACCGCTTTTTCAAAGCCATCGAGCCCGTCAACGGCTTCGATCAATTGGTATTCCTTTTCAAAAAATCCCCGGATATATGCCCGCAGGTCGGCATTATCTTCAACCATAAGCAATACCGGATCGGCATCGTCCCTTACCAGCTCGATACGATCCTGCTGCAAGGGCATGCCTTCCTCCACCGGGCACGATCTGACCTTATCCCGCAGGTCAAAGCGGAAGGGGGTTAACAGATCTTCAGGGTTTTTAACCAGCTCCTTTTCCGTAAGATGGGCCTTGCCCAGGGGAAGGGTCACCGTGAATGTGGTGCCATTGCCGGCTTCGCTCTCAACCCTGATGCTCCCATGATGCAGTGCCACGAGTTCTTTCGTAAGCGCCAGCCCGATGCCCGTCCCTTCCTGGTAAGTGGAATTTGCCGCACTGTAGAAGCGGTCGAAGATATGTTCCAGTTGTTCCGGCGGAATGCCCGGGCCTGTATCGGAAATCGTGATGAGCACCGCCTCGTCTTTCCTTTCGAGTCCGACATCCACCCTTCCCCCTTTGCGGTTGAATTTTATGGCGTTGGACAAAAGGTTATACAGGATCTTTTCGATCTTGTCGCGGTCGATATACACGGGCAGGTAGTCAGGGCCGGAGCGGAACCCGAGCCGGATCTGCTGTTGCCGGGCCAGGGATTCGAACGACTGGATATACCCCCGTGTAAGGCTTACGATATCTTCTTCCCAGGCTTGCAGTTTCATTTGCCCTGATTCAATTTTCGACAGATTCAGCAACTGGTTGATCAGGGTTTGCATGCGCCGGGCATTGCGTTGCATGATGTTGAGGTCCTGCAGGTCTTCCTCCGCCCTCACTTTCTTGCTGAATTTCTCGAGCGGGCCGAGGATGAGGGTCAGCGGGGTACGGAATTCATGCGAGATGTTGGCAAAGAACTGCGATTTCATTTTATCGAGCTCCTTGAGCTTTTCCGCTTCCACCTGTTCAATTTCCAGGGCCTGTTTCAGCTTCTGCCGCTTCAGGTCGTAGCGCCGCCAGGCTATTATAAGGCTGATGAACGCAATGCCATAGATCGTATAGGCCCACCAGGTTTTCCACGGGGGCGGGCTGATGGTCATCCTGATGCTGTTGCCTGTTTCGTTCCACAGGCCGTCGTTGTTGGATCCTTTCACCCGAAAGGTGTATTCGCCGGGCGGAACGCCCGTGTAATTGACAAAATTGCGGTTGCCGCTGTATATCCAGTCTTCATCATAGCCTTCCAGCATATAGGCATACTGGTTTTGCTGCGGGTTGACATAATCGAGGGCCGCGAACTCGAAAGAGAAGTGATTCTGGTGATATTTCAGGGCAATATTCCTGGCCACGGTGATGCTTGAGTCCATTTCCGCTTCTTCATTGCGGACCCTGAAGCTTGTGAATACCACAGGAGGGATATGCGTGTTGCGTTCCATATCCTTCGGGTCAAAATAAAAGAATCCGTTCCCGGAGCCCCTGACCCCGCCGCAATAGATGATGCCATCCCGATCGATATGAAATTCCCAGGGGTAGAACTCGGTAAACGGCATGCCATCGTTCCTGGTAATGGCCCTGAAGGTATTTTCCTCATTTTCGAAGGGGGAAAAGCGCACGATGCCCTTATCGCTGAAAAACCATAGGTTGCCGGTATTGTCGCGCTTGAGGTATCCGATGGCAAGATGTTCCTGGCTGTATTTGTGCTTGTAGATGCTGAAGCTGCTGTCGTCAGGGAAAAACCGGATCAGCCCGACATCGGAGCCTATCCAGTAATTCCCCGAAGTATCCTGGCATACAGATGAGACCTGGTTTGAAGGAAGGCTTTTGGGATCATCTTCACGGTGATCAAATAAAATAATGGATTTATCGGCCCTGTTCTTCACCGGCAGGCAGTACAGCCCCCTGTTCGGGGCGGCAAACCAAATATTGCCGGCATCATCTTCATATACCGTCATGGCAAACAGTTCCCGCTCATCCGGCGACTGCAGTTTGTTGAGCTTGCTTTCCGGATCGTTGCTGTCAGTATAAAACAGGCCATCGACAGAGCAGAACCAGATGATCCCGAAGCGGTCGCGAAGCATATTGTAGATCCTGAAAATGTTGCTTTCCCCAACATCCTCCTTTTTCAGCACATGTTCAAATTCACCGGTACGTATATTGAATCTGCCAAGGCCCCTTGATGCAAACCCCATCCACATGTTGTCGCCGTCTAACAGCAAGCTGTAGATAAAAAAGTTGTTTCGGTAATCATCGGGCTTGAACTGGTACCGTTCGATCAGGTTCATGTTTTTGCCGTACCTGAAAAGCCCACCGTAAGCTGTACCCACCCAGAGATTGCCCCCTTCATCCTTGCAAAACGAAGCCCCGATATAGTTATACCCGGTCTCATCACGGATCTGTACACTTTTAAAGACATCCTCACGGGGCGTGAACATGATCAGCTTCTTGTTGTCGGTGGTAAGCCACACCCTGCCGGTTTCATCAACGAGCTCAAAATAGAATACCTGCACATGGGTATATGCAGGGTTGTTCCTGTCGAACAGGTACGACCTGCAGGTACCTGAACTTTTATCGAAGAAGTTGAAGCCGTTCCAGGTATGCAGCAGCAGCGTCCTGCCGCTGTCGGGAGGGTATTCATGCAGCCTTACAATGATATTATGGCTGATGGATTTTGCGTCACCTTCGATATGATGATAATGGATGATGGTATCCTTTCCGGGAGCAGATTTGAACAGGCCACTTGATGTTGCATACCAGTATACCCCGTCGTCGTCCTGGAAAATATCAGTGATAAAGGCATCGTTCAGCAGGTCAGCCCCCTGTCCGGGGAGATCCGGGCGTTTGAAGGAATTTTCCGGTTCTTTGTAAATGAAGAGACCCGACCATGTGCCAATCCAAATATTTCCATCCCTGTCCTTATATACTTTTGTCACTTTATTGATGCTGCTGTCGGGATGCACAGGATCGATAAGGATGGATGTCAGCTTCTTTTGCTTCAGGTCAAAATACGCCAGTATGCCGTCGAGGGCATATCCAATGATATTCCCATTGGCATCAAGACAACCTCCTTTTAGTCCGGCCACAGAATTGAAATTGAATTCCGACTGGTCAAAAACGAGCTGCCGGACCTTTCCGGTATTTTTTTCGATGATATCGATATTATTGGAGAAATTGGAAACCCAGATCCTGTTGAGGCTGTCTTCGAAGAGGAAGCTTCGTACCAGGTTGTCGGAAAGGCTTGCCGTGTCGCCGGGGATGCGCTTGTAATGCTTCATGCCCACCCCATCGTACCTGTAGATGCCGCTGATATAGGATGCCCATATGAATCCCTGCGAATCCTTAAAGAGGCCGATCACAGCCGTGGCCGGCTGGTTGGGAATGACCGTGTAGTTGTCGTAAAAGTCGGGCCTCTCCTGGGGGAATACCGTACCGGCCAGGGACAACAATATGGCACTTACAAGAATAGCCCTAATTCTCATGCAATTAACCGTCGGAATTTAACGTATAAATATACGAAATCAGGAGCGTGAAGTCAATTTTGGGTGATGGAGGACACGATGCACCTCACCCCCTCAACCCCAAACCCTTCTTTCTTCGACTTCCGTTCGGGACAGGTTCCCGGGGAGAAGGCATGACAGGAAGCCCCTCAACCCCAAACCCCTTCTCCCCTCGACTTCCGTTCGGGACAGGCTCCCGGGGAGAAGGCATGACAGGAAGCCCCTCAACCCCAAACCCCTTCTCCCCTCGACTTCCGTTCGGGACAGGCTC
>CAZHFC010000065.1:0-6054 GCA_964531985.1 uncultured Bacteroidales bacterium
CGACCTGGGCAGCCTGGCCAATGTGAAAGCCCTGCCGGATGAAGTCGCCATGGAAGAGGCCGTAATGAACCCCGCCGTGAAGAGAATACTTTCCGGGCCAGGCGACCGGATAGAAGCACTGCACCGCTATGCCAGTGAACTGATTGCGGAGGGCCGCGTCAATGAAGCACTGGCCGTGGTCATGATCCCTGAAAAGGACTAAACCTCCAGTCCGTTCTCGATCAGGTGGGCGAAAGCCGGATACCTGATCTTGATTTCCTCAAGATAGCGGCCGGCTTCCGGTTCAAGATCCTGCATTCCCCGACGCCCGGCAACTTCATATATTTCCAGTGGCAGGAGCCAGTCATCCGGATGATTTTCCGCCAGCGTTGACAATATCCCGCCGGGGATGAGTGCTTTTCCCTTTCCTTCGCGCACATCCCTTACATTTTGATAAAGCCTGAAGAGTTGTTTATCCTTTTCGGAATAGATGATCTTATGTGTTTTTTCGGAGGGTACGGGATAAGCAAGCCCGAACGCATCCGCATCGGCCGGTCCGCTGAAACATGAAACGATGGATGTGCCCACGGCCATGTCGTACATGCCCCATGCCGGCTCAAAAAGTATTTCACCCCGGTATTCCACGGTGCATTCACGGAAAGTAAGCAACAACAACCTGCCTCCGGCATACAGATAGGAATCAAGGATGCCGCCGAGCTTCAGACCCGATTCAAACTCCAGCATGCTTTTTTCATCTTTTACCAGTCCGTATTCGCTGAGCATGGGCCCGGTCATCTTGCCGGGTGGCAGCGGTATCCCCCGGATGTTCCCGACCGGCGATCCAAAGCCATGGGGGTGCCTGTCCCTGCCGTGACCGTCGAGTTGCCGGCCGTTAAAACTGAGCGTTACCGGGCCGGCAGCCTGTATGTATGCAGGTTCATCCCCATTCAGGTAAAGTTTGCTGAAGGTCCCCGACACCTGCAGTCCGCTGCTGTAAACACAGGTGGCCACATTGCCCGAATCAATGGCTTTTTGTATGCCTTCAACTCCCCCTTTTCTGAGCGCCATGGTGCTTTCAAATTCCCTGAGTACCCGGGTAAGGTGGGCGAAGTCGGGTGTTACAAATAACTGGGGCTGGCGTGTGGTGATATCAAAACCCTGGTGCATGGCCTCAAGTGTATAGGGGATCTTCTTTACATTGTCCTGCAATGCACTGTAACTTTCTCCAATGGAAGAGAGCAGCCCGGCTCCATAGATTGCCGGGTTTTTCATTTCGCCGATCAGACCGTACTCAACCGTCCACCAGTGCAGGTTCCTGATCAATGACATTTCGGAGGGCCTGCCCGGTTGCTGCTCCACTTCCTGCAGTTGCCGTTCCGCCTCTTCAATGGCTTTTTCCGTGCTGTTGGGATCGGATTTGAGTATCGACAGGTGCCTGATGGCTTCGTACAGCCGGTAATCCCGGACCGATGAAAAGGCCTTGCTTCCAATTTCTCCGAACAGCCGGAGATATTCGGCATACTCCGGGTCGGCGATGATGGGGGCGTGCCCGGCGGCTTCGTGGATAATGTCAGGGGCGGGTGTGTATTCAATCTGACCGACCGGCCTGATGTCGGCTGCGATCACCAGCACATTGTATGCCTGAAATTCCATGAATGCCGGGGGCGGGATGAAGCCGTCGACCGCCACCGCTGCCCATCCAATCTCCTTTAGGATCCTGTTCATCCCGTACATATGCGGGATCTCCTCAATGCTGATGCCTGTTCTTTTCAGCCCATCCAGGTATGAACCATGTGCCACGCGGCTGAGATAGCGCACATTCCTTCTCATTACATACCGCCAAACGGCATGGTCGCGTGCCGTGTATTCATTGTAAGGCTGGTCGATCACCAGGCTAAGCAGGTGTGCCGGCAAACGCTCCAGCACCTCGTTCATTTCCATTATAAAATTATTTAGAATCTTTTTAAATTATTTCAAAAATAGAAATAAATTATCAAAATGTGGCCGGCCGTCGGCCAATTAACCAAAAATTAACGAATTTCGGTGGCAGTTGCCTGCCGGGCGGCCTGATGCTGCAAATAAGGGAACGCTTATGGATACATACCAACAAGTATATGCTGCCATCCCGCTGCTGGATGAACTTGAGAACCTGCCCGAACTGCTCGAATGCCTGCACGGGCAGGAAGGGGTGGCGGCCCATGTCGTTTTTTGTGTGAACCAGCCTGACCACTGGCATGATGATCCCGACAGGCGCGCCCTTTGCGAACGCAACGCCCTTAGCATGGCATACATCAGGGAGCGATGCCGGCTGCCCTTCACCCTCATTGATCGTTCCTCGGCGGGGAACGGCTGGAAGGGAAAAGACCACGGGGTGGGCATGGCCCGAAAAACGGCGATGGATGAGGCTGCACGCCTGGCAGGTCCAAAGGGCGTCATCATCAGCCTTGACGGGGATACCTTCTATGATGCATCCTATTTCCGTTCCGTCCTCGAAAACTTTAACCGGCACCCCGGTGCAACCGGACTTGCGGTACCATATTATCACCGCCTCACTGCATCGCCTGCCGAAGACCGTGCCATCTTACGGTACGAGATATACATGCGCAATTATTCCATTAACCTTTGGAGGACGGCAAATCCCTATTGCTTTACGGCACTTGGATCGGCCATGGCCGTGCCTGTGAAGGCTTACCGGGCCATTGGCGGAATGAGCCCAAAAAAGAGCGGCGAGGATTTCTATTTCCTCCAGAAACTTCGTAAATATGGCCCATTGCTTACTTGGAACAGGGAAAAGGTATACCCTGCCGCTCGTTTTTCCGACCGGGTTTTTTTCGGTACGGGGCCGGCCATGATCAGGGGCGCGGCCGGCGACTGGGACAGCTATCCCCTTTACCATTATTCGTTTTTTGATGATCTTGCCCGGACCTATGAAGCCTTTGCAGCGCTTTTTAAAAAGGATGTGCCTGTCCCGATGGACGATTTCCTGTCGGAAGTGCTGAAGATCAAGGATCCGTGGGGGCCTCTGAGAAAGAATGCCCGTACGGCGGAGCAATTTGTACGTGCCTGCCGTGATCGGATCGACGGCCTGCGCATCCTGCAGTTTCTCAAATATTCCCAAAAATTGTCCGGGTATCCGGATGAAGAATGCCTGATCGAAAATCTGCGTAAACATTACCCGGCTATTGCCGGCAGGCTTGATTTTCTAAGGGAAGGTTTTACTTTTGACGGGACGGATGTTGCCAGCCTCGACCAACTGAGGAATGAACTGGCAGCGATTGAGGAGGAGTACCAGCAAAAAGCCCATGCAGATGCATGAACTGATCACCATACTCGGACCCACCGCCACCGGAAAGACCAGGCTTGCCGCCATGCTGGCCGCGCAAACAGCCGCCGAGATCATCAGTGCCGATTCCAGGCAGGTGTACCGGGGCATGGATATCGGGACAGGGAAGGATCTGGCCGACTACGTTGTGGAAGGGGTGCAGGTGCCGGTTCACCTGATTGACATCGCCTTGCCGGGAGAGGAATACAATGTTTACCGTTTTCAGCGTGATTTTCTTACGATCTTTGCCGATATCTGCAGCAGGGGGAAAAAGGCCATCATGTGCGGGGGTACCGGCCTCTATCTCGAATCGGTGCTTCTGGCTTATGACCTGCCTGCATCCCCGCCCGATGAAACTTTGCGAAAGAAACTGGAAAATATGACGACCGGCGGGCTCATTGAAATGCTGGCAAAATATCGCACCTTGCATAATGTCAGCGATACCGGCGACCGCCGGCGGCTTATCAGGGCGATTGAGATTGAAGAAAGCCGGAAGGCCGGAAATGCGCCTCCCAGACCTTTTCCACCGGTCAGGCACCATGTTTTTGGCATATCCCTGCCACGTGAAAAGCTGCGCGAAAGGATCACCCGGCGTTTGGAACAACGCCTGGATCAAGGGATGACCGGTGAAGTGAGGCGCCTGCTAAAGGAAGGGATACAACCATCGCAACTGGAGTTTTACGGCCTTGAATACAAATACCTGACACAATATGTGTGTGGCAGGATCAACAGGGAGGAGATGTTTGAAAAGTTGAATACGGCCATCCACCAGTTTGCAAAAAGACAAATGACCTGGTTCCGCCGCATGGAAAAAAAGGGGGTCAGTATCACCTGGATCGACGGCAGGATGGGCATGCAGGAAAAACTGCAGTCAATAATGAGGCAGTTGTAAGCAAAGCCGTTAATGCCCGGGCTAAAAGTGGGTTGCAGAAAGGCATAAAAAAAGGGGCACATCGGTGTACCCCTTTTTTGATATCATGCAACAAATTTCTTAGTCCATCACCTTAACATCGATATTGATCTCGTTGCCGTCTTTTGTAATGGTATTGATCTTGATAAATCCAAGTTTATCAGTGTGGGTTTTAAAATAAACAACGTCGCCCGGGCTGAGTTGCTTGATATCGTCGGCGTTGCCGGTAAATGCAGGGAATTCAAAGGTGGCGCCGATGGCATCGAATTCTGCGCCTGTAATGGGGGCGGCTTCAAACATCGTGGTGTTGAAAGTGGTCCATCCGGCAGTTTCCAGTGCAAAAACCGTTTTTACATTGGCATTTGAGGGTGCACCGAAAGTTGATCCGTTGGTTGCTCCCAGGTAGAAGGCAAAGTCAATGGTTTGCTGTACGGCAAAGGCATCTGCCTTTTTCAGGACAGTACCGGTAGCAGTAGCCATAAAGCTGCCGTAATCGGTATCGTTGAAGGAACCCATGTTGACGTTGAGATACGCGCTGACATCGGCACCGGCTGCAACCGTTGTGATCACAAAAGCAAGTTCCTTGGTCTGACCGCCGTTATCGGTAACGGTAAAGGTCCACCTTTCCTGCCCGGCTTCGGTATTGGCAAATACATCCTCTTCCCAGGTGTAGTTGGGGTCGCCGATGCCGGTTTCTTCAAATACCGTTATGGGTACGTTGTTGAAGGTGCGGATAACTTTAAATGAAGCAATGTTCCTTTTGGTGTTGGCATTTTCGGAAGCGTTGATCCCAACTTTAAAAGCTTCGCCAACCGTCATCTCGGCATCCTGGGTAACATAACCGGCTCCACCGATGAAGTTCAGTACGGGTGTGTTGTCAACTGGCGTTTCCGGGTCGTCGTCTTTCTTGCAGGCTGACATGACCATGGCCCCCGCCAGTATAAGCAGGCCCATTAAATAAATCGTTTTCTTCATAACCTATGATTTTTTGAGTTTAACAATACTTGTTGATAAGTCTTTATTCCGGCTGCAAATATACGAAAAATCTGCTTTAATCCTTATTTATAATCAGTTTAATTATTAATATTTGCTTAACAATACCTGATATCCCGCTGCTTAGTAGTTGCATTGGCCGTGGAAACTGTTTCCATTTCAAGTGTTTGACTATATATTCTTTTTTTAAGTTTCCGGGCCGGCAAAGGATGTGCAAAAATTTGCCGGTTATTGAAGTTTTTGCATTATCTTTAATATTTGGGTTAAAAAAATGTTTGTTTTAAAAAATGTTTATATTTGATACCTGAATAATTATCCTTAACGGCGTTTAACCTTAATATCAAAAACATGAAAAAGATCAACTTTGTTTATTTGCTTGGCATCATACTGATTGGTGCTTCGATCTCCTTGTCTTCCTATAAAAAGGACGATGACCCGGCGCCGGCGCCTCCTGCTCCTGCTCCCTACACCCCGGCTTTTTCACCCACTTATCTTGTGGTTAACCAGGGTGGTGCCGAACTGCTTGATTTTTATATTACCTGTACTACCGACGACTGGGAAATGATCAAGGTGATCGTTACTTATCCCGGCGGGCTTGGCAGCGAGGAATACATTGGCAGCGGCCAGATCGTCACGCAAGGGACACCCTTTACCTTTTCGAATTATTTCGTAAAACTGGGCGGGACGTGGACATTCAGAATTACCGGCAACATTAAGTCGGGCACCCATGTCGGGACAAGTTTTACGGTTACCTCCGTCGTTACCGTTACAGGAAAGTAAATATCCGTTTACATAGAAAAGTCCACATATAAAGTGGACTTTTTTACTTTTTTGTAAAAATTCCCGGGTG
>CAZHFC010000066.1:0-5799 GCA_964531985.1 uncultured Bacteroidales bacterium
TATATTTTTCTTTTAATCTCTATTGTTAATAACTGCAAACCTAATGGAGAACTCGTGGGTTTCAGTGCCTGCCCCGAGAACTCGTGGGTTTCAGTGCCTGCCCCGAGAACTCGGTGGTTTCAGTGTTTCATGGTTTCAGTGTTTCAGTGTTTCAGTGTTTGCCCCGAGAACTCGGTGGTTTCAGTGTTTCATGGTTTCAGTGTTTCAGTGCCTGCCCCGATTACTCGGGGTTTCAGTGTTTGCCCCGAGACCTCGGTGGCCTGCCCCGAAACCTCGGTGGCTTGCCCCGGGAATCGGGGGCTAAATGATAAATATCATAGCCCACGAATTTATTCGTGGGTCGAATTTGGTGCGCGGGACACTCCGAACCTCATACCCCGCACCTCGAACCTGATTTTACATGCAATTTCTATTCGGTTTGTGATAACGACCGTTCCGGCTACACTTCAGATTTCAGATTTCAGATTTCAGATTTCAGATTTCAATTGGGCAATCTTCCGCGCAGCGGGAACACCATTCCGCATTTTTTCTTACCTTTCGTGGATTAAAAAACAATAAGCCGGCAAGGCACATGCCGGTGAAACCTTATTACTCCTAAAAAAACAAGCCCATGAAGAAAATTACATTGATCATTGTCATTTCCCTGGCATTGGCCGCGCCTGGCCTGGCACAGCAAAACGACCTTCAGACAGATCCCGGAACCCTGCCGTACAGGGTGGGGGAGTGGCTTCCTTCCGACCAGGCGGTGCTGGAAGGATGGCTGCGCCTGGCCATAGAGGAGAGTGAGAAGAAGTCGGATTCCCTGCTGCCGGTTGTGGAAGAATTCAGGATGCTGATAGAAAGTGATGCTGAGATATACATGCTTTTCCACCAGATGTTCAGTGAAATCCCGGATAAGGCTCCCTACAACAATGATCCCACCGGAAAGCCGCAGATCAGGGATTACCGGCAAATGCTCAGGGTTATCAATCATGTGATGCACAGTGCTCCGGAATTCAACAAATCGGGGCTGGTCGGTTTCCCGGTCAATGCCATCCTCGACTGGCCCATGGGGACAACCTCTGGTTTTGCAGCATTCACGAACGCTAAGGTAAACCGGCAGATCAGGAAGATACTGAATGAATGGGCAGTATTCCTGGCTTCGCCTGATTCAAGATATGTACTGAATGATGACCCGCAGAGCGGGTGGTTTGGCAGGGATGCCCGTGAAGCCATGCCCGGTTTTGCCACCATGTTTCAGTGTGATCCTGAAGAGCCGTATTACGGGTTTGCGTCATGGGATGATTTCTTTATACGTGAATTCAGGGAAGGACAGCGGCCGGTTGCAGAACCCGGCAACGATGCGGTCATCGCCAATGCCTGTGAATCGGCCCCCTACCGGATTGCACACAATGTTAAGTACGCCGACCGTTTCTGGATCAAGTCACAGCCCTATTCATTGCGGCATATGATGGATAATGACCCTTTGGCCGTCGTGTTTGAGGGAGGCACCATATACCAGGCATTTCTGAGTGCACTGAGCTATCATCGCTGGCATAGTCCGGTCAGCGGGAAAATTGTGAAAACCACGCTGATCGACGGAACCTATTACGCCGAGAATATCGCCGAAGGATACGACCCTGCCGGACCGAACGACTCACAGGCATTCATTACAGGATTGGCAACCAGGGCACTGGTCTTTATTGAAGCCGACAATCCCGGTATCGGATTGATGTGTGTGATCTTTGTAGGAATGGCGGAAGTGTCAACCTGCGAGATCACCGTTTACCAGGGCCAGCATGTTGAAAAGGGAGACCAGCTTGGCATGTTCCATTTCGGGGGCTCTACCCATTGCCTTGTTTTCAGGCCGGGTGTTAAGCTGGAGTTTGATCTGCACGGGCAGGAGCCAGGGCTGGAATCGGTAAATATACCGGTAAGATCAAGGATTGCAGAGGTTGTCAGATAAAAGGGATTGAACCTTTGCAAACTGAAAAACAGAGAAAAGATGCCCGACCAGGATAGTAATTGCGTTCCGATATGCGCCAGCAGTAATGCGGGCATATTTTTAGATCTGAAAACGCCGCACATTGAATTAGCAAAATGAATAAACCGGTAAACAAAATAAAAGCCCTTCTTCAACGACAATTTCCCCGGAGTTTTTTAATTCAAAAGCCCTTGTGGGGCACATTGGGGTTTTTTATTATTCTTTTCTTCTTTGTTGTTGTTTACCACCCATTACGGGTACATGGGGCACGTTCATTCAGTTTTAGTTTTACCGTACTGTTTTATTGCTTGTTAATATCTGTATGCGTATTGATCATGGCCTTGATGATAAAAAGGACGAATTGCTTTTCAAAATATGAGGGCTGGACTGTTTCCAAAGAATTGCTTTCAATCATACTTATTCTGATTACTATCGGGCTTTCTGCCTATTTTCTTGGGTTTTTGATGGAAGATCCTGCGTCACGGTGGAACCTTCCGACATTCCTGGATTCATTTGCCCGTTCTGTGCTTATAGGGGTTATCCCCGTACTCTTCCCATCATTGCTGAACATTCGCTATGCCTTTACCCCTGAACTGTTTCAGGAGTACAGGACTGAAAGACAGGAAAACCTGAATGAAGCATCAGGAAAATTAATTCTTATCAGATCGAAAGCCAAAAAGGAAGAGCTGAGTTTTTATCCCGCTGAGTTCATCTATGCTGAATCAGAGGGTAATTATGTGGTTTTCCATCTCATAAAGCAGAACAGGTCTTTTCAGGTGATCATCCGGAATTCCATGAGTGAAATTGAACAGCAGCTTGCTGTTGTTCCATACTTTATGCGGATACACAGGGCTTTTATCGTGAATCTGAAAAAAGTAGGATCGAGAAGCGGTAATTCATTGGGTTACCGGTTAAAGTTAGAGGGAAGCGATAATATTATTCCTGTTTCACGTCAGAATACCAGAGAATTTGATCAGCTGATCCGGCAATTCCTTCTTTCCATACAGCACTAATCTTTGCATTTCGTACCAGTTTTTGCGCCCTGCTTGCTGCCGGTAACAAATACTTGCTGTATATACCAGTAATTTGGACACCTGCGGGAATTGTCTTCTATTTGAATCGCAAACATTAAAAGTCAATGCGATGAAAAACAACAGTTATTTTTTAAATAGACCACGTAAACAGGTAAAAATCGTATTCTTCATTTTTTTAACCTTCTTTATACCTGCCGGGCTTCATGCACAATTCAGTTTTCCGGTAACGGGAAAAGTGATTGAAGAAAAAAGCAACCTCCCCGTTCCATACGCCACGGTAGGCCTGATCGCGATTTCAGAGGGCGTTCCGCATTTCATTAAAGGGACGATCAGTGGCGAAAATGGTTCGTACAGGATAAGCCCGACAGAAGCGGGGGATTACAAGCTTCAGATATCATCGGTGGGTTATAAAACAGTTACGAAAAATATCAAAATATCCGGCTCGGGGATCTATGATGCCGGAACGGTTTACCTGCAGGATTCAATACTCCTTTTGGCAGAGACAGTTATAACCGGCGATCGCATGAAAGGAAAAACAGAAAACGACAGATCCGTCTATTTCATGAATAAAAATACCCTCGCAGCATCGGGCAATACACCGGATCTGCTGCGGCATATCCCCGGTATACAGGTTGACCTGAAACAAAATATTTCGCTCGAAGGCAGCCAGGATATCCTTCTTTTTGTTAACGGGATCGAACGCGATAAAGGTTATATCAGTCAGTTAACCCCCGCGCATATCGACCGGGTTGAAATTATGAACACACCCGCTTCAAATTATGACGGAAATGTATCAGGTGTTATAAATATCGTCCTGAAGAACGAAAGGGAGACAGGCTTAAGTGGTCATTTTTTCACCGAAATACCCACATCCGAATCTATTGTTTATTCCTTCCCGACCTACAGCATTCAATACGGGTTAAAAAAAATAAATATGTATACGTCGTATAACGGAGAGATAAACTTTGAGAATATCGACGAGAATTATTCCTGGCAAATCAGGGGAAACGGGCAGGCCGCCGGCATTACTTCTGTTGAGCAGGTGAGGCAGAAAAACCTTTCACACAGGTTTCATTACGGATTCGATTACTATGTAACAACCAGCGATATTATCAGTTACCATGGTTCCGTTAATCCATACTCTTATGAACAGGATGGAAAGGTTATTATGAATATTTCCGGAAAGGAAAATAAAACCCTGAATACCCAACGTTACGAGACCGATAAAAACCTGAATGTTTTCAACTCATTGTATTATAAACACCACTTTAATAAACAGGGGAGCGAAATAAGCATTGATATCAGCAATTCATACCTGAGGGCAAACAATTCAATATCTTATTCGAATGCAGATGATGCCGGCACTGCTTCCGTTTTGAATGCCGCAAAACCGGAACAGCTTTCAACAAGCATAAAAGTTGATTACTCAAATCCTTTGGGCGAAAAAATGGTTCTGAATACCGGGATAAAGGCCGGGCTTAAGTCGATGCAAAACGAAACCGCAAACGGCTTCGGTTATAATGAGCAGTTATATGCAATTTATGGGGCGATTCATTATAAGCAAACGAAATATAACCTCAACTTTGGCCTCAGAAACGAATATGCAGAAACAGAACTGAAAAATGATCCCAAAGAAACGAAGCTTTCGGTATTACCTTATGTAACATTTCAATATAAGCTCAGCGAGAGGCAAAACCTCCTGCTTTCATACAGGCGTTCGCTTAACCGGCCATCGGTTTTTCAGCTGAACCCTTATACATACATCGACAACCTATATGCCGTGCGCAAAGGAAACCCCCTGCTGGAACCCGAATTCGGGCAGCGTTTTTATGCAGAGCATTCGGTCCGCTTCAATGTCAGTTATATTTCATACCGGCTTTTTTATGAGAACACAAGCAATGCCATAAACAACCTGACCTTTTTGAACGATAGCGCTGTGTTCGAAACACAGCTGCAAAACCTTGGAGATATTCATCAGCTTGGTATACAGTTTTTGGGTTCCCTGAAATTCGGTCCGCTTACAGTCAGCCCCTCTGTCCGTTTCTACAATCAGTCAACATCCGGGAACAACCTGGCAAAGCAATACAATATTGAAAACAGAAACAATTGGGTTTTCGATGCCGGTTTTTCTTTTGTCCTTTCGTTTAAACACGATTTTGCTTTTTCTGGCACATTGCAGTATTCAACTGTGAAATATAACATACAGGAGAATACATTTTGCGATGCCCTTTATTTTTTATCCCTTGATAAGACATTTAAGAACAGCCTCAAAGTCGGCATAATGGCGGTACTGCCTTTTGCCAGATCCTTTGTTTACCAGGGAACAGAAACCGAAGCACAAAATTTTACAAGCAGCTATCGCGGAAATCTTAATCTGCCTGCGGTCCCGGTCATGTTTAGGATCAGCTATCAGCTCCAATCCGGTAAAGGGAAAGCCATAATTGAAAGGGATATGGAACAACTGCCCATGAGGCCAAAGTCAGGATTATAAGCCGGAATATCATGTTCGTACATGTGAAGGAATGCTTAAAGCTTGTTATAATCATCCGCGCAGCGAAAGCGATGCCTTCTTTTGGCACCTCACCCCCTGGCCCCCTCTTCCCTCGCCTTCGCTCGGGACAGGCTCTCAAGGAGAGGGGGAAAAGGGGGTTGGGGGGTAAAGGGGGTGAGGTGCAAGAAAATAACGAAAAACTGACCATTGACAACACAGAATGGACAATCTTCCGCGCAGCGGAAACATAAGGAGGGACGAGGGACCCTTCGCTTAGCTCAGGGCAGGCTCCGGGACGGGGGACGGGGAAA
>CAZHFC010000067.1:0-4935 GCA_964531985.1 uncultured Bacteroidales bacterium
ACAATAAGGGAAAAAAAAGAAGCTGCCTCTGTTGTTATGAGACAGCCTCTTTTTTAATCTGCATTTTTCCCGCCTGAGGCTTCCGGCGAATGAAAGGGCGTGGTTCTTTTTCACGATGCAGCGAATCGGAAATCCTGGTATGGGATGCAATTAAGGGCTTAAAACCATTTATCGCTTGAAAATGATCATATTGGAAAAAGATTATTTCACTTGCCCATAATTTTTTTCTCCCAATGCAACCATGTGAAAGGAAAAATTGTCTTACCATCGAGTTTGCAATTTTCAAATTCAGGAGTAAAGGAGGATTTTTTCTTTTAATGATTTGATTTACAAAGCATAAGTTCCTGTGTGCCTTTTGGGCGGAATTTATGTATTTAACGGATTTTGTAAATGCTTCTTATCGGAAAAAGCCTGGTTTTTTGCACAGTTTAAGCAGATATGGATCAGAAATATCCCATTTATGTTGCCGGATCGTTCAGGGAAACAAATGAATTGTTGCCTGTGGTGAATCCGTATACCGGCGAAAATGCGGGAATTACGTTCCTGGCCGGAGAGGACGAGCTGGAAAATGCGATCCGTGGGGCGCTGGCTGTTCAGGATGAACTTGCTGAACTGCCGGCCTGGCTGCGTTACAGGGCCTTGTCGGGCATTGCCTCCATGATGCAGGATGCCCGTGACGAATTTGGCAACACCATATCACTTGAATCGGGTAAACCCATCCGCGATGCCCTGGCCGAAACCGACAGGGCCATCCAGACTTTTACCGTTGCGGCAGAAGAATGCAAACGCCATCCGGCCGAATACATTGATATGGAATGGACCCCGGCCGGTGAAGGCAAAGAAGGCCTGCTGCGCTATTTCCCCTTGGGACTGGTGGCCGGAATATCACCCTTTAATTTCCCCCTGAACCTGGCAGTGCACAAAATTGCCCCTGCAATCGCCGCAGGATGCCCCATCATCCTGAAACCCTCCTCTTCCACACCCCTTTCAACCCTGCTGCTTTCACGCATGATCGCCCGCACCGGACTGCCCGGCGGCGCTGTTTCGGTTCTGCCCATGAACAGGCAAACCGGCAACCGCCTGGTAACCGACAACCGATTTGCCATGCTCACCTTTACCGGTTCGCCGGAAGTGGGCTGGAATATGAAATCGGATGCCGGCAGGAAAAAAGTAGTACTCGAACTGGGAGGAAACGCCGGTGTGATCGTTGGTTCCGGTGCCGATACCAATGAAGCCGTCAGAAAGTGCGTGAAAGGCGGCTATGCATACTCCGGGCAGGTATGTATCCATACCCAACGCATATTTGTGCATGAATCCCTCTTTGAGGAATTCCTCAATAACTTTGTCAACGAAGTGAAAATGCTCAGGCACGGAAACCCCCTCGAACAGCAAACCGATATCTCCGTCATGATCGACGAAGCCAACGCCATCCGCGTTGAAAATTGGGTGAATGAAGCCATTAACGAAGGAGCCGGCTTGCTGTGCGGAGGCAAAAGAACAAAAAACTACATGCAACCCACCGTGCTTACCGGTACAACAGAAAAGATGAAAGTTTGCGCACAGGAAGTGTTCGGACCGGTGGTAAGCATTAACGCCTATAAAAACTTCAACGATGCACTCAATAGTATAAACAACAGCCGCTATGGCCTGCAGGCCGGACTGTTTACAGATTCCCTCGAGGAAATGAACCTGGCCTTCCGCAAACTGCAGGTGGGCGGGATCATGATCAATGATGTGCCCGGCTTCAGGGTCGACCATATGCCCTATGGCGGAGTGAAAGACTCAGGTGACGGACGCGAAGGCGTGAAATACAGTATTCACGATATGCTCGAACCGCGCCTGCTGGTAAAAAATAAATGAACATACAATAAATAATATACCGATAAATTAAACCATACATTAACCATCAAAAAAAAAAGGAGGTAACCACAACATTAAACCACAGTAAACTTGCAAACAATTCCTGAATGAAGATTGAAAACCGGATTCTCAAATTTTTGTAACTATTAATAAAATATTGTAACCAAAATCACACACCAACGTATAGACGCCTGGTGAATTGTTTTTAAAATGAATATTTTCAAATACTTGCAAAATTTTCCGGATCAAAAGCGTGTAAAAGAATAACAGAATTTTAACCTTTTTCAATTGGGTTTTTTAAAGATAATTTTTACTTTTGCGCGCTGCTAAAACTTATAAAATGAAATTGAGTAATTCTTTTTTTATTATTAACCAAAACTGTTTTGTCTTATGAAAACGTTTACGAGAATGACAATTCTTGTGCTGGTGATGCTTTTGTCATCAGCAACTGTTTTTGCACAGAACAATGCAAAAACATCAATCTCGGACCTGGAGCTCAGGATGATGCAGGAAAACACGGAGAATCCTTATCAACAGGAAGCCCCGGACGGTCTTCTTGCAACACCCGTTACAAGCTTCCCCTACTTTCAGACTTTTGAAAGCGGGTCCATGCCGGCCGAGTTTGATCCACAGCCCGGCGTACAGGCCGGAGTGAGGATCAGTACCACGGCTGATTATAACGGTACCTATGGCTACCTGAGCGAAGGCGGCCAGGCTACGGGCTTCGGGGCTACCCCGACTACCTATGCAACGGCCTTCAGTTCAGCCTATGAAACACATTTCGGTACAACCCATATCGATGTTGTCCCGGATGGCAGTGCAGGTACATTGAAATTAAAATTCTGGTTTGCCCAGGGTTATTCATTCAACGTCAACTACTCCTGGTTCAGGGTACTGGTCAACGGCAGTGTAATCACTTCTACCGGAGGATTTTACTATTGGAGGCCAACTACACACTTTACAGGAACACAGTGGCAGGAACTGGAATTTGACCTGAGTGCCTTTGACGGCGCCCCGTTCACCATTACCTTGCAGTCAAACTGTAAGTATTATGAAAACTATTACAATGAAGGTGACATCGCCCTTATCGATGATCTGAGGATTTTTTATGAACTTCCTCCCGGCGACCTAGA
Organism: uncultured Bacteroidales bacterium; assembly: GCA_964531985.1. Classification (GTDB taxonomy): domain Bacteria; phylum Bacteroidota; class Bacteroidia; order Bacteroidales; family B18-G4; genus B18-G4. The sequence continues at coordinate 2,994 of CAZHFC010000067.1, forward strand.
GGGTTACGTGATGAACGGCATGGGGATCACCATTGCCGGCGCTACCGTTGGTATCGACGGCTGGGGTGTGACCACCTCCGATCCTTCAGGCTATTACTTTATGGGCAACGTGCCTGGCGGAAATAACGAAGTGTATGGCTGGAAACAGGGATATAACCTGGTTACGGTCACTGCTTACGTTCCTCCGGCCGGCCTTGGCTACCAGGACGTCATCCTGACGGCCCCCACCATGTTCATCTCCCCGACCTTCCACGAGTATACGCTCAACCCGGAAGAGTATTTCACCACGCAAACGGGTGTTCTGAACACCGGCGACGGCCCCCTGGCCTGGAACGCCGAGATCGTTTACCCGATCACCTCCTTTAAGGTGACAAACGTGGAACCGCGTACGGAGTTTCCCAATCCGCACAGCGAATACAGTCCCAATGTGATCACCGTTGAGGTGACCAACCCGCCCCAGCGCGCACAGTGGGATGTTCAACTGAACTTCAACACGGCCTATAACGGCGGTGAGGCAGGCCTTGAGACCGACGGCAACCACATCTATACTTCCATCTGGAATGGCTCGGGCTTTGAAAAATATGAAATGGATGGTACGCATGTGGGCCACTACGAATGCGGCGGCGCAAACAGCCTGCGCGACCTGGCCTACGACGGCACCTATTTCTATGGCGCACCGGCTACCACCACGGTAACGATCATGGACTTCAACAGCAGTACTGTTGTGGGTACGATCGCAGCCCCGACGGCCTGCCGTGCCCTGGCCTACGACGACCTGGTGATGGGCTTTTATGGCAACAACTGGGATACGCCGATCACCCTATTCGATATGAGCGGCAGCTTTATCAGCAGCTTCCCGGTTGGCTCTTTCGGCAGCATTTATGGTTTTGCCTACGACCACTGGTCGGCAGGCGGTCCCTACCTGTGGGCATTCAGCCAGGCAGGCTCGGGCGCTGTCTTTGCCCAGTACGACCTGGCCACGGGTGCCGAGATATTCAACCTTAACGTGCTTCCGCTTGTTGGCGGCACACAGATCGCAGGTGGAGCAGCTACTACCGCTACCATCGTTCCCGGATATATCTCACTGATGGGGAACCTGCAGAATGAAAAGGTATTTGCCCTTGAGCTGACCGAAGGCGGCGGCGGGGTTGGCACCTGGCTGACCATGGACTGGTACAGCGGCGTGAACCCGGGCTTCGGCACGGTAGAGAACGTTCCGACCAACTTCAATGCAGCCGGCACCCAGCCGGGCGAGGTTTATACGGCCGACATCGTGTTCACCTCCGATCCCAACGTGGGAACCACCACCATCCCCTGTACGATGATCATCGCAGGTGACCCGCTGGTGCCCCCCACCAACCTTGAGGTAACACTGGTCGACGACATCAACGGTACGGTACAGCTTACCTGGGACTGGACCAGCGATGCCTTCCAGTTCTTCATCATCAAGCGCGATGGCAGCCCCATCGGTACTTCGAATACCACCAGCTATATCGACAACCTGCCTGATTACGGCACATATTGCTATACGGTGCAGGCCTTCTACGATGAAGGAACCACGGCCCCGGCCGGCCCCGAATGCGTTGAATGGCCGCTTCCCGAGATCTTTATCAATCCCGACTTCCACGAAGCATGGGTGTGGACGGATGCCACCTATCAGTGGGTGACCACCATACAGAACGTGGGTATCGGCTCGCTGCAGTATGAATTCCCCGACTATGTGACGGATGCATTCGATTGTGAGCATGAAGTTGTGATGTACGACAGCTTCGGCGATGGCTGGAACGGCGGTTTGCTGACAGTATATGTCGACGGTGTGGTTGTATTGAACAACATCACCCTTTCCAGCGGCGCCGGTCCGCAGTCAGCCTATTTTATGGCAGAGAGCGGACAAGAGATCACCACGACCTTTGTATGCGGAAGCTGGTGCTATGAGTGCTCC
>CAZHFC010000068.1:0-4885 GCA_964531985.1 uncultured Bacteroidales bacterium
CTTCGCTACGACAGGGTGCAGAGAGTTCCGATTTCTAAAATCACTTCAAATATCAGCTATCAGCTATCAGATATCCCATCCATAATCCATAATCAAATAAGGTCTCCCAGTCAGGTTCAGGGTGTCCCGCCAGGGCGGGATCTCCGCTTCGCTACGACAGGGTGCAGAGAGTTCCGATTTCTAAAATCACTTCAAATATCAAATATCAGATATCAAATATCAGATATCAGATATCCAATGGTATCAAAGTCCGGGTAAGAGCGTTGAACTAGTCTTTTTTAAAGAATCGTTTCTGAAATACAATAAGGATGATCACACCGGTGGTGATGGCAGAATCGGCCAGATTGAAGACCGGCCGGAAAAAGATGAATGTATCGCCTCCCTTGATCGGGAACCAATCGGGATAATGGCCGGAAATGACAGGGAAATACAGCATGTCAACCACTTTCCCGTGCAGGAAACTGCCGTATCCGCCTTCGGCGGGCATGAATCTGGCAATGCTGTGAAAGCTGCTTTCACTGAAGATCAGTCCGTATATGGCACTGTCGATGATGTTACCGAGGGCTCCGACAAAGATGAGGGAAACGCTGAAGACCAGTCCGCGGTGTGATGGTGTCCGGGTGAGCCGGATCAGGTACCAGGCGATGAGAATGACGGCAAGGATGCGGAAAATGCTAAGGGCAAGTTTCCCGTATCCTCCTCCGAAAGCAAGGCCAAAAGCCATTCCTTCGTTTTCGGTGAAGTGGATAAGGAACCAGTTCCCAAAAACGGGAAATTCCTGCCCCAGGAACATATTTGTTTTGATCCATACCTTGAAAGCCTGGTCGGCTATCAGAACAAAAAAAACAGTGAGGAAGATGATATGCGATCTTTTCACAGGGTCTGTCAGGTTATGCTGGTTCTAATTTCCCTGATTATACTGGTTCATCTTTGCTTCGATGCTGAGCGTGGCATGGGGTACACTTCTCAGTCGTTCCTTAGAGATGAGTTTTCCTGTGACCCTGCATATCCCGTAGGTTTTGTTCTCTATCCTGACGAGCGCATTTTCGAGGTTCTGGATAAACTTGCTTTGCCTTGCGGCCAGCCGGCTGTTTTCTTCTTTCGAAAGAACATTATACCCTTCTTCCAGCACCTTGAAAGTGGGAGAAGTGTCGTCGGTACCGTGCTCATCGGCATTGGTATATGCTTCTGTAAGCAACTTCAGGTCATTGCGTGCCTTTTCAAGTTTTTCTTCAATGATCGCCTTGAATTCTGCCAGTTCTTCGTCAGAGTAGCGCGTCTTTTTTTCTTCGTTTGTTTCCTTCTTTGCCATAACGCTATTTTTTTTAGAATGACACAATCAGACCTTTTCTACGATGACTTTTGTTTCGTGCCGGTCTGCCAGTTCTACCCTCCTGCTCCTGTTGTCAGCTAACTCATCCTCAAAGCTTATCGATTCAGCCAGGGTTTCCGAACAAATATAATCATAATTATGCTCAATAGCACTAAATATTTCGCTGTTTTTCGGGAATATTATCCTGATCTTGTCGGTTACTTCAAAGCCATTGTCTTTGCGGATATTTTGTATCCTGTTTACCAGGTCGCGGGCAATGCCTTCACCGATCAGTTCGGGAGTGAGGGTAATGTCGAGGGCAACGGTAAGCGTGCCCATATTTGCAATGAGCCAGCCTGGAATATCCTGTGCAATGATCTCCACGTCCGACTGAAGGATCTCGAGCTGTTGTCCTTCAATATCAAGTACATATTTCCCTTCTTTTTCCAGGGTGGATATATCTGCATGGCTAAAGGCATTGATGGCCGCGGCCACCTGTTTCATCATTTTTCCGTATTTCGGCCCCAGTGTTTTAAAATTGGGTTTTATGCTTTTGACAAGTACGGTTGATGTTTCGGGCAGGTATTCAATTTCTTTCACATTGACTTCGGAAAGGATGAGGTTTTCAACCGCCCGTAATTGCGTTTCAAACTTTTTGCCTGTGAGGGGGATCATGATCTTGCTGAGTGGCTGACGGACCCGGATGTTCGACTTTTTCCTCAGGGAGAGCACCATGGAAGAGACGTCCTGCGCCATTTGCATGCGTTCTTCGAGGTCTTTGTCGATCATTTTTTGATCGGGAACCGGAAAGTCGGTTAAATGGACCGAATCGGCCTTTACCATTTCACTTACCTGGTTCAGGTCGCAGAATAAGCTGTCCATGTAAAATGGTGCAATGGGAGCAGACAACCTGGCCACGGTATCGAGGCATTTGTAGAGGGTCTGATAGGCGGAGATCTTGTCGCTTGTATATTCGCCTTTCCAGAAACGGCGGCGGCTCAGCCTTACATACCAGTTGCTGAGATGGTCGTTCACAAATCGCACGATGGCCCTGCCTGCACGCGTGGGTTCATATTCGGAATATGCTGTGTCAACCAGTTTGATAAGGGTATTCAGTTCGGAAAGGATCCAGCGGTCGATCTCGGGTCTTTCCTCAAAGGGAACATCATCTTCGGAATAGGAAAACCCGTCGATATTGGCATACAATGCAAAGAATGAATAGGTGTTGTGCAGTGTTCCGAAAAATTTCCGCTGTACTTCCCTGATGTTTTCACTGTCGAACTTAAGGTTATCCCAGGGCTGGGCATTGGTGATCATATACCAGCGGGTGGCATCGGGTCCGTATTGATGGATGGTTTCGAAGGGGTCGACGGCATTGCCCAGCCGCTTCGACATCTTATTGCCTTCCTTGTCCAGTACCAGGCCGTTCGAGACGCATGTTCTGAACGAGACCGAATCGAAAAGCATTACAGCGATGGCATGCAGGGTAAAAAACCATCCGCGTGTCTGGTCAACGCCTTCGGCGATGAAGTCGGAGGGAAAGTATTTCTCCAGCTCCTTATTTTCGAAAGGATAGTGGAACTGGGCATAGGGCATGGCGCCGGAGTCGAACCACACATCGATGAGGTCGGGCTCACGGAACATTTTCTTTCCTTTCGGGGATATCAGTATGATATCATCCACGAAAGGCCTGTGCAGGTCGAAGGTGTGATAGTTTTCATCCGACATGTTGCCCGGCTTGTAGCCTTCCATCAGGTTCCTTTCCATTACGCCGGCCTTCACCGCCTTTTCGATTTCGTTAAATAATTCATCGGCGGAGCCGATGCAGATCTCTTCCTCCCGGTCTTTGGTGACCCAGATGGGCAAGGGGGTACCCCAGAAGCGCGACCTGGACAGGTTCCAGTCGACGAGGTTCTCGAGCCAGTTGCCGAAACGGCCTGTGCCGGTGGCTGCAGGCTTCCAGTTGATGGTGTTGTTCAGCTCCATCATCCGTTCCTTGCAGGCAGTGGTACGGATGAACCAGCTGTCGAGCGGATAATAGAGGATAGGCTTGTCGGTGCGCCAGCAGTGTGGATAGGAATGTTCGTACTTTTCGGTCTTAAAAGCCTTGTTTTCCTTTTTGAGCTTTACAATGATATCGATATCAACGGGGTCTTCCGGTTTAGCCGGATCATGCGAGGGATCATACTCATTTTTCACATAGCGGCCGGCAAACTCGCCCATTTCATCCACGAACCTTCCCTGCTTGTCGACCATGGTAAGGGACCCGATGCCATGTTCTTTGCCCACCTTGAAGTCGTCGGCACCAAAGCTGGGAGCGATATGAACAATGCCCGTACCGTCTTCCGTGGTCACAAAGTCGCCGGGCACCACGCGGAAGGCATCGCCATTATCCGGCTGTGCATATGGCAGCAGTTGCTCATACCTGATCCCTTCCAGTTCAGCACCCGAAAACTCAGCGATCACCTGGCAGGGGATGTGCTTCTGTCCGGGTTCGTATTCTTCCAGCCTGATCCCGTTGCTCTTTTCGGAGAAATAGTTGCCGAGGAGGTCTTTGGCCAGCACCACGGTTACCGGGAGGCCGGTGTAGGCATTGTAGGTTTTCACCAGTACGTACCTGATCTTCTTCCCGACGGCCAGTGCCGTGTTCGACGGAAGCGTCCAGGCTGTGGTGGTCCAGGCGAGGAAGAACACATCGCCATGGGTCTCATTGAAAAGGAATTCAGACTTTTCATCCTTTTTCACCTTGAACTGGGCCACCACGGTGAGGTCCTTCACATCGCGGTAGCACCCGGGAAGGTTCAGCTCGTGCGAACTGAGTCCGGTTCCTGCTGCAGGCGAATAGGGCTGTATGGTATATCCCTTGTAAAGCATCCCCTTGTCGTATAGTTTTTTTAACAGCCACCATACGCTTTCGATATACTTATTGTCGAAGGTGATGTAGGGGTGGTCCAGGTCGACCCAATAACCCATTTCCATGGTCAGTTCATCCCAGAGGTCCTTGTATTTCATCACCTCCGTGCGGCAGGCCTTGTTATAGTCCTCCACACTGATCTTTTTGCCGATGTCTTCCTTGGTGATGCCCAGTGTCTTCTCAACGCTCATTTCCACCGGCAGCCCGTGGGTATCCCATCCGGCCTTACGGTCGACCAGGTATCCCTTCTGGGTTTTATAGCGACAGAAAATATCCTTAATGGCGCGGGCCATCACATGGTGGATGCCCGGCTTGCCGTTTGCCGAAGGAGGACCTTCGTAAAACACAAAGGGCTCATGACCTTTCCGGAGGTCGAGGCTCTTTTTGAACACCTGGTGATCCTTCCAGTACCCGCCGATATCCTTTGCCGTTTCGGTAAGGTTCAGCTGCTTGTATTCACTGTACTTCTTCTTCATTAAATATTTTGATCGTCTGTTTTTTAACGAGGTGCAAAAGTAAGAAAAAAAAGGGAAATCAGGATTAATTCATGGTTACATGCTTGCCCCGAGACCTCGTGGGTTTCAGTGTTACAGTGCTTCAGTGCTTCAGTGCTTGCCCCGAGACCTCGTGGGTTTCAGTGTTACAGTGCTTCAGTGCTT
>CAZHFC010000069.1:0-2977 GCA_964531985.1 uncultured Bacteroidales bacterium
TTCGGGGCAGGCCACCGAGGTCACGGGACAAACACTGAAGCACTGAAACACTGAAACACTGAAACACTGAAACCCCGAGTAATCGGGGCAGGCCCACGAGGTCTCGGGACAAACACTGAAACACTGAAACACTATAACACTGAAACACTGAAACCCCGAGTAATCGGGGCATGCACTGAAACACTAAAACCATTTAACAATACAGCAATATAATAATGACTCATAAATCCCATTCCCTTGCCCATTCCATCACCCCGCAGAATAAGCTGTTCGACTTAAAGCTGAAAGAGATCTGGCGTTACCGCGACCTGCTCATCCTTTTTGTGCGCAGGGATTTTGTGGCCAAGTACAAACAAACCATACTGGGCCCGGCATGGTTTTTTATCCAGCCCCTGTTCCAGACTATTATGTTCACCTTTATTTTCGGGAACGTGGCCGGCTTATCAACAGATGGTGCGCCAAAAGGCATTTTCTATCTTGCCGGCGTAACTTCCTGGAACTATTTCGCAAATTGCCTGATGACAACCTCCAATGTTTTTACACTGAATGCAAATTTGTTTGGCAAGGTATATTTCCCACGGGCGGTTACTCCCATATCCATCGTGATCAGCAACCTCATACAGTTTGGCATCGGCATGATCCTCTTCCTGCTGGTCTATTTCTATTATATGGCCATTGGAAAGGACATACAGCCCAACATCTCCCTGCTGCTTTTCCCGCTGCTGGTGCTCATGATGGGCGTGATGGGACTGGGCCTTGGCATGCTGGTATCGGCCATGACCACCAAATACCGCGACATGCAGCACCTCATACAGTTCGGGGTGCAACTGCTGATGTACGCCACCCCGGTGGTTTACCCCATCTCCGCCATCCCGGCCAAATACCAGTGGATCATCATGGCCAACCCCATGAGCGGCATTCTCGAAGCCTTTAAATACGGCTTCCTTGGAACAGGCTCGCTCTCGTGGCCCCTGCTGGCCTATTCCTTTACATTCACCATCCTGATCTTTGTCTTCGGGCTGATGGTGTTCAATAAGACGGAGAAGAATTTTATGGACACCGTTTAAGGTTGAGGTTGAGGTTAAGGTTGAGGTTGAGTAGATATGTTTTAGAGTTTGAAGTTAGAAGCTGGAAGCTGGAAGGAGATGTTTATTTATTAGATATTTTATGCATAAAAGAGATTTTGGATTTAAAGAATTACTGGTTTGGCAAAAAGCACTCGATTTTGCGGATGAAATGATTGCACTTACTGAGAAACTTAATTCGGATACTAAGCACTATAGGCTGGTTGAACAGCTTGAATCATCAGCTGCCTCAGTGGCTCAGAATATTGCAGAAGGTAAAGGACGAAATTCAAAAAAAGAATTTATTCATTTCTTATATATTGCACGCGGATCTTTGTACGAAACAATAACAATCATTAATATATTTCACAGGAGGCAGTGGATTTCCTATGAAGAACTTGGAAATGCTGAATTAAAAGCATTTGAAATAGCCTCCATGATAAAAGGATTGATCAACTCAATAAAATAACCCGAAGCTCATATCCCGAAGGAAAACACCACCATACTCCATAAAAAACCTTCGAGCCTCGAGCTTCCAGCTTCGAACTTTTACAGTTTTATGAAACCGATTATTAAAATAGAAAACCTCTCCAAACAATACCGCCTGGGCGTGGTGGGCACCGGTACGCTCAGCAACGATCTTAAGCGCTGGTGGCATCGAATGCGGGGGAAGGAAGATCCTTTTCTGAAGATAGGGGAGGCCAATGACAGGAGCACAAAAGGTGATTCGAATTATGTTTGGGCGTTAAAGGATATCAACCTGGAGGTGATGCCGGGCGAGGTGCTGGGTATTATCGGCAAGAACGGTGCGGGTAAATCCACCTTGTTAAAGATCCTCTCAAAGGTAACCGGGCCGACAACCGGCAGCATCCACTATAACGGGCGCATAGGCAGTTTGCTGGAGGTGGGCACCGGTTTCCATCCCGAGCTCACCGGGCGGGAGAATATTTTCCTGAACGGTGCCATCCTGGGCATGACCAGGGCGGAGATCCGTTCAAAGCTGGACGAGATCATTGATTTCAGCGGGGTGGCCCGTTACATTGATACACCGGTAAAGCGATACAGCAGCGGCATGATGGTACGCCTGGGCTTTGCCGTGGCCGCCCACCTCGAACCCGAGATCCTGGTGGTAGACGAAGTGCTGGCCGTAGGCGATGCCGAATTCCAGAAAAAAGCTGTAGGTAAAATGCAGGATGTTAGTAAAAATGAAGGAAGAACCGTGCTGTTTGTGAGCCATAATATGGCTGCTGTGAAAAGTCTTTGCAGCAGAGGGATTGTGCTTGTTGATGGACAAATTTGGAAAATGGGTGAAACAGATGAAGTAGTAAACGAATATCTCAAGGGCAGCAGTGATGTCACCAACCACAAAACATTTAATAACAATGAAATAGCAAAAGAATACTTTGTGCTTACTGAAATTGGGATAAAAGCTAAAAGCAAAGACTATACAAAACAAATGAGAATTGATGAAGAGTTAGTTTTTACTGCAAAATATTTTGTGAAAGAGAAATATCAAAGCCTACATCTGACTTTGCATGTCAAAGACGATCAAGGCAATAAAATATTCTCCACAAGCTGGGGGAAAAGCGGAATAAGTTATGAACATGATATTGGATACCATCTTGCAGAAGCAATTATTCCTGCTAACTTTTTTAACTGGGGCACATATTTTATTGACCTATATGTCATTAAGGATAAAAAAAACGCACTTCTCATTGACAATGATATCATTTCATTTACATTGGGTAATAAAGAAACACAACTTGGTTCATGGATGGGACGAGAACCTGGCAGTATTACTCCCTCATTTCAATGGCGAAAATCTAAATTAGAGTAATAATGAAACCGAACAAACCAATTCCTGTTTTCCGGATTGGGTTTTTAGCAAAACACGCATCTGTATGGTAATCAGA
>CAZHFC010000070.1:0-2122 GCA_964531985.1 uncultured Bacteroidales bacterium
CAGCCCGTATCGGATACGATGATCTGGGAGCTGCCAAAAGCCCCGTTGCTCCAGACATAGAAATGGGGGCCGCATTCTGCATTGAGTATGATCTCCCCGCCATTGCAGATGGAGGTATCAGGGCCAAGATCAGGTTCGGGTTTATATTCCACTTCTATTATACGTGATGTTTCCTCTATCCTCCCGTTTGGATACTCCACATAAACAGAAACCTCATAGGATCCACCATCAGTGAAGACATGGGTTGGATTGGGAATGATGGAAGCATTATTTGATCCTGATGCCGGATCCCCGAAATCCCATTCTATGTAATCAGGTTCTGGAACAAACCAATGTGTGAACTGAAATTCTTCACCTTCACAAACACCTTCATCATCAAAACGAAATAAATAATAAGGAAATACTTTTGTTAACATCCCTGTACCTGCGCCCGGGCTTAAAAAAACTGCTTCTCTTTGAAAATTACAATCTGTTCCTTGCTTCCATGGATCATTGATCACCGACAGATAAGGGGTAGAACCAGAACCCACTGGTCGGCCGGTAATATAAATTTTTCCATCCCTGGCCAGTTGCATTCCAAATGGCCTGTCATCCTGTCCTACCAATATCCTTGATGCCAGGAAACTGGCCGAGTCCTCAATATATTGCATGTCAAACTGGAATACAAAGCCGGTATGAGGGGAATCCCTGTGTCCGCTTAAATATAAATACCTGGAATCGGGAGAGAATTCTGCTCCCTGTACCCTGTACCATGAATTATCCTGTCCGCGTATCTTGAAATAATACAGGTAGCTTACGATCCCGGTCTCATCATTGAATTTACATACCTCAACCCTGTCGTTGGTATCAGTTAAGCTAGCCCATCCGGTATTTGTATTTATCAGGTATTTATTATCATAAGAAATGCGCAATTGTCCGTCCAGCTCAGCAACCCCAAACATAGGATCTACAATGAAAGAAGGTGCAGGGCTCAAAACGGGTTGAGTATGGACAGAATCGCCTGTTACCAGTATAGAAGCAAAATGGTCATCAACAATCTTTCTGACAACAACCCAGACATCCTGTTTATTTTTATGCCTGGTTGCGGCAAGTTTCTGTCCCGGATCCCAGATTGACGGGCTTACAAGAACAGGCTCACTAACTCCTCCAAGACCTCCGTTGAGGTTCATGTCAACGATGGCATAATAAAATTGATTAAGCCCCGGATAATGATAATTAGGAGCAGAAAAAACATAATATTCATGATCGGAACCATAAACCGGGAATGAAATTACATCATATGAAGCGAGCATGAATGTATTATCGATCGGAAGGTGATTTCCGTTTCGTATGGCCAGTCCATTGGAATAATAAAGCAGGTTGCTGTTCGTATCGCTCATCACGATAAACCCCCTGCTGGTTCCCCCGGATGAAAGTTTATTGTCGAAGATGGCAACGGGTTCCCCGCTGCTGAAATCAACACCTGCGTATATGCCGAAGTACCAGATATCAGCTCTTTTATATTCCTGTGAATAAACATCAACTTTGATGCTCAGGAGTATGAATGACAAAAGCAGGGCTGTTACAGCCTTTATATGATCATAATAATTACCGGTGCTGCAAATGGCCAGGTGCATGAGATCAAATATTCATACCACAAATATGGATTTTTTGAAAAACCCAACAGTTTTCTTGTGTGTTTCGAAAATACAATTTTTTTTGATTCATTCCAACATTTTTTTCCGCCGGTGCACGCCGGGTGGATGAATTCTGAAATCTGGTTTTTGAAATCTGAACCCGGTACTTCCCGGTACCCGGAACCACCATTTCACTAAAGCGGGATTCGTTCGACTAAGCCTTTTCATTTCGCTGCGCTCATAAAAAGGCAGTCTCACGAATTTAACCCCCGATTCTCGGGGCAGGCATGTAACCATTTAACCATTTAACCATGTAGCCATTTAGCCATGTAGCCCCCGATTCCCGGGGCAGGCCACCGAGTTCTCGGGGCAAGCACTGAAACACTGAAACACTGAAACACTGAAACACTGAAACACTGAAACACTGAAACACTATAACACTGAAACCCATGAGGTCTCGGGGCAAGCACTGCCCGCTTTCGGCGGGTCTGAAATCTGAATTCTGA
>CAZHFC010000071.1:0-1654 GCA_964531985.1 uncultured Bacteroidales bacterium
AGTACCGGGTTCAGATTTCAGATTTCAGAATTCAGAATTCAAATGGACAATCTTTGTATCAACTCCTGAAAAACTGGTAGGCAAAATCGTGGGTCACTCTAACGCATTCGCTTCTTTCAACAATCAGAACATTTTGCTTTTGTTCCGGAAATAAATTTGACTGCAGAGTATATTTTTCAATCCACTCTTGCGCTTTGCTTATCAACAGTTCGCGATCAATATCATCCTTGGCACTACCTATGTGTTTAACAATTTTTGCGCTGTGCCCGGCATATTGAACCACTTGTACAGCTGTAGATCCCGACTTTGTCTTAACCTTTCTGATCCTTAACATGGAACAAAAATAGGCGTTAGTGCGGTAAAAATCAATTTTATGATTTTTATATCATTAATATTCTGTATGTTAGAAAATAAAACCGCACTAATATTACGAGATGTCACAAGTCAGGAACATATTCCCTGGCAAAATATATTCCTCTTTATGATCAGACAAAATGCTCATCCGTAAACGAATGACAAACCTGAAGGCGCCTGGAGACGCGCGCCAGCGGTGAGTCAAAACAGCAACCAGAACAGGAGGCTGACGGTCAGCACGCTCATCACCAAGGTAACCATGACGGCCATCGAGACCAGATCGGGACGGCAGTTGTAATGCCTGGCGAAGACAGCTCCAAGCATTGCTGAGGGTAAGGTGGTCTCTATAAAAACGATCTGTTGCATCATATCCGTGAACGCGGGCTGTTTCAGCAGCAGGTATGCCACGATGGGCTTGATGATGAGTTTCAGAAGAACGGCCACTGCCATGAAAAGCCAGTAATGCCGGATGCTGTGGACCTCAATCACCAGTCCCACCACCAGGGCCACCAGCAGGGTATTTGCATTTCCCACGAGGACCATAACCCGGTCGATGATGGAAAAGGCCATCCCTTCCGGATTGATGGAGAAGAACGACAGGCCAATGCCCAGTACCAGGGCGACAAAGACCGGTGAGATAAAAAAGCCGGCCACGGATCTGAAGATGTCCTTCCTCACAACTCCCGAATCGCCGTAGAACATGGCGATAAGCGGGCCGAGGATGAACAGCAGCAACCCGACACCCAGCTCGCTTGTGACCACGGCCTCTTCCAGGGCCTGAGGATCGTGGGGGAATACCTGGCTGATGAGCGGATAGCCGAGCATGGATGTCATCCCAAAGGCAGAGGCCAACATAAGAGCCCCGGTGGCGCCCCTTTCCAGCTTTAGGGCCTTGGCGGCCAAAAGAGCCAGTAGTATGGCAACGATCTCCACTGCCACCATGACCAGCGCCATCATCAGGAATTCGCGATGGAAACTGGATAAGGCCAGGGATGAAAAGATCAATGCCGGCAAAGTTACCTTGATCACCAGGCCGCTGAAAAGATGACTGTGCTCTTTCTGAAGAATGCCCAGTCTTTTCAGGAAGGCAGCCAGGAGAATGATCGAAAGCATAACGATCACACCTTCGACCAGGGCAAGGGAAGTGTACATTTCGCGTATTGGTTAATTGTCTTCTTGAGAACGAAAATAATCATTTCCCAAATTCTCAACACTAAACAACAGATCTCTTTGGGGGAATAAAACTTCCACCAGGAAATTGATCATTGAATAACCGGCATATAACATTATACAAAGCCCA
>CAZHFC010000072.1:0-1511 GCA_964531985.1 uncultured Bacteroidales bacterium
CCGGTATCCGGTACCTCACCTAAACAAATTACCGAATAAACGAATCAACAGTGTTTTAGTGCCTGCCCCGAGAATCGGGGGCTACATGGTTAACGTTAATGGCTTTTCGTCCCTTCTTCCCTTCTTCCTTTCTTACCTTCTTCCCTTCGTCTTTTCGTCTTCCCATCCATAATCAATTAAAGGACTAATGCTTTCAAATTCAGACCAACACTGAAGCACTGAAGCACTGAAGCACTGAAGCACTGAAGCACTGAAGCACTGAAGCACTGAAGCACCTTGTCTGTTTATTCATAAAAACCTTTCACCGCTTCAACAACTGTTATAACATCTTCTTCCGTCATTTCATAATACAAGGGCAAGCGCAGCAGGCAATCGGTATATTTTTCTGCGTTTGGCAGCTTATTGGCTTGCTTGTTGCCATTGAAGTACCTGCTGGCGTGCAAGGCCTGGTAATGAAACGTAGCCTTTATGCCGTTTTTCTTTAAGTGATCGATCAGGGCTGTTCGTTCTTCGGGCGAGCGGCAGATGAAATAAAAGGCGTGGGCATTGTTGGTGGCGTATTCCGGGATGGCCGGGATGCTGATGGTTCCTTTTTCCGCCAGGGGCGAAAGGGCTTCGTAATACGTGTCCCAGATTTCCATTCTCCGGCCCTGTATGCGGTCGATGTTCTCGAGCTGGGCATAGAGGAAAGCCGCGATCAGCTCGGAAGGCTGGAAGGATGAACCCAGGTCAATCCATCCGTACTTATCCACCTCACCCCGGAAAAATGCGGCCCGGTTGGTGCCCTTTTCCCAGATGACCTCGGCCCTTTTAACCAGTTTTTCGTCGTTTACCACCAGCATGCCGCCTTCTCCGGCCTGTATGCCCTTGGTGTCGTGAAACGAGAAACATCCCATATGGCCGATCCCGCCCAGGGGACGGTCCTTATAATACGCATCAATGGCCAGGGCATCATCTTCGATCACATATAAACCGTGTTTTTCGGCCAGGGCCATGATGCGGTCCATGTTGCAGGCATTGCCGGCATAATGCATGGGAACAATGGCTTTTGTATTTGGGGTGATCAGTTTTTCAAGCTGGTCAATATCCAGGTTCGGATGATCTTTTTGCGAATCGACAAAAACAACTTTCGCCCCATGCCGCACAAAGGCCAAAGCCGTGGTTACAAAGGTGTAGGAAGGCACGATCACCTCATCATCGGGGCCCAGGTTTAGTAACATGGCCGCCATCTCGAGGGCGTCGGTGCATGAAGTAGTCAGGAAACACCTCCTGAAGCCGTAACGCTTTTCGAAAAACCCCTGGCATTGCTTTGTATAATAGCCATTACCGGACAGATGCCCGCGCCCGGCGGCATCCTGCATGTATTCGAACTCCTTGCCGGAGATGTATGGTTTGGTGAATAGTATCAAGGTTTATTTGTTTATTTTATTCGGTGATTTGTTTAGATACGGTTCCGGGTACCGGATACCGGGAAAAGTGTTACATGGTTAAATGGTTACATGGCTGTGTGT